>JAADHU010000009.1 GCA_013151645.1 Gammaproteobacteria bacterium | reverse complement strand
TCGCTCCCTAATGTGGAAGACTTTCTCACGGGGCTTGAGCGCACGAATTTCGGTATCGGTCAGCACGGAATGGGTTCGATTCCGAGTGGGGGTATGCGATTTCCAGGAGGTGACATACCCCCCGAAACTCCCCTGCAGTCAAAAAACCGTATTAAACTCGACTGGACAACCTTTTGTCGTTTTTCAGTCGTTTACAGAACTTTCCTAGACCTTACTGGAAGTCTTGAAACGAGGTAATGGAGGCTAGGAACGGAATCGAACCGATGTCCGCGGCTTTGCAGGCCGCTGCATAACCACTCTGCCACCTAGCCGGAGACAAGCCGATGGTTTATCGGCGCTGGAGTCATTCTACCTGATTGGGCAGGCGACGCAGTATACCGTCATGCTCTCCGGAATCAATCGGCCTGTGCAAATTGGATATTCGCAGCGCCCTATGCATAATGCCGCCATGAAAATCTTAGAAAAGACAATATGCTCTGTCGGCCTGCTGTGCCTGACAACACTATTCACCGGCTGTGCACAAGATGCGAAGCCCGTTGCTTTCGAGCCGACACTCAAACCGCTGCAGGCTCTTGGCGTTGCGGGCAGCATGGCGCCGTTTCTTGCGCGAGGAGCGGACGGGTCCATCGTCATAAGCTGGCTTGAGCCGCGCGGTGACGATCACCTGCTGCAATACGCGGTGTTGGCGGAGAACGGCTGGGGTGAGCCTCGAACGGTCGCAAAAGGTGATGGCTGGTTCATAAACTGGGCAGACTTTCCGGCCGTTGTCCCCATCTCGGAGAAATTGTGGGCCGCTTACTGGATGGTCCAGCAAGCCGGCGGCGGTTACGCCTATGACGTGAACGTGGCGTTATCACACGACAACGGGGAAAGCTG
The DNA here is from genome assembly GCA_013151645.1 of Gammaproteobacteria bacterium. Lineage (GTDB taxonomy): Bacteria > Pseudomonadota > Gammaproteobacteria > Steroidobacterales > Woeseiaceae > JAADHU01. Next base: position 62,507 of record JAADHU010000009.1, on the reverse strand, counting down.
GTCGAAGCCGGTTCTTGGCCATAGTGATAACAGCGAAGCCGAGCACGGTTTCGTCAGTTTTTATCCACTGGACGACGGGGTTGGATTCGTTTATCTCGACGGGCGCAAGCAAGTGAACGAATACACCGAGGACCCCAACGAAACCGGCATGACGCTAAGGGCCGCCACGGTGACCAGCGAAGGCGTGCTCGCCGATGAGCAGTTGGTCGATAATCTCATCTGTGATTGTTGCCAAACTGACGTTGCGATGACCGCCGAGGGACCGATTGCCGTTTACCGAAATCGTACCGAAAAGGAAATTCGCGATATCTACGTGACACGCCGGGTCGACGGTCAGTGGACCGAGGGCAAACCGGTCAGCGATGACAACTGGGAAATTTACGGCTGCCCGGTCAACGGACCGGAAGTTTTCGCCAACGGCAGCGACGTTGCCATCGCCTGGTTTAGCGGTGCCAACGAAACACCGAAAGTTCAATTGGTGCGTTCATCGGACTCCGGCAAGACTCTGTCGGAACCTGTGATCGTGTCGAACAGTAAATCGCTGGGGCACGTGGGCATGACGCTCGACTCGGCGAACAACGCGTGGGTGACATGGCATGCGAGTGCCGGTGAGGGGTTGGTAGAAATCAAACTGCGCCGCGTTAGCGCCAGCAACGAACTCGGCCCCGTGCATACGTTGGTCGAGAAAGGTGAGGTAACCTCATTCAGCGTGCCACAGATTGCGATCCATGGAAATGACCTCATCGTGGCCTGGACGGAGGGCGGCTATGGCGAAACGCACGTCGTCACCGCGAAGATCGAGTTGCCATCGCCGCAGTAATCCAGAACAGAGACAACGGCGCCAGAATGCAGTAACAGCCATTCTGGCGCCATGCTCCGTCAATGGGGCACTAATTCGAAAACGTATCCCGAAGATACTGAACAACGGCGGCAACACCGGACTCCGTCAGCGCAGCATTACCACCTTTGGGCGGCATCGGCATCGGCGAGCCCGGGCTTTGGTAACCGGACAGAATATTCTGCATCAGCTCAAGGTCGGACTTCGATAGTGGCCCGTCTGCGGCACTGAAGTCGGGTGTTCCCGGCAACGCGCCTTTGCCATTGGGGCCGTGGCACGCAATGCAGGTCCCGGCGTAAATTTCCTCCCCCGATTGCGCGGCTACGTCCGTCGTTGCCGCCGCAGACACGGCCGCCACTTTAGTCGGCTCGATCACCCGGTTGGATGCCTGCAGGAAGGTCAGGATGTCCCGAGCTTCGCCACCGGTCAGCCCGGCCCGTATGCGCATGTGAAAAACGGTGGTAATCCACTGGTCATCACGAAGGTCCTGCGGATTTCTGACCTGGTGGCAACGACCGCAGTTTTCAGCCCACAGTTTCGAGCCATTGGCGAAATCGCCCGGTTCCGGGTAGTCGGCCGCATTGGCGACGGACAACAGGCCAAATACCAGTACTGGCAACAATGCGTATTGGCTCCACACAGAAGAAATTTGTTTGATTTGTCTGCCTAGCATGAGTTTTCTCCTTAGAATCCGTAGGCCAGTTGCAGCATTAGCCGATTGCTGTCCGCATTGCTTCCCGTGAATCCGTCATTGAATTCATAGGTACCTTTGGCGATGAAGCTGTTCGTAATCAGATAATTGAGACCAATCGCCCATTGCGTCTGATCGCCAATGACGTTCGGTGTATCAAAATCCGCAAAGCGCATAACGGCCTCATAGTTTGTCGAAGGAATACGCCAGGCAGCCTGCGAGTACCAGGACTTCCAGGTACCGCCATCGGATGCCGTCGGTCCACTCAACGCCGCACCGACTTTCGACCGAACGTATTCACCGCGCAGGCTGAAGTCATTCCACGCCCAGGCATAATCGGCACCAATGACGTCGTAGTCACGTGCGAACGCACCATCTACTTCGGTAATCGCGCCGCTCACCTCATCCTCCAAGCCAGTGACCGTTGCCTTGCCTGTCAAGGCCGACACACCAATCTCAAGTCTCGCGACAGGCAGTATTGCGAACCGCCCTCCGACCACTTTCTTGCCATCGCGGTCGACGCCAAAGGTCTCCGCGGCGATTCCTTCCAATTCGAACTCGCCGTCATCGAAAACAGCATTTAGCTCCGGACCGTTACCCACGTAAACGGCATAGTTGCTGCGAACGCTTCCCAGCGGAAAGCCGCCACGTAGCTGCAAACCAAGGTCCGCAGTCGGCGCTGCACCATCATGCCCAAATCCCGGCGGTGCCGAGGCCAGCTTGTTGATCCAGGACGGATGCAGGTTTTGCCGGAACTGACCGATTGGACTCAGAAACGATCCGGCAACCACTGTCACGTAATCATTCAGGAAATAGTCGATGGTCAGGTATTCCATGCCCACTTCGGTTTCGCCGTCAGGCGATATTTCAAATTCCAGCTCGGACTCGAACATGACCTTGTCCCGGTACTGAAAATGGAAAATCGGCGCGAAGGAGCCGAGGACGAACGTACCATCGCTGTTCTTTGCATTGACGTATCCGACATCGGTGTAGCCCGCCATGTGAATCAAAGAACTCGGTGTTCGCCATTCCAGCGCAGTTGCAACGTCGTCTTTGAGTTCGGCTATGTCGGCCGCGGTTGTGCTCGGCGCCTCTGCCTGACCCTGCTGTAATTTGGCGAGTGCCTGCTGCACGGCCGCGAGTTGGGCAGCCAATTCCTGTACCTGGGACTGCAAAACCTCGTAGTCCGTTTGCGCCAGCGCGATGCCCGGTAGCATCATGCTCGCGCCTAGCGCCAGAAACCCGCAGCGGTTTCTTATGGTTGTCTTTTTCATGTCGTCAAATCCTTGTCGCAATTGAATTTATGGGAGCTCCCAGGAATTGTCGGAATAGTCCACCTACCCTGTTTCAATGCGAATAAGAACTATTACCTACAACGATTAGTAATTATGTCTTTTGTTCTGGCCGACCGATAGCCCCAAGATGGCACGCGGCCTGCCCCGCCCCTTCGATTGCCGGAAATCGGTCACCAGTCGTTGTTTTGTTGCGGCCCAATGAGTCACTATTGCGCGATTGAGAAAACACGGCAGAAATCCAATGCAATTCCTTCCGATCATTGTTGCCGCATTCTTCGGGGTTATCCTGGCACAGTCAGGACAGGCGCTGCTGGGACTGGCAACCGGCGCAGCAGTGGGCTTTCTCTTAACCCGAATACGTGCGCTTGAGACTCGCATCGACGAGCTCCGTTCAACACACGCGGCTTCCCGACTCAGTAGCTCGGCCGCCACGGCGCCCGCATCCGCGCAAAGAGAAAAAACCGAAGCGCCGGACGAATGGGCGGCCAAGGCGTTGCAATCAAGCCCTGTGGAGGATGTGAAACCGCCGGACGCTGGCTTGTTCGCGCCTCAAGACGAACAGGAGCAACAGGCCGCAGCACCGCAGGCGCGCCGTCCTTCCCCACTGGACAAACTGCTCGCCGCAGCAAAGCACTGGTTAACCAGCGGCAATGTGCCCGTCAAAGTCGGCATTATTATTCTGTTCTTCGGCGTCGCCTTCCTGTTCAAATACGCGGTGGAACATCGCGTTCTGGTACTCCCCATCGAACTTCGTTTGCTGGCGGTCGTCGTGTTGGCCGGCGCAATCTTCATCTTCGGCTGGAGACTTCGTGCCAAGTCCCGAGTCTATGCGCTCAATCTGCAGGGCGCCGGCATCGGTGTCTTATACCTGACCATCTATGCAGCGTTTCGACTGTATTCTGTGCTGCCGGCTACGTTTGCGTTTGCGTTGCTGGTGCTGCTTACGTTCGCCAGCGGCGCCCTCGCCGTGAAACAGAATTCGCGCGGCCTGGCGGCGTTCGCGAGTATCGGCGGATTCCTGGCACCACTGCTTGCGTCAACGGGACAGGGCAGTCACGTCGCGTTGTTCAGCTATTACCTGCTCATTAACACCGCCATTCTCGGTATCTCCTGGTTTCGTGCGTGGCGCAGCTTAAATCTGATCGGTTTCGTCTTTACCTTCGTTGTCGGCACCTATTGGGGGTTTCAGTACTACACGCCCGAGCTTTATGCCAGCGTACAACCGTTCCTGATTCTCAATTTTCTTTTTTACCAGGCCATCGCGATTCTCTATTCATTTCGACAACCGCCTAAATTACGGGGCCTGGTTGACGGTTCGCTAATTTTCGGCACGCCGGCCATCGTTTTCGCCTTGCAAACGCAACTCGTCGCGGACACCCAATGGGGACTGGCCATTAGTGCCGGAGTGATCGCGCTCTACTACGTGAGTGTTGCTGCCTGGTTGCGTCACCGACACCAGCAACTCATGCAATTGCTGACGCAGTCGATGCTCGTGCTGGCGGTGGGATTCGCGACCATCGCGGTGCCGCTCGCGTTGGACGATCGCTGGAGTGCGATCGCCTGGGCACTGGAAGGTGCAGGTGTCGTGTGGCTCGGCGTTCGACAAACCAGCTCGCTCTCGCGATTGACGGGCGCCGTGCTCATCTTTGGCAGTGGATATTTTTATGCAGAGCACGGTTGGCGGTACGACGAGGGGCTGGCCGTTTTTAACGGCAATGTGCTGGGCGGACTGATCATTGCCTGTGCTGCGATTTTTGCGGCAAGACTACTGGCGACCGACGTGCGAAAGATGCCACAGCAGTCACTGATCTCCGCTGCGTTACTGCTGTGGGGCGCATCATGGTGGCTGGGTACCGGTGCGATGGAAATCGGCGATCGTGCACACGGCGACCTCCTGCTGAACTCGTTCATCGTTTTCGTTGCCGCCAGTTTTTCCTTGCTCGGTTTACTCAGCCATTATCGAAACTGGCTGGCGGCGCGCCGACTCACGTTCCTGTACTCGCCGCTGTTGTTGCCACTGGCATTGGGTTTTCTGCTGGAAAACGACCATATTTTCGATGGCTGGGGCCCTCTCATCTGGCTACTGGCACTGGCGGCACATTTTCTATTGCTGCGGCTGGCCGAAAACGCGAACCAGCGCACGCTGTTTATATGGCACGTCGGCGGTGCGCTATTGATCGTTGCGTTATTCAGCCATGAAGCGTTTTGGCAAGTCAGAGCGATGGTGCGCGGAGAGGTTTGGAGAGACAGTGCTGCCCTGCTCGTACCCCTGTTAGGCAGTTTGGGCCTTCTGGCGGCGCGCAAGCGGACCTTCTGGCCCTTGCGGCCTCACGGACCTGCGTATTTCACCGCGGCCGCCATCATGACAGGAGGCCAATTGCTGCTCTTGCTGGGGAACGTCATTACCAACCCGGGCGATCCGGCGCCAATGACCTACATTCCGATTCTGAACCCTTTCGACCTGCTGACGCTCATCGGGCTTGCATCCGGCTACTGGATTTATCGCCTATGGCCATCCGAAGACTCGCACGTGCCCGTGCGCCAGCAGCAGGTCGCCATGGTCGCATTGGCTGGCATGGCATTTTGTCTGACGACCCTGATGGTCGTGCGCGGTGTGCATCAATTCGGCAACGTCATCTGGGACGAATTTGCGCTGCGCCGCTCTGTTTCAGTGCAGTCGGCTTTGTCCATTTACTGGGCCGCCCTCGGCTTCGGCAGCATGATCGTCGGCACTCGACAAGCCCGTTACTGGATATGGATGACGGGTGTCGGCCTGATGGTCGTCGTCGTACTCAAACTGTTTTTCGTCGACCTCGGCAACACGGGCACGATTGCCCGAATTATTTCCTTCCTGGGAGTCGGTGGCCTGTTAATGGTCGTTGGTTATTTCGCGCCGCGACCGCCAAAGCCGGTAACACCTCACCCGGATCAATAGCGTCATAGGGAATCGAAACGACAAATTCGTCCGGATGCCCGATGCGTATTAGTCGGCCAGATTCATTTTCTCCAAAATGGCCAGGTATCCCGGTAGCGCTCGTAATGGTCTGAATGCTATTGCCGTTTTCAAGCCGATCAGCCCGGGATCACGCGCCGCGTAGGCGCGTTCCAGCCACGCAATCGCTTTCTCATGATCGCCCCACATACTGTACAGCATGGCCTGTTGATAGGCGGCGCGATCGCCGTAGTCCTGTAATAACTGCTGCTGCGCCGCCTCAGCCAATCGCGCATTGCCGAGACTGTGCTGAGAAATCGCGAGGCTCACCAGCCGTATGAACCCAACCGGTTCTCTTGCAGCGGCTTCCGCGGCTTCCTCTGATCGTCCCTGTACGCTGAGGCTAAAAGCCAGATAGCCATTCAGAAAACTCATTGACGGCGCCTGCGAGAGCCGCGCGCGGACGATGGCCTCTGCCTCGGCAGGTTCACCGCTGTCGATCAAATCAACGATCAAACGAGACAGAATGCGAAGATTCAGAGGGTCTTGAGCGATAAGCTCGCGACTGATGACGATCGCCCGTTTCAAATCACCATGGATGGAATAGAGTAAGGACGAAAGGTCTTTCGCCGCTAAATCGCCAGGACGAAGCTCCAGCGCTCGTTGAATCGATGTTTCGGCGCCTTTCCAGTCCCAGTCGAACGCCAGCTTGATGTGCGCCGCCGCGATATAAGCCTCCGGAACCTTATCGTCCAGTTCAAACGCCTTTGCGACCGCTTCACGTGCACGTGCCAGTGCGGCATCGACGCCGTCCTGTGCCTGGCTGGCAAAGCGGGTATTGGCGTCGGCAAGCCTTGCCCAGGCCAGTGCGGATTCCGGCGCCAGTGCCACGGTCTGCTCGAAAAATGCCGCCGCCTGTTGGAAATTGCTGGGCCCCAGCTTGCTCAGGGCGGCCATCCCCTTAAGATAGAGGTCGTAAGCCGCCACATTCGCCGCCAGCGACTCATCTCCCCCGCGCGGCATGGGCGTACCGAGGAGGGTCACTTTCAGTTGCGCGACCACGGCCGCAGCGATTTCATCCTGAACGGCGAAAATATCGGTGAGTTTGCGATCGTAGGTTTCTGACCAAAGGTGAAATCCATCCTCGGCATTCACCAGCTGCGCGGTAATCCGGACCCGAACACCACCCTTGCGTACACTGCCTTCCAGGATGCTGCTGACGCCGAGGCTACTGCCGATTTCGCGAAGATCCATATCCTTACCTTTGAACGCGAAGGAAGAGGTCCGCCCGGCGACGCGGAACTGTGGAATCTTCGCCAGCAAATTGAGTAACTCTTCGGAAATTCCATCGCTGAAGTATTCCTGCTCGGGATCGGAGCTCATGTTGACGAACGGCAACACTGCAATTGACGCGATGCCGTCAACATTGCTCGCGGCCGCATCGCTGATATTCACCGTTTCCTCTGTCAGGGCCTGACGGCCAGCCGCCGCCAGCTCCTCGGCAGACACCCTGTAGCTGGAATATTTATCGTAGGCGAAATAAACCAGCGCAACCGCCAGAACGGCGATAATGGTTCTATCCAAAGCGCGGGCGGTTTGTTGCGTTGCGGATTCGGAGCGCTCGACGTCTTTTTCGCGCTTCAATCCTTGCGGGGTCAGCTCAAAAGCCCATGCGAAAAGCAATGCCAGGGGAAACCCGAGAATCACCAGCAACAACACCGCCCGGAAAACCCAGTCCGGCGCAACAATATTGCCCAGCACAACATCGGCGATCTGCAGTATCAGCCAGGCGATGACGGCGTACATGGCGCCGACACGAATGACATTACGTCGTTTCAATTCATCGAAAAGTGACATGCACGGTTGCGCCAGATCCCTGATTAGCCGTGAGAATACGCACAATCACACGCGCAGGCCAGTCACAAGATGTCCGCAATGGAGGGGCTCATCACAGCCGTGCCACATTCCCTCCGACGGCCGTCGATGCAAGCCGTACCGCAGGCCTAGATACATTTGCCAAGCAGTTGTCGTTCAACTTCCCGGGGCTCGTCAATCACCTTGTAGAAACTTTCCATTGACCGAAAAATACTTTTACGTACGGCGGACGAAAGGCCTACCTGCTGGTTGACCAGCTCAAAGATGGCTTCCCGGTTGTTGCGGAATTGTTGCAACGAATCCGCGACGTAGTCATTGTTCGCGCAGCGCCCCCGGTAGAGGCGTTGACGTACATTGTGCAATCCGAAGCGCACATCGGGTTTTGCGTACTGCGCATTAACGAAGCCGGAAAGATCGAAGTCGTAGGGGACCGGGATCATCTGCTCGCTGTCCTTTTCGAACAAGACGTAGTTATGGCAACAGTCTCGATCCGGCGCGCTGCGAATGGGTGAAAAATCGGTGTTGGCAATGAAGAACTGAAACAACGACGTCAGGTTCAACGGGCCGGGTTGTATCGAGTCAACCGTCGCCTCCTCGACTTTCGCCTCCTTCATCCCATGCCGCTTGCCAAGCCGGTTCTTGTGCTCGATCAAAAAAGCGAAGCGGGTTTGATCCGGTCTGTGCTCTTCGCTGTCCACATAGGTCACGCGCAACAGCCTGACGCGAAAACTCCAATCCGTCAGTGTATTCAGGACTCGATACGCCAGGTACTCTCGCAGAAGTGACTGTTGATAGCGCCCCGACCGATCACAATGCACCACCAGTTTAAGCTTGTCCTGCTTATCGAACAGCGTCTCATCGGTTTGCGATTTTCGAAAATTCAGCTGCAGCGGCGGAAACTTGCAGTTGTCACGACGAAAATGGCCACGTGTGCGGATTTTGATATCCAGTCGAACCACCGCGCCATCGCCCTGCCGGTACTCGAATACGCCAGGCAGATTCTCGTCCGCTGATCGTTCCCTGATGAGCGTAGTCAGTGGACCTGTCAACGTAACGTCCAGAACGCCATTATCCTGAAACAGCGGGTCGGGTGCCCCACTACCGCGCGCCACCGTCGAGCCCGACAGCAGGGCAAAGACAACCAGCCAAAACGCGCGGCTCCGCGAGAACATAATTTCGTACCCGATCCGAATTGAGTTTCCCGAACGGCCTGAAGAATACCACCCGGTGGGACTTAGCCAATACCTTTTAGCACCTGTTGGCTCGTCTGTCGGCGCCATACCGTATCCCGCCTGTAGTCCGGAGACGATGTTCTCCAGCGGTTTTTGTTACGCTCTGGAATGAGCCACGGCCACCGTTCGAGGATGCGCAATGAGTAGCAGGCAAAATACGATCGACAATATTATCCGGATTGCATTGATCGCGTTGATTATCGTCTGGTCAATCATGATCATTACGCCGTTTGTGGGGGTCTTGCTTTGGGGCATCATCATCGCCGTTTCGGCCTACCCGGCTTTCGTCTGGCTGGCCGGGAAACTGGGCGGTCGGGCCGGTTTGGCCGCAACGATTTTCGTGGTACTGATGTTCGCCCTCATTATCGGTCCGATCGCGGCATCCATTCCCGGTCTCACCGATTCCATTCGAGCGCTTGCCAGCCAGGTTCAATCCGGCTCACTCGCAATACCCCAAGCGTCTGAATCCGTGCGGCAGTGGCCGTTAATCGGTGAGCCGCTATTCCTGTTCTGGCAACAGGCGGCGACCAACCTCACCGAGTTGCTGGCGCGCTTTCAACCACAGCTGCGTGGCGCCAGCGTGTCGGTGCTGTCGTCGATTGCCGCCGTCGGCCTTGCAATATTGCAGTTCGTTGCCGCCGTCATCGTGGCCGGCGTGATACTCGCACATCACGAAGGGGCCGCCGCACTCGCCAGTCAACTCGCACAGCGCATCGTGCCCGATTCACGGGGTCGCTATCTGTCGCTGACCGAAAATACCGTCCGCGGGGTCACGATGGGGGTGGTCGGTGTTGCCATATTACAGGCCATTCTCGCCGGTATCGGATTCGCCGTCGTCGGCGTGCCCGCGGCCGCGCTGTGGGCCGCCATCTGCCTCGTGCTTGCGATCGTACAAATCAGCATGGCCGTCGTCATCATCCCCATCGCGATCTATGTTTTTTCCGGCCACGAACTACTGACGGCGATACTGTTTATTGCCTGGAACGTGCCCGTTCTTACACTCGATAACGTATTAAAACCCATCCTGATGGGGCGTGGGGTCGACGCACCCATGCTGGTCATTTTTGTCGGTGCAATCGGCGGCTTCATCAGTTTCGGATTTCTCGGTCTGTTTTTCGGCGCGGTCGTGCTGGTCATCGCTTACGATCTCCTGATTGCCTGGATCGACGAAATCAGCAATGAATCGGCAACGCCGGAAGCTGAGAGTATTTAGGCCTTCGGGCGGTTTTCAGAGAGCTGACTTATGTTCTTACGTTGCTGTTTTCTTGGCGTGCTCGCCGTTACCTTCTGTCTCTGCGCCGGCCGCGCAGTAGCCGGCTCTGTCTCACATCACACCTTTGCCTCTGAGACACTCGATCGGCCTTACGCTTATAACGAAGCAGCAGACACCGCGTCCAATTGATTGCCGCGCCTGCACGCTACCGGGCACGCTTGCGAAAAATGTGACCCGGTTCTCTTTTTGCCTTGTGATCGAATAATCAGTTCGCGAACGCCCCGTCTCTTTGCAGCAACCTTTTGCCCGCCGTCAGCGTGTTTAACATGAGTTAGTGAAGCTGTATTTACGGCCTGTTGACGATCAAGCGTGGTCGCAATAGCCCTCGATTCAGCTTCGCTCCGTCACGAATCACGTTTTTGCGAGGCTACGCAATGTTGAAATGGCTAAAAAAACAGTTTTCGAGCGTTACCCAGGAAGACGAGTTCGAGGTCGAGTTTGCGAGCGACGCAGATGAGAGCGAAGAAGATTTTGCGCCTGTCGGGGTCAGGGTTCGCCCGACTGAAGCCGCAGAGCTTAAACCCGCCGATACCTATGTCGCTGGTTACAATGTCAGTGAAGGCGAGGTAAGCCTCGATGACGAGTTCTCCACAACGGTCAACAACATCAAGACGACCGGCGTTGACCCCTACAACGCGGGCGGGAACGAATAGCGGTGGTATACCAATGTCCCATAAACGAAAAAGGCGGCCTTTCAAAGCCGCCTAATCCGTTGTTTTAATTGGAGCGGGAAACCAGGTTCGAACTGGCGACCTCAACCTTGGCAAGGTTGCGCTCTACCAACTGAGCTATTCCCGCAGAGGGAAGGATTTTAGGGCCGGTGCGCCGAGAGTCAAGGTCTTGGGGACAAATAAACGACTTAATCGCCCGGTTGTGCCCCCGAGTGCATCGTTGGCCAGGCGGCGCGCAAATAGATAAACATCGACCAAAGCGTCATGCCAGCGGCGGCAACCAGCAACACGAAGCCGATATGGTACAGATCCACACCAAAAAGCGGTTCCCGGTAGACCATGAAAGCGATGCCGAACATCTGCAATGTCGTCTTGAGCTTACCGCCCCACGAGACGGCGACCACGCCCTGGGCACCGACAGTGGCCATCCATTCCCTGAGTGCCGATACGGTGATCTCACGGCCGATGATGAGCATCGCAATGATGTCTACGTACCAGTCGGGGTCGCCTTGCACCAGCAACACCAGCACGATGGATACCATCAGCTTGTCCGCCACCGGATCGAGAAAAGCACCAAATCGGGACGTCTGTCCGTATTTACGTGCGATATACCCGTCCAGAAGGTCGGTAATGGCCGCCACCCCAAACACAATACCGGCAATCGGCCTGGCTTGGGGCGAGTGCCAATAAAAACAAATGACGATCACCGGAATTGCAGCGATCCGCACGAGGGTCAGGATGGTGGCCAGATTAAATTTCAAGTTGTCGTCCCGGTTCTCCCGGAGCCCCCTCAGTTTTCTGCGTGCAGATCATTGTAGATTCGCTCCGCGAGCGAGCGACTGATGCCGTGTACTTTTACCAGATCGTCGACGCCTGCACCACGAACCCCCTGCAATCCGCCAAACTGCTTAAGCAACTCCTGGCGACGTTTCGGGCCCAGTCCTTCAATCTCTTCCAGCCTAGATGTCGTCCGCGCCCTGGCGCGTCGCTGGCGATGGCCTGTAATCGCGAAACGATGTGCCTCGTCCCGAATTTGTTGAATCAGCAGCAATGCCGGTGAGTCCGCCGGCAGTATAGTGGGCGTTGGTTTGCCTGCCAAGAAAAGCTGCTCCATACCCGGTTTACGGGACGGTCCTTTGGCTACACCGACCACATTTAGCCAATCGAGTCCCAATTCTTCGAGCACCGCCATGGCCGCGGCGAGTTGCCCCTTGCCGCCGTCAACAAAAAGCACGTCCGGCATCGGCACCTCGCCTTTCTTGATACGGGCATAGCGCCGACGCAACGCTTCGGCCATCGCGGCGTAGTCATCGCCCGGCGCGGGCGGTTTCAGGTTAAACCGCCGGTAGTCGCTCTTCAACGGGCCGGCCTGATTGAATACGACACACGAACCGACCGTTGCTTCTCCCGATGTATGGCTTATATCGAAGCACTCGAGGCGTTCAGGCGGCGTGTCGGTTTTCAGAACCTGCCCCAGCGCTTCGAATTGTCGCCGGATGGTCGCGTTACTGGCCAATTGAAGGCGCATGCCCTGCTCTGCATTTGTGTGTGCCAAATCACGCCAGCGCAGTCGGTCTCCACGCACGCGGTAACGAATTTGGACCGCGTGACCGGCACGCTCGCTCAAACTCGCCTCGAGCAATTCCCGGTCTTCAAAATCCGTCGCAATGATGATCTCACCCGGTGCGTCTCGGCCGAGATAATACTGCGACAGGAAGCCGCTGAGGATCCTTGCCATCGAGGCATCACCGCTGGTTTTTGGAAAATGATTGCGACTGCCGAGCGCCGCACCGTTGCGAATGAAAAATACCGTCACGCAATGCATGGCGGCCTCGGATGCCACGCCAATGACGTCGAGATCCGTTGCGGTGCTACGAGAAATCAGTTGTTCGGCTTCCACTTTCTTGAGTTTCACGATCTGATCGCGCAAACGTGCCGCCTGTTCGTAGTCCTGTGACGCCGAAGCACTGTCCATGCGCTCCACGAACGAGTTGATCACGTTGCGATTCTTGCCCTCCAGGAAGAGCGTTGCGGCACCCACATCGCGAGCATATTGATCCCGCTCAATGTAGCCAACACACGGCGCCGTGCAACGCCTGATTTGATACTGCAGACAGGGTCGTGTCCGGTGACTGAAGAAGCTGTCCTTACATTGCCTTACCAGGAATAACTTTTGCAGCTCGTTGAGCGTCTTGCGAACTGCGCCGGTATTCGGATAGGGGCCAAAATACCGACCCTTGCCTTTTCTTGCGCCACGGTGAAACTGCAATCTCGGAAATGCATGTTGCGTTGAAACATAGATATACGGATAACTCTTGTCATCCCGAAGCACAACATTGAAACGTGGTTTGTTTCGTTTGATCAGGTTGTATTCGAGGATCAGCGCTTCAGCTTCCGTATTGGTCACCGTCACCTCTACGCCGGCGACACGCTGCATCATCAATGCCGTCTTTGGCTCGTTGTGAGTCTTGTGGAAGTAACTCGATACGCGCTTTTTCAGATCGCGCGCCTTGCCGACGTAGATCACGCTGCCCTTTGCGTTCAGCATCCGATAGACACCGGGACGATGCGTCAGTCCCGTCAGGAATGATTTGGAATCGAAGGACGGCTTTTCGTTTCCGGTCACGGCTCCAGATACTGCTTTACGCGCGCAAAGACATCACGAAACATGGGCGTGGTCAGCCTGCGCGTATTAGTGTTGTAACGACTGCAGTGATAGGAATCCAGCAGCAGGAAGCGGTCATCGACAGCGTGTTCAGCAGCATGGCCGAAAACATGGTCCGCCTGACGCAGGCCCAGGGCCTTGATGATGGCCCGGTGAGCAATGCCACCGAGCGCCAGCACCACCGAACCTTCTTCAAGCGTCTCCAGTTCATTGGCCAGAAAAGTATTGCAGGTGTTGATTTCCGCACCGACCGGTTTGTTATCCGGTGGCAGACACTTCACGGCATTGGTAATCCGACAATCGAGCAGTTGTAACTCGTCGTCGGCTGACTCGGAGCAGGCCGCCGTGCTGAAACCGTAATCGTAGATCGTCTCGTACAAAAGAATACCCGCGTGGTCACCGGTAAACGGGCGGGATGTTCGGTTGGCACCGTGCATGCCCGGCGCAAGACCGACGATCAGAAATCGCGCATCGGGATCGCCAAACGGCGGTACGGGTCCGCAATAGTAGTCGGGATGCTTGTCTTTGACCGCATCAAGGAAACCGGCCAGTCGCGGGCACTGGCGACAGTCCCGATCGAAGACGGGTTGTAAGGCTGGCTTAGTCATCCATATGACGAATTACGGCTTCGCCAAAACCTTTTGTGCCTAACAGGGTCGCACCCGGAATTAATTCTTCAAGCTGATCTTCTACTTCCGTCTTGTCGTGCGGATTCTCCTTGCGTATCGGTGCACGGATTGCCGTCCGTAGTCTCGCCAGGTCAAAGGTCAGTTCCTTGTTCGCGATGGTGTTGGCCACGCCTTTCATGATGTTGTCGGCCGCTTCGTTCCAGCCGAGGTAGCGCAGCATCATCTCTGCCGACAAAATAAGCGAACCCGGATTTACCCGGTCTTTACCCGCGAAACCCGGCGCCGTGCCATGGGTCGCCTCGAACACGGCGACGCCCTCTCCGATATTGCCGCCCGGAGCAATGCCGATGCCCCCCACCTGTGCCGCCAGCGCGTCGGAGATATAGTCACCGTTAAGGTTAAGCGTGGCAATAACGTCATAGTCTTCCGGCCGCATCAGGATCTGTTGCAGGAAATTGTCGGCAATGACGTCCTTGACGATGATTTCACGTCCGCTGATCGGGTTTTCAAAGCTCAGCCAAGGCCCGCCGTCTATTTCTGTCGCACCAAACTCGTCTTTCGCCAGTTGATAGCCCCAGTGACAAAAAGCACCTTCCGTGTACTTCATGATATTGCCCTTATGGACCAGCGCCACCGAGCCCTGATCCCGATCCACGCAATGCTGGATCGCTTTGCGCACAAGTCGCTGTGAACCTTCCTTCGAAACCGGCTTGATACCGATACCGGAACTGGCCGGAAAACGGATTTCATTGACACCAAGTTCGGTCTGCAGGAAATGAATCAGCTTCTGTACTTCCTGGGAACCCGCCGGATACTCAATGCCTGCGTATATGTCTTCTGTATTTTCCCGGAACACGATCATATCAACGAGATCCGAATCCTTCATCGGCGTCAGGACGCCAGGGAAATAACGAATGGGTCGCACGCAGGCATACAGATCGAGTGTTTGCCGAATCGACACATTGAGGGATCGGATTCCGCCACCCGTCGGCGTGGTCAACGGCCCCTTGATCGAGACGACGAATCGTCGCAATGCATCCAGCGTTTCTTCGGGTAGATACTGGTCGTTGCCATAGATCTCCGCACCTTTCTCGCCGGCGTAAATCTGCATCCATTCAATCTTGCGCTTACCGTCGTAGGCATGCTGAACGGCCGCATTGGCGACGTCCAACATGACCGGTGTCACGTCTACACCAATGCCGTCGCCCTCGATGTAGGGAATGATGGGCTTGTCCGGTACAACGATCGAATGATCGTTATTAATCGAAATCGTGTCGCCATTAACGGGAATGGCAATTTTTTCGTAGTGCATGGGTTTCTCTCTTCAGAATGGAATCAGGGTGTCGCTGCGCCGATTTGCCTAGTCAATATATTCGTACGCAACGGAAGTCAGAAACGGCACGAACTCATCTTGTCCGGTTATTTCATCCATCAATTTGGCCGCCTTGCGGAACCGGCCGTTCTCGAAGGCTTCATCACCGACCTGTTCACGAATACAATCCATTTCCTCGCGTAACAGAGCCTTGAACCAGGCGTAGGTGATGTTACGACCGTCGTCCAGAACACCGGTCTCGTGATGCACCCACTGCCATACCTGGGCCCGGGAAATTTCCGCGGTAGCGGCATCTTCCATCAGGTTATTCAGCGGAACGCAACCGTTGCCGTCCAGCCACGCTGCAAGGTACTGGACACCGATATTGATGTTGTTGCGCAGACCTGTTTCGGTAATCTTGCCTTTCACGACCTGCAAAATGTCCTCGGCACAGACCTGCACATCGTCGCGCAGTCGATCCAGTTGATTCGGACCCGCCATGTGTGCGTCAAAAATCTCCATCGCCAAGGGCACAAGTCCCGGATGCGCCACCCACGTGCCGTCGTGTCCGTCATGGACTTCCCGTTCTTTGTCGGCGCGCACCTTGGCCATCGCCGCATCATTGGCAGCGGCGTCGTTCTTGATGGGAATTTGCGCGGCCATACCGCCAATGGCATAGGCTTTGCGCCGGTGACAGGTCTTGATTACCAGTTGTGAATAGGAGCGCAGGAAATGGCTCGTCATCGTCACTTCACTGCGATCGGGCAAGGTAAATTCCGGATACTTGTTGAAGGTCTTGATAAAACTGAAGATGTAATCCCATCGCCCGCAATTCTGACCGACAATGTGGTCTTTTAGTTCGTACAGAATCTCATCCATTTCAAATGCGGCGAGGATGGTCTCGATCAACACCGTGACCTTGATCTCGCCCTCGCCAACCACGCCACGCTTCTCCGCGAACTTGAATACGTCACTCCAAAGTCGCGCTTCAAGATGTGACTGCAACTTGGGAAGGTAAAAATAGGGACCGGAGCCGCGTTTCTTCAGCTCAGCCGCGTTGTGGAACAGGTACAGTCCGAAATCGACCAGCGCGCCCGGTACGGCCTTGCCATCGACCAGAAGGTGTTTTTCCGGCAGGTGCCAACCTCGTGGGCGAACGATCAGCGTCGCCGTGTCATCGTTCAAGCGGTATTGCTTGCCACCGGACGTTAACTCGATGCTCCGGTTTACCGCATCGCGAAGATTGATCTGGCCGTGAATAACATTGCGCCAGGTGGGTGTCATCGAATCTTCACAATCGGCCATGAAGACTTTCGCGCCGGAATTCAGCGCATTGATCACCATTTTCCGCTCCGTCGGCCCGGTTATTTCAACACGCCGGTCGTCCAAATCCGCCGGTACCGCACAAACGGTCCAGTCAGACTCGCGAATATGTTTCGTCTCGGCCAGAAAATCCGGCCGTTCTCCGGCATCGATACGCGCCTGTCGCTGCCCGCGACGTTGCATGAGTTCGGCCACCTGCGGCGTGAACTCGCGGGCCAGTGCCGCGATAAAGCCGGTTGCCTCCGGCGTCAGGATTTCATCGAAGCCCACCTCCATTGTGCCCAGCATCTTCAGGTCGTCTTCCTGCCCGTCGGTCATGATCGTATTTCTATCCGTATTTGTTAATAAACAAGTGGTTATTAATGTTTTCTGAGAAGATTTCTAACTTGCACCGGCGGTCTTCAGCCGCTGCGTAATGATAGCACCGTTGCCCGCTGCGCAATCGGGAAGATGTCGCGGCCAGTCTATATACTGGCGTGCATGCCGCTGATCCTTCTCAACAAGCCCTACAAGGTGCTGAGCCAGTTCTCCGGCGGGAACGGTACGCTAGCCGACCACGTCGGCGAGCCGCACGTTTATCCCGCCGGCCGCCTCGATCGCGACAGCGAAGGCCTGTTGCTACTGACCGACGATGGCCGCCTGCAGGCACGCATCAGTCAACCCGAGAACAAGCTGCCCAAGTACTACTGGGTCCAGGTAGAAGGCATTGCGGATGCAGACCAGCTCACTCAACTGCGTAACGGCGTAACACTGAAAGATGGACCCGCACGCGCGGTGAGCGTCGAAAGGATTGCTGAACCCGGGGCATTGTGGCAACGCGAGCCACCCATCCGAAAGCGCCCGTCAATCCCGACCAGCTGGTTGGATATTGCCATCGACGAAGGCCGCAACCGGCAGGTCAGACGCATGACGGCGGCCGCAGGCTTACCGACCCTGCGCCTGATCAGGCATCGAATCGGCCCCTGGAATCTGGCCGACCTGTCCCCCGGTGAGTCCCGGCAACTTTCTAACCAGGACGCATGGTCCGCCCTGGAGGTTTAGCCACCGTTGTGGCGAAGGCCGGCAATGCGCATCGCAACTTCCATCGCCTGTTCGTAGTTCAGTCGCGGATCGACCGTGGATTTGTAGGCGCGTGCGAGATCGCCTTCAGTCAGTCCACGCGCTCCGCCGGTACATTCCGTGACATCTTCGCCGGTCAGCTCAAGATGGACACCGCCGAGATAGCTGCCCATTTCTTCGTGCACCCGAAAGGCCGATTCCAGTTCCGCAACAATATTGTCGAAGCGCCGGGTCTTGGTGCCATCCGCGGTACTTTCTGTATTGCCATGCATGGGATCACAGATCCACAGCACCGGCGAACCGGTCGCTTTTACGGCCCGAATCATGTCGGGCAATAACTCTTCCACGGATTTTGCACCGAAACGATGGATCAGGCTGATGCGTCCGGGCTCATTGTTCGGATTCAGTGTCTGAATCAGGTTTTGCAACCACTCGGAGGTCATGCCCGGACCGATCTTGATGCCCATGGGATTGGCAATACCGCGAAAAAATTCGACGTGCGCGCCGTCGATTTGCGCGGTGCGCATGCCAATCCAGGGATAGTGGGTGGTCAGGTCATACCAGCGGTCGCGCCGCTCCAGAAAACGTGTCTGCGCCTGCTCGTAAAGTAGGTGCAGACCTTCGTGGGCTGCGTAAATATCAGCCCGCTGTGTTTGATGAAACTGCCGGCCGGATACGGATTCCAGGAAATCCAGTGAACCGGAGATCGACGTGACGATCTCGTGATAGCGCTCAGCCATTTTCGAATGCCGGACCCAGTCCAGGTTCCAGTTCTCCGGGTGGTGCAGATCGGCAAAGCCGCCATCGATCAGTGAGCGTACGAAATTCAGTGTCAATGCGGCACGTTCGTAGCCACGCAAGAGCAAGTCGGGGTCCGGAATTCGATCCGCGGGTGTAAACGGAATTCGATTGACCAAATCGCCACGAAAACTGGGTAATGACTGTCCGTCACGAGTCTCCATATCGGCGGAACGTGGTTTCGCATACTGTCCGGCCATGCGGCCTATTCGAACCACCGGTTTCTTGAGACCGTGAACCATGACAAGGCTCATTTGCAGGAGGATCTTGAGCTTCGCCACGATGCTTTCGGAGGCGCAATCGTAAAATGTTTCCGCACAGTCCCCCCCCTGCAGCACGAAAGCCTCGCCTTGTTGTGCCTTGGCAATGAGATCTTTTAATGCGTCAACTTCCCACGATGTCACGATCGGCGGCAAACGACTCAAGTCGGCCACGGCACGATCCAGTCTTTCCTTGTCCGGATAGGTGGGTTGTTGCGCAGCTTCGCGCCCCTGCCAGCTGGCGGGATGCCAGTCGGCGCTGGTTATGTTTCTGGTCACTTCTACTCCTGGGGAATAATCGGCACAGTGGGTCGTGCGCCTGACCGCCGAACTATGCCATGAGGGTGTCGAGCAGTGCAAAAGTTTCTACTGTAATCAGTAGTTTACGCCAGACACCGAAAATACGGCTGGAACGAATGAGTGGCGCTCGTAAAAGGCGGTTTTTTGGCCCGTCGATCCGCCAACGGACTCTCGTGAAATGATTCTGGAAAGCGCCACGCAGCCTTGGCACAATGCGCGCCTGCCGCCGTCGGCAACAACACATTCTGGCATGGGAGCCAACAATGAAGAATATTCTGGACAATCTTGGACTGGAAAGCGTCAACCCCGGTAGTTGGTCCGGTAGCCGCGCACTGCAATCCGATTCCGCCCCCCTGATTGAGTCAATAAATCCGGCCACGGGTGAACTGATCGCCAGCGTCCGCAGCACGACGTCCGAAGAATACGAACAAATCGTCGACGCCGCCCGGCAGGCATTCCTGGAATGGCGCACGATCCCTGCACCGATACGCGGCGATGCCGTTCGGCGTGTTGGCAATGCCCTGCGCGATAAAAAGGATGCGCTTGGCAGCCTGGTCAGTCTGGAAATGGGCAAGATCAAGGCCGAGGGCGATGGCGAGGTGCAGGAAATGATCGACATCGCCGACTTCGCCGTCGGTCAGTCGAGAATGCTCTACGGCAACACCATGCATTCAGAGCGGCCGCTGCATCGCATGTACGAACAATGGCACCCACTCGGCGTGGTCGGCACCATTTCGGCATTCAACTTTCCGGTGGCCGTCTGGTCCTGGAACGCGTTGATCGCCGCGATTTGCGGCAACGTCAACATCTGGAAGCCCTCTCCCAAAGTGCCGCTTTGCGGTCTCGCCGTGCATAAGATTTGCTCTGACGCACTCGCGGATGCCGGCCTGCCGGATATTTTTCATCTCTTCAACGACGGCGAAAACACACTCGCACAGCAGTTTGTCGATGACCGGCGCATCGACCTCGTTTCTTTCACCGGCTCCTGTGCGGTGGGTAAACAGGTCGGCCAGGCAGTCGCATCCCGATCCGGCAAATGGCTGCTCGAACTCGGCGGTAACAACGCAATTATTATCGATGAATCCGCCAATCTGGATATCGCGGTTCCCGGTATCGTATTCGGCTCAGTGGGTACCGCAGGACAACGCTGTACGACGACTCGGCGCGTCCTGGTACTGGAATCGCGCATGGAGGAACTCAAAGAACGCCTCGTCAGGGCCTATGGCCAGGTACGTATTGGCAATCCTCTGGATACCACGACATTAATGGGCCCGTTGATTGACGAAAGTGCCATCGAACGCGTGCAGACGGCCGCTCAGGCAGTCCGCGATGCCGGCGGTGAAATTCTTTGCGGCGGCAATCGTATTGAGGGCCCGGGCAATTTCATTGAACCCGTAATTGCCGTTGCAGAAAACGAGTGGGATGTCGTACAGGAAGAGACGTTCGGCCCCATTCTGTACCTGATTCCGTGCAAAGACCTGGACGACGCTATCGCCAAACAAAATGGCGTGGTGCAAGGTTTGTCTTCCTCCATATTTACCGACAACTTACAGAACGCCGAAAAATTCCTCTCGAGTGTCGGTTCCGACTGCGGTATCGCCAACGTCAACATCGGCACGTCCGGTGCCGAGATTGGTGGTGCGTTTGGCGGCGAAAAAGAAACCGGCGGCGGGCGCGAAGCCGGATCCGATTCCTGGCGAGCCTACATGCGCCGCCAGACCAACACGATTAACTGGGGTAAGGATTTGCCGCTGGCGCAAGGTATCAATTTCGATCTCTAGTCGAGACAAACGCGCTAACGGATATTGGTCGCGTGTCAGGTCAACCTCTTACAGGAGTACCATTCGATAGATTGTAAGAGCTTCACCTGAGGCGCGACCCCAGGTCGATGCAGGCGACGTCATCCGGCGATCGCCTCGAAGCGATTCTCCGCGCGATTCTTGCGTACCTGATTGGCAGCGAACACCTGTCCGTTCATTGCAATGTAGACGCCCGGTTCCACCAGTTGTGCGGCCGCCGCCGCAAGACCTACATTGAAAATCGCATCCGTGCCTTTGAACCGAGCCGGACTCAATGATCCCGTCAGCACAATGGCCTTGCCGGCGATCCCCGCGATCGCGGCGGCCGTTTCTACCATCGTGTCGGTGCCATGAGTAATGACGAAACGGGTGGCGTCGTTCTCCTCAATGAAGGCTCTCAACGCCTGACGGTCCGCATCGGTGAGTTCGAGGCTGTCTTTGCGAAACAGGGGCACGACGTCGTAGTCGAACGCAACCAGGCCCTCGGAGAGAATGTATTCAAGCTGGGAATCGCCTACTTCGAACTGACTCAGGGCATCGAAATAAACTTTATCAATCGTACCGCCGGTGGAGATAAAACGTATGAACATGGACACTTTTCCTGAATTTTGCCGCAAGCATGCCACTAATCACCGCATTTCACGACAAATGCCTGTTACATATACCTAATTCTTTACGCGACCGGCCCTGCTATGATTAGTGCATGAGTAAACGTCGATTCGCGGGACTGAGGGCCGTCGGACGAATGCTGTTCGCTGGCATGCTGACGGTAGCGGCGTTTCCCGCCAACGCCGGCACGGGTGTACAACTCGAACTCAATGGCCCCCTTGGTGTCGCCACGGCTGACTACATTGTTGCGGGCATCGAGGACGCAGAAAAACGCGACGCCGATCTCATTATCATTCGCATGGATACGCCCGGCGGACTGGTCGAGCCAACACGCGACATCATCCAGGCGATTTTGGGTTCGGAGGTCCCCGTGATCACCTACGTATCGCCAGGTGGCGCGCGTGCCGCGAGCGCCGGCACCTATATCCTGTTGGCCAGCCACATTGCCGCGATGGCACCAACGACCCACCTGGGCGCGGCTACACCGGTTTCATTGTCCGGCGAAGATACGCCGAGCCCGCCATTGCCACTCGACCGACGCGTCCCCGAAGTTGACAACGATGCGCAAGACGAAGACACGGCCGATAAACCTGGCGATAGCGATGATCAGGCTGAGCCGACGGGTTCGGCAATGGAACGCAAAGTATTGAATGATGCGATCGCCTATATCCGCAGTCTCGCGGACACCTACGGCCGCAATGCGGACTGGGCCGAGGCGGCCGTT
The DNA here is from genome assembly GCA_013151645.1 of Gammaproteobacteria bacterium. Taxonomy (GTDB): domain Bacteria; phylum Pseudomonadota; class Gammaproteobacteria; order Steroidobacterales; family Woeseiaceae; genus JAADHU01. The sequence continues at coordinate 40,222 of JAADHU010000009.1, read as the reverse complement.
CGGGACGCCGCGACCCTCACCGCCGCCGAGGCACTTGAACAGAACGTCATCGACATCGTCGCCGCCAGTCGCGCGGACTTATTGTCTGAAATCGACGGTCGCGAGGTTCAGGTCAACAATCGCACCGTGACGCTTAAGACAGAATCGCTCGTCATCGAGACCGTCGAACCAAGCTGGCGAATCAAGATTCTCAGTATGATTGCCAACCCTCAAATAGCGCTGCTGCTTATGCTGGTAGGGGTGTACGGACTGGTATTTGAAGGATGGAATCCCGGCGCCATCGTGCCGGGTGTTGTCGGTGTCGTCTGTCTGTTATTGGCGGCCTACGCACTGCAAGTGTTACCGGTCAATTACGCCGGCCTCGCACTGATTGTCGTTGGCCTCGTGCTGATTATCGCAGAAGCGTTTGTTCCGAGCTTCGGTGCGCTTGGGCTCGGTGGCATCGTTGCGTTTATGTTCGGTTCGATCATGATGTTCGATAGTGGTATCCCGGGATTCGGCATTTCGACGACTTTCGTCGTGACGTTCAGTACGATCATGGGCCTTGTACTTTTATGGCTCGCCAGTTTCATCGTCAAACTGCAGCGGCGCGGAGCCGTGAGTGGCAAAGCATCGATCATCGGCGGCACCGCTGTCGCACTGGAAGCCTTCACGCATACCGGCATGGTCTGGCTCGAAGGCGAGTCGTGGCAAGCCGAAAGCAGCGTGCCCATTCAGAAAGACCAGGAACTCCGGGTCACCGCGCTCGACGGCCTGACACTTCACGTCGAGCCTTTGCGGGCATCCGCAATGACCGAATCCCAATCGTACCCCTGATACAAGAATGAACAGAGAGGAACTCCAATGACATTACCAACATTGCCCACGCTCGCAATCGGCCTCGTATTCGTCCTCATCCTGCTTTGGAATACCGTCAAGATTCTGAAAGAATACGAGCGCGGCGTCATTTTCTTTCTGGGTCGTTTTCAGCGTGTCAAAGGTCCTGGCCTGATCCTTCTCTTCCCGGCCATCCAGACAATGACTAAAGTCGATCTGCGCGTCATCGTGATGGATGTTCCGACGCAAGACGTTATTTCCCGCGACAATGTCTCCGTCAAGGTTAATGCCGTGATCTATTTTCGTATTGTCGATCCCGAGAAAGCCGTCATTCGGGTCGCCAATGTATTTGAAGCCACCAGTCAACTTTCTCAGACGACATTACGCTCGGTCCTGGGTCAACATGAACTGGATGACATGCTCGCCGAACGCGAGAAGCTGAACAGTGACATTCAGGGCCTGCTGGACCAGCGCACCGACAATTGGGGCATCAAGGTCGCCAACGTCGAAATCAAACATGTCGACCTTGACGAGAGCATGATTCGGGCCATTGCCCAGCAGGCGGAGGCCGAACGTGCGCGGCGCGCCAAAATCATCAACGCTGAAGGTGAGAAACAAGCGGCCAGTATGCTGGCGGAAGCGGCCAACACGCTCGCGAAGGAGGAGCAGGCATTGCAACTGCGTTATCTGCAGACGCTGAAGGAAATCGCCAACGAAAGAACCAACACGATTGTGTTTCCGCTACCACTGGATTTGATTGAGCCGTTCTTGAAGTCGAAGTTAGCCAGCAAGCGTGACGCCTGAACAAGATCGAGGTCGCGCCTTAACTTTCGTTTTTCGCGGGAATAATGACGTTCATCTCAGCGCCACCGTGCGGTGATGCGCTGATGCTCAACTCACCCCCATAAGATGCGGCGATTTCCCTGACAACGGCAAGACCAATCCCGTGCCCCGGTGCGGATTCGTCCAGGCGCATGCCCCGCTCAAGCATCAGACCGGCGACCTCTTCCGGTATACCCGGCCCGTCATCGCTGACCGTCAGATGCATGCCACCGCCCTCGCAGGGGCGAACTCTGACATCGACGAGCGACTTGCACCATTTGCAGGCGTTGTCGAGCAGGTTACCGCTGAGCTCGAGAAAATCGCCGGTATCGCCGCGAAACTCTGCGCGTCGATCAACAGAAAGTGTAATTTCCGGCTTCTTGTCCTTATAAACCTTTCTTAATCCATCGACCAGTCGCAACAATTGTTCTTCAATCACCACTCGCGAAACACCGAGTGAAGCCGTCGTCACGAGCGACGCGGGCTTTCGAAGCTGATAGCGAATAATGTCGTTCATTCGTTCAATCTGTGGCTCTATTTTGCCCGTCAAAACATTCGCCGGTTGTTCCGACAATACCGCGCGTATAGCGGCCAGCGGTGTTTTCAGGCTGTGTGCCAGATTATCCAGCGTGTGCCGGTAACGCTCAGCACGGCCCCGCTCGCTGCCGATAAGCACGTTCATATTCCGCGCCACGCTGTCCAGTTCAGTGGGCAATCCTTCGGTCAGCTCCGCTCGCCTGCCCTCTTCGATTTCGCCGATTTCTTCCTCAATCTGTCGCAACGGTTTCAAAATGCCACGCATGACCAGGGACATCGAAAGCAACATAAACAACGCGATCGCCGCAAACCAGCCAAACAATTGCCGGCGATAACGCGCCAGTTGCGCATTAAAGGAATCGAGACTTTCTGCAACGCTAAAGGTATACGGTCGCAAGTCGCCGTTGGCCAGTTCCCATTCCACCGAGAGGCTTAGGGTCATTACCGGCGTGCCGTCCTCGAGTTCGACCTCCGAAAATACGCGTACGCCCGGTTCGGGCGCCGGACCGAAGGGTATCTCGAGACCCAGTAACGACAGCGATTCCCAAACCGGTTCGCCACCGCTATCGGTCAGGACCCCGTACAAACCTGAACCGACGGCACCCAGTCGCGGTTCCAGAAGATCATGAAGCATGAGTAGCTCACCGGCGTCGTTGGGTTCCGCGCCAGCCAGCAATGCCATCAGGTGACCGTCGAGAATGTCTCGTTGTGCCTGCTCGGCGGAATCGCGAAATGCGATCTCAAGAACGACGATGGTGGCACCGAAAAAAAACAGCAACAGCACACCAACGGCGAGCAGCAATCTTGCGCTAAGCGAAGACACCCGGCGAGAACCTACTCGCCCTGGTTGCGCTCGAGCGCAAATCGATAGCCACGACCTCTTAATGTCTCGATCGGCTTGAAGACATTTTCGGGATCCATCTTTTTGCGCAGCCGGCCGATGAATACTTCAATGACGTTGCTGTCGCGTTCGAAATCCTGATCGTAGAGCCGATCCGTCAAATCGGTTTTCGAGATCACTTCACCGGCGCGCATCATCAGGTGCTCGATAATCCGGTATTCGTAACTGGTCAAATCGACGACGACGTCGTTTACTTTCAATTCTTGCCGGCTGGTATCGAGCGATACGGGGCCCGCGTTGAAAACGGCGGAAGACCATCCTCCACTGCGCCGCAGCAATGCATTCACCCGCGCTGACACTTCTTCAAAATGGTAGGGCTTGACCACGTAGTCATCAGCGCCGGCACTCAGTCCATCCACTTTGTCCTGCCAGCGATCTCTCGCTGTAAGAATCAGGATGGGATACGTCTTGCCATGGGCCCGCAATTCCTTGATGACATCGAGGCCGGATAATTCCGGCAGTCCCAGGTCGATGATCGCCAGGTCGATGGGATATTCAGTCGCAAAATACAGACCTTCGCGTCCGTCCGCCGCCTGCTCGACGCCAAAGCCGGCGTCGACAAGTTGGCTGCAAAGTGCCTCACGGAGGGTGTCGTCGTCTTCGATAACCAGCAGACGCATAAGCTTACCTTTTGTTGCCCAGGCTACGGCCCGGAATGCGGACTGTTTTTACCTTGCCATCGTCCAGCAACACCTTGATCTGGTGTACCTCGCGATTGCCCTGGCGTTTGGTTACCGCACTGACGATACGTCCGTGATATTGTCGCCGCACCTGGGCGACCGCCTGGCTGAGCGTAATACCGTTGCTCTGGACGGTATGCAAATCCTTGCGTGGACTCGTAACGCCGCTAAAGGTCGCGGGCTCAATGGTCAGAATCGCGCCATTTTGCAAGTCCGCCGCATGGCCGCGCAAAGCGACAAGCAATGCAATAGAAACCAGCAATGTCGGTAGCAAACGGCGCATTTTGAATTCCTGCTCGGCCCATCGGGTCAGTTAACCTGGATAACGTGCCAAGTGTGGTATGCCAGCGGACCGATTGCAACGTGATCAGTCACAATCGGTCCAGGCAGCTTAGCGACCGGGTCCGTTAACCCGCCGGGCGGACGTCCACCCGAATTCGAAGACGGTTACCCGGATCGTAAGGCATCTGAGTCGCATACTTTTGACCGTTATATTTGTAGACCACCCGATAACCGTCAATACGTTCTTCCTCTTGCTGGCGGTACGTTGTCTGACAGCGTTGTACCGGCCTTGAGTACTGTGTACTGCCGTAGTCACCGTTGGCGTACGCCTTCCTGCGCGAGACATCGCCACCAATTGCCGCGCCGATCAAGGTCCCGGCCACCGTTGCGGCCTTGTTGCCATGACCGCCACCAAACTGGTTGCCCACCACGCCGCCGATGATGGCGCCAAGGATGCTGCCGCCCGCCGTATTCGGCCGACGTACTTCAGTGTATCGCTGGGTCTCCTCCCAGCACTCCTGAACGGGCGTTCTTACCGTCACATAACGGACGACAGGCTCGGCACTGACCACGCGAGCATAGTCGTAAACGCCTCCGCCCGGCCCTTTCTTGCCCACCGCGTATTCCGGGTCGGCAAATGCTGTCGTGGCCGTCAAAGACAGTCCAATCGCGACAGATCCTAAAACAGTGGTCATCCAAGCCGTTGTCTTCATTGTCCTTCTCCGCGTCGTAATCAACAATTCAGGGCTGTTCCCTGAGCCTGATACGAAGCATAGACGGCGAGCAATGAACGCTGGCTGAACGCGAAACCGTGTTTTTCGCGGCAAACTGAATCTCAACTGAACGGCCAGCAGCAGGACCGCTAACGCATAAGCGATATTGATCGCGACAGCGGCAGCGCTACGACTCCGTCTGCTTTTGGGCGAGCCACAAAGCTTCCAGCGCCGCAAGATCCAGTGATTCCAGCGACCTCCCCTGTTTCCCAGCGGCGTTTTCAATGCCACGAAAGCGCCCTTCGAACTTGCGGTTGGCGCTGCTCAGCGCCTGCTCGGGATCCACCTTAAGGTGCCGGGCCAGATTAACCACCGCGAACAATACATCCCCAAGCTCTTCCGTAATGGCGTCGGCCTCGCCCTGCCGACAGGCTTCGTCCAGTTCCCGGAACTCTTCGTCGATCTTGGCATGAACGCCGAGCGTGTCGGGCCAGTCGAAGCCCGCTCTGGACGCCCGCTTACCCAGCTTCTCGGCACGTTTAAGGGCCGGCAGACTAAGCGCAATGCCATCCACCGCGCTGACCGTCCCTGTGCCGCTCTGTTGCGCGCGTTCTTGCGCTTTGATGCGCTCCCAACTGCCCGCCTGGGCACCCTGCTGCCGCTCGGACTCGCTGCCAAACACGTGCGGATGACGACGCAGCATCTTTTCGCAAATCGCATCGACGACCGCGGAAAAATCGAATTGATCCGCTTCTTCGGCCATGCGCGCATGAAACACCACCTGAAACAGCAGGTCGCCGAGTTCGTGCCGCAAGGCATCCGGATCCTCCCGAGCGATCGCATCGGCCACCTCGTAGGCTTCTTCAATGGTGTACGGCGCGATGCTGGCGAACGTTTGCCGCTGATCCCAGGGACAACCATTTTGTGCATCGCGCAGGGTTGCCATTATCTCAAGTAAATTCTCGATAGTCCGCATAATCTATTGTTTATATAATTAAATATTGACGTAAAGCGATCACCATCGAGGCGGTTGCGCCCCAAATCCTCTCGCCGCCGAAATGAAACTCGGCCAGCGCTATTGGCACGCCTTCGAACTCCCGCGTACTCATTTTTTGATTCGCCGGGTCAAGCAAAAACGGCAGTGGCACCTCGAACGCACGCTCCACCTCCGTCGGATCGACTTTAAGCACCAGGTCATCGGAGAGCAGGCCAACGACCGGCGTAACCGCGAAACCCGTAATGGTTGGCATCGGTGGCAGAAATCCCTGCACCCGGACTTTGTCCGCTTGAATGCCAACCTCCTCGTGAGTTTCACGCAGGGCGGTCTCGCGGATGTCCCGATCCTCCGGCTCCATGCGACCACCCGGAAAGCTGACCTGGCCGGCATGATGTTTGAGTGCGGCAGAGCGGCGGGTCAGCAGAACGGACAAACCCGTTGGCCGATCGATAATGGGAATCAGGACGCCGGCCGGCTTCAAATTCGCCGTAAGTTGCTGCCGGAGCCCGCTCGGCCAATCCCGGTCGATAGTATCCAGGTGCACGCCACTGGGGTCATCCTCCAGCACCGTGGCGGCCAGTCTTTCACCGATATCGTTCGCGGCAAGCTCAAAGATTGACTTCGTCACCGCTAGTGCTTGATGCCGCCTTCGGTCAGTCCAGCAGGGTCGAGCAAACGATCCAGTTCGTCGTCATCCAGATCGGTCATCTCCCGCGCGACGTCCTTGACCGCACGGCCCTCGGCATAGGCTTTCTTGGCAATCTGAGCACCTTTTTCGTAACCGATGACCGGATTCAGTGCGGTCACCAGGATCGGATTTCGGTCCAGCGCACGCGCCAGGTTCTCGGTATTGACGGTGAAGCCGGCTATCGCATTGTCCGCCAGGGCAATCGCGGCATTGGATAAAATTTCGATGCTCTGCAACAAGTTGAGCGCGACCACCGGCAACATGACATTGAGCTGAAAATTACCGGACTGACCCGCAATGGCAATCGTCGCATCATTACCAATCACCTGGGCAGACACCATGGCAACCGCTTCGGGAATGACCGGATTGATTTTGCCCGGCATGATGCTCGAACCTGGCTGTAACGCGGGCAATTCGATTTCGCCGATGCCCGCCAGCGGACCTGAATTCATCCAGCGCAGGTCGTTGGCCATCTTCATCAGGCTGACCGCGAGGACACGCAGCTGCCCGGATGTTTCCACCGCCGTATCCTGGGTACTGAGCGCCTCAAACAGCGAATCGGCCTGCGAAAACCCGATGCCGGTAAATTCGCGAATCAGCACCGCCACCTTGGCACCGAATTTGGGGTGGGCGTTGATCCCGGTACCCACCGCCGTACCCCCCTGAGCCAGCCCCGTCAGGCGCTTCATCGTCTCGTTCAGTCGCTGACTGGCGTGATCGATCTGTGACCGCCAGCCATCGAGTTCCTGCCCAATGGTCACCGGCATGGCATCCATTAAATGCGTACGGCCGGTCTTTACAACCTCCCGCGTTTCATCCGCTTTCTTCAGCAACGCGTCACTGAGATGCGCAAGCGCCGGCAGCAGCTTGTCGTGAATACCCAGCGCCGCACTGACGTGCACGCAAGTAGGAATAACGTCGTTGCTACTCTGGCTCATGTTGACATCGTCATTCGGGTGCACGTCGGCACCGAGTTCTTCTGTGGCCAGCCTGGCGATGACTTCATTGGCGTTCATGTTCGAACTGGTACCCGAACCCGTTTGAAACACATCGATCGGAAATTGATCGACGTAGTCGCCCTGGACTAAGGCCAGGGTAACTTTTTGTATGGCGGCCGCTTTGTCGGGCTTCATGAGCCCAAGCTCGGAATTCGCACCGGCGGCCGCCCATTTCACCAGGCCGAGCGCCGAAATGAACTGGCGCGGCAATGGCAGTCCGCTGATCGGAAAATTGTTGACCGCCCGTTGTGTCTGCGCTCCCCATAATGCATCGGCTGGAACCTCCAGTTCACCCATGCTGTCGTGTTCGATTCGGTATGTCTTTTCACTCATTTTCGACTTATCTCCAGGCGACCACGGCGGGCCTGCCATCACAGTGAATCCAATGCCTATAGTGTATGATTCGCCCTTTGCGATACCAAGTCTAGCTCCTCGGAACAATATGCAACTCAACCGTCTGCGCGCTCTCTCTCCGTCCGATGGACGCTACGCTGACAAGGTCAGCAGTTTACGCGACATATTCAGTGAATACGGCCTAATCCGTTTTCGCGTTCTCGTTGAAGTTCGCTGGTTGCAGCGCATGGCCGACGAACCGGGTATTGCGGAAGTCGGACCGTTTAATTCAGTCATGAAATCCGTACTGAACAAGATCGTCGATAACTTCTCGACAGACGACGCCGAGCGTATTAAGGAAATCGAGGCACGCACCAATCACGACGTCAAAGCGGTCGAATATTTTCTTCGCGACCGAATTGGTTCGAGCAGTGATGCCGGTAATCTTGGTGATTTTATTCATTTCGGCTGTACCTCCGAGGACATCAACAATCTCGCCTACGCACTGATGCTCCGGCAGGGCCGTGACGGCGTGTTATTGCCGATGATGCGGGACCTCCACGCCAAGCTCCGCAGTATGGCTATCGAGCATGCCGAAGTGGCGATGTTGAGTCGAACGCACGGACAACCGGCGAGCCCGACAACGGTTGGCAAGGAACTGGCCAATGTCCTTGTCCGTCTTACTACTGCGCGCGATCGCTTTTCCAGCGTGCCGATTCGCGGCAAATTTAACGGCGCTGTTGGTAACTTTAACGCCCATGTTGTCGCCTACCCGGACTGCGACTGGCCTGAGATGAGTCGCCAGTTTGTGGAATCGCTGGGTCTCGAGCACAACATGCACACGACGCAAATTGAGCCGCATGACTGGATCGCCGATTACGCCCATGGCCTGATCCGCTACAACACAATCATGCTCGACTTCTGCCGCGATATCTGGAGCTATATCTCGCTTGGGTATTTCAAACAGCGCGTCACTGAGGGAGAGGTGGGTTCTTCAACCATGCCGCACAAGGTGAATCCCATAGATTTCGAGAATGCCGAGGGAAATCTCGGTCTCGCGAACGCGATGCTCGATCACATGGCGCTCAAACTGCCGGTATCGCGCTGGCAGCGCGACCTTACCGATTCGACCGTGCAGCGAAACTACGGTGTCGCCATCGCCTATGCGGTGATTGCGATGCAATCGTTGTCAAAGGGGCTCAGTAAACTGCAGATCAATGCAGAGGTGATCGCCCGGGATGTTGACGAAAGCTGGGAGGTATTGGGCGAGGCGATCCAGACGGTCATGCGCCGCTACGGCGTGCCGGAGCCCTACGAAAAACTCAAATCATTGACGCGCGGCCAGGCCATCACGAAAGCACGGCTGCACGAATTCATCGCGTCACTGGATATCCCCGACGATGCCAAAGAGCGCCTGCTGGCGCTGACGCCCACCGCCTACACCGGACTGGCCGCGCAACTGGCGAAGCGCGACACTTGATTGTCTGACCGCTGTTTGAAATTTCCCGAACCGCTCACTGCGCGGGATTTCTTGCACCAATACTGGCAAGAGACGCCGCTCAATATGCCCGGCTCGATCGATGCCGGATTGCCAACCCTCACTGCGGACGAACTTGGAGGGCTCGCGACACTGGATGACGTGGAATCGCGCCTCGTGTTTACCGAGCGCAGCGGAGAGCGTATTTCGTACCGGATTGAACACGGCCCTTTTGCCTCCGCCGAACTGGAAAATCTGCCGCCGCGCGACTGGACCTTACTGATCCAGGATGTTGAAAAGCATCTGCCGGATTTTCGCGCCTATCTCGAACTAACCGCCTTCGTCCCCGACTGGCGCGTCGATGACCTGATGGTGAGTTTCGCCGCACCCGGTGGCAGCGTCGGTCCCCATCTCGATAACTACGACGTATTCCTCTGTCAGGGCTCGGGAATCCGACGGTGGCAACTCGCAGAGCGGGGGACCGTCGAAGCCGATCCGGACTCTGTGGAAATGAAATTATTGATGCCATTTTCGGATCAGGCGGCCGTATTAGCGCAATCGGGCGACGCCCTGTATTTGCCTCCCGGTATTCCTCACTGGGGAGTGGCCGAAACGGCCTGTATGACCTACTCAATCGGCATGCGCGCACCGACCCGGGTTGAGTTGCTCGCGCAACTCCTGTCTGCAGAGGCCACCAGCGCGCCGCCGCCTTTCGACGATAAGCACCGGAGCGAGGTTTTTTACCAGGATTCCGACCTGGCTCCCTCCGAAGCCGTTCCCGGACTTATTTCACCGCATTCCATAAGACGGCTCAGAAATACTCTGGACTCAAACCACGCGTTCTCCGACGGTCAGTTGCTGATCGCACTGGGTACGATCGTGACGGAGCCAAAATCGTGGCTCAGGCCAGCTGTCATGGACAGCGCAACAGCCCAAGCCTGCCTGGACGCTCTCGAGTCGGCTGACACTCTGCGGGTTCACGGCATGGCCCGCCTCGCCTATTTTGATTCGGGAGACGCCTGCACCGTGTTCGCCAATGGTTTCCATCGGGCGTTTGCCCCCAACACTGTCGCATTCATCAGGGTTCTGTGCCGCACGCGTGAGATCTCACCAAAGACGATGCAAAAAGAGCCCGCCAGCAGCGAACTTCAAGGACTGCTATTTTGGCTCATCCGGCAGGGGATTTTCGACCTCTGAAGTCACGCAAAAAAAAAGTTGCCCACAGCACGGCGACAAGCTGCAAAAACGTGACGCAGTTAGCACCGCTGGACTTATACCGAACGGTAAGATTGGCACAGCTAAGGCATTGTGGTCGGAAATGGAAGCAGTACGAACAAAAGGTCGCCGATGGGTCATTTCAACGAAAGAAGAAATGCGCCTTGCTGCTATTGAAGTGGCCAATGCCGCGACGCGTAAACTGTCGATATTCACGCACGATCTCGAACCCGGCATCTACGACGACCCGGATTTCCTGGAGATCGTTCAACACCTTGTCTTGTCACAGTCCTACGCCCGCATTCGGGTATTGATTGCCAATCCAACGCGCGCCATCAAAACCGGTAACAAGCTGGTGCATCTTGGTCGGCGGCTGAATACCTACATCGAATTTCGTCACGTTCGTGAGGATCTGCGCACACACGCTGAATCCTTCTTTCTGGCGGACGAAACGGCACTCGTCTATCGTTTGCAGGCAAGCCGCTGGGAGGGCATCGCCGACACCTACGAACCGGCCGTAGCCAAAATGTACGGCAAGATGTTCGACGAAATTTGGCTGGCCAGCGAAGTCGAAATCGAATTTCGTCAATTAGGCATTTGATCCGGACGCTGTGTTTCCAACGGACCTGACAGTATCTGCTCTCGTTGAGCAAGATGGCCGCTTCCTGATTATTGAAGAAACCTCGACCGGAATAGTCGTTGTCACACAACCCGGCGGGCATATCGAGACCGATGAATCACCGGAACAGGCGGCAATTCGTGAGACCTTTGAAGAAACCGCCTGCGAGATTGCGATTCGCGAATTGCTCGGCGTCTACCTCTGGATACACCCACAGACGCGCCAGCAATTTCTGCGCATCGTCTATACCGGCACGTTGCTGAAACAACACCACTCCAAGCCACTCGATGACGGCATACACGCCGTGCATTGGTATACCGAAGCAGACCTGCGCCGCCGCAAACGCGATTGGCGTACGCCGGTGGTTCTGCGATGCATCGAGGATTACAAAGCCGGGCAACGACAAGCCAGTGGTTTTCTCACCAACATGCTGCCATTGCAAAAAAACGTCCACGCCGTACTTGCTGCAGCATCCCTGGTTTAATCGCCCGCAAAGCGAATACCGGCCAGCTCGGCCATCGTTTTCTTCCACGTAGTGATATCGTCCTGATTGAACTGATTCAGGTGACTGTGTCCGCAGGCGCGGGCCATAACCTGCATGAGTTCGACGCTGGCCGAAAAGAAGTTGTGTAAGCGAGTTGCCCCGGTCTCGATATCCATTCGTTTGCGTAGTTCGGGATCTTGCGTCGCAATCCCCGCGGGGCAATTGTTGGTGTTGCAAATGCGCGCCGCAACACATCCGATCGCCTGCATGGCCGAGTTGGACACGGCGACACCATCGGCGCCCAGACACAATGCCTTGATGAAATCCGCCGGCGTGCGCAGGCCACCGGTGATGATCAGTGTCACTTCCGGCCGGGCACACTGGTCGAGATGTCGTCGGGCTCTGGCCAGTGCCGGGATCGTCGGTACCGAAATGTTGTCGCGGAATATCAGCGGCGCAGCACCCGTGCCGCCGCCACGACCATCGAGAATAATGTAGTCTGCGCCAGCGTCCAGTGCGAAGTCGATATCGGCCTCGATGTGATTGGCCGACAACTTGAAGCCGATCGGAATACCGCCGCTAATCTCTCGCACCCGCTCCGAGAACTGCCGAAAATCATCCGGCACGTTGAGGTCGGCAAAGGTCGGCGGAGAAATGGCCGCTGTACCCTCCGCTAGCTGACGCACAGCAGCGATTTTCCCCGTGACCTTGCTGGACGGCAAATGTCCGCCCGTCCCGGTTTTGGCACCCTGGCCTCCCTTGAAATGAAAAGCCTGGACGCGTTCGAGTAATTCGTCACGGTAGCCGAAACGCGCGGATGCCAGTTCGTAAAAATAGCGGCTGTTGGCCTCCTGTTCTTCCGGCAGCATGCCACCCTCACCCGAGCAAATACCGGTGCCGGCACGTTCCGCGCCCATGGCCAGCGCGACCTTCGCTTCTGCGGACAACGCACCGAAACTCATATCGGAGACGAACAAAGGCATTTTCAGTATCAGGGGGCGCCTGGCATTGGCACCGATCACCAGTTCCGTGCCAACCGGAACGTCTTCCATGAGCGGTTTGCGAGCGAATTGCGCCGCCAGAATCTGAATGTCGTCCCAGTGCGGCAACTGCGCTCGTGGTACACCCATCGCAGCCATCGGGCCGTGGTGACCGGTTTTCGACAAACCGTTCCTGGCCAGTTCATGAATGTAAGCAACGGTGGGTTCTTCGGGAGTCGGCTCCGCTTTGAGTGCCGCCCCTTCGGTGAGAGCCATTTCCTTGCCGACATCCTCCGCACTCAGTTTCGTATGCGACCCGTCACAGTACGGTGGCGTACTCGTCTGCTTGCACTGGCAAAGATACACTTCACCATCCACGTCGGGCGTAAAGCCCTTCGGTACCAGTCCCGTACCACGATGCGAACCATCGCAGTACGGTTGGTTTGAGGAACGACCGCAGGCGCACCAGTGGTACTCCTGTCCGGCGTCAACGTCGACCCCGATTGGTTTGATAGCGGCAACGAGCGGATCTGACATACAAACTCTCCGAAAAAAACAGACGATGAACCGCGTTTCGCCAACGTCATGATTCTGCCAGGCGAATCGGGCTGACGATGCCATCAGGCAACCGTCATCGCCGACACTAACACTTTCACCGGATACCGCAGAACAGGCAGTGAACAAACGATTTCAGCCGCGCGTGCGCCACCCCGGAACGAACGCGATCCTGTGCCCATCAATTCGACCCGCTTTCGCCCTGGGTGCTAAAATCGTCGCCATGAATTTATCGCATCACAAACTCGACGGTCGACGCGTCATTCTTGCATTGTCCGGCGGCGTCGATTCGGCGGTGGCCGCGCTGCTGCTAAAGCAGCACGGCGCGGACGTGCACGCGTTGCATATGACCAACTGGGAAGACGATGACGGCTATTGCACCGCAGCCGCCGACCTGCAGGACGCGCGCCATCTCTGCGAACAGCTCGACATACCCTTACACCACGTTAACTTTGCCCGCGAGTATCGGGAGCGGGTTTTTCACTACTTTCTGGAGGAATATCGCCTCGGCCGCACGCCGAATCCGGACGTTCTGTGCAACCGCGAGATAAAGTTCGGTGTGTTCCTCGAGTATGCCCATCGACTCGGCGGCTCATTGATCGCGACCGGCCACTACGCCCGCGTCCGTGAGACCAATGGCGAAACACACTTGCTGAAAGCGCACGACAAGAATAAGGACCAAAGCTATTTTCTCCACGCCGTCACGTCACAAGCGCTAGCCGAAACCGTCTTTCCGCTGGGAGAACTGGACAAACCGGAAGTACGGAGAATCGCTCGCGAGCACGGCCTGGCGACGCACGACAAAAAGGACAGCACAGGTATTTGCTTCATTGGCGAGCGGCCGTTTCGCGAGTTTCTGGCCAGTTTCCTGCCCGCTAACCCGGGGCCGATCAAATCCCTCGCAGGGCAAACGGTTGGTGAGCATGCAGGACTGATGTACTACACCCTGGGGCAACGACAGGGTCTCGGCATCGGTGGATTACGGGATGCGGGTGATGCCCCCTGGTACGTCGTGGACAAGGAACTCGAGACAAACACCCTCCTTGTCGTGCAGGGAGAACACCCCAGAATGTTTAGCGCCAGGATCGACGTCGGAGAGATATCCTGGATCGGAGCTCGAGCAGACATTGGGGGCGACGACGGCCTCGTCGCCAAGGCAAAAGTACGCTATCGACAGGACGATCAGCGATGTTGTATCCGCCAAACGACGAACGACCGGGTCAGGGTTGATTTCGACGCCGAGCAACGCTCGATTGCACCGGGCCAGTACGCGGTATTTTATGACGAGGACCGTTGCCTGGGCGGTGGCGTCATTGAGCAGGTGCTCCACGAAAAGCCGATGCTCAGGGACGCTGTCTGAGCAAACGGATGCTGGTTCGAGGCATCATTCACGGTTGGCATCCGGTATAATGCCGCCCCGCCAGGACACCCTTGGCACTGCCTGTTTATTTTTGCGGAGAGAAACCATGAAGGACAGCTTCGGCGCCCATTCAACGCTAGAGCTTGGTGGCCAGAAACATGACATGTTCCGTCTGGACGCCATCAAGGACGGTCACGTAAACCGACTTCCCTACTCGCTCAAGATACTGCTTGAAAATCTGCTGCGCCACGAAGACGGTCGCGATGTCACTCGCGAAGACATTCTTGCGTTGGCGAACTGGGACCCGAAAGCGGCGCCGAGCACTGAAATTTCATTTACGCCCGGACGAGTCATTCTGCAGGACTTCACCGGTGTACCGGCCGTCGTAGATCTGGCCGCGATGCGCGATGCCGTCGTCAGTCTTGGCGGTTCCGCCGACAGCATCAACCCTCTGTCACCGGCCGAACTGGTCATCGATCATTCGGTGCAGGTCGATCACTACGGTAGTGCCGATGCGCTGGATCTCAACACCAGGATTGAATTCCAGCGAAACAAGGAACGGTATTCGTTCCTGCGCTGGGGTCAGGACGCGTTCGAAAACTTCCGCGTGGTACCGCCAAATACCGGCATCGTGCACCAGGTGAACCTCGAATACCTCGGCCGGGTCGTCTTCGATACGGAAACAAACGGCGTCCACCATGCCTACCCGGATACCGTGGTCGGCACCGATTCACACACCACCATGATTAATGCCCTGGGCATTCTTGGCTGGGGCGTCGGTGGTATTGAAGCCGAAGCCGCCATGCTGGGGCAGGCCATCACCATGCTGATCCCGCAGGTTGTCGGCTTCAAGCTGACGGGCAAGCTCAGCGAAGGCACGACAGCAACCGACCTGGTCCTGACGGTCACTGAAATGCTCAGAAAGCACGGTGTCGTCGGCAAGTTTGTCGAATTTTTCGGTGACGGACTCAATGGCATGCCGGTTTCCGACCGGGCAACGCTTAGCAACATGTCGCCCGAATTCGGCAGTACCTGCGCCATCTTTCCCATCGACGAGGAAACGATCCGCTACCTGGAACTGTCCGGGCGGGATGCAGGGCACATTAAACTGATCGAAGCCTACGCCAAAGAGCAAGGACTCTGGCGCAATGACGGCGATGCCGAAAGCCTTTACAGCGACTCACTCGAACTGGACATGGGGACGGTTGAACCGTGCATTTCCGGTCCGAAGCGACCGCAGGATCGCATCGGTTTGCGGGTTGCAGATTCTACCTTTCGCGGGCATCTGCAAAAGGCGACCGAAAATCGCGAGACCGGCGGTTCCGTGAGTACGGCACTGGACGGCGAAGCGTTCGAAATCAACGATGGCGCGGTGCTGATTGCTGCGATCACCAGCTGCACGAACACCTCGAATCCGGCCGTTATGATCGCCGCCGGTTTGTTAGCGAGAAATGCCCGGCAGAAAGGGCTGACGTCAAAACCGTGGGTCAAAACCAGCCTTGCGCCGGGCTCCAGAGTGGTCACCAACTACCTGCAAAAAGCAGGCCTGCTCGACGACCTCGAAGCAACCGGTTTCTATTCGGTTGGCTACGGCTGTACCAGTTGCATCGGTAACTCCGGACCTCTAAAGGACGAAATTGCCACCGCGGTGCAGGACGGCAATATCGTTGGCTGCAGCGTCCTGTCCGGCAATCGAAATTTCGAGGGCCGGATTCATCCGCTGGTGCAAATGAACTTTCTCGCATCGCCGCCTCTCGTGGTCGCCTATGCGCTCGCCGGTACGCTTGATTTCAACATGTACGACGACGCGCTCGGCAACGATGCACAAGGCAATCCCGTCTACCTGCGCGATCTCTGGCCGAGTCAAAAGGAAATCCACGAGCTAATCGCCGCCGATATCGATTCCGGCATGTTCAAGTCCAGCTATGCAGGCGTCTTCGACGGTGACAAAAACTGGAACAGCCTGGACGTTCCCAAGGGCGAAAACTACACCTGGGACCCGGCATCAACCTACGTCAAACACCCGCCGTACTTCGAGGGCATGACGCTCGACACGGCGGCCGTAGAGGAGATAAAAGGCGCGCGTGTACTCGCATTGCTCGGCGACTCCGTCACCACCGACCACATTTCGCCGGCCGGTAATATTGCGGCCGACAGCCCGGCGGCCGAGTATTTGCGCGATCTTGGCGTTGCGGCGAAGGATTTTAATTCCTACGGTTCGCGTCGCGGCAATCATGAAGTCATGATGCGCGGCACGTTCGCCAATATTCGCCTGCGCAACCTGCTCGCACCCGGCACCGAAGGCGGATGGACACGCCATCAGCCGGATGACGAGGAAATGTCGATCTATGACGCGTCGCTGAAATACCGCGAGGCCGGGACGCCGCTGATTGTCATTGCAGGCAGCGAATACGGTACCGGATCGTCACGCGACTGGGCCGCAAAAGGTACTCTGTTGCTGGGCGTTAAAGCCGTGATCGTCAGTAGCTACGAGCGCATCCATCGCTCCAATCTGATCGGCATGGGCGTGCTTCCGCTGCAATTCATGGAGGGCGAGAATGCGGCATCGCTGGGCCTGACCGGTAAGGAAACCTACGACATTCAAGGCCAGTCGGATGCCGATTCCAAGTCAGTGCAAGTCACCGCGACGGCAGAAGACGGCAGCGTCAAAACGTTCGAAGCGAAGATTCGCATCGACACGCCGAAGGAGCGCGACTATTTCGAGCACGGCGGCATCCTGCACTACGTACTCCGTCAACTGGTTCGGGCGGAAGCGGACGCCGCCGCCTGACGAATCGTTAGCCGACAATGACGGAGCTGCTAGACTGTTTCATTCCTGTGCGGTTCAAAAGGAACGACTGTGTGGAAACCCTTTCAGAATTTTGACTTTTCAGACAGACCCCTGTGGCTAACGATCAGCGGCTACGCCAGCGTGGCCGTTTTGATGGCTATGCTCGGAGTTGGCTGGTACTGGTCGCGAACGCCTGACGTATTCTGGGTCAACCAGTCAGAGCAGGGACAATCCCACATCGTCGGCTATGCCACGGTCGATTCACTGATCCGCGTGACAGAAACCTTGTTGGACAAACCGGGCGGTTACCTGACCAACGACAAAATGCCGCCCAGCGTTTTCCTGGACAACATCCCAAACTGGGAATTTGGCGTCCTGCAGCAAGTCCGCGACCTGGCGAGGGTCATCCGCAATGACTACAGTCGCAGCCAGTCACAATCGCGTGAAGATGCCGATGTCGCAATTGCGGAGCCTAAATTCTTTTTCGACAACAACTCCTGGATCCTGCCACCCAGCGAGTCTCGTTTTCGCGAAGGCATCGAGGGATTCACCCGTTACCGGGACCGACTTGCAGGATTGAAAACACCGGAAGCGCTTTTTTTCGCGCGCGCCGACAACCTTCGTGAATGGCTGGCACAAATCGAAAAGCGCCTGGGCAGTCTGACTCGGCGACTGGGCGACAGTGTGGCCACAACGGTTGTGAATACCGATCTCGCCGGTGACGCCGCAGCACAAGCCAATAGCGGGCTGCCCGATAATGTGTCAGTACGCACGTCATGGTTCGAAATCGACGACGTTTTTTTTGAAGCACGCGGCACGGCCTGGGCACTTGTGCATTTCTTTCGCGCCGCTGAACTCGATTTTGCACAGGTGTTGAAGGACAAAAATGCGAAGGCAAGTGTCCGGCAGATTATTCGTGAGCTCGAGGCGAGTATTGCGCCACTGAATTCTCCGATGGTTCTCAATGGGGGCGGATTCGGTCTGTTCGCGAACCACTCACTCGTCATGTCGAACTACCTGGCACGCGCTAATGCTGCCATCATTAACCTTCGCGAACTTCTCGACCAGGGCTGATGTTTTTGATTAACATTCGCCCGTAAACGACGGATTTTAATGAACTAGTAGATGCCGAACCAACCCGGAACACAACGCCAGGATTCTCCCAGCGCCTTGTCCAGCCGGCGATAGTCCGACTCTAACCGACCCACCAACTGCCAAAACCTTTGCGAATGGTTCATATGACGACCGTGGCAAAGCTCATGAATCAGGAGATAGCGCAAAACACGCGGCTCCACGAACAGAAGACACAGATTAATGCTGATCGTCCCTGAGCTGCTGCGACTTCCCCAGCACGTGCGCTGCGCACGGATCTGGGTTTTCTTGTAGGGCAGATCGAATTGCATGGACAACCTGCGCAGTTGCGGCACCAGCTCGCGTCGTGCGAGTCCGGATAACCACCGCCGCAACGCTTTTACACACTGCTCTTCATCGCGTATCGGGCCGTAGACAATCACGGTATCGCCACTTTCGCGATAACGTACGGTCTTGAGGCTTGTGTCAGACCGGTAAGCTACAACAAATGTCCTGCCGATACCCGGCAGGCCGATGCGGTTGGGAAGCGCGCAAGACTCCGGCTCGTATTTGACGGCGAAAGACTCAAGGGAACGGTTAATCCATTCTCTGTGTTCAGTCACGAATGCCTCGACGGTATTGGCCCCGGTTCGCCGCGGCACCACGACCTCAACCCGCCCGCGTGGGTAGACTTTGATGGACAAGCGTCGCGCGCGGCTACTGTGACGCACGGAATAACCCGGCCGATTTCCGGGCTCCGTCGTTATCCCGGCGGGTTCGTCGGGGAAAAGCGAAAGTTGAGGCGCTGCGCGTTGCACAGCACCTATTCTACGGGCGTTCGCCGCTAAAGCGAACCGCCTGGTCCAGACTCGCCTCGCCACTGACTCCGCCCACTTCTGCCGAGTCGCTGATAAAGAGTTCGATTTCCTGATCCGCCCTGATCATTCCGACGACTTGCGACCCCGGCCCGATAACGATGCGGGGTTTACGGTCCTTGCGCCCCCACCTCCAGCCGCCCGGTTTTTCGATGATCAGGCTGCCGCGAAGAAGCGAATTATCGGTGAGCAGCACATCACCCGTAACCGTCGTCAGATCGCCACCGATCTCGGTGCCCTCGATCGTAATTTCTCCATTTACGTTGCTCACATCGCCCGCTACCGTGCTACCGGAAGCGATCTCGATTTTTCCGTTAACAACGGAGACCTCGTCACTGATCACGGCCCCCTCGCCGATCCGAATCGCGCCATTCACGCTGGTGATTTCGTCGGCCCTGACGCCAATGCCAATTCGAACCGCCCCGTTTACCGTCCCCGCATCCTGCAAGGTGACGTTGTCGCTGATACGAATCGTGCCATTGACCGTCTGCAGGGAGCCGTTTACGACAACATCGCTGCCAACTGAAATACTCCCGTTTACCGTCGAATGACCCTCCGTGGTGCGGCCGGCAGCAATGCTGATGCTCTTGTTGACATTGAATGCCTGCGCCGGGGCGATCAGCAGCAACGCCAACAGGGGTACGGTCAGCAATCTAAACGTCGAAAGTCTGGGCATGGTGGCCTCCTCATTGTCGTGAATAAACTTTTGATACCTCTCGCGGTCAAATGGTTGCAATAATCTTCGCTGATGCGGGGGCTATCCCTCATCCCGGGGGACGCGTACCCTTACGTTTCGCAGCCACGCAGGCGGTCCATCCTGAATTTCCATGCAAATAGCACTAGAAGCCCGACACCTGGTCAAACAATATCCTGACGTACTGGCCGTAGACGATCTCAGTTTTCAGGTTCGCCAGGGCATTTGCTTCGGCTTGTTGGGCCCCAATGGTGCGGGCAAGACGACCACCGTGGAAATCATGGAAGGGGTGACACCCGCCAGCTCCGGCGAAGTCTGGTATTTCGGCGAGCCGGCCGGAAAGAAATTCCGTCAGGAAGCCGGTATCCAGTTTCAGAATACCGCATTACAAGACTTCCTGACCGTCCGTGAGACGCTGGACATGTTCCAGACTTTGTATGACCGCAAGGCGGATATACCGCATATCATTGAAGAATGTTCGTTAGGCGAGCTTCTGGAACGCGACAACCGAAAACTCTCCGGCGGACAACGGCAACGATTGCTGCTTGCCGTCGCTCTCGTCAACAAACCGCGGCTGGTCTTTCTGGACGAACCCACGACCGGGCTCGACCCTCAGGCTCGGCGAAATTTCTGGGACCTGGTGCAGCAGATTCGCTCGGAGGGAACGACGATTATCCTGACGACGCACTACATGGATGAGGCGCAAATTTTGTGCGACGAAATTGCGATCATGGAGAGCGGGAAAATCATCGCTCAGGGCAACCCGGATGAACTGCTGCGCAAGCAGTACCGCAACGTGGTTATTGAATTACCCCTGGAGGATGTCAGCGGTGATCTAAGCAATCTGCAGCACCGCATTCTTGAGACACAGGGAATCATCGAAATAGAGTCAGACGACGTAAACAAGACCCTGCAGGAACTCGCGATTCACGTACACGGACTGAACCGCCTGAAAATTCGCCAACGTAACCTGGAAGACCTGTTTCTCGATCTGACCGGGCATTCATTGCGAGCTTAAACAGATGTTCCAACGAATTTTTGCCATTTTTCGCGCCCGCAACATCGAATTTGTGCGTGATCGCTCTTCGTTGGGCTGGAATATCATCATGCCGGTCGTTCTGATGGTCGGATTGTCGTTCATCTTCAGCGGTGGTGATCGCGCGGAATACACCATCGGTGTCCTGCACAGCGGCGAAACCATCGACGAAACGGCTCATCCGTTCTTACGGACACGGTATATTGACTTCGTAGTGGTCAATGACGAGTCGGAGGGATTCCGCAAGGTCGGACGACATCAACTCGACCTGCTGGTGCAACTGGATAACCCGCCGCGTTACTGGGTTAATCCGGACTCACCCAAAGGATACTTTGCGGAGCTCGCTTTGCTGCAAGCCTTCGACGGTCAGATTGAGAAAGGCCAGATCAGCGGCGAAGCGATTCGTTACGTGGACTGGGTCCTGCCCGGCATACTGGGTATGAACATGATGTTCAGCTGCCTTTTCGGTGTCGGCTACGTGATCGTTCGCTACCGCAAGAACGGCTTCCTCAAGCGTTTACGAGCGACGCCATTGCGCTCGATCGAATTCATCGTCGCCCAGGTCGCCTCACGGCTCGTACTGATTCTCTCCATCACCGCGTTCGTCTTTGTCGGCACCAAGTTTTTCCTCGGTACGCGCTTTGAAGGCAGCTACCTGGTATTGCTGCTGATTGCATTCGTTGGTGCAACTGCATTGATATCGATGGGCCTGCTGATCGCCGCACGAGTCACGAGTGAGGAACTCGCGGGTGGCTTGCTCAACCTGGTTACGTGGCCAATGATGATGCTCTCCGGCGTCTGGTTTTCGCTTGAGGCCGCCGATGACTGGGTACGTCAGGTTGCGGCCGTATTTCCGCTGACGCATATCCTGAATGCGGCCCGTGCCGTTATGCTCGATGGCGCAGGACTGGCTGACGTGGCCCCGCAGATACTCGCGCTGGTCGCCATGAGCGCCGTGTTTCTTGCGCTTGGGGCGGTCATGTTTCGCTGGCATCCTCGTTAGGGCTCGAGGAGCGTCACGGTGGAAGCATTGATCGACATTGGGGCGAACTTGACCCACGACAGTTTTGCTGACGATCTGAACGACGTCGTTAGGCGTGCCATTGACGCGGGCATCGGCCACTTCGTTGTGACCGGCAGCAGTGAACAAGGCAGCCACGACGCCTGCAATCTCGCGGAACACTATCCCGGAGTCATGTTTGCGACCGCCGGGGTACATCCTCATCACGCCAGCGAGTACTGCCAGCAAGTCGAGCACACGCTAGCCGGTTTGCTGGAGCAAGACGCGGTCGTCGCGGTTGGCGAATGCGGACTCGACTATTTCCGCAATTTTTCGCCGGTCAACGCGCAAAAATATGCGTTCACCGCACAACTCGAACTGGCCATCGCATCGAAGATGCCGGTTTTTCTGCACCAGCGAGAAGCACACGACGATTTTCTCGAGATCCTCACACCCGCGATGCAGCATATTTCGCATGCGGTGGCACATTGTTTTACCGGTACGGCAACAATGTTGCGCGAGTATCTGGATCTCGGACTCTATATCGGCATTACCGGCTGGATTTGCGACGAACGCCGTGGGGCGGACCTGCAGAAAATTGTCAGCGAGATTCCGCTGAATCGCCTCATGCTGGAAACCGACGCCCCCTATCTGTTACCCAGGAGCCTGAAACCGCGCCCCAAATCCCGCCGCAACGAACCGGCCTACCTGACGGAAGTACTGCGCGTGGTTGCGCAGTGCAGCGGTCGCTCTGAGGCAGAAATAGCCACCGCTGCGACGCAAAATGCGAGACGTTTCTTCGAACTGGATACGGCATAGAAGCAGCCCATCGCCGGTATTGAACCTGCCCGAACGCCGCCGGGCCGGGAAATTCCCCCTTCAGGCGGCCGGCGTCCGCCGTCGATCGCGCTTCGGTGCAGCAACCTGCGCCTTGGCCATGATCAAGCCCCAATGCGGCCGAAACGCGTCAACCTTCACCTTGGCTGCAGCGCCGTCATGATCACCAAACTCGGCGAGCAACTCATCGAGGTCGCATACCAACCCAGGCACACCCTTGGTGAACCGGGCGCCATCGAGGAAGAGGATTCGCCCCGCCACAGGAACCTGGCGCACAATCTGGCGTACCGCAGCGATGCGGTCATAGAGTGCCGGCTGGGGATTCGCGAAAGTAAAGCGATGGTTCGCGCCAATGACCGTCCAATCCTGCATTTTGTCGCTGCCAAAAACCGTCCCGTCGACTTCCTTGAGATCGATGATGAGGAGACCCGCTGCCGTCAGCAGCAAGTGGTCGATCTGAATTTCGCCCTCGTCGGCATTCGGAATAATCAGATTGCTGATACGCTCAAAGGCGATCGACTTAATCACCCCCTCAAACGAACGGGCATGCCCTCGTCTCCGGTAGACGAGCCAAAAAACCAGCAATATCAGAACGAGAATCAGCGGTAGAAGATATACGCCGAGCGATGTGTCTGGAAAAATTTCAGTCATGATGCAGGAAGTCCGTGTCCCCGGCGTTATCGAATGCGCTGACAGAGCCGCTATTTATCGCCCGTGGGCGTGCCCTCGTCAACCTCAAATTTTTCATCCATCGCGTTGCTGAGGGCATCAAGGCTCGCGGAAATCGACTGAAATCGATTCGGCCGCGAAAGAATGGCCTCCAATTCGGCCGGCACAGCAACCGGCTGGCCGATAAGCGGCTCGACAATGCTGTCAAACTTTGCCGGATGCGCTGTCGCGACGATGATCCAGTCCGCTGCGTTTTTCTCGGCAGAAAGGTGGCGATATGCGTGGGTCGCCGTAGCGGTGTGCGGACAGGTTGCGAAGCCGAATTCCCGCATGTCGTCGCGCATTTGTTGCTCGATTTCGTCGTCACTGACGCTGATCGCGGTGAGCATCTGGCTCAGTTCTGCCGCCTCACCGTGCATTTCACGCAATCGCTCCATGTTGCTCGGATTGCCGACATCCATGGCCGACGCCAGGGTATGAATGCTGGCGCGAGGCAACCATTCTGCGCCGGCGAGATAGTCTGGAATGAGGCGATTGGCATTGCTGGCTAGAATGATTTCACCAATGGGCAAACCCATGTCACGGGCAAGAATACAGGCGAGCGAGTTACCCAGGTTGCCGACAGGAATAATAAAACCCGGTTTATGCCCCGTATCGCGAAAATGCGCGAGACTCGCATGGGCGTAATAAATACTTTGCGGCAGGAGCCGGCCAATATTGATGCTGTTCGCCGAGCTGAGCTGGTAGCGCGCACGTAGTTGCGGTGCCGCGAACGCCTCTTTGACCATCGACTGGCAGTCGTCAAAGGAGCCTTCAACGGCGAGGGCCAGTACGTTATCGCCCCAGCAGGTCAGCTGCTTTTGCTGCCGTTCCGAGACACGGCCTTGCGGAAATAGCACAACGACCTGGGTGTTGGGCCGTTCATTGAACGCGGCGGCGACGGCCCCGCCGGTGTCACCGGAGGTCGCGACCAGGATGGTCAACGGCCCGCCGGGGCGTTGCAACTGGCTCAGACACGCGGCAAGAAAACCCGCACCGACATCTTTAAACGCCGCTGTGGGACCGTGATACAGCTCAAGCATCCAGGCATTGCCCTTTTCGACACTGAGTTTGCTGACTGGAATCGGGAAGCGAAAAGTCTGCGCGATAATTTCCTCGAGCCGCTCGGTGAGCGATGAACCCGAAAAGAAAGGCGTCAAAACCACGCGAGCAGTATCGAGAATCGAATCGCCCGCGGAAAATTCGTCAATGTTGAATGACGGTAGAGATTCCGGCACATAAAGCCCGCCGTCTTCGGCGATTCCACGCAACAACACCTCATCGAGCGTGTACAGAGAAGACCCGCGCGTACTTCGGTATTTCATGCCGCCTCCTCCACATAGGCGCCCTCGGCGGTCAGCGAACTGACCCAGGACTGGCAATCGTATCCACAGCTACGACATGCCTGCTCCATCGCGATCGCAACATTGGCAGCGATATTACTTTCGCACAATGCAAACAGGCTTGGACCGCT
The DNA here is from genome assembly GCA_013151645.1 of Gammaproteobacteria bacterium. Classification (GTDB taxonomy): domain Bacteria; phylum Pseudomonadota; class Gammaproteobacteria; order Steroidobacterales; family Woeseiaceae; genus JAADHU01. The sequence continues at coordinate 15,279 of JAADHU010000009.1, read as the reverse complement.
CCCCGACAGGGACGAACCCAATGCGCCCGCACGCAGGGCCGCTTCTTTCACTGCATCGAAACAGGGCACCGCAGACTGGCGCTGCGGTTCGATAATGACGTCCTGCAAACAATCGCGGATCAATTCGATGTCATTCGTCGCCATTCCGGCCATAAAACCCGCAAGATACCCCTGCTGGGTCAGCCATTGGTCCATCGAATACCCGCGGGCAAGTTTTTTCCTCGCCTCCGCCGTATCCACCAGAAGTTCGGGATGCAGGAGTACGCTGCCAAGCCCCTCCGGCGTCGCCAGACGCACCATGCGCGGCAATAACGCCGGCGGACACAACACCAATCCACCCAGCAAACTGGGCGCGACATTGTCCGCATGAATGCCGCCGCTGGCCACTTTTTCGCCTTCCAGTGCGAACGGCATCAACGCCTCAATCTCCAGCGGTGTATCCAGTAGCGCGTTTGCAGCGACCGCACCGGCGACCGCGGATGCCGACGAGCTTCCCATTCCCGATTGCAATGGCACGCCTTTGCGGATGATCAGCTCGAGACCGCCGGGCTGGCCCGCCGCATCCCACAGGGCGGCCGCCGCAACGGATGCGGTATTCTCCGCCGGATTGTTGGACAGCGTGGGGTGAATGTTTCCATCCAGCCCTCGTACTTCGGCGATCGAGACCCCCTCTGCCGACACCCGCCGGGCCGACACTCTGTCGCCGGCGCCCGCAATAGCCAGGCCCAGCATATCGAAGCCAACCGCAACATTTCCGATTGATGCCGGTGCAAACGCGGTTACGTAGTCATTTCCTGCCATGTTAGTTCGTTCCTTCCAAGAGATTGGCCAAGCCAAGCAAATCCGCGAATACACCGCCTGCCGTCACGGCCGGACCGGCCCCCGGCCCCTGGATGACGAGCGGGTTATCCGCATACCTTTCTGTACTGAACTGAACAATATTGTCCGTCAGATTTATGTGTGCCATGGCGTTGTCCCGTGCGACTTTTTGTAACGACACGGACGCTTCCCCGCTGGCCTGCAACGATGCGATATAGCGAAGCACCTTGCCTTCCGCTTTCGCTTCGGCATACAGCGATCGCATCCGTTCGTCATGGCGCGGCAAGTCTGCCATGAACTGAGCGGCGTCAACGTTGCGCAGTTCCTCAGGAATCAGATTTTCAACCGGAAAGCGACCAATTTCCAGGTCCTGACCCAGCTCCCGCGCGAGGATGGTCAGTTTGCGAGCCACATCCATGCCCGACAAATCATCGCGCGGATCCGGCTCGGTATAGCCGTTTTCACGGGCCACTCGAACAATCTCCGAAAACGGCGTCGTGCCATCGTATGCGTTGAACAGGTAGGCAAGCGTACCGGACAAAACACCCTGGATTGAATGCACCTGATCACCGGTATCAATCAGATTCCGCAATGTCGAGATAACGGGCAATGCGGCACCGACCGTCGTTTCATAGAAATAGTGTGCATTGCCCTGTTTTGCGCTCTTTCGCAGTTGCCGGTAGCGGCCCTGGGAGCCGCTAAATGCTTTCTTGTTGGGCGTAACGACATGCATACCTTTTGCAAGCCAATCAGCGTAGCGTGCGGCGATGTCATCGCTTGAGGTGCAGTCAATAATAACCGCATGCGGCAGGTGATCAGCCTGCACATGGCGTTCGAAGGCGTCGAAATCCATTGGGACACCATCATCTTCCATCTGCTGCTGCCAATCGTCCAGCGAGACTCTGCGGCCGCCGAGAAGCATCGTTTCTGAACGGCCGATGGCGCGAATGCGTAAATCCAGATTAAAGCGCTCAAGCAACCATTCACGTCGGCCTCGAATCTGCTCCAGCAACGCCGCACCCACCGTTCCGGGCCCGAGCAAGCCAATCGAGATTGTCTTTGCGGAAAGATAAAAACCGGAGTGAACCGCACGCAGTGCCCGCGTCGCATCGGCAGAATTGACTACCGCAGAAATATTGCGCTCTGAAGAACCCTGGGCGATCGCGCGAACGTTGATTCCCGCCTGTCCAAGCGTGCCAAAAAACTTTGCCGCAATACCGGGATGGCCAGTCATATTGTCGCCGACCACTGCAATGATGCTCTGCGACTTTGTGATATCGACACGTTGAATCTGGCCATCGTCGAGTTCTGCCACAAAGGCGTCTTGAATCACCGCCTGAGCACGTTCTGCAAGATCATCCGGTACTGCGACGCAGATAGAATGCTCTGAACTCGCCTGCGAAATGAGCGTGACCGAAACGCCCGCCTCTTTCAGAGCGGCAAACAATCGATCCGCGGTACCGGGCACACCGATCATGCCGGCACCCTCGAGGTTGACCAGCGCCATTCCGTCAATGGCGGTAATACCTTTGATACTGCGCTTCGATTTATTGTCGAGGGAGATGCGACTGCCTGATTTCGTCGGGGAAAAGGTATTTCGAATACGAATCGGAATGTCGTTCGCGACCGCCGGACCCAGGGTCTGCGGGTGGATGACGCTGGCACCGAAGTACGCTAATTCCATCGCTTCATCATAGGTAAGCGCATTGATAACCTGCGCCTCCGGGATCCGCCGGGGATCGCCGCTCAAAACTCCGTCCACGTCGGTCCAGATCGTTAAGCTGTCCGCCTTGAACAAAGCCGCGAATATCGCCGCGGAATGATCGCTGCCGTTGCGGCCCAGCGTCATCTGCAAGCCCTGTTCGTCCGCCGCGATAAAGCCCGTAATGACGGTAATGGCGGAATAATCCAGCGCCCTGCGCTGCACCAGATTGCGTTGCGAGTCATCCCAGAGAACGATCGGCCCCAATTCGCCCGTTCGAACCACCAGCACGTCCCGAGCGTCAATCCAGCTGCCCGCAACGTTCGCTCCTAATCGCTGACTCAGGTAAGCAGCAAGTAACCGGGCCGACCAGATTTCGCCGTATCCCGCAATCATATCCCGTGCCCGCTGCGGTGCCGACTTGACGCTCGCAATGCCGACCAGCATTTCCTGTAACACCGTCGAATCGACGCTCCATGCGTCAAGCACCGCGACTAATGCAGCGTCATCGACAAGTTGTCGGGCGGTTTCGGCATAACGATGGCCAATGGCCTGTAACTCGCGGATAAACCCCTTATCGTCTCTTTCCGCCAGGACCGCGAGCATAAGCAAGCTGTCTGTCATGCCGGCCATCGCCGAAACGATCACACCAAGACTGACATCAGTCTCGTCATTTCGCGCGTCGCTCAGAATCTGCGCAACACGTTTGAAACATTCCGCATCCGCGAGGCTCGTGCCGCCAAATTTATGTATTTTCCAGGGTGTCGCCGCCACAATCGTTGCTCTTTACTCGCTCAAATAAAGCGGCTCATCATAGCCGCAGACGGCGCAAACGTCGCCTGTTTTATCTGCAACCAATCGGACAATGACCGCGAGCGAAGTCTTCACCGTCCGGGCAAAATTGACCGCGTTGTCAACGGTTTTTTTTGTCGAAAGAAGCCGCGGGCAACGACTCCGCATTGACGATCATATCCTGCATGCTGTACAGCCCCGGCGGCTGGCTGACCAGCCAGCGGGCGGCGGCGATCCCGCCTGCAGCGAAAACACGACGGTCGGCAACTTCATGCTTCAATGAAAGCGTTTCATCGGCACTCCGAAACAATACCGTATGTTCACCGGGAACCTCGCCGGCACGGGTGACCTTGTAACGTATGCCTCCCGGTTCTAGCGGGTTATCGCTGTCCTTATCGTACTGATAGACATCGGCGAATTTCTGGCCGCGACCGGCTGCCAATGATTCGCCAAGCAACAACGCGGTACCCGAAGGAGCATCGACCTTATGCACGTGATGAGTTTCGTGAATTTCCGCCTCGAACTCATTGCCAAACACGGAGCCGGCCAGGTGTACGAGCTGACGCATAACCGCCACACCCAGGCTCATATTCCTGTCATACAAAATCGGTATGTGTTCGACGGACCTGGTCATACGCTGACGATGCGCTGCCGTCAGTCCGCTGACGCCACATACCAGCGGGATGCGTGCCGCCGCTACGGCGGCAAGAACTTGCGCGGTGACGGCCGGTAGTGTGAAATCAATTGCGACGTCGGCGCGCGACAAAACATCTTGTAAATCCGTGGATTGGCTATTCGTGGCAGCGCCGTCGTCGGCCCCGCCTCTACGCACCCAAACACCGGCGACGTGCAGTTCCTCAGACTCGAAAACGCAACGTTCCACTTCCTTGCCCATGCGACCGTAGCCTAGTACAGCAATCTTTATACTCATGGTCTCTCTGATGGCTTCTATTTGGCGTCAGTGATTGACTGTTCTGCGTTACTTGTTAAGAATTACGCCAGCGATTGTTGCCCAAAGCACGGCGATGCTGCAAGCTTCTTATGCGGTCATCCACAGTCCAGGCTGTCGAAAACTCGCAAACCGAAATAATGTTGTATTGAGCGTGATAATTTAACGCTCCCGAATCGAAACTACGTAGAGTCAAAGACTTGCAAGAACTGATTGACGCCATCAACGACGGCTGGGATCGAAAGAATAACGGCACCCGGATTCGTGGTGATGCGGATCTCGTCAGGGCGATAAATACCGCCATAGGCTTGCTCGACAGCGGCACCGTGCGCATGGCCGAACAATCCGACGATGGATGGCAAGTGAATCAATGGCTCAAGAAAGCCGTACTCCTGAGCTTTCACGTGAATGACAGTCAGGTCATCAAGGGTGCCGACAGCAACTTTTTCGATAAAGTCCCGCTGAAATATTCCGGTTTCGGCGACGAAGAATTCGCGGCAGCAGGAGTGCGCGTGGTTCCGGATGCGAGGGTTCGCTATGGTGCGTACATCGCGTCCAATGTCGTTCTCATGCCAAGCTACATCAATGTCGGCGCTTACGTGGACAGCGGCACCTTGGTGGATACATGGGCGACCGTCGGTACCTGTGCGCAAATCGGCGCAAATGTGCACCTCTCCGGTGGCGTCGGCATCGGTGGCGTACTGGAACCAGTCCAGGCGGGTCCAACCATCATTGAAGATGATTGTTTCATCGGCGCTCGTTCCGAGATTGTCGAAGGCGTCATCGTGGAAAAGGGTTCGGTTATTTCAATGGGTGTCTTTATCGGCCAGAGCACGAAGATATATAACCGCAGCACCGGGGAGATCACCTACGGCCGCGTGCCCGCCGGGTCGGTGGTCGTGTCCGGTAGCCTGCCGTCCGAGGACGGTTCGCATTCGCTTTACTGCGCTGTCATTGTGAAACAAGTCGACGCCGGGACGCGTGCCAAAACGAGTTTGAACGACCTCCTCAGGTAGCTGTTTTGACAAAGCGTCGCCGTACCGCCCGACGCGTTGCCTATGCTGTTGACGGAATCGCAGGGGCTCGTCATAATCGCGCCATGTTCACCTACTCGCCCAAGCTCATTGCCAAAACATTTCCGGCCGGGGAAAAACCGGAGAATATACGTTTGCGCATGTAAAATTCGGGCCAGATCCACTCTCAACTCATAAAATCCCCGGTAGCATGCAATAGCTACCGGGGATTTTTTTTGTTCGCGCACCGCCGAATTCGGCAATAACTGGAGCACACGATGTTAACAGGATCACTGGTGGCACTGATCACGCCGTTTCACAACGATGAACTCGACGAAGACGCATTGCGACGCCTGGTCCGGTGGCATATCGAACAAGGCACGCACGGCATCGTGGCGGTCGGAACCACGGGAGAGTCGGCAACATTGACGGAGAAGGAACACTGCCGGGTTATCGAACTGGTGGTAGAAGAAGCGGCCGGACGACTTCCCGTCGTCGCCGGTGCCGGCTCGAACAATACCCGCGAGGCAATATTCTACGGAGAGAGCGCTCAGGATCTCGGTGCCGATGCCACCCTGCACGTTGCCGGTTATTACAACCGACCCTCGCAAGAGGGATTGTTCAGACATTTTGAAGCCGTGCATGAAGCGAGCAGCATACCTATCATCGTCTACAACATTCCCCCACGGGCTATTGTCGACATTTCTCCCGAAACCATGGCCCGTATCGCAGCGTTACCCCGAGTGGCCGGTGTTAAGGATGCGACTGGCGATCTGACTCGCCCGATTCGTGAGAGATTGCTGATCGACGGTGACTTCGTGTTCCTCTCGGGTGAGGACGGCACCGCGGTTTCCTATAACGTCGCGGGCGGAAACGGTTGTATTTCGGTCACCGCCAATGTTGCGCCGGCTTTGTGCTCCCGGTTGCAGAACGCTTGCACGAACGGAGACTACACCACCGCCGCTGCGATTCAGGAACGGCTTATGCCGCTGCATCTGGCGTTGTTTGATGAACCGAGTCCAGCCGGCATTAAATATGCGGTTTCGCTGCTGGATCGTTGTGAAGACAATTGCCGGTTGCCGATTGTGCCGCTGACGAAGAGTACCCGACATGCAATACGGGGTGCCATGGAAATACTGGAATTGATTGAAGATTAAAGGCCCGAGTTTTGCGTGCAGCCGATGTTTCCTTGTCCTGAAAACTCAATAAGGATCGGCCCCGCCGTGTCGTCAACTCCACCGAGGTCCCGACCGGGAAGAACGATAATCAGGCGATCGGGGGGCTTATCGGATTTTCCACTTCATGTCACAGATACCATCACCGTGCGACAGAGTATGTTCACGCTCATAGTGACCACCCTCGTTTAGATAACCGGGTAAGGCGAAATCATACAGGCACCAACTGTTGCGAAAGAAATCCATTTCTTCCTCGGTGCCGGCGAACTTCATGAATTGATGCACGACACATTGAGTAAAACCCGTATAAGTATGATCCGGCATGGTTCGCAATTCGAACTGATAACCTTTCGGGTCGGGATTGAACGGAAATTTGCAGAGAATGCGTAACGTATAATTCAAACGTTTTTGTGGCTCTCTGGCAATCAGGCCGGTTGCCAGCCACAACGTTTTCGTTCCCAGTATGTATAACTTCCAGATAACGTCAGCAACCAGCAGCGTTGCGTATTGATGTGTCACGCCTTCTTTTCGTAACACTCTATACGCGGCAAGACTGACGACCCCACAAAACACCATGAGGCGATTCCCATGGCTCTTGTATTGGGACAAATCGGCTTTGCGGTGCAGTTGCTTCCTTTCTTCTTCTATCTTTCTATGTATCGCTTTTAGTTTTCGTTTTGAGTATCGACCCTGCCTGGGTTGCTCAAGAGAAATATAACGGCCCAGAAGCACCCTGCGAAAGAAGAATCGAAACAGAATCGAAACAGCCGTCTTCATCTACTTCGATCCTTTTAGCTCTGATGTCCTGTTTGACGCGATCACAATCCGGTTTCCTGCTTCTCTACGTTACTTGATCCAGCGTCATCAGGCGCTCCGTGGCGCTTGAACATCAGCAGGAAGGGAATCGGAAGAAACCAAAAACCGGCACCCAGAGCAAACCATAACCTGGGGTTGCCGTTTCTATGCCTGGCCATGGAATGCAGCAGGATACCGAAACCAAACGATATCGCTGCGAACAAGACATATACCATTTAGTCACCCCATGCGCTGCAGCGCGCGCGCAAAGAACACCGGCCGATTTCGTTTTGACGAGTCACAATCACTGCCTATTGTCAGATCCTGATCTCGCTGATCTGGATCGTGGGTTGAACGTTGGTGTAGTTGGGGATATCTTCCATTATCGAATGCGCGTGGGGGCCGAATGCTGTTTGAAATGCTTCCACAGACTCAAACAACAAGTGTCCCATCGCTGCGTACGTGGCGCTTGCACCAGGTTCGGCGCCACCAAGTCCCTGCTCTACCGCGATTCCCTTAAGCGCCGATCCAAGTTTTTTCTGAACCATGGGCATGTGGCTGTCGCAATAGTAATCGATATCGAAATTGCTGCCTTCACTGTTTGGATATAACACACTAACCTTAATCATCAATTTTTCCTCTTCTACTCACACGGCATGACTCGCTTTGTATCGCGATGCAGATGCCGAAAAGTGTATCGTAACCGGTTCTCCGGGAACTAACGAAAATATTCGCCCTTCATGGCGGTGAGCCACTACGGCCGGCAAGCAACGCGAGTGCGCCTGATTGCCTGCCTAGACGACGGCTGCATACAAGCTTGCCCCACCGACGAACAAAAACACGAGCCAGGAATAATGCCGACCTTTTGAAGCGAGCAATGCGATAGCGCCCGAAACCATGAACGTAATCGCTACTACCATTGACAATGCCTGGAATGACAACGCACGCTCCGCCAATAAAACGAGTATTGCCGCAAAACCCCACCAGGCGATTGTTGTGAGATGCCATGCAAACCGCAGCGTAAGCGCCGTGAACTCAGTGCCACCAAAAAGCACCGGCAAATCGGTTTGACGAAATAATCGGCTCAACAGGTATCGCTCACCCAGTACAGAATGAATGACACCAATGGCAAAGGTGAAGAATGCGGCTATATATAACAAGGTTTCCATGGTCATCCAGTATTTCGAATCACCGGAAGCGGAATGCAACGGCGTCTTTTGCTCTCGGAATATGAGTCATTGTGACACGTCATTCCTGGTGTTTCCCGGATACTTCTTGCGACTGTGCTCACTGTCTTTTGACTTCTCTGACGGTGAGAAATACCCCCCCTGAAATAGCTCTGCCCGTTCAATCTATTTCTCGTCGGCCGTGTAATCCACTCTCTGCACATCAATAGCCTAGAAAGCCGAATAGTCCGAACAATGCTGCTGCCAATACGAGGCTTGGCGTAATACCGGTGATCCTGGCTGTCGTAGAAAGATCAGCGTATTCCTGAACCGTCACGGCGAGCAAGTAAAGTGAGAATAACAAGGTTGCCCCAAGCATGATGAGCAAAGCTAGAACGGCGGAGCCAGCCCCAGCGAACCCACCTTCCGGATTCGATATGAACCGTGGAACGATAAATGAAGCCGATGCCAGGAAGGTGCAGACCGCAAACAGACGATAAATTCGTTTTTCTGGTTTCTTAGACAATGTTATCTCCTCCGCCTGGTACATTGGTCTCGCCGCGATTGCTTAGGTAGCCTCTACCTCATTCGCGATCTCAATAAGATTGCCGCCTGGATCCCGAAAATAAAACGACAACAATGGATGACGCGCCCCGGTTCGGCTCACCGGCCCTTGAATAATTTCTATACCGTAACTTTCAACGTGACTCATGGCCTCGCTCAATACCGTTGTGGTGACAAAGCACAAATCAGCGGAACCTGGGACGGGATGTGTTGCTTTGGGGTCAAACTCATTACCTGACTCATGAAGATTGATCTTTTGATTGCCAAATTTCAATGCCACACGCCCCTCCCCAAAACGTACGGATTCCATGCCCAATACGTTTCGATAGAATATTATCGTTTCTTCAATATCCCGGACTGTCAGGACAAGATGGTCGATTTTGGTTACTTTCATGTTTCAATTACCGGCAAGCGAATCTCGCAAGCGTCGGCAGCTGCCTTTCGGCACCGATATCAAGCGCGACACCTTGATGCGAAACATATTCATCCAGTAACCAAAGAACTGCGTCGCCCGCTTGAATTTACAGCGACAAACCGCTGGTCACAAGCCCAATGTTTTTCGAGCATGTTCCACGAGCGAAACTATCGATCCAATTCGTGCTCCCGATCCCTCATTTCCGGTGTCTTGATCTCTGTTTTTCCGAAAACATGGCCATCCGGCCAAGTGAGTCCGACATCGACAGCACGTTGCTTGAGCGCCTGAATGTCTTCAACGTTCGCATAGGCCCATATCCGCCAACGTGGCACTGATATTGACCACCATAACCAAGCGAGAAAAAATCCAAAAATGGCAACGACAAATCCAACCCAGCTATAGACGGAATCAATCACACCGCTTTCGATTGCGACCAAAAATACCCATATCGGACCGAATAGCAATAGAAGTACAGGACCGTTAACAACTAAGAGACCGACCGAAATAGCTCGAAATTGTGAGATATATCTTCGCATTTCAACCGGCCAGTGAGTATCTGTGATCGTACGCGATGTAGGTCATTGGCGACGCCTTTTGGTCTAAGGAGCATTGTCCATTGGTCGCGACTCCGCTGTAAACGCTTGTCCCAGAACCAAAACGAAGATTATTGTCGATACGAGATGCCTCATATGAAGTTTAGCGCCTACGAAAGCGGCCGGCGGTACGCCCGACCGGCATCTTTACAACAGGTGCGAACATCTCGTGCCGGTTAACCGCCAAACTCACGTCCAGATTCCAATTAGAAAAAAAACGAATTGACCCTAAAACGGTGCTGAAGTATCGATGGTTTCACCCAAACCGAGCTCGTCGTATAGGATCGCCATTTCCAGTTGTGCGACACTTCCGCACCACCCAGGCGGAAAGTCGAGTATAAAGTCATCACGCCCTGTATATGTGTACCTGTAACGGATCTGGTGAAATTTATTTATTGGTACTTGGTTGCACCAGTTCATCGTGCTAATAAATGCTTGACGCAATAGTCCATCAGCTAGATCGGGGCCTTCGGTCTTTCTTAGATCAAGCCACTCCGAATAATCTGAGGGGTCACGATATACATACTCGATACCCAACGAATCGGCAACTTTGAGCACCCTGATCGCTTGTACTGTCGTGTTGCCAATAGAAGTCCCTGACAATTTTTGATTGGTGATCTTCACAACTTGACCAAGCTGATCCGCTGATAGCGGCTTTGGCAAACTAGTGGGTTCAACGCTATTTGTTATCGACAGAACGTCATCAATTGATTCTGCTTCTTCAAACTGATCCGCCATTTCGGATACCAGCGAATCTGCCTCATACTCCGCTGTCGTCTGGCGGGCAAAGGAAGTGCCGTTCTGTACCAGGTACTTTGCACCCAGGAAGAAAACGATAAACACAACGGCGCCAATGGCCCATCCAGCAACATTCTGAAAGACACCGTTCTCAGTCGAACTTACCGGCTCATTGTCCATGTCATTCGTTCCTGGACCAGATGCGAACACCCTGCGAAGACGCCGAATCAAAGCTACGTCTTAGTTACTAAGTGACGCCTTCTAATTTCAACGGTTAGTTTAATTGCGCAGCCGTTGGCCCACGCGATTTCGCCGCCGCTGATCACGGCGATGCTGAGGCCGGGTACCTGATAGCACGCCATGCGCTCTTCAATACCCCACGACGGCAACGCCTGGCTCGCAAGTACGATGGCCGGGAGCAAGTACCGCTTTGACCAGTCAGGCGCAGCATTTGACTATATGATTCCCTAATCGGAAACTCGCGATATTTTCTTGAGTATCTCTTTATCCTCACCGAATTTACAAATCGCATCACAGTTCTCTCTCAATTCAGAAAACCGTATATAGTTTATTTCTATCGCGCTATTTTTTATCGATGGTCGCTGCAACTGACGTAGCACTTCTCTTTCTCTGTTATCTGGAATAATAAGGTACAAGGTCGGCGGACTATTTCTAAATGAATAGTGCAGATCCGTCAACCTTAAAATACCCGAGTATATCGACGTGCTTTTCTCCACTTCAAACGCACAAACAATTCGGTCCGTTCCTCTTTCAAACCAAACCGCATCAATTAAGGTAATGGTTTTATACGTTTCCCTGTCGACTTCCAGTTCTGGAAATTTGTCCAAACCTAAAAAAGACAAGCTCTTTCCGTCATGGCATTTAGAACGGTCATTTGATGCAGCAATTACGTCGTAACCGATTGAACCGCCGATAGTCATGATGTGAAACTGCATTTCCGTATGAAGGTTTTCTTCCTCCATTTCATTGGTTACTTCTATATGCCGCTTTTTAAGTTTCTTTTCTATCTTTTGCCGTTCCTTTTCAGATAGATGTTCGTCGCGGATTACTACCTTATTTTCACCAATATCAAAAAGTAGCCCGGCAAATGCTCCCAAATCATTCGATAGGCCAGATTTGAACTCGTTATTTTTTTCTACTATGACTTCTCTCATTCTGAGATATTCAGACCAAGAACCAAGCTTGACCCTGTCATTGAATAACGCGTTAAACCCATTTACGATTGCGGTATTACACGGCGGAATAAACGTAGGATGGAGAAAATAGAGGATACTTGCGACCGCAGGACCTAAGCCCTTAATTTTTCGTTGGTCTAACAATATTATTTCTTTAAGTATTTGTTCTTCTTTTGTTGCGTTGATACATTTCTCAAGAAATTGACCAAAAGCCACCTTATTTTCTTCATTTTCATATATATCGGGTATACGTAGTTTCGGCTTCCAGTAAAACGGGTGAGAAGCGCCTTTAAACACCTGTTTTTGTTCTGTGATGCAATTCAATACGAACTCCAGTGATGAGCCTTTAAAATCGTTGCCGAAATCACCGTTTTTTATGTCTTCGATTACATTGAATACGCCCCGCCTAATAGAACGAAATGCCTTTAATCTTTCATCATTGTTAACGAACCAACTGTTGTAAACCGTTTCTTTGTCTTCTTTGTATCTACTTATTATCGACTTCAGGTTTTGATTCATATCCGAATCTCGTTGGTTCATCTTCTCACCTTGCGCCCTTACCCATCAGCAACGTGGATGGTGCCAAGGAAGACGGCCATAGCTTAACCGCGTCCACTGCAGCGCATTGGTAGGTGGCACCGCCTAGTCATCCAGGAACTTTTCACTACAACTGCTACAGTTCCCCGTCGCGATTGCCAGTTCAAGCCCTGTCTTCGAAAATGTCGATTTGCACTTCGAACAGATAACCCCGGCCCGCCGACTGCGATTCTTGGCGATGCGCATTGTAAATATTATGTTAGCGATGAGGAACACGAAAAAGCCTACCAAGTAGGTGATCGCGTAGTTCTCCGGAATCAGGCGAACTACGACGAGGTTGCCAAAAAGAATAACGAAGAAAATGGTCAGCCATAATCGATTGGCCCATCTGCCGCGCCTGGTCATTTTTTCGGCTGCCGCCGCGAACTCCTTACGTGTCATGCTTCGTACCGACACCTAAGGCCTCCGTCAGTGGCGGCCAGCTTGCTGGCCGTCCGTCTGCACCGACTGGTTAGGCGGCAGTTGGTTCATCGCCGCCGCAATCTGATTGGTCCAGCCCGATCATTGATTCAATGCCGTCCTCGGCCAAAGTTCTCTGAAATTCCTGGTACGCCTCGTCATCGGTGGAAAACGGGTTGTCCCATACTGTAGAATTATTCTCCTCATCGACGACTTCCAAAATCCAGTCACTGTCGCCCGAGCTATAGATTTCGAGCTTGACAGTTATTCCGTCGCTCATTACCGATTGACAATGCTTTGAGTATATAAGGTCGTGTTCATCCATTGTGTTTCACATATCGTTGATATTAAATCTGGTCAACCGCCTAACGCTTAGCGAGCTTGCGCCTAGTATCTGGCCAGGACCGTGCCATTGCAAGGCAATAACCTGCGGGTTCCGTGACAGATGCTGATCGGCGGTAAGTTCAATGATTTGTTAGTTCGCGTCTCTTATGTGCCTGGGGCATTCTTTCCGTATTCCACGAAATAGAGTTCGTCCACACGGTATCGTATGTCGAGCGTCAATTCGATCAGTTCTACTAGCTGCCCGTTTGCCACTTTATAGCCGATAGCGCCTACGTCGGAGCTGTAGAGAACCACTACCTCTTCTTGTGGCGTCCAGACAAGAGACCATTTTTGGAACGTACTTGCACCGGAACGATTTATTGAAACCTCGATTTCCGTTTTCTCGACCAGGTGCAACCTCACGATCCCGTAGTCAGGATCGCATTCATCACTCAACTAAAGCTAGGCTCTCCGACGTATTTACCGTTATTATTCAGAGTGAATACAGCCATCCCGGAATCTACATCGGCTGTTATCGCTGCCCGGCCGTAGAGAAACCCAGAGCTGGGAAGTTCAGGCCATTCGATTTCCTGAGCACCCAAAGTACTTTTCCCTCCGATGAGACAAACCGCGAGATGCCGGATTCGTAAGGTGCCAGGCGTATAACGCTTGGCACAACGCCAAAGTGGGTGCGGCCTGCGGAATGCCGCCCGAAGGGACAATGTCGCTGCCACTTGTTAGGTAGCATCGCCTGATCTTATCTTCGAAGTCCATTGAAGAATCAAGATAGAGACTGGCGTCGTGAGGAAAAATATAGGCTACAACCAGGAATACAGCGTTTCGAACACCGTCTCCCAGTTTGTGCCAGTGCTATCTCGAAATATGCCGCCTGGATTTTGACGCCAGTCTATGAAAGAAATCGGTCCCATCACCAATAAAGTGACGAGCATCCCTATTGCCAGGCCACGCAAAATTGACTTCTTGTGAAATTTCACCTGTTTCGTCTCCTTAACGCTTTGAACAGCGGCGCCAAAGTCGCGTAGCAGGTCTGGCATCCGCCTGCTTCGACTTATTCTCCGTCATTTACACCTACTCCAGATACAACCAGTCGCCGTCCACCTCGTGCTTCGGAACCGGCATATTCTCAGTCCGCACTCCAAGGCTGCTTCCATCGAATGCCCAGTGCAGCTCTCGCTCATAGTAGTCGCCATAGACGGAATCCCGACAGTGAAACGTTCCTTCGACCGTGAGAATTCCGTTTTCATTGTCAGGACCGAATGATTCACAAGGAATACCCCACGGCGCCCAGCGGATGTCCGGCAACCAATATTTTTTCCTGATAAATGGAACGGCGAAAATATAGACTAATCCAGAGTCATCCTTGAGAACAAAAAGTCGGGACCGTGCATTTTCTTTTTCAACAAACGTTCCTGGTGCCAGTTTGGAGAGATCTACGCCCGGCCGAGTGGCACGAGCTTCGCGGCTCGGTGCTAGAGATCCGATAAACGGCACCGAGGCAAGCGTTACCCCAATGGCACCCATGGCTAGAACGGTGTATCCGAGAACTGTGCGACGATTCATATTGACAGTCGATGCGCGCATAAGCAGCCGGCGATTCGCCGGTCCGGCGCCGTAAGTCCAAACTGCATCACCCGACTATGTGTTGAATACACTACACTTGTCGAGCAGCCGCAACAAAATATCTTTTCCACCTGCTCGGCTCGCTCTCATCTGGATTCTCAAAAAGTGCATACCCTTTCTTTATGTGCCCTTTGGGAAAATACTTTAGTGGTATCGCCCTGCCGCTGCCAATTAAACTTTCAACCTCCTTCTCAGGCAATTTGAAAGCGAGCCCGCCAGGTGACCAAGAAGCACATATCTCGCCATTCACATAGAGTGCCGCCCCGCTGAAAAAATGTTTGGCCTGCATAGATCGGCCAACCTCATTCTGAATATTCAATTCATGGATGAGTCCCGATAGTTTTTCAAGATATGGTTTAGCCATGAGCGGTCACTAACACGCAACGCCTTGAACAGCGGCG
>JAADHU010000042.1 GCA_013151645.1 Gammaproteobacteria bacterium | reverse complement strand
CTCTCGATGCGGCACTTGCCGAGTTGGCCACGTTCGATTCTCGCAAATCGCAGATTCTTGAGCTTCAGTACTTCGGTGGCCTGACCCAAACAGAGACGGCGGAGGTTTTGAGTATTTCAGAATCCACAGTACGCCGTGAAATGCGCATAGCCAAAGCCTGGCTGCGCAAGGTGCGCAGCTAGCGCGATTCCCCACCTCGACCGCCTGTCGAAGGAAATTCGATCGGTAATGACCGGATACCTGACGTTTCCCCGCTATGGATTGGTGAGGCACATGCACAAGAACTAACAGGGAGAACTTGTCCAATGCGTATTCAACAAAAAAGTACCTTGTCGAAAAGTCCAGACTTCGTGCGGCGGCGTCTGACTATCGCCGTCTACCTGGCGTTTTGTTGTTTGTGGGCACTGCCCGGGCAGGCCCAGCAAGTAGGTGGGCAGATACCACGAATTCCGGAGTTTCTTCCGATGGCTCATACGATTCCACAGACCCAGGCCAGTCCGATTGACGGCGAGTGGGTGATCACATCGATCGACAAACGTATCCGTATTCAAGCCGGTCGGGCCTATGCAGTCGATCCTTGGCTTCACATGTTTATCCTGAAGATACAACCCATGATGGTGGTGATTAAGGACATCACAAGGACACAGCCCGGCCAGTACAGCGGGCAGGACTTGCCGCTGATGGGCGCCTGGAGTGCGCGGCTAGGTTCCGACGGCACGCTTTCAGTGAGCGTCAATGGAGCCCTCGGTCCGGCGCAATATTCCTTGATGCCAATTTCTCAGGATGATCCGCGGGCCTTTGCCAAGGAAAAAAGGGGCAACTACAAGCCAGATCAGGGCTAGGGTTCCGCGAGAACTGCGTTTCTCGCCTTGACTAACATTGGACTTTCCGGGTATTGGGATTCTTCGTAAGCGGCCAGTGCCTGCGCGAAGTGACCACGGGCACTACCCGGATCGTCCGTTTCGGCATAGAGCTCACCGAGCCGATAATGCGCTTCGCTGATGTCTGGATGATGCTCGTGGAGTATCGATTGGTGCAGCTCGAGAAACCGCTCGTATTCCGCGATGGCAACGTCGGGTGACCCTTCTAGCGCCGCAATGTCGGCGAGTTTCAGTCGAGCCTGAAACGTAACGACGTGCTCTTCGCCGCGGATACGGCTGAAAATATCACGCGCCTTAACCAACATCTCCCTGGCCGTTTGCAAATTCCCCTTGACCGTGTACGCCCTGCCGAGATTCAGCTGAAAATCCGCCATCGAATAGGAGTCGCTCCCAAGCGCAACCTCGACGGCACCCATCATTCGCGTGCCATACAAGATAGCTTCGTCAATCTGTCCCACCTTCATCAGGGCGAGTATTTTGCGATCGGCTGCGACAAACGTCATATCGTGATTCGGGCCGAAGCCCTCTTGCAATTCAGGGAGTGCTCGCTCGAGCAGCGCAAGCGCTTCCGAGTTCTTTCCCCGGTACAGCAGCACTTGAGCGAGATTCGAACGTACCAGCGCGGTGCGACTATTGTCGTCGCCCCAGAGAGCAATCCTCATCGGGAGGCCCTCGCGAATAAATGCTTCAGCGGACACCATATCGCCCCAACTGAAGTAGAAAACTCCGATGTTATTCAAACCCTGGGCGACGTCGGGGTGGATGTCGCCGAGAAGTCGTCGCCGCATGTTCAGTGCGTCGATGAGTAGCGGCTCGGCTTCCGCATAGCGTTGCGTCCGAAAAAGTATTCCGGCGTAATCGGTCTGCGTCAGCGCGATTTCCTGACCTCCCTCCGGGTACAGCGCCTTCATTTGCTCGAGCGATGCAACGTAGTACCGCTCTGCCTCTGCGAAGTTGTGGAACTTCTCGTGGAGAAGCCCGATTTCACGGAGACTGGCAGCCACCTTCTCATTCGACCCCTCAATACCCATTTCCTGGTAAAGCGCCAGTGCTTTCTGGTGTGCCGTCAAGGACTTTTCGAGCAGGCCCAGTTCGAAACTGGTATAGCCGAGTTCGTAGTAGCTCTCCGCGATACGAGGATCACTCGACGGCAACAAGCGCTCACGAATCTGAAGGACTTCAATGACCAGGTCGTGCGCTTTCTGAAATAGCCCGAGCGACCGGTAAGTACCGCCGACAACCGCCAGAAGATCCGACATCAATTCCGGGTCCTCAGCAAGATCATCCCGAATGCGCTGAACGCCGTGGTCCAGCAAACTCTCGGCCGAAATACTGGTGCCACGCGTTTGCGATGGACTTGCTGCAGCCAATACCTCGGCAAGCAGTGAGGCGACTTTGTTGGCTTTCAGTGCCTCTTGTTGAGCGTTGTCGCGTTCCGCGCTCAGGCGGATGTTGTGAAATGACAGCGCGCCCACGGCCACTGCCAGCAATACCGCAGCACCTACAATCGTAGTCCGATAGCGCGCGAAAGTCTTCGATACGCGATATGACAATGACCCGACGCGAGCATCAATCGGACGGTCTTCCCGATAGCGCCGGATATCGTCCTGAAATTGTCGGACAGTCACATATCGATTGGTTGGGTTGCGGTCGATCGCCTTGAGAACAATCGCGTCGAGATCACCGCGGAGTATCCGCGTCAGTTTTCGGCGTGTTGTGCGACGACGTTCGGCGATGTCTTCTGACGAGAGCTGCACGGCCTTGTCGATGGTTGCGGCAACCGGCCGTGTAGCCGAGATACTCGGCAAAGGTGAGTTTGACCGAGCCGCAATGTCTTTGATTTCGTCGACCGATGAGGAGCTTAAGTCGAAGGGGAAGCTGCCACTCAGGAGTTCGTATAACAAGATGCCCAGTGCATAAACATCCGTCGCTGTCGTGATTTTCTTTCCGAGTAGCTGCTCTGGGCTGGCGTGTTTCGGTGTCATCACATGCCGACCCGCTTGCGTCTTTGCGATGATGTCTGGACCTATCAGCTTCGCAATGCCGAAGTCTATGAGCTTCGAGACGCCGTCCGCGGTCACCAGAACATTAGATGGTTTGATGTCGCGATGAATAATCAGGTTCTGGTGTGCGTACTGGACTGCGTCGCATACCTGATTGAAGAGATCCAGTCGCTCATCAATCGTGAGCCTGTGCTGATCGCAGTAGACGTCGATCGACTCCCCCCGAACATACTCCATAACGATGTAGGGCGTCCCGCTGTCAGTTTCACCACCATCAATCAACCTCGCAATATTCGTGTGGTCGAGGTTTGCCAGGATTTGCCGCTCGCCGATGAATCGGCGTTTTAGGTCCTCGTTTAGTCCCGCGCTACCTACCAGCTTGATCGCGACTGTATGTTCATATGACTTGTCATCCCGTTCAGCAAGAAAGACCGCACCCATGCCGCCTTCGGCAATCTTGTCGATTATCTTGTAAACGCCGAGCTGCTTGCCTCGCCAGGCGCCGGCGTCGTTGCTCTGTGCACCAGCTAAATTGTCAGCGTCGATCACGCTGGCGAATCGTTCAATAGAGTCAGCAAACTTATCCGAGGAAGTGCTGTCCGGGTCATTTTCCAGTAGCACCGCAACTTCGCTTCGCAACTCGAGGTCACCCGCGCAGCGTTCATCAAGGAATGAGTCGCGTTGATCTGGAGGCAAACTCAACGCCTCTTCGAACAGGGACTGGATCTTTTGCCAAATCTTTTCGTTCATATTTAGCAGCTAATCTACAGCAAGCGATTAGCCGCGTGAACTCTAAATTTCGGGCCCCTCGGCGAATCTGCTTTGCCGCAAACAACGGCGACGACCGTGGCTTCAACGACTGTCATCCATGGATCGGTGAACAGATGCTCCCGGTCGATCATCTCGAGAACATCGAGCGCCGGCAACGCCGCAGTTTAGCGAAGGTTCATTCCCGATACTGTTTTACATAATCTTGATCCCGGCCAAAGGTTTTCATTTGGCTGACCGGATTCGAGTGCCATCGCTGCTAGACGTGATGAGACACCAAAACTTGGGGAATGATCATGTTTATTCGCAGCATCTGTTTTATATCAATAGTATTCGTACTCGCGGCCTGTGGTGGCGGCGGTGGTGGCGGTGGTGGGGGCACAACGCCCCCGGTAGTGACCGGTAACCCGCCCACGATCAGCGCCGAGGAACTGGTGCTGACGGATGCGGGCAGTTCAACATCGTTGACCGCATCAGCCAGTGATCCGGACGGTGATGCGATCACGTATTCCTGGCGGCAGGATACCGGTGTCGCTGTTACCGGCCAGGCAGGTTTCGACTCGGCAACGGCATCGTTTACAGCGCCTGCTGATGTGGACACGCTGGAATTCACCGTGACGGCAACAGCGGGGGGTCAGTCTGCCTCCACCAGGGTTTATGTGATGGTGCTCGAAGACACCAGCAAAGCCATATTCATCGACGGGGAAGCCACCGGTAGTGAGGATGGCTCGATCACCAGTCCATACACGGATTTGCGCGCGGCAATCGAAAACAATCCGGCAGACAACAGCGACTTTTACGTCCGCGCCTTGAGTGGCAACGCCAGTTATGACATTCGTACAACGGATGAACGGTCGCTGCTTTTGAACGGCGGTACGGGGGTGTATGGCGGCTATGGCGATAACTGGGCACGCAATCCGGAAAGTAACAAGACATCGATAATCGCCTCTTATCGTGGTATCCGCTATGGAGTCATCACGTCCCCAACGACTATCTCCGGTTTCAGCATCACTGCCTCGTCGCCTGCATTCAGCGGCTTCTCGAAGGATGTCAAGGTGCTCACGGCTGGCAGGGGCAGCTCATTACTGCGAGTACTCGATAACGTGTTGATCGCAGAGGATGCCGAGTCCGGAACCATAACCAACCCCGGCGCGCATAGCATCGCACTCAGGCTAACGGATGTCGCGGATGTTGAAATCATCAATAACACGATCATTGCCGGAAATGGCAGTACCCCGCTGGATGAGGGTACCCGGCAGAACGGCACAGGTGTTGATGGCAATGATGGCGCCGATGCCGGCATCAGCACCAATGGTGCTGCTGGTGGTTCGGGTACGGGTGGCTGGAACGGCGGGGACGGCGGTGAAGGTGGTCGGCGCTCATGGGAAGTCGGCGTTGACGGACAAGACGGCAATGGCCGGACTACTGCTCCGCTGGTTGCAGGTGGCAACGGTGGCAGGGGTGGACTGAGCCCTGGCGGAGATTCGGGTGGAAATAATGGTAGTGACGGTGTTGTTGGCGGGCGTGGCGTTAATGGCACTTATGGCCGCGGCGGGAGCGGCATTGGTCGCTACAGTAACATTGGCTTCGACAACGGCCGCGGCGTTGATGGCGGGAAAGCTTACTCCGGTGGCGGTGGCGGCGGTGGTGGCGGTGGCCAGGCCGGTAGCCGTGGTTTGAACGGCGGCGGCGGTGGCGGTGGTGGTGAAGGCGGTACCGGAGGTATCGGCGGCCGCGGCGGTAATGGCGGCGGCGGTTCCATCGGCATCGAGTTGCTCAGAGTTGCGAACGCTGTCGTTGAGCGAAACGACATCACGACGGGTAACGGCGGCAATGGTGCTGCCGGTGGCAACGGTGCTGCCGGAGG
>JAADHU010000081.1:7365-37773 GCA_013151645.1 Gammaproteobacteria bacterium | reverse complement strand
TCACGCTCCTACAGTTTTCTATTGGCACTCCTGTAGGAGCGTGACCTGACGCGCGACCGGCGAGCTTGATCTGCTTGCTATCAGAATCGAGATGCGGTCAGTTCGACGTCGGCTTGTGACCATATCGCATCAAAGCGTTTCTGTATGTCGCTTGCATCCTTGCTCTGCGCATCGAGCGCCTGAATCAGGCCAAACATTGCCCAGCCATTGCGCGGATATTTCTCCAGGTCGGAACGGTATACGGCTTCTGCCTCAGCCGCGTTGCCGGCCGCCAGCAACGCCTTGCCCAGCGAATGCCGTGTCGGGTAGTACCAAAAGGGTGGCTCCGTGTACGGCAGTTCATCCTGGACGGAGACGGCTCGCTCGAAGTGCGATGTGGCCGCTCCAAAATCGTTGTCCGCCATCGCAATTTCGCCGAGCGCCAGTGAGTCGGCGATCTCCAGCAACATTGATGCAGGATACTGGATGGTATCGAGAAACAGGACGTCAGCCTCTTCCTTGATGGGTCCCAGCATGGCCTGTTCGGCACGCGCCGCTTCAATATTGCCCGTCCGTGCATAAGCGACGGCGCGGGCGTAGTGCCAGATACCGTTCGAATATTCCAGGTTCTCCGGCGGTTGCGGTTCGGCTAAAACGTCGTCCCAGCGACCGAATTGCACCAGCGACTGCATCGGGATCGTCTTGAAAAATTCCACTCCGGGGAACTGATCGATCATCTCAAGCTGTACATTTGCGGCGACCTTTCGTCCGGCTTCAATGGCAACGGCACTGCGCCCTTCCATGCTGGACGCGGCCCACAGGAAATGAATGTTGTGTGGATAGTAGGCCGCCGGGTAAAACCCCTGCGCATTGCAGGCGGCAATATATTCTTCGTCGACGGCAGCGGCCTTGACGTTCGCCAGTGAGGCGTCGGCATATCGCCCGACGCGCCAGTAGATGTGTGACGGCATGTGCACGAGATGGCCGGCGCCCGGTACCAGGTCTTGCAACTGGTCGGCGGGGCCCTCTGCGCGTTCAGGCTGCGATGAAGCTTCCATCGCATGAATGTAAAGATGAATCGCGAGCGGATGCGTCGGGCTCCGGTCGAGTACGGTCTCCAGCGCACTGATCACTTCTTCCGTCAATGGTTTGGGATTATCAGGATCCAGCCAATAGTCCCATGGCATCGTGTTCATCAGTGACTCGGCAAACACAGCGGCCGCATCGTCATCGTCCGGGTACTTGTGATGCAAATCGCGCATAGCGCTGGCCCATGCCTGGTCCAGTGGTTCGCGGGGTGTGGCGGGGTCGCCATTGTAGCGGGTGGCCAATGCGTCGATGTAATCCCGTTCGGCCGGCGTCACCTTGTCTTTTAGCGCGAGGGCCTTCTGGATTGCCGCGAATGCCGCGATGCGTTCATCGTCTGCCATGACAACCTTGCCGTTGCTGGTGACGTTGATATTCGGACCGAGCGCAAGCGCTTCACCCCAATAACACATGGCGCATTCCGGATCGAGTGTTTGAGCGGCGCGGAATGATCGAACCGATTCTGCGTGATTGAACGCGAAATCGATCACCAGGCCCTGATCGAAATATCGCTGGGCATCCGGGTCACTCGTTGTAATTGCGTGATGATGGTCACCCATTCCTTCAAACAACGGAGCGCCCGCGCGAGTCGCGAGTTCATTGCGGCTCTCGCTCGTTTCCGTTTCCGCCGGCATACTCGTGTCGGTCGATTCCTGCCGGGAACAGGCCGTTGAGAAAATCGTGGCAATGCCAACGACCAACAGGGCCAATCTGTTCGTATTCATGTTCATCCCCCCAATATCGGCAGAGTGCCGACTTTTAATGACTGATTCGTGCAAATGTTGGTGTTGTTTGTTTTGGTGTTGTTTGTTTAAGTCTACTCCAGACCGAGAATCAGGTCCCAGTGTTTACCGCTGACCGGAAATACCGAGAGGCGGTTGCCACGCTTGTTCAACAGGAAATCCTCCAGCGCCGGGTGCTCTTTGAGTTCTTTTAGCGTGATCGGACGTTTCAGCTTGCGATCGAATTTGACATCCACCAGCAGCCAACGGGGATTGTCACGGTCGCTCTTGGGATCGAAGTGGCCTGATGCCGGGTCAAACTGTGTGGGGTCCGGATAGGCTTTGCTGGCAATTTTCATCGTCCCGACAATCGCCGGGACCTTGCAGCTTGAATGGTAGAAAAATGCCTTGTCCCCAACCCTGAAGTCATCGCGAAACATGTTGCGCACCTGATAATTGCGAATGCCATCCCAGGGTTCGATCTTGTCGGTCTTGAGATCGTCAATACTGTATTCATTGGGTTCCGATTTCATCAACCAATGGGCCACGGCGGTTCCTCAGTTTAGGTCAGATACGAGTGTTTCACGGGCGGCCAGTTTAGCATCCTCCACGAACGAGCATACATCGTCGTGAGAAGTCCATATTGACAAGCAACGGATTTCGGCTAACGTGTCGCATGCAGGATCTGCTAACAAGGTCTTTTGCAGCACCCGACATTGGGAAGGGGATCGATTTTGGCCACCATGCTAGCGAATATATTTGGCTCGTCGCCTGTAAAGCCGCTCGAAAAACACGTCGGCGTTGCCTATCAGTGCACCAAACAGTTGTACCCGTTTTTCGAGGCGGTACTGGCAGGTGACTGGGTAGCCGCAGGCAAGCATCGAGATGCTATTGACGCACTTGAGCACAAAGCGGATGACCTTAAAAAGACGATTCGCCAGAATCTTCCGAAGAGCCTCTTCATGCCGGTACCGCGTGAAGACCTGCTGGAATTACTGCTGGTGCAGGACAAGATGGCGAACCGGACAAAAGACGTGTCGGGTCTTGTGCTTGGCCGTCAGATGAAGATTCCGGATGCCATTGCCGAAGACTTTCTGTTATTCGTGCAACGCAATATCGACGCGGCGAAACAAGCGCGTAAGAGTGTGCGCGAATTGGACGAACTGTTTACCACCGGATTTCGCGGCGCGGAAGCCGCACTCGTTGAGTCACTGGTCGAAGAGCTCGACCGCATTGAAACAGAAACCGATGGACTGCAAGCGGAGTTGCGTGCCGCTTTGTTCAAGGTTGAAGACAGCCTGGGTCCGGTAGATGTCATCTTTCTCTATCGAGTCATTCAGCTTACGGGTGAAATCGCCGATATGGCGGAGCGCGTCGGACGCCGTCTTGAGCTACTGCTCTCTCACTAAAGAATAATAAACAAATCGGATTGAGGGACACCTGATGGAAGGACAGCTGGTATACATCGGCCTTGCGGCGGTATTTGGCCTGTTTATGGCCTGGGGTATCGGTGCCAACGATGTTGCGAATGCGATGGCGACATCGGTCGGGTCCAGAGCCCTGACCATAAAACAGGCGATTCTCGTTGCGGCCGTGTTTGAATTTCTGGGCGCTGTGCTCGCGGGCGGAGCGGTGACCTCTACGATTCGCAAAGGCATTATCGATTCCAGTCTACTGTCCGGCTCGCCGGAGTTATTGATATACGGCATGTTGGCATCCCTGCTCGCGGCAGGTACCTGGTTATTGATTGCCTCTCACTTTGGCTGGCCGGTGTCGACAACACATTCCATCGTCGGTGCCATTGTCGGTTTTGCTGCGGTCGGTATCGGTCTCGACGCAGTGGTGTGGGCAAAGGTCGGCACGATTGTCATGAGTTGGGTGGTCACACCGGTCATTGCCGGCTTCATCGCCTACCTGATCTACGGCAGCGTGCAGCGATTGATACTGCAGCATGAAGACCCGCTGGAGCGGGCCAAGCGATACGTGCCGGTGTACATATTTTTTGCCGCCTTCACGATTACGCTGGTTACGCTGCTGAAGGGGCTGAAACACGTTGGTCTGGACGTTTCTGTGGCGAATAGTTATCTCATAGCCACTGGCATCGCCGTGCTGATTGCTATTGTTGGTGCCATCGCCATCAGTCGTATTGAGCCTGACGTCAAACGTGAAAAAAAGCAGCATTACTATACCGTTGAGCGGGTTTTCGCGGTCCTGATGGTAATAACCGCCTGTTCGATGGCCTTTGCGCACGGCTCAAACGATGTGGCCAACGCGATAGGCCCGCTCGCAGCGGTCATCAGCATTGCCAAGACCGGTGTTGTCGATGGCAAATCGACGGTTGCGCTGTGGGTTCTGGTGATCGGTGGTGTTGGTATCGTTGTCGGTCTGGCGACCTACGGTCGCAAGGTCATCGCCACGGTTGGAGAGCAGATTACCCACCTGACACCGAGTCGCGGTTTCGCCGCCGAACTGGCCGCCGCATCCACGATCGTGATCGCTTCCGGAACGGGAATGCCGATCTCGACCACGCAGACTCTGGTTGGAGCCGTGCTTGGCGTTGGTATGGCGCGTGGCATTGAGGCCATCGATCTTCGCGTCGTCAGCCGGATATTCGTTTCCTGGGTGATCACAATCCCGGTCGGCGCCTTTCTTGCGATCATCTTCTTCTTCCTCTTCAAGACGATATTGCCGTAAAAATTGTCTTCGTCCTCGCCGGACGGCACAATGTCGGCACTCGCGGACGACGGATGACAGAACATGGGGGGAGTCCAGGTGCCGATCAGCCATCGTACGCGGCGTTATACGCTGGCGGTTCTGGTTGTCGTTTACACCTTCAACTTTATTGATCGGCAGATTCTTTCAATCTTGCTGCCAGCAATAAAAGCCGAGTTCGCCATCAACGACTGGGTGCTCGGTTTCATATCCGGTTCTGCGTTCGCGATTTTTTATGCGACGCTGGGTGTGCCGATCGCGTTGATCGCCGACCGTTGGAATCGACGCAACCTGATCGCCATATCGCTCGCCGTCTGGAGTTGCATGACGGCTTTGTCGGGAGCCGCAGCCAATGTCACGCAACTAACGCTGGCCCGCATCGGCGTCGGTGTGGGTGAGGCAGGTTGTAGTCCGCCGGCGCATTCGATGATTTCCGATTATTATCCGCCGGAGCAGCGCTCGGCGGCCATGGGTATATACACACTCGGGATTTCTGCGGGCATCATGATTGCCTACCTCGCCGGCGGTTGGGTGGTACAAAAACATCGGTTGGCGTGAGGCGCTGTTTATTGTCGGACTGCCCGGAATTCTGTTGGCCGTGATCGTCCGGTTTACCGTCAAGGAGCCACCGCACGGGATGTCAGAAGGGCTGGTGGACGGCGGAAATCATGCCGGCATAACGGAGGTCGCCAAGCTACTCTATAGTCGAAAATCGTTCGTTCACATGTCATTGGGTGCCGGTCTGGCCTCGTTTGGAGGTTATGCAGTAGCCAGTTGGTTTCCCACTTTCCTTGTGCGCAGCCATGGCATGGGTCCGGCCGAGATTGGTATCTATCTCGGGCTGATACTCGGCATCGCCGGCGGTTTGGGTTTCGCGGGTGGCGGTTACGTAGCGGACCATCTCGGGCGGCGCGAGCAGCGTTTCGCGCTGTGGGGCGTGTCTGCCGCATCGCTGGTCGCGTGGCCGTTCCTGTTCGCGATTTACCTCTCCGATAACACCTCCCTGGTCATCGCTCTTTTCGTCGTGCCGGCGGTGTTTTCGAATTTTTATCTTGCGACGACGTTCGCGCAAACACAGGGTCTGGTCGGGCTCCGCATGCGAGGCGTCGCGTCGGCACTGGTTCTTTTTGTTATTAACATCATTGGACTTGGCTTCGGTCCGCTGGTAACCGGCATACTGAGCGACCTGCTGACGGTCAGGTTCGGTCAGGATTCGATGCGCTATGTCTTGTTGATCGTTGGCGTCGTCGTCGGGCCGTGGTCCGCGTTTCACTACTACCGGGCATCGAGGCGGATCTGGCACGAGCGCCGCGATCCTGATGAAAACACCCGCGTGCTAGTATCCGACCACCTTACCCGCAGGCAGGGCTAAAAAAAATCAAGAAATTCATTCTCTGCAGCAGTCTGCTGTTATCAGCGTGTCTGGCACAGGCCATCGAATTGCACACACCGGCCGTCGCCCTGACCGACGTTTCCGCCGATATCGTCATTCGCGAGGCGCAACCACTGCAAGCCGTTGAATTGCGCTTCGGCGATTCTGCCTACTCTGAAATAGCCGATGCACAGGGGATGGCAACCTTCAGCATCATCGTCGCGACCAGAGGACCGACGTTGCTCACCGTGAACGACGCGGCTGGTGAAAGTGCATCTCATGTGCTGCGGGTATTGCCGGGCTGGGTTTCGTTGACTCCGCCCTTGTTCGCCATTCTTATTGCGCTGACCCTGCGCAGCGTGATCCCTGCGTTACTTTTAGGGATTTGGGTCGGAGCCGCGGCGCTCAAGTCATTTACTTTGTCCGGAATTTTCGGCGGCCTGCTCGATAGTTTGCAGGTGTTCGTCGTCGGTGCGCTGGCCGACCCGGATCATGCCGCCATCATTCTGTTCTCCATGATGATCGGTGGCATGGTTGGCATCATCACGCGCAACGGGGGCATGACGAAGATCGTCATGGCGTTGGTGCGTCGTGCGAAAACGGCCGTCGGCGGGCAGGTCGCCGTATGGTTCATGGGCATCATGATTTTCTTTGACGACTACAGCAATACGCTCGTGGTTGGCAATACGGCGCGACCGATGACGGATCACTTGAAAATTTCTCGTGAAAAACTGGCGTATATCGTCGATTCCACCGCCGCACCCGTCGTCTGTATTGCGCTGATCACCACCTGGATCGGCTACGAAGTGGGGCTGATCGACGCCGCACTGGAAGGCATTCCCGATATCGACCAGCCGGCTTATACGGTTTTCCTGCAATCCATTCAATACAGTTTCTACCCGATCCTGGCGATACTGTTCGTCCTGATCGTTGCCGCTACCGGGCGAGACATGGGACCCATGTACAAAGCCGAGTTGCGTGCACGTCGTGGACAGGTTTCGCCGGAAAATTCGACCGATTCACCGGCGCTGCACGGCGACAATCTGGAGCCCAAGCATGGCGTGCCGATGCGTGCCGTCAACGGCTATTTGCCGCTCATTGTTTTGATCGGTTCCCTTCTCACAGGCCTTTACGTGACGGGTGAAGGTGACACACTTACCGATATTGCCGGTTCCGCCGATGCTTACAAAGCCATGTTGTGGGCGTCCCTTCTGGGGGCCGTTACTGCTGCAGTAATGACGGTAGGTCAACGCATACTCACGCCCAACGAAACGGTCGACGCCTGGTTCGGTGGCGTGCGAGCGATGTTATTCGCGATGATCGTGCTGGTCCTGGCGTGGGCGTTGTCGGGTGTTACCGAAGCGCTTCACACGGCCGATTATCTCGTGTCGATTCTTGCCGATACATTGCCCG
The DNA here is from genome assembly GCA_013151645.1 of Gammaproteobacteria bacterium. GTDB lineage: Bacteria > Pseudomonadota > Gammaproteobacteria > Steroidobacterales > Woeseiaceae > JAADHU01. The sequence continues at coordinate 30,489 of JAADHU010000081.1, read as the reverse complement.
TCGCCCTTGTTCCCGCCACCGTCTTTATCCTGTCCGCAATTACCGCATTTACCACCGGTACCAGCTGGGGGGCCATGGGTATTCTCATGCCCCTCGTGATACCGCTTTGCTGGGCGGTCATGAAAGCCAATGGCATGGACGGTCCTGAAGACATGCATATCCTCTACTCGGCCATCGCCTGCAACCTTGCGGGTGCTGTCTGGGGTGATCACTGTTCACCCATTTCCGACACAACGGTGTTGAGCTCTATGGCCAGCGGCTGCGATCACATCGAACACGTGCGCACGCAAATGCCGTACGCGATTCTGGTGGGGGCGGTCGCCGTTTTCATCGGCACCATCCCCGGCGGCTACGGCTTCCCGCCGTTGCTGTCTATTGTGATTGGGGGTGCATTCCTGTTCGCTGTGTTGCGGTATTTTGGTCGCAGTGCCGATAGGGATGCCGGAGTTGTATCCGCGACGGATCTTTAGTCCGGGGTTACATCGTTCTCGTCCGGACTCGTGCGGTGGACTCGATCTCTGAGACCCGCTGCAAGTACGTCCCTGTAAGCTCGGGCCCCGCATCCCTGCGGGGCACGGTCTCAGAGATCGAGTCCACCGCACGAATCCTTTTATCGTGGTTCTCAGAATCGCTCTCGACGTGGGTGGTGATTCAGGTGGGTGGGGCATCTTCCTGTTTCGACGGGTGTGCCCGTGAAAATTCGGCCAGGGCCTGGCAATGCTCATCGATGCTGACGATGGTCGGGAACGGCGTCAGGTCAAGGTTGAAGCGACGTGCATTGTAAACCTGCGGTATTAGCCAGACGTCAGCGAGTGAAACCTGGTCACCAAAGGCGTACTGACCGTTCGCACTGCGTGTTTTGGCCAGTTGTTCGAATGCGGCGAAGCCATCGCCCATCCATTTTTGGCACCAGCGTTCAATACCGGCATCGTCCTGTTCGAATTCGCTTCGCAGATAATTCAAGACGCGCAGATTCTGTAATGGATGGATGTCGCAGCCGACGGTGTGCATCATTTCGCGGACGTGTGCACGTTCGATGTGACCAGCGGGCAGCAGCGGCGGTTGCGGATGCTGCTCTTCAATAAATTCAGCGATCGCGGGTGACTGGGCGAGCAGTGCGTCGTCGGTCTCCAGTACGGGGATCAGGCCCATCGGGTTGATCGACCTGAAGGCGTCCTCGTGTTGTGCTCCACGGTTTAGCATGACCGCGATATGTTCATGTGGCAGGTTTTTGAAATTGAGGATAATGCGGATTCGGTAGGAGGCACTGCTGCGATAATAGCCATGGAGTTTCATGATCAGACCCGGTCGACGTCGATCACCTAGCATAACAATCCTTTACGGCTCCGAGTATGCCAAATCGCTGAATATGCTCTGGGCTTGCGGTAGACTGGCATGGTGCACTAACGCTCATGCGCACAAAATTCGGAGACAAACGTGAAAAAAATCGTATCGATAGTGCTGCTCTCATGCGTTTTCTTAACAGCAGCCGGACAGCAGACAGAGACTGAGAAGAAGGTGCAGACAGCGATGGCAAGCGCCACTCGAAGCGCAGCGGACGTCGCCCGGGATCGTAATCGCAAGCCGGTCGAGACGCTGGCATTTTTTCAGTTTCGAGACGACATGCGCGTGCTGGAATTGATTCCCGGCGGTGGCTGGTATACCCGTTTGCTGGCATCGACGCTGCAGGAAAATGGCGAATTGTACGTTTCCATCGGGACCGATACGGTGGCGTCACGGTTATTGACGCAGGACGAGTTTAGCCATGTGAAGGTACTGGATATCGACGCTGAAATCGTTCCGGGCGGTGAATTCGGCACTAACGGTATTGAGCCGTTTTCTTTCGCGGTGAACGATCTGGATCTCGTTGTTACGTTTCGTAACATGCATAATTTCACCCCGGCGGGGCGCGCCGCCATTAATGCAGCATCGTTTGAGGCACTCAAATCGGGCGGTTTGTACGGTGTGATCGATCATACGCGACGCCACATGGAGCCGTTGACCAAAGAGGTTTGGCGCAGAGCCGATCCGGTCGAAATTATCAAGGAAGTAACGGATGCCGGCTTTCTGCTGGACGCCTATAGTGATTTGCATTATCGGCCCGATGATGAACTCCGCTATGAGGTGGGTCGACGTGCCGTAAGCGGCAACTCCGATCGCTTTACGCTTTTGTTTCGCAAACCGTGATCAGTCGGCGTGAATTGCGGGTGTTTTTGAGGGTGGATTGCGGAGCCAACACCAATGCATAAGTTCTCGGGTGACCACGCGCTTTATCGGGATTCGCTCTATGGCACGGTTCCCGAGGCGACTTACTCCGGTGCCGTGTCATTCATGCGGCGTAAATACACACGCGACCTCAAGGGCGTCGATCTCGTGGTGACCGGCGTTCCACTGGATACGGCGACGACCAACAGACCCGGTGCGCGCTTTGGACCCAGAGCGATTCGAGCCGCCTCGACGATCATGGCCTGGGAGCGACCGTATGGCATGGAGTTCGACCCGTTCGACAAACTTGCTGTTGTCGACTATGGCGATTGCGTATTCGATTTCGGTCGACCTGAGTCGGTGCCGGCCGAGATCGAAGAACATGCGAGCAGCATCATTGAGCAGGGACCCGGCTTGCTGACTCTGGGAGGCGATCACTTTGTTGCCTATCCGTTACTGCAGGCGCACGCCAAAAAATTCGGCGCGCCGATTTCACTGTTGCATTTTGACGCTCACAGCGATACCTGGGCCGATGAGGACGGCAGAATCGATCATGGCACGATGTTTTATCATGCCGCGCGAGAGGGGATTATCGATCCGCGCACGTCCGTCCAGATCGGTTTACGTACCCGAAACCCCGAGACGATGGGGTTCAATGTCCTTGACGGGCCATGGGTGCAGGAAAACGGTGTTGACGCCGTCATTGCGGCAACCCGCAAGATACTCGGTGATCGTCCCGTCTACCTGACATTCGATATCGATTGTCTGGACCCGAGCGTTGCACCCGGCACCGGTACGCCCGTGTGCGGCGGTCTCAGTAGCTACCAGGCGATGAGTATCGTTCGCGGTCTGTGCGGTATCAATCTGATCGGCATGGATCTGGTCGAAGTGGCGCCGGCGTATGATGTGGGTGAGATCACGGCGCTCGCGGGTGCCCATATAGCGATGGAAATGATTTGCGTGTATGCGAGTCGTCCCGACCGATAGTGACCGGCCACTTTCCGCGACCGTCAGAAAGTCGGTGGCGTGCAGGCCGAGACAATGATGCAGTCTTCGCGGCCGGTATTTCGAAAGCGGTGTGGCAGTCGGCTATTGAAACGGTACGCATCACCGGCTGAGAGCGTTCGTGTTTGTACGCCGACGGTAACTTCCAGGCGTCCCTGAATCAGGATGCCGCCTTCCTCGGCATCGTGACTGAGCATGGTCTGTCCGGTATCCGCACCCGGTTCGTAGCGCTCGTACAATAGCTGCAACTGGCTGTCGCGAAGGTCACTGCCGACCTGGAAGAAAGTTATGGGTCCGCTACTGATCTCACTGAGTTCATGCTGTGCGAAGAAATATCGTTCATCGTCGTGTGACTGTTCTGAAAAAAAATCCGCAAACGACACGCCCATGGCATCCAGAATTTTTTTCAGGAGACCCAGCGAGGGGTCAGTGCGGCCGTGTTCGATCAAGGATATCGTCGCATTCGATACGCCGGCGGCACGCGCGAGTCTGCGTTGTGACAGGCCTTGCTGGTTGCGCAGGCCCTGCAGTCGTGGACCAATGTTATCCATTGCCTTTCCCCGTGTTGAATTGTTAAATTTATTTAACGAATCTGAGTGAAATTATAATAATATCAAAGAGATATTTTCAAGCGTTTAAATATTGTTAACTCTGGAGGGCTGGAGTACTGTGTGCGTCCGGGCATCAAGAAGCACGCTGACCGCATGCCCGCTACGGTGTCAGCCTTTTTTCGGAGAGTCGTCATGACCGATAACACTGCCCGGCAACTTGAAACTGATTTGCCCGATTTGCAAGCGCACTGGATGCCTTTCACCGGCAACCGTTATTTCAAGGATCATCCCAGGCTGATTGAACGTGCACAGGGCATGTACTGTTACTCCCACGACGGCAGGCAATTGCTCGATGGCGTCGCCGGACTCTGGTGCTGTAATGCAGGCCACTGCCACCCAAAAATTGTGGAAGCGATACAGCAGCAGGCGAAAACACTCGACTATGCGATGGCCTTCCAGTTGAGCCACCCTTCGGTGTTCGAGTTTGCGAATCGCCTGACCGACATTGCACCGGAAGGCATTGACTACGCTTTTTTCGTCAACTCAGGATCGGAGGCGGTCGACACGGCGCTCAAGATGGCGCTGGCGTATCACCGCTTGCGCGGGGAGGGTGCCCGCACCCGTTTCATCGGTCGTGAGCGCGGTTATCATGGCGTCGGCTTCGGTGGAATTTCGGTCGGGGGGATGTCTGCGAACCGCAAAATGTTCGCCGCCATGTTGCCGGGTGTCGATCATCTGCCGCACACACACGATCTTGAGCACAATGCGTTTACGCGTGGCCAGCCAGAATGGGGAATTGGTTTCGCGGATGAGTTGGAGAACATCATCGCATTGCACGATGCGTCAACGATTGCGGCCGTCATTGTAGAGCCGATCGCGGGCTCCGCCGGCGTACTCATTCCACCAAAGGGCTATTTGCAGCGCTTGCGCGAAATCTGCGACCGGCATGGCATCCTGCTGATTTTCGATGAGGTGATTTGTGCGTTCGGTCGCACCGGCGATTCCTTCGCGGCGCACCGTTTCGGCGTCACACCGGACCTGATCACGACCGCCAAGGGCCTGACCAGTGGCACGGTACCGATGGGTGCCGTACTCGCGAAAGGCCAGGTTTATGACACGTTCATGAGTGGGCCGGATGAGGCGATCGAGTTCTTCCACGGCTATACCTACTCGGGTCATCCACTGGCCGCGGCGGCGGGTTTGGCGACGCTTGAAGTCTACCTGCAGGAGGGTTTGTTTGAACGTGCCCGCTCGATGGAAGACAAGTTCGCAGATGCGTTGCACTCCCTCAAGGGCGAGCCGAACGTCATCGACGTACGCAATTTCGGTCTCATCGGCGCTGTCGAACTGACACCGATCGAAGGGCAGCCAACGGCGCGGGCGATGCAGATATTCCGCACCTGTTACGATAACGGCGTCATTATTCGAACAACCGGCGATACGTTGGCGTTTTCTCCCCCGCTCATCATTGAGGATGAGCATCTCGACATAATCGTTGAGTCGGTACGGGCGGCGTTACGCGCTTGACAAGTATCGTCCGGAATATTTTCTGGATTACCAAGGCGGATTAAGATATGGCTGAAAAGGCGAGTGCAGTAGAGACCTTACGCACAGTGAGTAACTGGATTGGTGGTGAGCGCGTCGAGTCCGCGTCGACCCGTTTCGGTCGTATTTTCAATCCGGGAACCGGCGAGCAATGTGCCTCCGTCGCGATGTCCACCGAAGCGGATGTCGACGCGGCCGTCAGCGCGGCAAAAACCGCATTCGAGAGCTGGTCCAGTACGCCGGTCCTGAAACGCGCTCGTGTCATGTTCAAGCTCAAGGAACTGATCGAGCGGGACATGGAAAAAATCGCCGCTGTCGTCACGCAGGAACACGGCAAGATCTTGCACGATGCAATGGGCTCCGTGCAGCGGGGTCTTGAAGTGGTGGAGTTCGCCTGTGGTATACCGCACTTGCTTAAGGGCGAATACAACGACCAGGTCGGTGCCGGGATCGATACCTACTCAATGCGGCAGCCGCTCGGCGTTTGCGTCGGCATTACACCGTTTAATTTTCCGGCCATGGTGCCGTTGTGGATGTTTCCGTTGGCGATCGCCTGCGGCAATACTTTCGTGCTGAAACCCTCTGAGAAGAATCCCAGTTGTGCCATGATCTGGGCGGAGCTTCTCAAAGAGGCGGGATTGCCGGACGGTGTCTTCAATGTGATTCAAGGCGATCATGTTGCCGTAAACGCGCTGCTCGCCGATGAGCGGGTCGCCGCGGCCAGTTTCGTCGGTTCGACACCCATCGCCGAGCATGTCTACAAGACCGCTTCGGAAAACGGCAAACGCGTGCAGGCGCTTGGTGGGGCGAAGAATCATATGATCGTGCTGCCCGATGCCGATATGGAAAAAACGGCCGATGCGCTGGTGGGCTCAGGGTACGGTTCGGCAGGCGAACGTTGCATGGCGATTTCCGTCATCGTCGCGGTGGGCGATGCGGCCGAACCACTGCTTGAAAAACTGTTACCAAAAATTCACGCACTGAAGATTGGCCCCGGAACCGACAACAGCAATGATATGGGCCCGCTGATTACTGCCGAGCACCGTGACAAGGTACGTTCCTACATCGACCTCGGTGAGAAAGAAGGCGCTACCGTCGTTGTCGACGGGCGTACGCACGAGATCACGGAATCGTCGGGCTATTTCCTGGGTCCGACGTTGCTCGACAACGCCAGTCGCGATATGCGCGTCTACCAGGAGGAAATTTTCGGCCCCGTGTTGACGATGTTAAGAGTCGCAACGTTCGATGAAGCGATCGAGCTGATCAATACTCATGAATACGGCAATGGCACGGCGATTTTTACCCGCGACGGAGATGCAGCACGGCAATTCACGCACGGCATTCAGGTTGGCATGGTCGGCGTCAACGTACCCATTCCCGTACCACTGGCATTTCACAGTTTCGGAGGCTGGAAGCGCTCCCTGTTTGGCGGGTCTTCCATTTACGGAATGGAAGGTGTGCGTTTTTATACGCGACTGAAGACCGTCACCGCGCGCTGGCCGACCGGTATTCACGGTGGCGCAGAGTTTTCGATGCCGACTATGTAGCTCGATTCGCTGATGAGTACGACCCGTCTGTTGAAATTTTTCGCCGAGCATAAGCAGCACGGTGATCCGCTCGTTCTTGCCAGTGTGTTCGAAACCGCCGGCTCGACCTACAGCAAAACCGGTGCCGGTATGTTGATCAGTGGCGATGGCGATTTCCAGGGCATGTTGTCCGGCGGTTGTCTCGAAGGGGACCTTGCCGCGCGCGCGAAACAGGTCATCGAAAGTGGCCAGCCACAGCAGGTCAGCTACGATCTAAGTCAGGATGACGAAGCGCTGTGGGGCCTGGGAGTCGGCTGCGATGGGCTAATGCGTATTTTCTTGCAACCACTGCTGCCCGCCGGCAACTACGAGCCATTTGCGACGATGGCGGACAGGCTGCAGGGAGAGCGTACCGAAATTGCGGCGATCGTTATCGAGTCGGCATCGGAGCTGGCCTGCAAGGGCGACGCCCTGGTGAGCGGCGCCGGGTGTTTTACTCGTTTGGGCTTGCCGTCAACGACCGCCGCAATCATTGAGCCTGCAGCGACAGCAGCAATGGTCGGCGGGTATTCCGTTACTCGTTCAGAAAAGCTGGGCGACGATGCAATCAGCGTTCTTTATGTGCTCCTCAAGCCGCCATCCCGAGTGTTGGTACTGGGCGCGGGTCTTGACGCGGAACCGGTGGTTAATCTGTGCGCAGAACTGGGCTGGCGAGTGACGCTTCAGGACCATCGACCGGCCTACATTGAGAAGGGCGATTTCAGCAAGGCGCGACAAGTCCTGTGCAACCCGGCGTCGTCGCTTGCCGAAGTGCTGGATCTTCGACAGTTTGACGCGGCAATTGTCATGAGTCACCACCTGGTGACAGATGGAATTTACCTGCAGTTGCTGGCGCAAACGGAAATGACCTACATTGGCTTGCTGGGCCCTGGCAGTCGACGCAATCGAATCGTCGGCAATTTGGGTGCAACCGCAGCACGGCTGGATGGCCGACTGCACGGCCCCGCGGGCCTCGATATTGGCGGTCGCGGCCCGGCGGCCATTGCATTGTCTATCGTCGCTGAAATGCACGAAAAACTTGCGGCGCCTGAACGCCGTTCGGATTAGTCGCTGCCGGGAAGAAATACGCCGACAATCATCTCGGCAAGCGCGTCGACATTTTCCGGTTTATCGAAGTCAATGCCGCTGGTCGCCTTGATTTCCGTTGCCAATGCCAGTATTCCACCCGACGTTGCACGCAGGAGGTTGAACAACAGTGCGGGATCGCCCGCCGGCGCGATGCCGCTTTCCTGGAGCAGCTTGAGTTCTTTCACGACCGCCTCGGACAGGGGTTGCAGATGAGTCGTGACGAGCCATTCAAGTCGGCTGCTTTCCCGACTTGATTCCTGCAGCATCAGTTTGTGCAGCGCGGGATTCTTGGCGGCGTATTGCACGTACGCGCGCATCATTGACGCCATCCGTTCGCGCGGTTTCTGACCGTCAGCGGCAATACGTGCTTCCAGCAATGACGCCGAAAACTTTGAAAAAACACGATTGGCAGCCGCTCGCCAGAGCTCTTCCTTGTTCTTGAAATGATAAGTGATTAAAGGATGGTGCACGCCGGCGCGATCCGCTATATCACGCGTGGACGTACCTTTGAAGCCGTTCTCGGAAAATGCCTCGAGAGCGGCGTCCAGTAGCTTGTTCTGTGTCTGGACACTGCGTTGTTGCTGTTTTCGTGGCGCTCGTCCTTCGGCCACTGCCATTTCCGCCATTCGCGTTTGATCCCAATTGCCATTGCAGAATCACGAAGACTAGCGGGAACCGCATAAATGGTCCAATAAGGACAGTTATTGAGCGCTTGTATTAAAGTACCCGGCGCCCGGCAACGCTACTGCAAATTGAAAGACAATCGCATGGCAACTCGCTTTTCAATCGGCTGGCCGTCCTCGGTCGCCGGCTCGAAACGCCATTGCTCGACTGCGCGCGTGGCGGCAGCGTCGAAAATCATTTCCGGTTCTGTGGCCGAGATTTCGACGTTGGCGACCTCACCGAGCGTCGTTACCGTAAAAGATAAATCGACCCAGCCAGAGATATCACGTCGTTGCGCGGCACGCGGGTATTTCGGGGCCACATAGTGAATCCGTCTCACCGCGGTGATGGAGACCGGCGATGGCTTGGCCGCTGCCAGTCTTTCAGCCTCAGCCTGTTCTGCCGCCAGGCGATCAGCGGCGGCCTGGCGCAAGGCAGCCACTTCAGCGGCAATCCGATTGGCTTCGGTTTGTTCCGCTACGGCGGCTTCCGTGGTACTTCGATCAGTTTCGGTTTGTTCCGCAACGGCGGCTTCCGTGGTACTTCGATCAGTTTCGGCCTGTTCCGCAGCCACGGCTTGTGCGGCGATTTGGTCGGCTTCGGCTTGTTCCGCGGCGGCAACTTCCGCGGCGATTCGATCGGCTTCGGCCTGTTCGGCGGCGGCCATTTCCGCGGCCATCCGATCCGTTTCTACCTGTCTGGCGGCAGCGACTCGATCGGCCTCAGCCTGTCGGGCGGCGGCCTGCTCGGCTGCCAGGCGTTCGGCTTGTGCTCGTTTAGCGGCAGCATCTGCCGCTGCCTGCTCCGCAGCGACCAGGCGATCATTTTCCACCTGCGCTCGTTGCTCATTACGAGCTGTTGCGAGTTGTTCGGTCAAGGCGTCGAGTTCCGTGGTGTTTGTTCCCGCGAGAGGTTCGGCCAGCATCAGCAATTGTCCGGCATCCTCAAATCGTGCTTCACGGGTGGCAATTCGTGTTTGGTCCAGCAAATCGCGCAGCTGCAACTGTCCGAGTTGCACGTTCAGGAATTTCAGACGCGGGCTTTCGGGATCGGTCATACCGATCACGCGCAAGGCACGGGCTGCTTCCGTGGTGTTACTTGCCAGCAGCGCGCTTTCTGCAATGCCGAATACTTCTTGCGTCAGGGCATCCAGCTCGGCTGCAATCACTGCACTGTCCGGCGACGCTGCGAGCGCGGCGATATAGAATTCCATGGCATTGGCACCAGCCGGTGAGACGATATTGCCTGCCTCACGGGCACTGCGCGCCTGCCGTAGCGCGTCGCTGGACAACAACGGGATATCTTCAACGGGAAGTACCGCGTCCTGCGTCACGACGTCGTCAATCTCTTCAATGACGGGCGCGGCATCGGCCGCTTGCGACGGCGGGTTGCCGGTCGCGACGATCTCATCGCTGCTTCCGCGCATCATCCAGATCGCTGCGATTGCGACGACGACCAGGCCGGCCGTTGCGGCAAGAAATATCGGTTTCCTGAATTGCTCGCTGGCGCCGGAGATTGCCTTGCCCGAGGACTGGGTGACAGACCTGGCTCCAGTGGAGATAGAATCGGTGGCGCCGGAAATTGACTTTCCGACCGAGCTGGCGATATCGGTCATCGTTTCCGAAAAACTTCCACTGTCGTCGAATGCACTGTCGAGATCGACAGGTCCGGACATTGCTGCTGTCCGCACCGGGGCACGCATCGGTGTCTGTTTCTGTGGTGGTTGTGTGTTTTTCGCCGGCGTACGTGCGGTCGCCTTCTGGCTCTTGCCCGGCGTCGCAGGCTTCTTCGACGTAGAGGGCCCGCTCGCGGGCGCCGGATCGGGCTTGACAACCGGGCTGGCGGCCGTTCGTGGTTTGCCCTTGAACGCCGAGTCAGCGGCGTCCAGATGGTGTTTGACGGACGCCTCGATGGCAAGGCGAACGCGGCCGGGTGACACCGGCTTCAGCAAGAAGCGATAGACCTGACCGCGATTAATAAGATCCATCAGCAATTCGCCATCGTCACGGCGACCGGCGACAATCGCGACCAGTCTGGGCACGTTGACTCGCAATCGTTGCGTTAGTGCCTCAATGTTCGATCCCACCATCGCGGCATCGGTCACAAGTACGCCAACCTTCTTCTTGCGCACAATTTCCTCTGCCTGGGTGGGCGTGTGCGCGTGATGAATATCGTGCAGTCCGAGTGATGACTCCTTGATCGTGGCGAGAAATTCTTCGTCCTTACTGAGTACCAGGACGTCGATATCACGTCCGCGCAGATCCGATGACATTTGAACTCTCTCGGGCTTAAGCGCCGGCATGGCACCGGTTCCATCACTGATGATCGCAGAGCCGTTCGCGGCGGTCTCCATTACGATGTGTTCACCGGTGGGTATTTCGTTTTCGTCACTGGAGACATCGACATTGGCTGTCGTATCGTTTGCCGATTCGGCTATTGCCATCATCCGGACGCGCTTGGTGGCCGTTTCCACCATAGACTGCAGGTCTGCGGGTTTAATCTCACCGCGAATAATTTTGAAAACTTCCTCTTCGCCAACGAGTGCCTCCAGGCCATCGGAACTGTCGGTTCCTGCGAGGAGAATACCGATCATATCCGGCGACCGCTTTCTGGCTTCACGCAGCGCGTCGAGGCCGCTCATTCCCGGCAGGTCTTGTGCACAAATAATGACGTGAATGGGTGTTTGGCCAAGCGTGTGAAGCGCTTCGATACCACTGGTTGCACAATGCACCGCATAGCGATCATTGAATCCTGTGCTGAGTAAGTCGAGGGTTCTCTGCTCACTATGCAGTAACAATACTTGCGTCTTGAATTGCTCAAGTGCCACGTGCGTCCTCCTTGGCGTCTTATGTCTAATCGCAGTCCGGGCCCTGCGAATGACGAGTATATCCCCACCGTCGTCGGTAATTGTTATTGCTACCCGACATTATTTTGATTCTGTGACGAGGTGCACAGTCGCTGTGCAGGAGGCGTCACGATTGGTCGGAAAAAAGACCGGGAGGTTTGTTGGTCGACCGGCCAGCTAACGATTGGCGCAGGCGTCGGGCGTGGCTTTCGCCACGGTTGTGCAGACTTAGTCCGTCATACCCCGGCATCGAATCTCTTCGCAGAGCGCCTCGATTGCGGTATCGGTGGCAACTACTTTCTGGTGTTTTGAGCCCAGTCGGCGCAAGGCAACAGTACCCTGTTCAACTTCCCGCTGGCCCACTGCCATTAATACCGGAACCTTTGCGACGCTGTGTTCACGCACTTTGTAGGAGATTTTTTCATTGCGCAGGTCGGCATCGGCACTGATGCCGGCGGCCCGCAGTTTTTCGACAACCTCCAGCGCGTAGTCGTCTGCATCCGATGTGATCGTCAGCACCCTGACTTGCAGTGGGGCGAGCCACAACGGCAGATTGCCGGCGTGATGTTCCAGCAGAATGCCGGTAAAGCGTTCGAGTGAACCGAAAATGGCGCGGTGCAAAAGTACCGGCGTATGCTTCTGCCCGTCCTCACCGATGTAGGTTGCGCCCAGCCGTCCCGGCAAATTCAGATCGACCTGATGGGTGCCGCATTGCCAGTCACGGCCAATCGCATCGCGTAATACGAATTCGAGTTTGGGGCCGTAAAAAGCGCCTTCACCCTGATTGTGCGTGTATTCCAGTCCGCTTGTTTGCAGCGCCTTTTTCAGTGCGGCTTCCGCCTGGTCCCAAATTTCATCCGAACCGACCCGAATGTCCGGGCGATCGGCGTACTTGATGATGACATCGTCGAAACCGAAGTCGCGATAGATGCCCAGGATTAAATCGCAGACCGCAATCGTTTCCTCGGTGATTTGTTCCGGTGTGCAAAATATGTGGGCGTCATCCTGCGTGAAGGCACGCACGCGTAACAACCCGTGCAGCGCACCGGAGGGCTCATAGCGATGTACTTTGCCGAATTCGGACAGGCGGCGCGGCAGATCACGATAACTGGTAATGCCCTGCTTGAAAACTTGCACATGGCCCGGGCAGTTCATGGGCTTGATCGCGTAGTTGCGACCGTCTTCCGTTTCCGTGGTAAACATATGTTCACCAAAAGATTCCCAGTGACCGGATGCCTCCCATAGCGACCGATCCATCAGTTCCGGTGTGCTGACCTCAAGGTAGCCGGCATCGTTTTGTGTTTGCCGCATGTATTCGATGAGGTTCTGGAATAACGCCCAGCCTCGCGGGTGCCAGAAAACGGCCCCGGGGGCGACTTCCTGAAAATGGAACAAGTCCATGATCCGGCCGAGACGGCGATGATCGCGTTTCTCGGCTTCTTCCAGTTGCAGCAGATACTGCTTGAGCTGTTTTTCGTTCGCCCACGCCGTGCCGTAGATGCGTTGCAACATGGCATTGCGCGAATCGCCTCGCCAATAGGCGCCGGATACGCGCGTAAGACGGAACGCCTTGCCCAGTTTGCCCGTTGACGGTAGATGAGGGCCGCGACAAAGATCGATGAAATTGCCCTGCCGGTAAAGCGTAATTGCTTCATCCTGGGGAATATCTTCGACTATTTGCGCTTTGTATTCTTCACCGTGCTCGCGAAAAAACCGAATGGCGTCGTCACGATTCCAGACCTCGCGCTGAATCGCCTCGTCCCGCGCGACAATTTCCTGCATGCGTTTTTCGATCGTCTCAAGATCTTCCGGTGTGAACGGTTCTTCTCTTGCGAAGTCGTAGTAGAAGCCGTTTTCGATGGCCGGACCGATGGTAACCTGGGTATCGGGCCACAATTCCTTGACGGCCTCGGCGAGGACATGCGCTGCGTCATGGCGCAACAATTCAAGGCCGTCATCGCTTTCTCGTGTGACAATTTCGACCGATACATCGTTCTCGATTTCCCGGCCCAGATCCCACAGATCGCCATCTACGCGTACGGCGATTGCTTGCTTGGCCAGGCTGCGGGAAATATCGGCGGCGATGGCGGCACCGGTTACCGCCGTGTCATAGTGGCGGGTCGATCCATCAGGTAACTGAATATTTGGCATATTTGTCTTGTTTGAATGAACGAGTTGGTATTGTGCAAGGCGCGCATTGTACCCGAATATGCCCGGGCCGCTAACCATGAGTGATGAATCTTTGGTGTACAATTCGGCCTAACGACACGCCCGGATTAAAACCATGAACGAGGCATCCCTGCCGCAGCGTATTCCGCCCTGTGGACACAACCACAATATTTGTGTCTCGCAAGCTCTCGAGACTGCCGAAAAACGCTGTCGCGAGTTAGGCCTTCGGTTTACCGTTTTACGCCGACGGGTTCTGCAACTGGTCTGGGACAGTCACCGACCCGTTGGCGCGTACGACATTCTCGATAGTCTGAAACAAGATGGAAAGAAGGCGGCGCCGCCAACGGTGTACCGCGCACTGGATTTCCTGATTGACGCGGATCTGGTGCATCGACTGGATTCCCTGAACGCGTTTGTCGGTTGTTCCGACCCAAGCAGTTCACACCGTGGCCAGTTCCTGATCTGTCGTGGCTGTCGTACCGTGGTTGAACTGGATGACGCGAAGATTAACTCGCTGGTGCAGGAGATTGCGGCCGATCTTGGTTTTACGGCTGAGCAGCAGATGTTGGAGATTCAGGGCCTGTGTCAGGTTTGTCGGGAGGCTGGCGTTTAAGGAGGCACGGTCTCAGAAATGGATCTCGCCACACGACTCCAGGATCGTGGTTGCCGAATATCCGAGATTGCAGCGAGGCCCTCCCCATCGCGGGCAGAAAACCTGGAGGAGCGTCATCTGAGGCGCGACCCATGTGAGAAGGATCAAAGATATCGATGCCCCAGCCCCATTTTCAAACATCAATCAAGTACAATTTCGGCCCGTTTACCTACAACAGACAAACGTACAATGAGCGATACACCAGTCCGGGACTTTATCCGCCAGATCATCGATAGCGATATCCGCAGTGGCAAACACGGTGGCGCAGTCGTGACTCGATTCCCGCCGGAACCGAACGGCTTTCTTCACATCGGTCATGCAAAATCGATTTGCCTGAATTTTGGCGTTGCCGCTGAGTTTGGCGGCAAGACTTATCTGCGTTTCGATGATACGAATCCAGGCAAGGAGAGTGAGGAATTCGTCACGGCGATAAAAACGGATGTGCGTTGGCTGGGTTTCGACTGGCAGGACCGACTGACTCATTCATCCGATTATTTTGAGCAACTTTATGCGGCGGCCGAGACGTTGATCGGCAAAGGCGTGGCCTACGTCGACAGCCTTAACGCAGAGGAAATTCGTGAACACCGCGGCACGCTGACACACGCTGGCAAGGACAGCCCGTATCGCGATCGCAGTATTGATGAGAATCTCGACATGTTCCGGCGGATGCGTGCCGGTGAGTTCGCCGATGGTGAGCATGTCTTGCGCGCCAAAATCGACATGGCGTCCGGCAATATCAATATGCGCGATCCCGCTCTGTACCGCATTCGACACATTAGCCATCAGCGCACCGGCGACAAGTGGTGCATTTACCCGATGTACGACTTTGCACACGGCTTGTCCGATGCATTCGAGGGCATTACCTACTCGCTGTGTACGCTCGAGTTTGAAGATCATCGGCCCTTGTACGACTGGTTGCTCGAGCAGGTGGAGACACCGCAGCGGCCACAGCAGATCGAATTTTCCCGACTCAATCTTGCCTACGCGCTGACCAGCAAACGAAAGCTCAACCAGTTGGTGGAGGAGGGCGTTGTCAGCGGTTGGGACGATCCTCGCCTGGCATCGCTCGCTGGTATGCGGCGACGTGGTTATCCGCCGGCCGCCATCCGGGATTTTTGTCAGCGAATCGGCGTTACGAAGAAAGAAAATATCATCGAGATGGCCGTACTTGAAAACAGTATTCGGGAAAATCTCGGTGAGGCGGCCGAACGGCGCATGGCCGTCATTCGTCCACTCAAGATCGTGCTGACAAATTACGATGCCGGCGTTACCGAAAACCTGACGGCGCAAAACCACCCCGGTCGACCGGAATTGGGCACACGTGAGGTGCCGTTCGGGCGGGAGCTCTATATCGAACGGGACGACTTCATGGAAGACGCACCGCGGAAATTCTTTCGTCTCAAACCGGGCGGTGAAGTACGCTTGCGATACGGCTACATCATTCGTTGCGACGAGGTGATCAAGGACGATGCCGGTGAGGTCACCGAGTTGCGTTGCAGCTACGATCCGGACACCCGCAGTGGTAGCGGCACGAGTGATCGAAAAGTGAAAGGAACCATTCACTGGGTCTCGTTGGAACATGCGCTTGCTGCCGAGGTTCGGCTGTACGATCGTCTGTTCAAGCTGCCCAATCCGGGCTCGGTGGAGGATATAGCGAGTGCACTCAATCCGGATTCACTGGAGATTGTGTCGGCACGGCTCGAACCGGCGCTGGGAGATGCGACCACTGAAGTGGCGTATCAATTCGAGCGTGTTGGCTATTTTTGTACCGATTCCCGGGATCATACTCACGGAGCGCCCGTCTGGAATCGAATTGTGACGTTGCGAGATGGCTGGGCGAAGATAGAGAAGCAAGCGCTCCAGGGGCAATAGTGCAGTACGCCGCCGGGTGCGGGTCAGTGGGTATCCGTCACCACAACCGGTGCACCGCGGTCGCCTCCCAGGCCCTCTGCGGCACTGCCTTCCGCGCGGGCAATTTCCAGTACGCCGAATGAGTTGATCAGGGCCAGGTATTCGCCGGGCTTGACTCGCCCGTACGTCGCGTGCAACTCAAACGAGTGGCCAGCGAGCTTGATGAGGGGGTGCTGCATCGATCGGAGCAGTGATGCGTCGATGTTGCTGATCAGATTGCCGAAGGCATCGATGGTCACAATAACGCCACTGACCTTGCCCGAAATGACCTCCGGGTCGTCGAGCCAGCCCGGTGTCCAGTCGTTCGTCGGTTCGCCGATATCCGCGACCGTCAACCGGCCCGCGGCAATTTCGGCGGCGATCGGGGCGAATATATCGCGGCCATGAAACGTGAGGCTAGCCTTCGGCAGGTCGAGCTGTTCCAGTTTGTTGGGATCCAGACGATGCAAGTCACATTGCCCGGCTCGACTCAGAAGTGGCGCGAGGAGCCCATTGTCTGGCGCCAGGAAGATGTGCTCGTCATGCTCAACGACAATGATTTCACGGTCGGTGCCAACGCCAGGATCGACGATGGCGACATGCACGGTGCCTTTCGGGAAGTACGGGTACGAGCGACTGATCCAGAAGCCTGCCTCGGGCGGCCAGTGTGCCGGAATATCGTGGGCGAGATCGACGACCGAAGCGTTTGGAAAGCGGCTGAGAATGACGCCTTTCATCACGCCGGCGAACGGCCCCTTGTGGCCAAAATCCGTTGTGATGGTAATAACGCCAGATGGCTTCATCGGTAAATCTCTACGTTGCCGAGAGTTCCACAAACCGGTCGAGATGGAAATCCGCGTTGCCGAACAAAACCCCGATTGCTGAGAGTCGTTTGAAGTAGTGTGCGATATCGAGTTCCCAGGTGACGCCCATGCCGCCGTGAATTTGCACGGCTTCCTGTCCGACAAGTCTTCCTGCGGTACCGATCTGGTACTTCAACGCACTGATGGCCTGACGAGCATCCGCACTGCCTTCGGTATTCAGAAGCGCGGTCCACAATAACAGCGACTGACTCTGTTCGCAGGCAATGAGTGTGTCGACCATGCGGTGTTGCAGTGCCTGAAAGCTGCCGATGGGAACACCGAATTGCACGCGGCTCTTGGAATACTCGACGGTTTTGTCATGCATGGTGCGCATGATGCCAATCGCCTCGGCACAAACAGCCAGCGTTGCCTCATTGATTGCGGCTTCGAGAACCGGGTAGCCGGAATCAATACCGGCAATCACTGAAGTGGCCGGCACCCGTACATTGCTTAGCGTGATTTCGGCCGCTGCATGGGCATCGACGGTCTTGTAACAGCGGCGGGACAGGCCATCACTTTCCGCTGGTACGGCGAATAGAGTGATGCCGCTGACATCGTTTTGTGCCCCGGAGGTTCGCGCCGGAATGATAATGAGCTCTGCGCTACCGCCGTTAAGGACGAACGCTTTTTGACCGTTCAGCGTAAAGTGATCGCCATCGGCCGTCGCGGTCGTGGCGACGTCGGCAAGATCGAATCGTGCCTGCGGCTCGCCGAATGCCAGCGCGGACTGCAGGCTGCCGTCGATAATCGCATTCAGCCAGCCCGCCTTTTGTTCTTTGTTGCCGGCTCGTCGCAATACGCCTCCGGCAAGCACGATGTTGGCGAGAAAGGGCTCCACCACCAGGCCACGACCGAACTGCTCCATCATCAACATAAGTTCAACCGGGCCACCGCCCAGGCCGCCGTCCTCTTCAGCAAAGGGCACGGCAGTCCAGCCTAATTCGGCAAACGTGTGCCAGTTTTCAGTACTGAAGTTATCGTCGCTCTCGGCGATCTTCATGCGACTTTCGAAGTCGTAGTCGTTGGTGATGAATCGGCTCACGCTGTCCGCGAGCATGGTTTGTTCTTCTGTTAGCGAAAAATCCATTAGTCAGCCTTGTCAATCAATTCGATTTGCGGTCACAGCCCAAGCACGTGCTTGGCAATAATGTTCTTCTGAATCTCATTCGAGCCGCCGTAAATCGATGCTTTTCGATTGTTGAAATAGCGTAGAGAAGTATTGGTTTCACCGCCGTATCCGACACGCTCACTGTCGGGGAAATCCGCCATGTACTGGTCGGGTACGTATGGCAGTGCGTAGTAGCCCGCGGCCTCCATAAACAGGGCATCAAGTTCCTGCTGGATTTCCGACCCGCATATTTTGAGAATGGATGACTCGGGACCCGGTGCTTTGCCGACGGCTACGGCCGCCAACGTTCTCAACTGGGTGAATTCCAGTGCTTTGAGATTGATTTCAACAGAGGCAACTTTGCGCGCAAAATTTTGATCGTCGGCCAACGGCGTACCGCCGTGGATGGATAGCGCTGCTTTCTCCTTTAACCGTTTAAGGGCATTCTGCGAGCGTGAAACGCCGGCGATGTTGGTTCGTTCATGTTGTAGCAACACTTTTCCGTAAGTCCAGCCCTTGCCCTCTTCACCGACCAGGTTTTCAACAGGGATTCGCACGTCTTCGAAATGAACTTCATTGACTTCCCGCTCGCCCTCGATCGTGATGATCGGCCGTACCGTGACACCGGGCGTTTGCATATCGACCAGGACAAAACTGATGCCCTCCTGGCGACGCGCCACATCGCTGGACGTTCTCACCAGGCAGAAGATCCAGTCGGCCATGTGAGCCAGTGTTGTCCAGGTCTTGGTGCCGTTCAGCACATAGCTGTCACCATCACGGTCGGCACGCATTTTCAGGGAGGCCAGGTCGGAGCCGGAGCCGGGTTCTGAGTAGCCCTGGCACCACCAGACGTTGCTCTCGAGGATGTCCGGAAGAAAGCGGGCTTTTTGTTCTTCGCTACCGAAGGTATAAATGACGGGCGCAACCATCTTGACGCCGAAGGGCACCATGTCCGGTGCGTTCGCACGGGCGATTTCATTCGAAAAAATGTACATCTGGATCGGTGTCCACCCGGTACCGCCGTACTCGGTCGGCCAGTTGATTGCGGCCCAGCCTTTTTCGTAGAGGATTTTTTGCCAGCGGATGTAGTCCTCTTTGGACAAGACCGCGCCGCTATCCTGTTTACGTTTTATGTCTTCAGGAAACTTTTCGTCGAAAAATCGTCTGACTTCCTGTTGAAATTCGAGCTCTTCGTTGGTGAAACTAATATTCATTAACTCGCCTTTACCTTCGGGTTCCTCGGCTGCGTGCTCGACCTGTATGAACAGATGGCCAATCCCGCCGTACGCTCCGCGTTACAGTCACAATCAGGAAAGGTCAGTATAACGGCGCATGTTGCGCTGCACAATAGAGAGGCGTCGATGTGTTGTAAGGTATTGAAAAATCGGCTAATAATGCCTGGTTATACGCCATGTTTTGAGTGTGCAGGTCGCTTGTGGTTCTGCGCGATTCCACGCCGTATGAGACGACACCAAGCTACATTTTCTGCTCGGAAGTGTGCACAATGTCGCCGATGAGTTCTGCGCCAAAACAAACGACTGTCGGGGTGACATCAAAGGCAGACCCGCGTGATCAAATGGGCCGGCCGCTGCGCGATTTGCGCATATCGTTGCTCGATCAATGCAATTTTCGATGCCCGTATTGCATGCCGGTGACGGAGTTTCATGCCGACTATCAGTTTCTCACGCGGCAGCAACGTCTTAGTCACGATGAAATTGTGCGGCTCGCGTCCATTGCAGTCGAGCTTGGCGTCACCAAATTGCGGTTGACCGGCGGGGAGCCCCTGCTGGACAAGAAAGTGGCCGAGCTCGTGTCGCGTCTTGCCAGGATTGAGGGTGTCGATGACCTGGCGCTGACAACGAATGCCATGCTGCTTGCACCGGTTGCGCAAAAACTCGCGGATGCCGGGCTGCATCGGGTGACTATCAGCCTCGATACTCTGGATAGCGGCATTTTTCGTGCGATGAGTGGCGGTCGTGGCGATCTTGCGACGGTGATGCAGGGAATGGAGGCGGCTGAATGGGCGGGATTGTCGCCCTTAAAGATCAATACCGTCGTGCAGCGTGGTGTGAACGACCACACGGTTCTTGATTTACTGCAGCACTTTCGCCGCAGCGGACATATCGTGCGTCTGATCGAGTACATGGACGTTGGCAATCGCAACAACTGGCGATCGGAGGAGGTCGTCTCTTCCCGCGAATCGTTGCAGCAGATAGAGGCTCGATGGCCGGTACGGCCCGTCGATCCGAGCTACCATGGTGAGGTCGCACGGCGCTACGAGTACGTGGATGGAGCAGGGGAAATCGGCTTCATCTCTTCGGTGACCGATCCGTTTTGCGGCAGTTGCAGCCGGGCACGTCTTTCCGCAGAGGGCATGCTCTATACCTGTCTGTTTGCGTCAGTTGGAACCAGCCTGCGCGATCCCCTGCGCAACGGCGCCGACGATGAAGAACTTGCGGCGATCCTGTCGCGAATCTGGTTGCATCGCAATGACCGCTACAGTGAATTGCGAGGTCCGGGTGAAGTCCTGCGGCCCGTGCGCAACAAGGTCGAGATGTATCGAGTGGGTGGATAGGATGCAAAGGAACTGATGGAAAAACTAAGTCATATCGACGAGCACAATCAACCGACGATGGTTGATGTCGGGCATAAGACGGCCAGTGACCGAGTGGCCCACGCGCGGACGGTGGTTAGGTTTCCAGCGGATGTAGCGGAGCGATTCGCCGATGGCGATATTCGCACGGCAAAGGGCCCGGTATTTTCGACCGCGATTGTTGCGGGTGTCATGGCGGCGAAAAGGACGCACGAATTGATTCCGTTTTGCCACCCGCTCGGACTGACGAGCTGCAACATAACCATCGAGATGGATGCGCAGCAGCAAGCGATTATTGATTGCATTTGCAAGGTACATCATCGAACCGGAGTCGAAATGGAGGCGTTGACGGGCGCGAGTATTGCGGCATTGACGATCTATGACATGTGCAAGGCACTGTCGCACGATATTTCGATTGCAGAGACGCGTTTGATCGCAAAGTCCGGTGGTAAGAGGGACTTTAATCGTGAGTAAGAGAGCCGATGTATGGGGTCTGGTACTCGCGGGAGGCAAAAGCCGTCGCATGGGCCGTGATAAAGCGCTGCTGGTCCGTGACGGCGAGACGCAACTCGCCAGGGCGGTGGCGTTGCTGCAACGCCACGTGAGTCGGGTGTTTGTTTCGACACGGGCGGATCAGGCTGCCGACGAAGAGCGCGGCAAGTTCGAGCAGATCGTGGATCGATACGATAACCTGGGCCCGATGGCAGGCATCCTCTCGGCAATGGACAAGAACGCCGACGTTGCCTGGCTGGTCGTTGCCTGTGATCTGCCCAATATCGACGATGACACGATTACCGGTTTGCTCGATCGACATGCGGAGGCAAATCCGTTTACGGCGTACGTCAGCAGCTACGATTCATTGCCCGAGCCGCTGTGTGCGATTTACGGAGTGGGTTCACGCAGCCTTGTCGACGATTTCGTCGCGGAGGGAATCCACTGTCCCCGCAAGATGCTGATTCGTTCGGACACGGCACTGCTGGAACAACCGCACGCAGATGCGCTCGACAATATCAATACGCCGGAAGACCTTGCCGGCAGTACCATCGGAATCGCGCAATGAGTAAGTCGATCACGGTGCGATACTTTGCGTTGTTTCGCGAGAATGCGGGTATCGGCGAAGAGCGGGTTGACAGTGACGCACAGACGGCGGGCGATTTGTTTGCGGAACTGAAACACCGACATGGCTCGGGTGAACCACTCGGTCACTGCAAGGTGGCGATCAACGACGAAATGTCAGACTGGGATGCACCGGTAAAAGACGGTGACACGGTGCTGCTGTTTCCGCCGGTTGCCGGTGGCTGACGCGATGCAAATCAGTTCGGCACGAATCGATCCGGATGCACTTCGCAGAGAACTGTTCGACCATGCGGCCGGTGCCTATGTGAGTTTTGAGGGTTGGATCCGGAACCGGAACGAAGGCCACGATGTCTTGCGGCTGGAATACGAGGCTTACGATGTGATCGCGGTGAAAGAGGGCGGGAAGCTCATCGCCGAGGCACACAGGAAATTTCCTTTCCTACAGGCGCATTGCGTGCACCGTACCGGCCTGCTCGAACTCGGTGAGTGTGCGGTGTGGGTAGGCGTATCTTCAGCGCATCGCGATGAAGCGTTTCAGGCGTGTCGTTACATTATCGATCAGGTGAAAGTCAGGCTGCCCATCTGGAAAAAAGAACATTATGTTGATGGCCATTCCGGCTGGGTGAATTGTGAGCGTTGTGCGGCTCACGGGTGATCGGTGCGGGATTGCCTAAGCTGTATATTTAAATCACCTCGGAGTATAATAAACATCGAATAATCAGTGGTATAGGGTTATAATGCTGTACATTATTACAGTCTTTCTTTAACCTTGATCCGAGGCCTCCCATGACCACAATCACGGCCGACACCGCCGCTCTTACCGCCACCAACTGGCACCCACACTATCGCCGCTCGGAAGAACTGGGCCAGGAAATCACTGAACTGTGCGGCTATATCTATGCGGCGACGTATCGCCTGCTGGAGATGATTCGCGAGTTCGATGCAGAAGGTCTGTGGCAGGTGGATGGCATTGGATCGTGCGCCCATTGGCTCAACTGGAAATGCGGCATCGGCATGAACGCCGCCCGAGAGAAGGTCCGTATCGCCAACGCACTGGCGGATCTGCCCAATACCAGCGCAACCTTCGCCCGCGGTGAGATCAGCTATTCTAAAGTTCGTGCCATGACGCGAGTGGCAACGCCTGAGAACGAAGACTACCTGCTGATGATCGCCAAACACGGTACCGGGCATCACATGGAAGGCCTGGTCAGTAAATATCGACGCACCAAACGCCTGCAGGAAATGGACGAGTGCCGCAAGCAACACGATGAGCGGGAACTGCACGTGTACTACGAGCCGGATGG
>JAADHU010000081.1:0-7278 GCA_013151645.1 Gammaproteobacteria bacterium | reverse complement strand
GTTTCCGCGGAAACATCGCCGGCAGACGGTCTTGATGGTCGCCGAGCGGATGCATTGGCCGACGTTGCCGAGAGTTACCTGGCCAATGGCCCGGGAAACTCATCCTCAGCCGATCGATACCAGGTGGTGTTGCATGTTTCCGCGGAAACACTGACCAATAACGAAGGTGACCTGTCTCATCTGGAAGAGGGCCCGCATGTTTCCGCGGAAACATCGAGGAGACTGTGTTGTGACGCCGGGGTGAGTGTTCTCAGTGAGGACGAACACGGCAATGCGCTTAATATCGGCCGCAAAACACGTATCATCCCGCCGGCGATGCGACGGGCCCTAAAAGCCAGGGACCAAGGCTGCCGTTTCCCGGCTTGCACGCATAAACACTACATTGACGGGCACCATATTGAGCACTGGAGCCGGGGTGGCGAGACGAGTCTGGCCAACCTGGTGCAGCTTTGCCGCCGTCACCATCGTTTGGTGCATGAAGGCGACTTCGATTGTCGCAAGAATGCTCAGGGACAGATTGAATTCCGCAATCCCGAGGGCCGGCTCATTCCCCGCACCGGCGAATTGCCGCCGATACCGCCGTCACTGGATCTTACGGAACGCATGCGCAATCGTTACGAAGACCTGTTCATCGATGCCAATACCTGTGTCACTCATTATGACGGCAGTCCCATGGACTGGAATCTGGCCGTGGGGGCGCTGTTTCAATGACGGAAAAAATTGTTTGATCAGGATTGCGATTCGATCAAATCGTCACGCGTATCGATATCAGTAGCGGCAGCCTCGCAGGGTAACGCGACGACCTGCTCATGATGAGTATCCATCAAGACACGAGCACCTTTGTCACCGTCCAGGCATCCGAGTTCATCGAAATACGCCGCCGGAAAAATAACCGGCGGTCCGACAACGCCTGCGAACTCACTGCAAACGATCCTGACATCGGACCCGTTCCACGCATCGATCATCTGCTGCAGATAGGACGCGCTGATCAGCGGTTGGTCGGCGAGCAGAAGAAGCACGGCATCCGCTGTCCCGGCCACCGCGCGAACGCCGCAGGCAATCGAACGGCCCATACCATTCTCAAACGCCTCGTTGCGGACGAAAAAACCCTTGAGCGGAGTACAGGCATCGTGCACGCGCTGCCAGTTACTGCCCGTGACCAAAATACTGCGCTGCGCGCAAACGGTTTCAGCCAGGCGCACAGCGCGACGAACCAATGGCTCGCCACAGTAGTCCGCAAGCTGCTTGGTCGCTCGAAATCGCCGCGCTGCACCCGCCGCAAGTACGATCGCGAACACTTGTTTTCTCTCCATGTTCCTACTCGATTCAGGACACCCATCGAAATTGAAGCAGTTTCTGCATGAAAAGACGAGAAATAGGTGCACTAATTGATGGGTGTCCTCAATTCCCTCACTACCTGGGTCCCGACGATTCAATGTGCAAGTAGTTTTGACTTGCATGCTACGTTCTAGGAGAGTGAGTTTGGCCGCTATAAGAATATTGCCTCATACAGGAAGAACGAAATGAAATTGGATTTCGCAATAAAATCTGGTCTGGTTTTCGTTGGGTCCGTACTCATTATGGCTTCCGCATTTACGTCAAAAAAGTCAGGCGATTCAAGTGACTGCGAAAACAATGTGTT
Organism: Gammaproteobacteria bacterium; assembly: GCA_013151645.1. Taxonomy (GTDB): domain Bacteria; phylum Pseudomonadota; class Gammaproteobacteria; order Steroidobacterales; family Woeseiaceae; genus JAADHU01. Next base: position 5,636 of record JAADHU010000081.1, on the reverse strand, counting down.
GCAGCCAATGAGCGTCTTTCACGCCACAATAAGAAATAGTGAACCTGTCTGTGGCCAGGTATCGATTTTTGGGTACTTGAGGCAGGCGGAATCCGTTGATGGTATCGCGACATTCATTCTGGTTCCAAGCGAAGAGTATCTTTCACCTATCGTCCAAGACGAATCTCTCCAATGGATAGCAGTACGAATCGAGTTTACTGAGCCTCATTACGCTACTTTGCCATTTCGCTGCGTCGGGGTTTTCGTTGCTGCTGATGGTCAGTTTAGACAACGGCAGAGTGGAGCCGTATTGTACTTGGATGACGCAAGCCCAATTACTCGAGTCGACGAACATGGTCGGTCGGCGTGTATGACGTTTGATTTAGAGGCGCCAGCAACGGGGTAAGATCGGGATGCTCTCTGGATTCCGCAATCGAGCAGCCAATACTCGATTCAGGACACCCATCGAAATTGAAGCAGTTTCTGCATGAAAAGACGAGAAATAGGTGCACTAACTGATGGGTGTCCTCAACTCCCTCACGTGCACGCGTACGAACCATTTCAGCGAAGGTTGCAGGAGGCACGGCGTCTAGGGTGAGTGGTGGAAAGAATGCGAATGGGGCACTTTATTCAGCTTTTACGTCTGCAGAAGGCGGAGATAGCAGCCAAACTGATCAATCCGTTGGAGGCGGAGGGCGCGGCAACATTGGGATAGATATCAGTGACCTCATATCTCCGATTGTAGGCGTAAAGGCTGGTCGAGGCCCGAACGGATCGCAGTTTACGGATGGGATGATCAGGCGTATCGTAGGTAAGGCCTTCGATACATTGCTGCGCGAACGAGAAGGCACAGTTAGTATCGCAATATTCCGAGGCACAGTAGACCCGATTCTTACGATGGTAGGCCGGGACCTGCCAGTGGAAGGGTCAGCGAGAGCGGCGGAAACATGGGTAATATGGGTGGCGTTACTGGTGCAGCTCGCCAAGGGGCAATAGCGATCGTCGTTTTGTTGCCGGGTGGGCACGGGTTGGGACCGGACCAGACGCCCGTCGGGCGAGGCGCTACAGGATTCATATCGAGAGCGATAAACGCATCCCAATTGGATGGCGCTGGATTGCCGATATTTTTGATCGCGCCGCGCGGTTACCAAACTTCAGCTCTACTAATTGAGGCGATTATCGGCTGCGAGTGCGACACGGTTGCCGTCGTTGACGAGGTAGCGTTTCGGTGATAAACAGAATCAAATTTTCGATTTTTGCTTTCATATTGACTGTTTCGGCACTCAATACTGAAGGGCACGCCGGAATCGCGGAAGAGCCGATCTACCACGTATCGATGATAAAGGTCTTGGCTGATCCGGAAAAATTTCTGGGCAAGAGAATTTCTTTGGCGGGATATCTCGCACACAGAGATCTCCCGATCTTGTTTTTGATGGAAGAGTACGCTTTCATTAACAACGTTGAATCTGGGATTTATGTATCCCGCTCGGACGTTGTCGAATCAAGTTGTTTTGGTCGATTCGTGGTATTAAGTGGCCGTTTCGAAAAGGATTCGTCGGGTGCGCATTTTCTCAGAGAGATAATCAGCATGATGTATGCGCGGTCAGAAGATGGGATCCTAGTTTCGTGTCGTGGAACGAAATAGATCTCTAGTTGGATTTCCACCAATTGTGTTCGGTGTTCGCGCTGAAGCGGACATCACATCGTTTGGTTTTGTCCTTACTGGGGAGGAAGAATCAGGACACCCATCAATTCAAACAGCAGGAAGAATCAGCACTCGATTCTTGATTCAGGACACCCATCGAAATTGAAGCAGTTTCTGCATGAAAAGACGAGAAATAGGCGCACCAATCGATGGGTGTCCTCAATTCCCTGTCATTCGCGAAGCGCTTTGAGTCGGTGCCCCACCTCGACAATCGCATCGAGCGCAGGGATCAGTTCTTCGCCGAGATCCGTTAATTCGTACTCGACCGACGGTGGTGACGTTGGGCGCACGTTTCGGTTCACTACGCCACGTTCCGCAAGCTCCGACAGTCGCGCTGATAATACCTTCGCAGAAACAGGCGGGATATCAATTCTTAGCTCATTGAATCGCCGCGGTCCCGCTCTAAGGGACCAAATGACGTTCGGGGCCCAGGCGCCCGCAATGACGGCCATGCACTCGGTCAACATGCACCGCTCTGGCAGTTTGGGACTGTTGTTGCGTCGGACTTTCAAAGACATTCAAGTAACCAGGTAACTCTCAGGTAATCCACCCTTACAGTATCTCTTAGTAATTAGGTTGTCGATAGTAACTTATTCGTCAAAGATGGAGGTGTTAACTAAACACATACTGGAGAAACTGAAATGAAGCTCTATTACAAGCCCGGCGCTTGCTCTATGGCATCTCACATTGTGCTCAACGAACTTGGCCAGCAATTCGATTTAGAGAAGACAGATACTGAGAGTGGCAAAACCGAAACGGGAGCTGACTACCGTGAGATCAATCCAAACGGCTATGTACCCGCTCTTGAAACGGACGCCGGTGCTGTCCTCACGGAGAACCCGGCAATCTTGCAGTACCTTGGTGACCTGGCCCCAGAGACTGGCCTTGTACCTGAAAATGGAACACTGGAACGCACGCGGCTGCAGGAAATCCTGAACTTCGTTTCATCAGAGTTGCATAAAGCATACAGCCCGTTCTTTTCTGGGGCCGAACTAAACGCAGCTGCGAAAGAGCTTGCGGAGGCCGGCATCGCCCGCCGGATTGACTTCATCGAATCGAAGCTCTCGGACGGTAGAACATTCCTGCTTGGGACGCAGTTCACTGTTGCGGATGCGTATGCATTCGTTGTGCTTAACTGGTCTGGGTTTATCGGGTTCGATTTGCAACCGTGGCCGCTGGTTCAGGACTACGTGGAGCGAGTTCGTCAACGTCGAGCAGTCATTCAAGCGATGACCACTGAAGGATTGATCGAAGATCGCAAACATCATGAGTGATTTCAACGATGTCACGGAAACGTTGAAAATTTATTTCGATGCACTCTACTACTGCGACAGAGATAAGCTGGCGACGGCGTTTCATCCGCAGGCAATCTATGCAACGGCAGATGAAACTCCATTGCTGTATCGGACGATGGGGGAGTATTTTCCCATCGTCGCGGCTCGTGAGTCCGGCGCTTCACGATGTGATGTTCGGCGCGATATCGTCGACGGTATTGAGTTCGCTGGTGAGAATACCGCGTTTGCGCGCGTCCGATGTTCGATCGGACAACGTAGCTTTGTCGATTTCTTGACGCTTGTGCGCGAGGCGAACCGCTGGAAAATCATCGCCAAGGTCTTTCAAATTGTCGAATCTAACCAATAGGAGATGGTGCATGCCTTACATCAATATCAAACTGACACGCGAAGGTGTGACGCGGGAACAAAAAGCAGCGCTGATTGATGGCGTAACGAGACTATTATCTGACGTCCTTGACAAAAAACCAGCTACGACATTTGTAGTCATTGATGAGGTGGAGATGGAAGACTGGGGAATTGGAGGCCTGCCGGTAGAAGAATATCGAAGGGTACTTAATGATTTTTAGATATTTTATAAACCGATTATCTGTTGCGGTCTCATTGTGATGAGTTGGTTTACTCACGCCTTCGTCTTGGCTGTCATGTTGTTCATGGCGGGTACCGGCATTCCAATAATGGCAGCACTAAATGCTGGCCTTGGAACACGCCTCGGCAGCCCGATCCACGCAGCGTTCATATTGTTCTTACTCGCTCTCGCGGTTACGGCCGTATTGACATTCAGTAGTCCGTTACCGTCCAGAGATCAAGTGATTGCGATACCCGTTCACTACTACCTGGGTGGTCTGTTTGTAGCGCTCTATGTCCTGTCCATTACGTGGATTGCGCCGAAGATCGGTCTCGGAAATGCAATATTTCTGGTGCTGATCGGTCAACTGGTGGCGGCGACAATCATCGATCACCACGGGTTTTTAAATGCGCCAAAAACTCCGGCTACAACCGCTCGCATAGTGGGCCTTGGACTGATGGTCGTGGGAATATATCTTGCGAAAAAGCCGATCGCTAATGTGTAGTCAGGCTTATTTTCTGCAGACAGCGTCTTTTTTGCATACCCGGCCTCTTTTTCTATCAGCAACGATTCAGGACACCCATCGAATTTGAAGCAGTTTCTGCATGAAAAGACGAGAAATAGGTGCACTAATTGATGGGTGTCCTCAATCCCCGCTAGAGGGGAACTAGTGCTGCGGAACAGGGGCTTTTTCAAATCAGATACTTCAGACAATGACTCCGTAGATGGAATGTTAAGACCGGAGAATTTTGCCATTACAGATCTCAACATCGGCAACTATAGATTCAGTACGATTCGGCGGGATATCTCTATATTATCCATATTGGCGAACCCTTCGCAATTTGGTGCCGGCAAATATAGCCTCTTATTTAATAACTGCCAACACTACTGTACATTTATTCGAGGATCGAAAGAATGATGAAGAAAGTGTCAGTTTCCTTGTTGAATGCTCCATCTATTCGGTTTGTGTCATGCTTTCGAGAAAGACAAGTGGGAAAAAAGCTATTTCTAATTGCGGTTGCCGGGATGATTTCCATGGGATGCGACGCGAAAGACGAGGAGGTGCCGAAAGGCGAGTTTATTAGAGCAATAGGAAATCAGATTTACGTAGTCAACTTCGAAAAAAATACGAATAAATTGTTCTATGAGTTCCCATTGGGGACGGTGATTGAGGACAAGATATCGCAAATTGATCGAAGGACAATACTGTTGTCATTGCCGGAAGAAGGCAAGATATTGACGATTGATCTGAAGTCAAAAACGGCGAACTATATCGGGGTTGGTTTAAACCCTGTCTATATGCCAAAGCATGAAAAAATCGTTTATTATGGTAAAGATAGTGACGGGGTAGGCGCACTTCTGGTCGCGAATAGGTATTTGGAAGAACCAATCCCAGTCACTAAGTCGAGTCGTTATGATTTAAGGACGATAGTCAAAATATCGTCGGATGAGGTGGTTTTCCAGAAGAAAGAATACGTTGATAGATTAGGCAAAAGAGAAAATGGGCTCTGGAAATTCAACGTTTCTTCACACAATTTGACTAAACTGGATTCTATCGAGGGTTGCCTGCTTCTTAACGTATTTAGAAACAAGACGAGTCAATTGGTCTGTCAAAAAATAACAACCAATAGATTTGATACCTATTACTATTTGGTGGATTTGTCTGGCAATCGGGAAGAGCGATTGAATTTTGAAGGTTATCTCAGTATTGGCGAGTATATAGAAGAGATGGATTCAATCGTCATACAAAAACCAAGAGTTGTCGTCGGAGATGGTAGCACGAGTTATGATCTATGGCTGTATGATCTTGATGACGATACCAGCCATCTCATGATGAAAAACGCGGGCTTTGCGATCGATGCGTTCTTGAGGATTTTGCCAAGAACGTAGAAGGCGATTACGGGATGAAGCTGACCAATACACGGAACTAAATACAGACTTCATCTAGCCGGGACTATTCATGAAAGTCGTTTGGGTAGCAATAGTTCGTTGCCGATTGTAGCAAGCTGAACATCATGCGGGCGTGAGCCGCGCTATTTTCTCCTGATAGAGTTTTTTCTTGCGCTGTGTTGCAAAGCGAGATGAAATTCGC
>JAADHU010000017.1 GCA_013151645.1 Gammaproteobacteria bacterium | reverse complement strand
ACGCCACCTGTTCCGGCGCCTGGGCGAGCGGTCCGGAGGATTACGCACCGGACGAGTACCAATGGGGTTACAACCGCATGATGACCGTTGATGGTCTTTTCGGCGCGGGCGACACCATCGGCGGCACTGCGCACAAGTTTTCGTCCGGATCGTTTGCGGAAGGCCGCATCGCGGCGAAGGCCGCGGTCAACTACGTTAAAGACCTGGGTCGGGATCATCCGCAGGTTAGTGAGGACGAGTACCAGGCGCTCAAAAAGACCGTCTTCCAGCCGCTGGAGAACTATGCCGTCGGTCGCAATGAGATCGTTGCCGGCACGGTGTCACCGAGCTATCTCCTGCCCCTACACGGCCTGCAACGTCTTGAAAAGATAATGGATGAATACGTCGGTGGTATTAGCGCCCACTACACCACCAATGAGCCGATGCTTACTCGCGGTCTGGAGTTGCTGGAGATGCTCAAAGAAGACCTCGATCACCTTGGGGCTGAAGACCTTCATCAGTTGCAGCGGGCGTGGGAACTACAGCATCGCGTGCTGGCGTCTGAGTCCGTCACGCATCACACGATGTTCCGCAAGGAAACACGCTGGCCTGGATATTACTATCGTGCCGATCATCCGAAGCTGGATGATGCTGACTGGCATTGCTTCACCTTGTCCCGCTACAACCGGGAAGCGAACGAGTGGGAGATGGAAAAGGCACCGGTGTATCATATCGTCGATTAGCCGCGATGCCTGACTGGCGAATGGACGCATGACTGACCCGAACGACCCTTGTCTTTTTTGTGGCAGCCCGCGCGGTGAGACCCGGCGCAACGCGCTCGCAATTAGCGCGCGCGACAGCTACCCGGTCAGTCCGGGGCATTCGCTGATCATCCCGATTCGGCACTGCGCCAGCTTCTTCGACCTTAGCGCCGAAGAGGTAGCCGCCTGTATGGAATTAGTGGCTGAAGAGCAAAAGGTTCTGGACGAAGAATTCAGTCCCGATGGCTATAATGTCGGCGTCAACGTGGGTCGGGCGGCAGGGCAGAGTATCTTCCACGTCCACATTCATTTGATTCCTCGCTATACGGGCGATTCCGCGCGGCCCCAGGGTGGCGTACGGCAGGTTCTCCCCAAGAAAGCACATTATTCCCGGCAATAGACGCCGCGGTCAGACGTGCCGCTGCGAGCCGAACGTCAGTCGCACATCAGAACACAAGATTGAGCATCAGCAGCGACACCACCAGGAACAGAATGCTCATGATGCTTCCGGCACGAACGAAATCGGAGACTTTGTAGTCACCCGGCCCCATGATGAGTGCGTTAACCTGGTGAGTGGGAATCAGAAAGGAATTTGACGTTGAAATCGCCACCGTCAAAGCGAACACCGCCGGATCGGCGCCGATTGCCAGTGCCAGGTTGATCGCAAACGGTACCAGCAACACCGTGGCACCCACGTTCGACATGACCAAAGAGACTGCGCTCGCGAGGACGGCGATCATCGTTTGCAGTGTCCAGACCGGGGCGTCTCCAAGGCGTGCCAACAGGTGTCGCACGACGTATTCTGCTGTCCCCGAGGATTCGACAGCAATGCCCAGCGGCAGCAAACCGGCGAGCAGAAAGACGGTTTTCCAGCTGACGGCTTTGTAAGCGTCGTCCATGGTTACTACACCCGATACGATCATGCCAACGGCACCCGCCATGAGGGCGACGGGCAACAATATATCGGTGAAAATGATCAGGCCGATAGCGAGAGCGAAAAAAGCCAGCGCCAACGCGAGCTTGTAGGGTTCCTGCGGCTCGCGGGGATAGTCGGTGGTAACGATGACCAGGTCCCGATCCTTTTCAAGCCGCGCCAGATGGTCCCAGCGCGTGTGACAAAGCAGCATGTCACCCGCGGCAAACGGGATATCGGCAACGTTGTCCGTGATGGCCTTGCCGGCGCGAACAATCGACAGCAGGCTGAGACCGTAGGTCATTCGAAAATGCATTTCTTTTGCGGTTCGGCCTTCTACCGGGGAATCCGGCGGCACAAGAATCTCAACTACACCGGCAATCGAACGGGCCAGCAAGTGTCGGAATTCGCGAAGTTTCGGACGCAACGACAGACCACAGCCGTTGACGAAGGCTTTTAGTCTGTCGGGTTGTGCAATGATTGCCAGTGACGCAGGGGTCGCGATCTGAATTTCGACTGGCGGTGATACCAGTACCTTGCCGGCGTAACTCGAGGCGACGATGCGGATGTCGTATCTGGACTGTACGCTGGCGATATCCATCCCGGCGAGATCGCTGCCATCGGGAACAACGACTTCGCGAACCGCCGCACGGATGCCATGCAGGCTGCGCATATAGCGCGAAGTGCCGGTTCTGCGAGAGGCGCTAACCGTTTTGCCCTCCGGTAACACGGATTTACCAAAGAAAACGAAAAAGGCCAAGCCGCTACCGACCAGCGCGAGGCCGACCGGCGTTACCGAAAAAAGGCCAAAATGCTGCATCGCCTGATCCGGGTCGAGGCTGCGATTTGCATTGTCGAGCAGGTCGTTGAGCATAATCAAAGGGCTTGATGCGACCAGCGTCATCGTGCCGCCGAGGATGGCGCAGAAACCCATGGGCATCACCAATCGGGACATGGACAGCCGGGTACGCGACGAAATACGCGAGACGACGGGAAGGAATAAGGCCGCCGCGCCAACATTTTGCATGAACGATGAAATGACGGCGGCAGTACCTGCAGTCAATGAAACGATCTGTTTTTCGGTCTTGCCGCCGTAGCGCAAGATACCCCAGGCCACCCGCTCCATGACGCCGGTCTTGTCGAGGCCGCCGCCCAGAATCATGACCCCGATGATGGAAATTACCGCATTACTGGAAAAGCCGGAGAACAGGACGTCGTTCGTTAGCAGATCGTCCAGACCCGGCACGAAGCTCAACAGACCCAGCAGCGTCATGATCAGCATCGCCGTGACGTCGACTCGCACCACTTCTGTTGCAAAAAGAAACACTGCGAATACCACGATTAGCATGACGATCGCTATTTCGGTGGTCAGTACAGGCAGCGCATCCATCGGTTTGTTATGGTTTTTGACGTCCTGTCATCGGGACCGGGAAGCGCATCGTAGCAGACTTCGGAAGTTTCAATGCAGGCCGGAGTTTTTTCCGAACCAGTAGTCGATCAAACCGACTTCGTTGGACTACCGGGTAAAACCGCCCAGCAATTTCTTAAGATCCGCAACGAGCTTGCGCAGCGTGCCGGTTGCCAGTACGAACTCAGCGTCCAGCCTTGCAAGTGGATCGTTGTTGTCGTCCGTATTCTCATCCATGCCGAGAAAACGCAGCTTACTGATCACGCCATTCTCGTCCAGTACACAACCGAGGATACTGTCGTATTCGATGGCGAGGTGTGTCAGGCGCATGCCGTCCGCGACGTGATTGCGAATGGTGTTATCACTCAGGTCAAAATCGGTCCACCGCACAATCGAACCGGTATCCCCGGCGTCTTGCATACGGCACTCCCGGCCAACAGCAAATCGATCGGGCGCATCGCCGAGAAAAATACCGGTGAGCAATTCGCTGACCGGTTGCCGGTATTGTAACGGGAATATGACCAGGTCACCGAATGCGGCGCGCAGCCGCCGCAGGAATCGTTCCGCGACCGATGTCTGTGCGGCATCGATGCCGATCAATTTTTCCTTCAGGTCGACGAAGCCCCATATTCGGTCTGACTTGAGCAGCGCTTTGGGCAGCAGTTCATCGCGAGCTTCTGCTTTCATGCGGCGTTTCTCGCGTGGTCCGGGAACCTCCTGCATACGATTGCGAAACGCCTCGATGCGTTCTTCCAGTTCTTCGTTGATCACAGACGGTGGCAATACGCGGGACTGGCTGCGCAGCTTGATGAGGTCTGCGCCATTCAGGCGGCGCGCCAGCAATTCACCGGTATCCGGATAAACGGCAACCCAGCCCGAACTGCGTTCTGTCAGGGGTCCGCAAGGCGTGAATTCTGAATTCTCCAGCATCCGCGACAATGCCTCTTCCGTTTCGGGCCAGTCACTATCGAGACGGTAGTAACGTACGTTTCTGAACATAGTGGCTAAATCCGGAGCACCAGGGCGGCGCAGTATCCGTATTTTGGCGGGCAATGTCACCATTGATTTATTCCTGGCAGGTGATAGCGGATGACGTGCACAGATCGATGCTCCTGTTGGATTCTTTCCGCCTGAACCGAAGGTCTGAACATTCAGCATTGCCGGCGACAGCCGAGGTAAACCCATGCCGCACGATTGTTATTCGATGAATTGATTGCGCTTGAAATGAAATCGTCAGTGATCTGCATATATATGTTTTGGAATATTGCTCCGCCGCTTTTCGAACATTTCCTGCTTGTTTTTTGCGACGAAATCGCCTACTGTCTCCGGGCGTACATACTTGTCGGCGAGAAGCTGGGGGGCGACTTGAGAAATACACTAATCTTTTTGGTGATGGCACTGCCAATGATTATTGGGCCTAATGTAGGCCACGCTATTGCCGATCTCGGTACGCACACCGATTCTGCCGACCAATCCAGCCATGGCGGTCACTTAAGCCAATCGACTTCCGTCTCCCAGTCTGACCAAGCCAATGAAGAGCACGAAGCGGACTGCTGTCACGTCGACTGCGTGTGTTGCACCGCGCAAGGCTCTGGTGCGACGATCCTTAGCGGCGACGCAGGGGCTCACGGCGGCATGACCGTGCTTAGATTCAAGAATCTGCCTTTTCCTCATCTGGAAGGCCTCCTGCGCCCACCTAGATTCAGTTAATCACAGGATAGGTGCGTCTGTTTTTTGTGGCGCAATGTCCGAGTGATGCCTGCCAAGGCTCCCGAATACCCAGCGTTGTGTCATTAAGTTACATAGTTGCACTTATGTAATTGCTGAACCGGGATCAACCTTTCCGCCAAGTGCCTGGTTATTGCCAGGACTATTCAGACTCTGGTGGATTTAACACTCAGCATCTCTTGCGACTTGCGACAGCTATGTCTGCTGTTTCCGCACTAAATACCAAATGCCTGTCTTCGCGCGGGCTCGGTGACTTATTCGTCAGCGGGCTGCGGCGCAATTGAATGAATATTCAAAAATCAAAAATTTGAAATTAGGGAAAAACAATGAAGAATTATTATCTTAAAAGAGAAAAGCTCATGGCGGTCGCACTTGCGTTCGGCGGAGCATTTCTGAGCTCACAAGCGGCAATAGCCCAAGGCTCGGGCGATGGGGATGACGACGCGATGGTTGAAGAGATCGTGACGATCGGTTCCAGAAGTCACAGGGAACGAACAATCTCTGATTCTCCGGTACCCATCGATGTACTTTCAGCAGATGACCTCAACACGATGGGTGGCATCACCGATCTGACGGATAGTCTGAAAAATCTGATTCCGTCCTTTTCGGCGACGCGTGCAACGGGCGATACCAGTGCATTCGTTCGTCCTACCTCGTTGCGCGGTACTGCACCGGACCAGACCATGGTCCTGGTCAACGGTAAGAGAAGGCATCGATCTTCGGTGATTCAGTTTTTTGCACCGGCATCCGGCAGTGGCTCACACGGTGTCGATATCGGCATGATTCCTTCCATTGCGTTGAAACGTGTCGAAATATTGCGTGATGGTGCATCGGCACAATACGGCTCCGATGCCATAGCCGGTGTCATCAACTTTGTCACCAGGGATAACGCAGAAGGCGGCGAGTATCAGATCCGATACGGTCAGGCTTTTGAAGGTGGCTCGAGTGAAGCCAACTATAATATCTCCGGCAACCAGGGCTTTTCGCTTGGTGATAACGGCTTTGTAAACCTCAGCCTGGAGTATCAAAGTAACGATGCACTATCGCGTGGCATACAGCGCCCGGCGGCACAGGCTAATATCGATGCAGGTGCAGTGGGTGTTGGTGAAGACTCGCCTTTCGGCGATGGTCCGTTGGTGCAAACCTTCGGTCGCGTTGAATCCAGTGGCACGAGATTTTTCCTGAATTCCGGTAAGGACATCAATGATACGACCTCCTGGTATGGCCGAGTGGGATACGCGGATACCAAGGCTCGCTTCAGGTTTTTCTACCGAGCGCTGAATGCGGTCGACGAAGCGCTGGAGCCTCTGGTCGATCTGGGATATACCGGTGATTTATTGCTGACCGGTTATACCCCGTATCTCGATGGCACTCAGGAAGACATCAGCGTTTCCACAGGCTTCAAAGGCGAGTTCGCCGGCGGCACGACCTGGGACTTCAGCTTTGGTTACGGCAAGAACACGATGGATTTGTTCCTGAACCGGGAAATCAGCCCGAGCCTCGGTCTGACACCGTTAGGTCAGATTCCACAATTCGCTTTCGACACCGGTGGCTACGAGCAGGAAGAGTTACTTCTCAACGCTGACTTTTCGACGGCGCTTTCAGATTCGATCAACGTTGCCTACGGCGCAGAATGGCGTGACGAAGCCTGGACGACCAATGCCGGTGAGAGAAACGCCTGGCTTGACCCTGCTACTGGTCTCGAAGGCCCGGGTGTCGATGGAAGAATTTCACCAAGCCAGGCCGGCACGTGGGATCGTTCGAACTCCGCAGTCTACATAGATGTTGAGCACGACATTACTGACCGGTTCTTGCTGCAGTATGCCGCACGATACGAGGATTTCACGGATTTTGGCGGTGTTTTGACCGGTAAACTCGCGGGTCGATTCAGGATAAACGATTCATTTGCTTTCCGCGGTGCCGTGTCGACCGGTTTCAAAGCGCCAACGCCTGGACAGAACAATGTCAGGGCAACGGTTAGTTCGGCCGATCCTGCCACCGGAATCCTGCTCATCCAGGGACTCGTACCCGTATCGGACCCACGGGCGATCGCTGCAGGTGCTACGCCGATGAAAGAGGAAACCTCCCTGAATACCAGTGTGGGCTTTACCGCCGACCTGTTCGAAAATACCAACATCAGTCTCGACTTTTACAAGATCGCCGTCGACGACAGAATTTATCGGACAGATAGAATACCGGCCGCTGATGGTTCCACTATTTCGTTCTATACGAATGCGTTGGATGTCGAACATTCCGGTGCCGATCTGGTCATAACTTCAGTTATGGATTGGGGTGGCGATCAAAGCACTTCGTTCTCTTTTGCCTACAATTACAACAAGACCGATGTAACCAGCGTCAGGATCATTAACGGCTTCCAGCCGGTACAAGACGACGCGGTCGAGGATATTGAAAACAACTATCCTGAGAACCGCTTCGTCGTGTCGGCGAATACGGAGTTTAATGACCAATGGGGCTTGATGTTGCGCGCTAACTACTACGGCGAGCACTTCGATACACGCGGCAGAATTGGTGGAGTCGATGGAGAACCGCCGAGCAAGAAACTCAGCGCCACGGTATTGGTCGATCTGGAGTTAGCCTACCGGGCAACCGAAAACGTGACCTTGAAACTGGGCGGATCGAACATTTTCGATCAGTTCCCGGACAGGGTTGGTGCTCCGTTTGCCAATCGTCTGAACATTGGCTTGCAATACCCGTCGGAAACGCCTGTTAACTTCGAAGGCGGTTCGTGGTACTTGACGGCAAACTATAAGTTCTAGTGTTTCGCAGAAAATTTGGCCCGGGGTGGATCCTGCCGGGCTGAATTTGGAACGGTTACGGCCCGTGCCGTAACCGTTTTTTTTTGCTGGCTAAGTCTGCCGGTCGGCGAGTAAGTGAAAATAGCCAGGAATCAACGGCTATTCGGCTCTGACCTGATCCTGAAGATCGAGCAGGCGTCCTTGACATTCGTGGGGGCAGTATTTATATTGATTACTTCATATCTGCAAAAGTATGCAGATATGAAGTAATCAATATGAAATCGTTCGAGACATCGAGCATTCACTATTTCGGGGTGTGCTATGCCAGATCGAAAAATTGTTGCCAAAGAACTGGCTGATATTTTCAAAATTACGGCGAATCCGGACCGGATTTGCATGATTGAAGAGCTCCGCTCCGGCGAAAAAGATGTCAACACCCTCCAGGAAGCACTGGACTTGCCGGGCCCGCGGGTCTCGCAACACCTATCATTGATGCGAGCACACCGCATTGTTGAGGAGCGGCGGGACGGACGGCATCACTACTACCATCTGACGCAGCCGGAAATCGCCGACTGGATCATCGAAGGATTGAATTTTGTCGAGGGCCGCATGGCTGGTGTGAGTAAGTCGGCGATTAGCAAGGCCAGAAAGAAGTGGTCGGCATCGTCAAAAGAACAGGTTATTTCATAAACACGAATTGGACTACAAGAGGATCCGTCAATGCCGCATTTTGCAGCAGGAGTTATTCGTTTTCAGAACGAAGTTTATCCGGCAAAAAAAGATTTATTTGAGAAGTTAAGCAAGGGGCAGGTACCTGAGGCCCTTTTTATCACCTGCTCGGACTCGCGTATCGAAACAGCGATGATCACGCAAACGGATCCCGGCGAACTCTTTGTTTGTCGCAATGCCGGCAACATCGTGCCGCCGCATACCAATCATACCGGCGGCATGACAGCATCGATCGAGTTCGCAGTGTGCGCGCTGGAGGTGCCACATATTGTCGTTTGCGGGCACACGGAATGCGGTGCGATGAAAGGGGCAATGGATCCGGCTGGCCTGGACTCTCTGCCGCATGTCAGGGAATGGCTGGGTTACTCCAAAGCGGCCGTTGACATCGTAAATCAGGTCGCGCCCGATGCGTCAGAGAGCGAAAAGATGCGTCTTCTACTGGAACAAAACGTCATCTTGCAACTGCAGCACCTCAAGACACATCCGAGCGTCGCGGTAAGACTCGCAACGGGTAAACTTATCTTGCATGGGTGGGTTTATGACATCAAGTCCGGCGACGTAAACGCATTCGATGAAGGCAAGAACGAATTCATCTCGGTAGACGCACGTTATGCGTCAGAATTCGCTGCCATGCAGCATTCAAAGAGCTGTTCCGCGTAGGCGGGTTCTGCCAGGAGATCTGTTGTGAAGTATTTCGATTTGTCCAATCTTCGAGGTGATGTTTTCGGTGGATTGACGGCCGGCGTTGTTGCATTGCCGCTGGCGCTTGCGTTCGGTGAAGCCTCGGGAGCGGGGCCCATTGCGGGTCTCTGGGGTGCGATAATCGTCGGTTTTTTTGCGTCACTTTTCGGTGGAACCGGATCGAACGTGTCAGGACCGACCGGCCCGATGGTGGTTGTATTTGCTGGCGTGTTCGCGTCGCTCAGTGGCGATCCGGCGCTGGTTTTCGCCGCAGTTGTACTCGCGGGCATATTACAAATCCTCCTCGGCGTCTTCAAGATGGGGCAGTACATCAGACTCGTGCCGTATCCGGTCGTTTCCGGTTTCATGAGCGGTATCGGCTGTATCATCATTGCATTGCAGTTTTCCCGTTTGTTTGGCCACGAGCCCAGCGGCGGTGGCACGATTCCGGCACTGACGGCGATTCCTGGCGCCGTCGTCGATCCGAATTTTGCCGCGCTCGGAGCCGGGCTGTTGACGCTCGCGATCGTCTTCTTTTGGCCGAAAAACCTCGGCCGATTTGTCCCGGCGCCGCTGGCGGCACTGATCATTGGCACGCTCGCGAGCCTGGTCGTAACCGGCGCGCCGATTCTCGGTGATATTCCAACCGGCTTTCCGGCATTCGTAATGCCGGGCTTTTCAAGCGATACGTTCGCGATCGTTCTGGAAGCGGCTGTGTTGCTCGCCGTGCTCGGAGCGATTGACAGCCTGTTGACATCGTTGGTTGCCGACAACATGACACGCACACGCCATAATTCAGATCAGGAGCTTGTGGGACAGGGCATCGGTAATGCCGTTGCCGGTTTGTTTGGCGCTATTCCGGGTGCAGGCGCTACCATGCGCACCGTCGTTAACGTAAGAACCGGCGGTAAGACCCGTATTTCGGGCATGTTACACGCGGTTTTGTTGCTGGCGGTGGTGGTCAGTTTGTCGCCGCTGGCGTCACAGATTCCGCATGCCGTCCTGGCCGGTATTCTTATCAAGGTAGGCTACGACATCCTTGACATCGGCTATCTGAAACGTGCGCACAAGGGACCACGTTGGGATCTGGCGTTGATGACCATGGTGCTCGGGCTGACGGTGTTCGTTGATTTGATTACCGCCGTTGCGATGGGCGTTGTCTTTGCCGCGTTAGCGTTCGTAAAGCAGCTCGCGGACGAGCAACTCAAGCAATTCAGCGGCAAATCGAGAGGCAGTGTGGTTACCACGCCCGAAGAGCGGGAACTCCTTGAACGGGCACACGGCAAGATTACGATCTTCGATTTTGGCGGACCATTGAGTTTCGGCGCAGCGGCAGACCTTGGCCACCAGGTACGGGAACGCGTTAAGAACAATACGTCAGCGATGATTCTGGATTTTTCACGGGTGCCGTTCGTCGATGTATCGGCGGCCCGTGCTGTCGAAACCATCATTTGTGATGCGAGTGAGGCGGGCAGGATCGTTTATGAAACCGGTATGAACGACGATGTACGCCGGACGCTTTCTGGCCTCGATGCGACTCGGTGCATGCCGGTCGATACCAGTTTCGAGAAGCGCATCGATGCGCTCCGTGCCGCCGTTGTTCAAATCGAGAAGGCCGCGGGCTCCGTTGGCGGCGATTCGTCAACCTCCGTCGCGGAGAAGCTGGAGACGCCAGCCTGAGAATGGCGCCAAAATTTTCCGACCAGGGAGGCAGTGAGCTGACACACTAGCGGCGTCGTTCTTTATATGGAATTATCTGTGTTCGTGTTTTTTGATTTGCAAAAGACTCGTGACAAAGAGCGCATTCCTGTGGAGACGATCGCATGTGCAGAAAAATGTCCGATTTCAGGGTGCTGGTCTCGTTCATCCTGGTGCTGCTATACCCTATGTCGGCAGGGGCACAAGAAATCGTTAGTGTGACGCGACTGGTCGACGGGGCGATTATCGCTCCGGATCTCGACGCCAGCCTGGGCGCGAACATTCAGGGCCCGTCAATGATACGGGTGCCAGACTGGATTGAAGCGCCGCTCGGTCGGTATTACCTTTATTTCGCCGATCACAAAGGACGTTATATTCGGCTGGCCTATGCCGATTCGCTGACGGGGCCGTGGAAAATTCACGTGCCCGGGAGCGTGCAAATAGAAGAATCGTATTTTCTCGCGACCGCGCCCAGGCTGTCGCCTGCGCAGCGGGCGGCAATCCGGGTTGCTGTTGGTGTCGACGATGACAGTCTGATTGAAGCCGCAGCCATCGAGGCTACACAGCCCCACATCGCCTCACCGGACGTTCATGTGGATTTTGCCCGGCAGCGAATACGTATGTATTTGCACGGACTCGACGATGTCGCGACACAAGTGACGCGGGTCGCGGAATCGGTTGACGGGATCCATTTTGTCGTGCGTCCGGAGATTCTGGGCAATAGCTATATGAGAACCTTCGACTGGGAGGGCTACACCTACGCGCTGGCCATGCCCGGACAGTTCTATCGGTCGGCGGACGGACTGAGTAATTTTGCGAAGGGACCGAGCTTATTCGGCCCGAACATGCGTCACGCCGCGTTGTTGCTACGTGACGATACACTTTTCGTATTCTGGACGCGGGTGGGGGACACTCCCGAGCGTATTGTGCTTAGCACGATCGATCTGACGAGGGACTGGCAGGACTGGCGGGAATCCCCTGCTGTTGACGTGCTGCGGCCCGGGCGTGATTGGGAAGGGTCGAACGCGCCGCTCGAACCGAGCATCCGCGGCACGGCATTCGGGCAGGTGAACCAGTTACGCGACCCCGCGATCTACGAAGAAGACGGACGTGTGTTGCTGATTTACGCGCTAGCCGGAGAAAGTGGTCTTGGTATCTCGGAGATATCGTTTGAAGAATGACGAACGGGCCGTTCTTGCGGCCGTCAGATAACCCCGTATCAGTCTTGATGCGGCGCCTTTTTCTTGTCCGCTGCGGCGATTACCCTCTGTACCTCTGGCTGCTCAGTTTCGCCGGCCCGGAACGGACTGCGTCGCCGCGTACGGTAGACCAGTTTTTTCGAATCTTCTCGTTTGTTGGCGTGATCAACGGTCAGAATGGATTTCTCGCGTTCCTTGTTCATTGGTTCTCTCGCAGTTCAAATCAGTACTCTCCAATGAGTAAAGCGAGAATGATCGGCAAATCCCCTCAGGGAGTTGCCGAAAATTTTGGGCAATAGGAGACGGTGCAGCAAACTAGCTGCGCCGTGAGCATCACTGTGGCGGTCTTAGTCGGAGATCGGCTTTTGTTCGACCATCGCAACTTGTTGACTATTCTCGATATTCTGGATCGACGCAGAACCCTGGCCGGAACCCGTCATAGCGTTGATTGCCAGGACGGCTACGGCGGCGCCGAGAAAGCCGCCACCGGCGGCGGCCAGGGCGATGGATGTGTTTTTCTGTGGGGGCAAACTTCCTTCAGGCATCTCTATTTTCCTTCTATTAGTGGGATAATCCTCGTCCAGTGTATGCATTTTTTTTCGTTGGATGGAATATTTCGGCGAAGATAGCCGCACAGTACGCGGACAATATTAATTTTACGCATCGAACAGACAAGGACTCGGTAAGGCCGTGATCGTGAACCCCCAGTGAAACCCGCACCCGCTGTTACGCAGCTGCTCGAGGATTGGCAATCAGGAGATGCCGATGCTTTTCAGCAGTTGACGCCCATGATCTACGAGGAATTGCGTGGTTTGGCGCGTCGCTATATGCGCATGGAGCGACCGGGCCACACGCTACAGGCGACCGGGCTGGTCAATGAGGCGCTTTTGCGCCTCGTTGATGTCGAGCAGCCGTGGGCCGACCGAGCACATTTTTTTGCCATCGCCGCTCGCTTGATGCGCCGAATTCTGATCGACCACGCTCGTGCGCACAACAGCACCAAGCGAGGTTCCGGGCAGCCGAACGTGACATTACAAGAAGACCGAGTGCCTTCCAATAGCCTTGTTTCACACGATATCATCGCATTGGATGAGCAACTGATTCACCTGGCAAGACTCGATAAACGCAAGAGTGACGTCATCGTTATGCACTTTTTCGGTGGCATGACGTACGACGAAATAGCCGAAGCGCTCGGCATCTCCGCGGCAACGGTACATCGTGAACTACGACTGGCGAAAGCCTGGCTGCTCAATGAACTCAAAGATCATGAACACAGTGCCCACTGATGCAAAAACGATCGACCTGAGTCCGGCTCGCTGGGCACAGGTGGAGGCCTTGTTCGACCAGGCAGCCGATTTGCCGGCGGAAAAGCGCGATGCTTATCTTGCGGAAGCTTGCGACGCCGACCTCGAGTTGCGCAGCTATATTTTGTCGTTGCTTGATTCCGACATAGCCAGCGAGGAGGCGATCTCCGACATGATTGTCGGTGCGCTCAAACTTGTTGACGCCGATGCGTTCGTTGAACAGCGCGATTTTAGCGGCGACAGAATCGGTCCCTACCAGATCATTCGTGAGCTTGGCAGTGGCGGCATGGGCGTCGTTTATCTCGCCGAGCGTGCAGACGATCAATTTGAGCAACAGGTCGCGATCAAACTGGTTCGTCAACGCTTGCTGGACCCGATGGTTGAGTCACGCCTGATGGCCGAACGTCAGATCCTGGCGAACCTGGACAATCCCAACATAGCTCGTCTCCTGGACGGTGGCACGACCGCCGATGGAACGCCGTACCTGGTCATGGAATACATTGATGGCGTTCCTATCGATATCTATTGCGATTCCAACCGGCTGAACATTGATGAACGACTGCAACTGTTCCGGGTGATATGCGACGCCGTACACTACGCACACCAAAACCTCGTTGTTCACCGCGACATCAAACCGTCGAACATTCTCGTTACGAAAGACGGCATGCTCAAGTTGCTTGACTTCGGCATTGCAAAACTCATTGATACCAGCGGCACCGCAACCGACGGTCTGACCCGCCAGGGCCTTGCCATGATGACCCCGGGTAATGCGGCGCCTGAGCAGGTCCTGGGCGATCCCATCACAACGGCGACGGACACCTACGCACTGGGTGTCTTGCTCTACACGCTACTGACGGGTTATCCGCCGCTGGCCGTGCGCAACGTCCAGCAGGGGAAAATCGCTCGCATCATTATTGAGCAGGTACCGGAGCGGCCAAGTCGGCGAATCGCGATGGAAAAACTGCGCACACGGACCGCTGCCGATGGTGCACCGTCAATCCAGGAAGTGAGTCGAGACAGGCGCACCAGTGTCGAACGGCTGCAACGTCGACTCCGCGGTGATCTCGACAATATTCTCCTGACGGCGCTGCGCAAGGAACCGAAGCGGCGTTATCACTCAGCCAACGCGTTCGCGGAAGATATTCGTTTTCATTTGCAGTCATTGCCCGTTTCCGCGCGTGCCGATACGTGGACGTATCGCTCCGTTAAATTCGTTCGACGTCGTTACGCCATCGTGATTACATCGGCGCTGGTGATGCTGATGGTGCTTGGTTTCGGTATCGTCACTTCCATACAAAACAAACGCATCGCGCTCGAGCGGGACACGGCTCAGGCCGTGTCTAAATTCCTCGAAGAAATATTCATGGAACCGGATCCGGCGCGTGCCCGTGGTCTGGACATTACCGCCAAAGAGATACTGTCAAACGGTGCCAGGCGCATTCAACAACAACTGGCAGACCGGCCCGATATTCAGTCGGCGCTCATGGAGACCATCGGTCGCGTCTACCTGAACCTCGGCGAGTACGGCACCTCGGTGGATATGCAGGAAGAGTCATTAAGAATACGCCGCGAAATGTTTGGCGATAAGGGGGTTGTAGTGGCGGCGAGCAAGAACGAACTCGCCCTCTCCCTGATCAAGCAAGGCGAGTTCGAGCGGGCACGGCGGCTTCTGGAGGAAGCACTGCGACAAAACCGTGACAGCCTGGCGGCGGTGAGCGCGCCGATCGCGGCCAACCTTTACAACCTTGCCGAGCTGCACCTGTCGATCGGTAACCTGGACGAAGCGGAGCAGTTTGCGACGGAATGCATCTCGGTCTACAGCCAGCTCGGCGAAAAACAGGCGCTAAAACTTGCGGAAGCGAAATCACTGCTCGCGAGAATTTTCCAGGTCACCGGAGACCTGGCGCAAACGGAACAACTCTTGCGAGAGGCTATTGCGATCGTCCAAAGCAGTGTTGGGACGGATCACCCGCACATGGCCTATTACCTGCAGAATCTGGCGGTTTTGCTGCAGTCGAAAGGCGATATCGAAGGCGCGGAGGGACTGTTACACCAGTCGATTGAAGTCACTCGGCGTATTCTCGGCAACGAACATGATTTGCTGGGCACGTCGTACGTCATGTTGGGTTCGTTGTTGCACGAACGCGGCGAATATGTCGCCGCTGAGGATGCCCTGCGCATGGCGTTGCGAATTCATACGAATGCTCGTGGTCCGACCCATCCCTATGTCGGCTATGACATGACCAACATAGGGATGCTCCTGCACGACATGGGCAGGCTGGCAGAAGCCGAGGAATCTCTGCGCGGTGCGCTGGATATATACCAGCAATCGTTGGGGGCCACGCACCAGTATGTAGGGTCGACGTTAACCGCACTTGGTGCGGTATTGAATTCGTCGGGTTCCGCCGCAGAGGCAGAGCCTTTGTTACAGCGCGCGATCGAGATTCGGCGCCAGGACTATTCGTTCGATAGTCCTCTCGCGGCGGCGACCAGTGCGGTGTACGCCGATACGCTGTCGAGGCTGGGTCGTTACGATGCAGCGGAAGTGCTTCTTCTCAAGAGCATCGACGTACTCAGGCGGAAAAAAGGACGGCGATACCAGCAATCGCTGGAAGCGGCGGTGCGATTGTATGACGGTTGGGGGAAAGCCGATATCGCGTCGACGTTCAGGCAAGAGTTGAACGTGTCGATTCTTGAGCTAGAATCAGCAGGACTCCCCGAAGGGAGTCCTTGATTTGTTTGGTGCCCAGAAGAGGACTTGAACCTCCACCTACTTACGTAGACTAGCACCTGAAGCTAGCGCGTCTACCAATTCCGCCACCTGGGCAAGTTGGAACCGCGTACAATTGCAGTCCCTGTGGGCCGCGCACTCTACAGAATGATGGCTCATTCTGTCAATAAACCGCATTAATTCATTTGGAGCAATATCGATTGCCAAAAGCCAGGAAAACCTCGTCGAAGAAGGCGAAAGCAAGTTCGTACAAGCACCCGATCCCCGATCGGAACACACTTTTGGAGTATCTGCGCGATGTGGGTCAGCCGCGGCAAGCCGATGCGATCCTGAAAGACTTCAGTATCAAGGGCGCCAAAGGGCGTGCGCAGCTACTGGATAAACTCAATGCGATGGTACGGGCCGGGCAGACCATTCAAAACCGCCGCGGCGGGTATTGTCTGAGCGAAAAGCTGGATCTCATTTCCGGTACTGTCAGTGCGCATAAGGACGGCTTCGGCTTCGTCATTGCTGACCAGGGCGGAGACGATGTCTTCCTGTCCGCCCGGGAAATGCGCTCGTTGTTTGACGGTGACCGGGTCGCCGTCAAGGTCTCCGGTGTCGACCGTCGGGGCCGTTCAGCCGGGAAACTCGTCGAGGTTCTGGAGCGGCGTACTCAGGAAGTAGTCGGGCAATTTATTCGTGAGCGCGGTATCGGCCTGGTCATACCGGACAACCCGAAAATTGCACATCGGATTTTGATTCCGAAGGGCGAGTCAGGCAATGCCAAACCGGGACAGATAGTTGTCGTCAGGATTCTGGATTATCCGAACAAGTTTGAGCAACCCACGGCGACTGTCATCGAGGTCATCGGCGATCCTCACCAGAAGGGCATTGCGACCGACATTGCGATTCACTCCCACGAAATTCCAGTTGACTGGCCCAAGCCGGTCGATCAGCAAATCAGAAAACTGGGTGCTGAGGTTCCCGCCGCGGCGAAGCAGGACCGAATCGATTTGCGCGATCTCGATCTCGTCACTATCGACGGTGCGGATGCACGCGATTTCGACGATGCGGTCTATTGCGAGAAATCGGGTAATGGTTGGCGGCTCTGGGTTGCGATAGCGGACGTCGCGCACTACGTCGAAATCGGTTCCGCTCTCGACGAAGAAGCCATTCGCCGCGGTACCTCGGTGTATTTTCCGGACCGGGTGGTTCCCATGCTGCCGGAAATACTCTCGAACGGCCTCTGTTCGCTGAAGCCGAAAGTTGACCGGCTTTGTCTGGTGTGTGAAATGCGCATCGGTGCCGACGGCAAGGTGTCACGATCGAAATTTGTGGAAGGCGTCATGTGCTCGTCAGAGCGCCTGACGTACTCACAGGTCAACAAATTGTTGACGGGCGAGAAGGACCATGCGATTCCGGATAACTTGCATTCGGCTATTCACGAACTGCACAACCTTTACACAGTATTTGCTAAAAACAGGCACAAGCGCGGTGCGATCGAGCTCGATATTCCACAGACGAAAATTCGCCTGGACGAGCACGGCGCGGTTGTCGATATTGTCGCCGAGTCGAGAAACGATGCACACCGGCTGATTGAAGAGTGCATGATCGCGGCCAACGTACAGGCGGCCAAGTTTTTGCGGCGTAACAAGATTGTCGGGCTGTATCGCGTACATGCGAAACCGGACCCGGACAGTTTCGACGAGTTACGCCAATACCTGCTGAGCCTGGGATTGAAAGTACCGCATCCCGATCATGTTCAGCCGCGGGATTTCAATCGAATGATCGAGCAGGTAAAAGATCGCCCGGACAGCGCTGCGATTTCGATGTCGATGTTACGTTCGCTCAAACACGCGGAGTACACGCCGAAGAATGAGGGTCATTTTGGTCTTGCCCTCGACGCGTACGCACATTTTACTTCTCCCATCAGACGGTACCCGGATTTACTGGTACACCGCGCGATTCGACACATCGTTCGTGGCGGAAAAGCGGGCGGCTACGACTATGACGCCGACCGAATGGAACGTTTCGGATCGATCTGTTCGGCACACGAGCGACGGGCCGAAGAGGCCACTCGGGAAGTCGAGGCGTTGCTCAAGTGCCAGTTCATGGAAGAAAAAATCGGCCAGCAGTTCAATGGCGTCATTACCGGCGTTACCAACTTCGGTGTGTTCGTGCAGTTGAACGAGAACGCGGTCGACGGACTCGTGCACGTATCCAGCCTGTCGAATGACTACTACGTTTTCGATGCCGTAACCCGCACCCTGGTTGGTGAGCGCAGCGGCAATGTTTACGCAATGGGTGATGAATTGCAGATTGTTGTGCACCAGGTTGATCTGGAAACGCGGCGAATCGACTTTCGACTCGCCGACGACCGGCAACGGCGGAGATCGCCGCCTAAAGGACGCCGTCGGTGAGCAAGGCCAGATTCGTTACGGGTCTGCGGGCTGTCGAACAGCTTCTGGCGGCACCCGGATCCGAGGTCAGGAAACTGTATACGGAATACCGCAGTGCCAATCCCCGTGTCGCGGCGCTGATCGAATTGGCGCAAGCCAAGGGCGTCGTTATGCAGGCGGCTAACCGGGCTCGATTGCAACAGATCAGTGGCGAATCGCGCCACCAGGGGATTGTTGCCGAAGTTCAACGCAGTACGGTAATGGATGAAGCCGCGCTCAGGACGTTGGTCGAAGACCGCCTGGTGAACGAGGTCCACGGTCCGTTGTTGTTGCTGGTTCTGGACGGTATTCAGGACCCGCACAATCTGGGCGCCTGTCTGCGCACGGCCGATGCCGCGGGCGTGGATGCCGTGGTTGTGCCGCGCCACGATGCGGCGGGCCTGGGCCCGACGGTGAGCAAGGTGGCCGCCGGGGCGGCGGAATTAGTGCCGTTTGCAACGGTCGGCAATATCGGCCGCGTGCTGGCGTGGCTGGCTGATTACGGTGTTGTCTTGGTGGGCACCAGCGATACCGGGAGCAAGAGCGTATTTGAGGCGGAACTGGACGGGCCGGTGGCGTTGGTTATGGGCCGCGAGCATTCAGGCCTCAAGAAAAAGGTTATGGAGCGCTGTGACCTTCTGGTGCACCTGCCGATGCTGGGGAGTGTTGAAAGCCTGAATGTATCGGTCGCTACCGGGGTTTGTCTCTACGAGGCCTTGCGCCAGCGCGGTGCTGCCGACGCTCCGACAGGGGAAGGGCCGGAATAACGTGCCTTGAGCTCTTGCACAGGGGCCCCGGCTTGGGTAGGATTCGCGTCCCCGTCGAGTTGGCGGGTAGCCTGACAAGGGCTTAACCTCTTGCCTCACCGGATTATTCGGGAGGCTATCATCCGTAAAGGTGCGCGCTCGTAGAGACAGCGTTGCCGATCGGATTTTAACCGAAAGGGAAGACAATGAGACACTACGAAATCGTGTTTCTGGTCCATCCGGACCAGAGCGAGCAAGTACCTGCCATGGTGGAACGTTACCAGAGCCTGGTTACCGCATCCAAAGGTACGGTTCACCGCTCCGAAGACTGGGGTCGCCGCCAGTTGGCACATCCCATCACCAAAGTTCACAAGGCACACTACGTCATGTTGAACGTGGAATGCACTCACGACGTCATCGATGAGATTACGAGCGCATTTCGCTTTAACGATGCCGTGTTGCGGCATCTCGTCATCAAGCGTGACGCGGCCATCAGCGACGCCTCACCGATGGCGATTGCGGTCGAAGAGGAGAATGCCAAGGAGCGTGAATCGCAGCGCCGGCGCGATGCGAAAGCAGCGGCCGAAAGCGCGATGCTGGCCGAAGCAGCCACCGCCGAATCGTCCGATAAAGGCGATGATGCCGCGGCGACAGACGGTGAGAAAACCGCGTCGGCTCCGGCGGATGCAAAAGCGCAGACAGAGTCGGTAGAAGCTCCGGCAGAAGCACCGGCGGATGCAGAAGCTCCGACAGAGCCAGCAGAAGCACCGGCGGCTGCAGAAGCTCCGACAGAGTCAGCAGAAGCTCCGGCGGACGCAGAAGCTCCGACAGAGTCAGCAGAAGCTCCGGCGGATGCAGAGCCCGAGAAAGCCGCCGCGCCGGCCGCTGAAGCAGCGGTCGAGCCCGTGACTGACGATGACGACACCCGCGACAGCGAGGCCGCCGAAGCGCCGGCCGCTGAAGCCAAGACTTCCTGAGGGAGACCCAGATTATGAGCCGCTATTCACGCAGACGTAAGTATTGCCGTTTCACCGCTGAAGGCATCACCGAGATTGACTACAAGGATCTCGTGTTGCTCAAAGCCTATGTGACCGAGACCGGAAAGATCGTACCGAGTCGTATTACCGGCACGAAGGCCCACTATCAGCGTCAGTTGTCGACCGCCGTCAAGCGGGCACGGTTCCTGGCGCTGTTGCCGTACACTGACCGGCACTAAGACAGGCCAGGGTCATGCAGCCGATTGCCGCATGGCTGGTTGCGCGACCGATGCACGCGGTGCTCGGTCTGGCGCTCACACTGGTGTTGCCATTTGGGCCGATTTTCAGTGGTGCGACGATGGTCGTGCTGGTTCTGTACAGCGGGACGGGCATCGCTGCATTGCGGGGTTTGATCACCATGGTCGTGCTGGCAGCACTCTCGCTGATCACCGCCGCGTCGTTGCCGGAAATGTTGGTCAACGGCTTATTCGCCTGGCTGCCGGTTTTCCTGCTGGCATGGCTACTGCGGCGGTCTCGTTCGCTGACGTTGACATTGCAGGTATCGGTCATCGTGGCGCTGCTGGCGACGGTGGGTTTTTACGTCGTGGTCGCCGATCCGACCGCGTATTGGTTATCGGTTTTGACGGAGGTGGCGGCGGCGTTTACGGACATCGGCCTCACTGAGCAGGCAAATCTGGTGATTGCGCAAAAAGAACTGATTGCGCCGCAGATGACGATGTTGACGGTACTGACCAGCTGGTCGCTGATTGCGTTGGTGACGGTGCTGGGTTATGAGGTTTACCAGTCGCTGCCGGAGAAAAAAGGGGAGTTCGGCCGGTTCTGCGATTTGCGTTTTGGTCGCACTCTGGCGCTGGTCATGGCGGTGACGTCGGTACTGGCGCTGGCGGTCGGAGCGGAGTGGCTACGGAATGTCGCCTTCGTGATTTTCGCGATTTTCTGGTTACAGGGACTCTCGATGATGCATTGGTTGCACGTTGTCGGCCCTTTGCCTTTCATCGTCTTGGTGGTGATTTACGCGTTGTTGCCATTCTTGAACGCGCTGCTCATCATGGCACTGGCGATACTTGGATATACCGATGCCTGGTTTGACTACCGGGGCCGCATGGGAAAAAATATGGCGCGTTGATGACGCGCCGCACAAACGGACAATAGAGCAATTTAGGGCTTGAGATATGAACGTAATATTATTGGATAAAGTGGAAAATCTTGGCGCTATTGGCGACCTCGTGAACGTAAAGCCGGGTTACGGCCGAAATTTTCTGATACCGACCGGTAAGGCCGCTCTGGCCACACCGGCGAATATCAAGGAATTCGAATCCCGACGCGCTGGTCTGGAAAAAACGGCCGCGGAAGATCTGGCTGCAGCAAAAGCGCGTGCCGATTTGTTGACCGGTATGGAGCTGGTGATTCCAGCGAATGCCGGCAGCGAAGGCAAGCTTTTCGGCTCGGTCGGACCCATAGACATCGCCGCGGCACTGGAAAAAGTGGGTGTCGAAATCGCTCGCAGCGAAGTACGCTTGCCGGACGGGCCCATCCACGAACTCGGCGGTCACGCCGTCGGACTGCACCTGCATATCGATGTTAACGTCGAAATTACCGTGCAGATCGTTCCCGAGGATTAGCCTGTAGGCTTTTTAAGGCGGAAGGCTTTGGCTTGCCTGTGGTAACGTAGACGGCCGCCGGGAATGCCTGGCGGCGGGCGAATGTAATCCGAACTGATGCAGAGGTGCACTCTGCGGGAGTGGTCACAGAACCATGGTGCGAGCGCTGGACGACGGGGGGAATATCGAGGGGGCGGAGCTGCGCCTCAAGGTCCCGCCAAATTCCATCGAAGCCGAGCAGTCCGTGCTGGGCGGTGTCATGCTGGACAATACGGCATGGGACAAGATCGCTGACATAATTGTCGAAACCGATTTTTACCGGAAAGATCACCGTATAATTTTTTCCGGCATCGCCGCGCTGGCTGAGGATAGCCGGCCGTGCGACGTCGTCACGGTTTCCGAATTCCTCGACAATCGCGGTGAACTTGAGAGTGCCGGCGGCCTTGAATACCTGGCGACGCTGGCCAACGAAACCCCCGGTGCAGCGAACGCGCGCGCCTATGCGAAAATTCTTCGCGAGCGCTCGATGCTGCGCGCTTTGATCGCCGCCGGAAACGAAATCAGCGGCAGTGCCTTTGCCACCGATGGCCGCTCGGCGTCGGAGCTGGTCGACGAGGCTGAGCGCCGGGTATTCGAGATCGCCGATAAAGGAGCCCGCGGCAAGGTTGGCTTTAAGGCGCTCAAGCATATCTTGCCGGGTGCCGTGGACCGTATCGATTTGCTGCATCAGTCCGACGGCAATATCACCGGCGTTTCCACGGGTTATAACGAATTTGACAAGATGACCGCTGGCTTGCAGCCCGGCGACCTGATAATTATTGCGGGTCGACCATCGATGGGCAAGACGACACTGGCCGTTAATATCGCCGAGAATGCCGCAATCGGGGCCAAGGTCCCGACCGCCATATTCTCGATGGAAATGCCGTCGCAACAGTTGGCGTTTCGTATGATTTCTTCACTGGGACGGGTGGACCAGACACATTTAAGAACCGGTAATTTTCCGGACGAAGACTGGTCGCGCATTAATACAGCCGTTCAGTTGATGTCCGATGCGCCTATTTTTATTGACGATACACCGGCCATGTCGCCGACCGAAATTCGCGCGCGGGCCAGGCGATTGAAACGTGAGCACGGGCTTGGACTGATTGTGATTGACTATCTGCAACTTATGCAGGTCCACGGCAACAAGGAAAATCGTGCGACCGAGATTTCTGAAATCTCGCGTTCGTTGAAAGCGCTTGCGAAGGAGCTGGAGGTGCCGGTGATCGCACTGTCGCAGCTCAATCGAGGCGTTGAGCAGCGACCTGACAAACGACCGGTTATGTCTGACCTGCGTGAGTCCGGTGCTATCGAGCAGGATGCCGATTTGATTGTTTTTATCTATCGCGAGGAAGTCTATAACCAGGACACGCCGCGCAAGGGCGTTGCCGATATCAGCATCGCCAAGCAACGAAACGGGCCCATCGGTGACTTCCCGCTGACCTTCGTTGGCCGATTCACCAAATTCGAGAACTGGGTTCCCGACACCTATGCGGATGAGGGCTATCCGTGAGTTTCGGAGCTCGAGTCGAAATCAGACTCGATGCACTCAAACATAATTTCGACGTATTGAAGGGCGCTGTTCCGGGTAGTCGGATGATGGTCGCCGTCAAGGCGAACGCTTACGGACACGGACTGGTGACCGTGGCACGCACGCTGTCCGCGGCTGACGCATTTGCGGTCGCTCGATTGAGCGAGGCGGTCTTGCTTCGGCAAGCGGGAATTACGCAGACGATTGTGCTCCTGGGCGGTGTTAGCAATCGTGATGAACTCTCGGTTGCGCTTGCGCACCATTGTGCCGTGGTGATTCACAGCGAATATCAGCTCGAGCTGCTGGAAGCGGCCGAAACTCGGCCGGACTATATTTGGCTGAAAATCGATACCGGCATGAATCGTCTGGGCATTCGGATTGAGGATGCCGGCGCGGTGGTGGTTCGATTGCGGCGACTTGGCTGCGATAGCAACCTGGGGCTGATGACCCATTTCGCGAATGCAGACGACGTCAACGATCCGACTTCGACGCAGCAATTGCAGCGTTTCAGGACGATTGCCGAGCCGTTCGGCGGCGACGTGAGTGTCGCGAATTCGGCCGCGATGCTGGGTTGGCAAACGCAGATCAAGACTCTGGGGTCATGGAATAGCGCGGGAGAAATATGGTCTAGACCGGGCCTGGCGCTGTACGGCGTATCGCCACTGGCGAGCGCGACCGCCGCAGACTTAGACCTTAGGCCCGTCATGCAATTTGGCTCGACACTCATTGCCGTAAAATCGGTTCGCCAGGGCGAAGCAGTGGGCTACGGCGGCCATTGGCTTGCGCCGCAGGACAGTGTTCTCGGAATCGTTGCGGCGGGTTATGGTGACGGTTATTCGCGCTTCCTGCCTTCGGGTACGCCAATGCGGGTCAACGGCCGGCAAGTGCCGCTTGCAGGCGTGATATCCATGGATCTTTGCGCCGTCGATCTTGGCCCGAACGCCCGTGATGTCGTTGGCGACCCGGTGATTCTCTGGGGAGAATCACTGCCGGTGGAGGAGGTGGCGCAATTCGCTTCTACAACGGCGTATCCGCTGCTGACCGGCGTCAGAGATCGGGAAAAGCCACTGACCTGACGCTCGTCGCGAGCAGGTCAGGGCTCGACATGAACAGTCCGCGCTAGGACTTGAAGAAGCCCATTTTTACGCCGGCAATTTGTACAACGTCGTTATCAGTAAGCTTGCGTGCCTTCCCGCCGATCGGCTGACCATTGACCAGTGGGTAATCGCCTTCCTTGCCGCTTTCAACGTGCACGATGAAATAACCTTCCTTGCGGCGTGTAATCGCGGCGACCTGGATGCCGGGACGACCCAGCGTGCTTAGCGCTTTTGTCAATTCAAGCTCGCGACCGGCGAATGCACCGCTGAGAACCTGCAGTTTGGCGAGCGGTAAGGCGCTCGGAGCGCTGCTTGGATCGAGACCAGTGGTCGTTTCCGTGTGCCTGGCAGGCTCGGCTGTCGCCGCCTCGGCGGCTGCCGCGGGTTTTTCAGTTTCGCGTTCCTCGACTTCAGGTTCAGCGGCCACGGGTTTTTCAGCTTCCGCTTCCTCTGCCTCAGTTTTGGCAGCGGCGGGTTTTTCTTCGACCGACTCTTCCTCAGCGGCTACCGGGCTTTGATCGATGTCCGGCATGTCGACCTTGATGTCCAGCCGTTCTTCGGCGGCACGATCAGCCGCTGCTTCATCGGCGGCGGCCTCGGCTTTCGCCAGTTGGTCCGGGTTCTGCTGCCCGGCCGGGATGACCATGGTTTTTTCGAATTCATCCTGATCTTCGACGTTGCTTTCTTCGTCGGAGAAGCGCAGCTGATGGTGACCGATCGTTATGACATCGCCGTGTTGCAGTGCGTGTTTCTTGATCAGTTTGCCGTTGACGTAGGTGCCATTGGTGCTGTTCAAATCCTCAAGAAACGAATCGTTCAGGATATTGATGATGAGCGAGTGGTGACCACTGACGGCGGGATTGTCGATGCGCACGTCATTGTCGGGCAGGCGCCCGACCGTGTAGCGCTCTTTCGACATGTTGTATTCCGCGAGAACCTGGCTGTCCAGACTAAGGATTAAGCGTGCCATATTATTTTTGCCGTCTCTTGTAAGACTGATTTTCGGCGAGCATTCCTAAGTAAACGCTCTGCCTCCCCTATGAACGAAACATATTCGCGATGCGTTCCATCAAACCCCGTTTGGCCGGAAAAGCATCAACGATCTGAGCCATCATGATGGAGATATTGTCCCTTCCGCCATGATCGTTGGCCAACTGAACCAATTGTTGACCCACTACATCAAGGCTAGCATTAAACGTGCTGATAGTTAAGTGAATATCCTCATCTTCAACCATGTCTGACAGACCGTCCGAACAGAGCAGATAGACATCGCCGGGCAGTACATCGTACTCGTTGACCTCAACCTCTACTGTGGGCTCGACACCGAGCGCCCGCGTCACGTAGTTACGGTTGGTCGAACGTTGTGCTTCCTCCTCGGAATAGAAGCCGCGATCGACCAGTTCCTGTAGCAGCGAGTGATCCAGGGTAATTTGCTCGAATTTGTCGTCCCGCAGCCGATATGCGCGGGAATCCCCCACATGGGCGATGGAAATCTTGTCATCGTAGAACATGGCCGCGACCAGGGTCGTCCCCATGCCCTCACAGTGGGTCTGGCTCTGGGCGGTCTGATAAATGATCTTGTTGGCTCGAGCGATGGCGTCGCGCAGGACGATCGTCTGGCGCAGCAATCCCGTGGTGGGATCCCTGTCTTCGCGCTCTTCGCGATTGGCGCCCTCGGTCGCCAATTCCGTGACGGTCTGCACAGCGATGCCGCTGGCGACTTCGCCCGCGTTGTAGCCGCCCATGCCGTCTGCCAGCACGAGCAGGCCGACATCGCTGTCGGAACCGATCGCGTCTTCATTGTGGTCACGTACCATGCCGGTATGCGTGATTTCATGAATCTTGATTTTTCCGCGCAGGCTCATTCTCGTCTTATCGCTCTTTTCAATCTACTTCGACGCGAATCGCGCGCAATTCCTTAGCGCAATCGCCATTTCACCGCCATTGGCGAAGCGGTCTTCCGGTCGTTTTGCCAATGCCTTGAACAAGACAGAATCAACGCTTGGTGGCACACCCGCACGGCGATTGGACACCGGTGTCGGGTCCTCGGTCGTAATCTTGGTCATGAGTACTGCGATGTTCGTCGCCTTGAAGGGCACCTCGCCAGCGAGAAGCTCGTATAGGGTAACACCCAACGAGAACAAGTCCGAATGTCCCGTCACCGGCTCGGCGTTGAGTTGCTCCGGCGACATGTACATCGGAGTTCCCAGGACGATGCCCGTCTTGGTGCGATTGTTGTCTGTCATACGAGCGACACCGAAGTCGCTGATCTTCAATACGTCATCGCGCATATTGTAAAGGATATTGGCGGGCTTGATGTCGCGGTGCACGACGCCCTGGTTGTGCGCATAGTCCAGCGCATCAGCCGTGCGGGCGCACAGTTCCAGCGCTTTGCTCGGCGCCAGGAGCTTGTTCTTGTCCGTATAAGGCGTCAGTGGTGAACCCTGCAGGAACTCCATCGCAATATAAGCTAGATGTTTGTCCTCGCCGGCATCATAGACGGTCACGATATTGGGGTGCGTCAATCGGCCCGCAGACTCCGCTTCCCGATAGAATCGCTGGCGCGCTTCCTTGAGCTCCTCATCTTCGAATTCTTTTTCAATGGGAATGACTTTCAGGGCAACGGGGCGGTTAATGCGTGGATCCTTGGCGAGATACACCGCTCCCATGGCACCACGCCCGAGTTTGCGCTCGATTTCGTATCGACCCAGTCGCTTTGGCGTATCTTTTGACAAGCCGAAGGTGCCCGCTTCACTGATGGTCGCCCCATGCGTCCGCTTCAACCAGTCCAGAACGGCCTCGGCGCGCTCGGGTTTTTCCTGTTTCTCGAAAGCCAGCGATAATTTATACATGACGGATGAAATCGTCTCTGTCGGTTTACAGCGTCGAAATTCCGCGAAAGCCGGCTCCAGTCGGCCGGCGGCCAGGAAGTCCGAACCGCGCTTGTAGGCGTTTACTGCGGTTTGTTTCGCGGTTCCCTGCAGCCACCAGGTGAGGATGCCGGCACCGAGGAAAATCAGCAGGGGCCTGCCCAAGTCGATGCGAATTCTGAAAATCATGAGCATGAGCGCTTCAATCAGGATTAACGATGCGACCATCGCCAAGGTCAGAAAGAGGATATCGGCCCGCTTCCTGCCGGGCATGAAAAGCGCAGCAACAATAGCGAGTAGCGCCGGTACCAGCCATTCCAGCGCTCGCACCCAGGTCGGCGAAATAATGCTTTGTCGTTGCTCCATGTTGGCGAGCAGCGTGGCTGTGATTTCAGAAGTCGTCACGTATTGACCCGAAGGCAATACGGCCGCTGCGGAAACCAACGGCAATGAAGCATCCAGAAAAATCGTCTTGTTACTGAATTGCGCTGCCGTCGCTTTCCCATTGAGAATATCCGCCGCTGACAGGCGCGGGATTGGCGCGTAATTCGAAAGATAAACGGAGTCGTCGGTCATCGACATGCGCGGATCGACGACACGTTTCGGATCCGCCAGGGTGATCGCGAGTGCCAGCGATGGTGACATGACGCCACCGTTCAACTGCCACAGAGGTGAACGCCGCATTATGCCGTCACTCTCTGTATTTGAGTTAATGAATCCGCTCTTGGTTGCGACGGCTGAAAACGGCTGGTTGCTCGGTACAAAAACCGGTATGACATCGGACAGGCCAGCGGCCCAGACAGGCAATGCAGCATCCGGACCCAACGCGGGCGGCTGCGTTATGACGATGCGCCGGGCGCCCTGTTCTTTGAAAATGCGAATGAGTTGCCCGTACTCACTCATCAGTGCTGCGGGTGATTTGGCCGCCGGATCGATGCTGACGATCAGGCCGTCCGCGAGTGCGGTATTTTGCAGACGCGATGCCACCTGGTCGTATACCAGGCGGTCGGCTGAGACGAACCAGGGCGCCGCCGGCCCATAGATCAGCACCAGCAGGATGCTGACGAATGCAAGGGTGATCAGACGGTCCCGGTGTTCTTTGCGTTGTTTATTCAAATTCGTTCTCTGACATAATGTGGCGAATTATAGGAAACAGGCCTATTTTTTAATGAGATAGGGTTGGCACTTTTGCTCCGTTTACGATCCTGCAAGCCCTGCTATGATTGCGATTGTGACCCCGGCCAGGTCGAAAAATTTTCCAATTGATCAGTTAATCGCACCGCGGCAACCGGAATCACGGTATTTTTCTCACCCGCGTGACGATTTTTCGCACTCCGGCCGGCCAGTCGGGCCCCGGAATTGACAGGACAATGCGAGATGGCAAGACCGAAAATAGCCTATGTTTGTAGTGCGTGCGGAGCCCATAGCGTCAAGTGGCAGGGGCAGTGCCCTGACTGCGACGCCTGGAACGCGTTGCTCAAGACAGAGGTCGCGCCGGCACGAAAAGAAGGCGTCACCGGGCGGGAGCCCTCGCGCCTTAGCGAACTGGCACAAGAGTCAGGGACGCGCTACGCCACGGGGTTCACCGAGTTCGATCGGGTGCTCGGCGGCGGTCTTGTGCCGGGCTCGGTCGTGCTGCTCGGCGGGGATCCCGGTGTCGGCAAGTCCACGTTACTGCAACAGGTCGCGTCGAATTTGCCGCCGGAGCTCAGAACCTGTTATGCAACGGGAGAAGAATCGCTACGCCAGGTCGCGCAACGTTCGCAACGAATCGGCACCCACAACGAGGATTTGCTGTTGCTGTCGGACACGTCGCTGGAGAACATTCTTGAGCAGGCGACGACCGTGAATGCAACTGTTGTTGTCATTGATTCCATCCAAACGCTGGTTAGTGAAGAACTTTCCTCGGCACCCGGCTCAGTGGCACAACTTCGTGAATGCGTTGGCCGAATTGTACGATTTGCCAAACAGAACGAGGTCGCCGTTTTTCTCATCGGTCATGTGACCAAAGAAGGTGCCATTGCCGGTCCGCGAGTCGTGGAACACATGGTTGATACCGTCCTTTATTTCGAAAGCGATCCTGCGAGTCGCTATACGATCGTGCGGGCAGTTAAGAATCGTTTCGGGGCAAGCAGCGAAATGGGTGTTTTCGCCATGACGGAGGTCGGCTTTCGTGAAGTGGTCAATCCATCGGCTATCTTCCTGTCCGCTGAACATGCCGCGAGTGCGGGCAGTGTCGTTTCTGTCGTGTGGGAGGGCAGCCGCCCGTTGCTGGTCGAAATCCAGGCATTGGTTGCGGACGGTTTTAGCAACTATCCGAAGCGATTGGCGCAGGGCGTGGACCAGAGCCGACTGGCTTTGCTCATTGCGGTACTGCAACGGCACGGCAATATCGCACTGACGAATGAAGATATTTTCGTCAACGTCGTCGGGGGATTGCGCATCGCGGAAACGGCGGCCGACTTACCGGTGGTGCTCGCCATTGTGTCGAGCTTCCGGGATCGCCCTTGCAGGCACCGCCTGATCAGTTTTGGCGAGATCGGTCTCGCCGGCGAAGTTCGCCCTGTACGCTACGGCGCGGAGAGAATTCGCGAAGCTGCAAAACAGGGCTTTAGCCACGCAATTGTACCGAAGGCAAACGTGCCGCGCCGCGCGCCCAAGGGAATCGAGATCGTTCCGGTAACAACACTGGATGAGGCGCTCGGCTTCGCCTTTGACGATTGAATCAGGGTGCTTGCTGCATTGAAATTCGAGCGAGCTGGACCCGATTGTCGTCGCTGCTGACGATTTCGATCGGGTAGTCGTCAATCTTGAGGCACGTTCCCGGCGGCGGAATCATTTCGAGATATTCAAGGATCAAACCATTCAGCGTTTTTGGTCCATCGGTCGAAAACGACCAGTTCATCAGCCGATTGATTTGACGAATGTTGGCGGTACCGTTTACCAGGTAGCTGGAGTCCGATTCCTTGATAACGTCATCATCGTTGCTGGCGGGATCGGTCGTAAATTCCCCCACAATTTCTTCCAGTATGTCTTCCAGCGTCACAATTCCCTGAATGTCGCCGTATTCGTCGACCACCATTGCGAAACGTTGTTTCGTTTTCTGAAATTGCAGCAGCTGCGTACTGAGCGGCGTACCTTCGGGAACGAAGTAGGGTTCGGCTGCCAGCCGTTCAATCGATGCCTTGTCAATGCTCGAATGGCTCGTCAGGTTAGCGAGTTTGCGGAGATGCATTAAACCAATGACCTGATCGATGTTGTCGCGATAGACCGGGAGCCGCGTATGTTCGCTGTGTTGAATGACGTTGGCTATTTCCTGCATACTTTCGTCAAGGTCGATACCGACGATTTCATTATGCGGCACCATAACGTCGTCGACGGTGACGTGTTCGAGATCGAGAATGTTCAGCAGCATGCTGCGGTACTTTCGCGAAATCATCGTGCCGGCTTCGTAGACGATGGTACGTAGTTCTTCCTGGCTCAGGGATTGCGGGCCGGAATCATCATCGCGAACACCGAGCAGCCATAACACGCCATTGGATAGAACGTTTACGAGCCAGACGATCGGGTAGGTGACGATCAGTAGCGGGTAATAGACAAACGCGGCCGGATAGGCGATTCGTTCCGGGTGCAAAGCGGCCAGTGTTTTAGGCGCAGCCTCTGAAAAGATCAACACGACGATCGTCAGGAGTACAATTGCCACCGCCACCGCGGGCTCTCCGCCGATTCGCTGGGCGACCAGGGTAACCAGTGCCACCGCCGCGAAATTGACGAGATTGTTTCCGAGCAGTATCAGGCCGATCAGACGATCCGGTCGCTCGAGAAGCTTTTCCGCTAACAGGGCGCCGCGATGTCCTTCACGTACCTTGTGGCGAAGCCGGTAACGGTTCAAGCGCATTAACGCCGTTTCCGAGCCGGAAAAAAAAGCTGAGAGCACTAACAATACGGCCAATATGCCGAAAAGTGCCGGCAGCGGAATGTCGTCGCTCAAAGAATGAGCACCTCCTTACTAAGGCAACCGTGTTAGTTCATCAGTCAGCCATCGAACTGTCAAGGAAATGAGTTGCAACGGGTACTCAATTCCAGCTTCGTCCCAGCACGTACTCAAGGATATAACGGCTGCCGAAATAGGCGAGGCCCAGCACCAGGAACCCCCACAGGTAGAGATAAACGGCACGCCGGCCACGCCAGCCGGCAAAGTGGCGTCCGGCCAGCAGAATGCCAAACAAGAGCAAGGCGAGCATGGAGAGTGCGGTCTTATGCACCAGGTGCTGTGCAAAAAGATTCTCAACGAATACAAACCCGGAGAATACGGCCAGCGCAAGTGCCGTAAAACCGGCGGCGGTGATGCCATAAAGAAGCCGCTCGGTTGTCTCAAGCGGTGCGAAGAGCTGATTGATCGGCGACAGTTTTGCGGATCGTAAACGCTGATCCTGAACGAGCGCATACACGGCCACGATTGCCCCGACGGTCAGGAGGCCGTAGGCGAACAGCGAGATGAGGACGTGCGCCTGCAACTGCCAGGTCAATTCCGTGCTCGGCGTAACCGGTGTTTGCCAGCTTGTCATTGCGGCAGTTATCGCGGCGAGCAACAGCAAACCGCCGGAAAGGCCACGCAAAGCAGCATCCCTGGCACCGAGCAAGGCAATCAGTGCGAGCTGCAGACCGATGAAGGATGCAGAGTTCGCGAGTGACAGCAATAGACCGCCTGGCGGCAGAATTTCGGTCCACAACAGGTACGAATGCAACAACAGGCCCACCAGGCCGCAGCTTACCCCGATGCTTAGAAGCATCTTCGGTTGATCGCTAAAGCGGGGCCAGCGGGATAAGCCGAACGCAACGCCGGCGATCAGGTACACGAAAAAAATGGTGATTTGAAACACAGACTCCCGACCCGCTATGCGCTGTTTTTCTCCGCCGAATCATCCCACATGGCGGGGGTCATTAGAACCCTGCGAGGCACAAAGCGTGTCGCCTGTGCCAGCATTACTATTGTAGGAGCGTCACCTGAGACGCGACCTCCTGAGCCTGCTCGTGTGTCCGGTCACGCTCTCGCGACGGTACCTATGAAAACCGTCGCGAGTCTGTTCGCAGGGAAGGATTGCAGACGTTTTCACCCGAATCACGTTACACTTTGTGCTTGAAGACTCTTTCGATTCCCTAATTCCAGGCAAAGAAGTGATTTATGTTTGATAATTTGTCGGATCGCCTGACACGGGCAACCAAGAACCTCACCGGTCGCGGTCGCCTCAGCGAAGCGAACATCAAAGACACGTTGCGGCAAGTGCGGCTTGCCCTGCTGGAGGCCGACGTGGCATTGCCCGTCGTCAAATCATTCGTTGAGCGCATTCGTGAACGTGCGATAGGCGAAGAGGTCGGCAAGAGCCTCACACCGGGTCAGGCGCTGGTCAAAATAATCCACGGTGAGCTGGTTTCGCTGCTTGGCAGTGCAACAGTAGACCTGGATCTGCGCGCACAACCCCCGGTTGTCATCATGCTCGTCGGTCTGCAGGGCGCAGGCAAAACGACAACGGCCGCGAAGCTGGCTCTGCGCCTGATTAAAAAAGAGTCCAGGCGCGTGATGATGGTTAGCGTCGACGTGCACCGACCGGCGGCGATATTGCAACTGGAAACACTGGCCAGGGAGGTGGGCGCGCTCTACTGCAGCAGCAATGCAAGTGAAGCGCCGACCACCATCGTGGCGCACGCGCTGGACGAAAGTCGCCGTTCGCACGCCGATGTGCTGATCGTCGACACTGCAGGTCGGCTGCACGTTGATGAGGACATGATGGACGAGGTGCAAGCCGTGCATAGCGCCGCCACGCCTCATGAAACCTTGTTTGTAATCGATAGCATGGCGGGACAGGATGCCGTGAATTCGGCGCGTGCTTTCGGTGAGCGCTTGCCCCTGACCGGTATTGTTCTGACCAAAGCGGATGGTGACGCCAAAGGCGGCGTAGCGCTGTCGGCCCGTGAAGTGACCGGCAAGCCCATTCGTTTTCTGGGCGTTGGGGAAAAAATCGACGCGCTGGAGGTGTTCCATCCGGATCGGATGGCGTCGCGTATTCTCGGTATGGGCGACGTGCTTTCGCTGGTTGAGGAAATTGAAGAGAAAGTCGATAAGGCGCAAGCCGACAAACTTGCCAAAAAGATCAGCAAGGGCCGGGGATTCGATCTTTCCGATCTTAAGGATCAGCTTGAGCAGATGATGAATATGGGCGGTATGGCGGCGATGCTCGAGAAGTTGCCGTTGCCCGGCAAGATCAATGCGGCCGCTCTGAAGAGCAAAACGGATGAAAAACAGCTGCAACGGCAGATTGCCATCATTAATTCCATGACGGCCGGCGAGCGACGTTTCCCCAAGACGATCAATGGCTCGCGCAAGCGGCGCATCGCCGGCGGTTGCGGTATGCAGATCCAGGACGTCAACCGCCTCCTCAAGCAGCACCTGCAGATGGAGAAGATGATGAAGAAGATGGCGCGTGGCGGCATGAAAAAAATGCTCCGTGGGATGTCGCCGGGCGGGATGCCGCCGGGCCTCGGCTGATTTCGATGGCCTGTCGGCCTAAGACGCGGATAAAACAGACAATAATCCTTCCGAAAGCGCTTCACATTCGCGCTGAATTGAGTACAATGCGCCGCTTACTCGGGCTTGAGTCCGAGTGTAGGCATGTCTGCCTGTAACTACTTTAAACGGATTGATCATGGTCAGTATTCGTCTTTCGCGCGCTGGCGCGAAAAAGCGTCCTTTTTACCACCTGGTGGTCACCGACAGTCGCAATCGTCGGGACGGCCGTTACATTGAGCGTCTGGGCTTTTTTAACCCGGTTGGCACCGAGAATGAGGAAAATCTCCGCATTGACCTCGATCGGGTCGACTACTGGATCGGTCAGGGTGCCCAGCCCTCGGATCGCGTTGCCTCGTTGCTGAAAGTAAAACGCAAGGCGCTGGCTGCCAACTGAGGCTTGAGGGGATTGCGGACTATTCGTGCCGCGGTCTGATCTCACAATGGTGCAGAAAGAAAAGGACCGGGAAGCAATGGATCCGGTCATCCTTGGCCAGATTTCCGGATTGTTTGGGGTCATGGGCTGGGTAAAGGTTTATTCGTACACCGAACCCCGCGAAGCCATTCTTGAGTATCGGGACTGTTTACTGATGCGCGATGGCGAGTGGCAACCGGTAACGTTTGCCGAGGGAAAACGGCACAGCAAGACGGTCATCGTAAAACTAAAGGGCGTCGATGACCGGGATGCAGCGGCCGCCTACATCGGCGCCGATATTGCGGTGCCGAGAGACAAAATGCCAGACCCCGGGGAGGGCCATTATTACTGGTCAGACCTTGAGGGAATGAGCGTGGTACATCGCGACGGAACGGTGTTAGGCAAGGTCGCGTACCTGCTGGCAACCGGCGCAAACGATGTACTGGTGGTGCAGGGAGAGAAGGAAGTACTGATTCCCTTCCTGCCGGAAGAAGTGATTTTGGACGTTGATCAGGTAACCGGTGTGATCAGGGTCGACTGGGACTGGGACTGACGCGGTGCAATGGCAAATCGTCAGCCTGTTCCCGGAGATGGTTCGGACCGTATCCGCCTATGGCGTGGTCGGGCGTGCAACGGAACGGGGCTTGCTGTCGGTTAACTGCGTGAATCCACGCGATTTTACGACAGACGCGCACCGTACAGTGGACGACCGGCCCTACGGCGGCGGACCGGGCATGGTGATGAAATACGCGCCGCTGGCTGAGTCGATTCGGACCGCCAGGGCGTTAGTGCCGGACGATTGCCCGGTTGTGTGCCTCAGCCCGCAGGGGACGGTATTCGATCAGGCCATGGCAAAACGCTATGCCACGTTGCCGGGTTTGGTGTTGGTGGCGGGAAGGTACGAAGGCATTGACGAGCGACTGATTGAGTCGCACGTGGATGAAGAGGTGTCGCTCGGTGATTTCGTCTTGAGCGGCGGTGAGATTGCGGCGATGGCATTGGTGGATGCGGTGGCCAGGTTGTTACCGGGGGTACTCGGCGATGCGGAATCGGCGCAGCAGGATTCTTTTATGGAAGGCTTGCTCGACTGCCCGCATTACACGCGACCGGAGGTCGTTGATGGGCAGCCGGTGCCGGACGTGTTGTTGTCCGGCGATCACGCGCGTATTGCCGCGTGGCGGCAGAAGGAAGCGTTGGGACGAACGTACGTGCGCCGTCCCGACCTGGTGGAAAAGTTGAATTTGAGTGATGAGCAACGCAAGTTGCTTGACGAGTATTTACGGGAACGTCCGG
This sequence comes from Gammaproteobacteria bacterium, assembly GCA_013151645.1. Lineage (GTDB taxonomy): Bacteria > Pseudomonadota > Gammaproteobacteria > Steroidobacterales > Woeseiaceae > JAADHU01. Next base: position 29,413 of record JAADHU010000017.1, on the reverse strand, counting down.
GTCGCGATTAGTCGCCTCCGGTGTTTCAATTTTGATTATCCGGCACTTGAGCTGGCAGGTAGAGAACGATGAGCAAAATAATCGATGCAATTGAACAGGAACAGATGAGCAAGGAAATTCCGGCGTTTTCTCCGGGAGATACCGTGGTCGTCATGGTTAAAGTTAAGGAAGGCACTCGTGAACGCCTGCAGGCATTTGAAGGCGTGGTCATTGCAAAGCGTAATCGAGGACTTAATTCCGCCTTTACCGTCCGCAAGATTTCCCACGGCGAAGGTGTCGAGCGCGTTTTCCAGACGTATAGCCCAATCGTCAGCGAAATCAAGGTCAAGCGTCGCGGTGATGTTCGTCGCGCGAAGTTATACTACCTGCGTGGCCGGACGGGTAAGGCTGCCCGAATCAAAGAAAAGATTTAGGGCGAGACTTGCCACATTCGGGAGTTTCTTTCTCGTATGTGGCTGAATACTGTCCGGAAGCCTGAACTAATCCCCGGGTGCGGGGTCTTTGAGGCATGAGCATCTTGCAAGGAATACAGGCACGGACCGGCCAGCTGGTGTTAGCAGCCATTGTGTTGCTCAACAGTGGTTGCGCGACCATTGTTTCATCGGCCGCCGGCAAGTTCGCGGACAATCTCTCGGCCGCCGTGATCAATCAGAACGATCCGGAAATAGTGCGCGACGGCGCGCCTGCCTACATATTATTGCTCGACAGCTTCTTGCAGGGCAGTCCGGATGACCCGATGCTGCTTGCGGCGGCTGCCAATCTCTATGCATCCTACGGTGCCGTTTTTGCCGCGGATCCCGAACGTGCGGCGCGTTTGACGGAACGCGCGCGCCGCTATTCCATCAAAGCACTGTGTATTTCTTTCGCCCCGTCCTGTGGCTGGGGCGACATGACCTATGAGCAATACGAAGCCTCGCTAGCGGGCTTGTCGAGCAAGCATGCCGACGTTGTCTATGCGTACGGCGTATCCGCGCTCGCTTTTATCCGTGCTCACAGCGAAGACTGGAACGCGTTGGCACGGCTGCCGCATATGGAAGCACTGCTGACCCGCTATCTGGACATCGATGACGGGGAAGCCGAGGGGACCGTTTACACCTACCTCGGTATACTGGCAACCTTGCGGCCACCGGCACTCGGTGGCGAACCTGAGAAAGGTCGACGATATTTTGAGCGTGCGATCGAGCTGAGCGACGGACACGATCTTAGCGCCAAAGTTGAGTTTGCCCGCGGTTATGCGCGGCCCCTGTATGAACGGGGATTGCACGATCAGCTGCTGCAGGAAGTGTTGGCGGCCGATCCGGATTATCCGGGTTACACATTGACGAATGTGCTGGCACAACGAGATGCCCGCGAACTTTTGTCCAGTGCAGACGACTATTTCTGACGGATTAGATTTTTCTGCGAACCTCGGTCGCAGTAACGGAGAATGAACATGCGAAGATTGGTCGTTTTAGTGCTTGTGGTGATGGGCGTAGTCAGTAGCCAGGCATCCTATGCACAGACAAAGATTAAGATTGCAACGCTGGCGCCGCAAAATTCCGGCTGGGCAACGACGTTTCGCGCCGGTGCCAAGGAAATCGGCGAACGCACAGACGGCCGTGTACAACTGAGATTTTACTGGGGCGGCGCGCAAGGCAATGAGAAAAAAGTCCTGCAGAAAATCAAGATCGGACAGTTGCAGGGCGGCACGTTCTCGCCAACGGATTTTCAGGGACCGTATCCGGATGTCAATATCTACGGCCTGCCGTTTTTCTTCGAGAATTATGGTGAGGTTGACTACGTACGTAGCCAAATGGATGACAAGTTGCAGGCGGGATTTGCAAAACTCGGATACCAGACATTCGGTTTTGCCGGCGGCGGCTTCGCTTACGTGCTGTCGAACCAGCCCGTGCACGGCCACGCGGATCTCGTGGGTAAAAAGGTCTGGTTGCCGCAGGGAGACTTGATTAGCTATGAGGCGATGAAATCCCTGAAATTATCGCCCGTGCCGCTGCCATTGACGGATGTCCTGACAGGGCTGCAAACGGGCTTGATTGATATTGTCGCGATTCCACCGCTCGTGGCACTCGCGTTGCAATGGCACACCAAGGTGAAGTACGTAACACGGATTCCGGTACTCTTTTCGATCGGCTTCATGGCGATTGACCAAAGGGCGATGAAGAAAATGAAACCGGAAGACCGCGCCGTCATGACCGAGGTCCTGACGCGTCTTTACGCCGACCTGGATGCGAAGAGCGAGAGCGAGGCAAATGCGGCCACGGATGCGTTGCTGAACGTCGGCGTTGAAGACGTTGAACTCGGTGCCGGTGAGTTCCGCAGAATTCGCGCCGAGATGGACGAAACCAACCGGGCACTTGCCAGAAAAGGCATGTTCTCGCTCGAACTGCTCGAAGAGATGGAACGCCACGTTGCACACTACCGGCATGAGCATGGTGATGAGCAGGCCGATAGTACCGCGGCGGAATCCGCGAGTAGCGGTACCTAGTGTCCGAGAAGCGATCCGGACTCCTGCATCGCCTGGAGCAGTGGGGAACAGCGGCTGAGAACGCTTCACTGGTGATCTTGCTCGGCGCGATGATGATATTGGCGGTCGGCCAGATTGTCATGCGTATTTTCTTTAATACGGGGGTCGTGTGGGGTGACGAACTTCTGAAGTTGATGGTCTTGTGGATGGCCATGATCGCCTCCGTTGCGGCCAGTCGTAGCGACCGACATCTACGCATCGATATCATTTCCCATTTTGCGCCAAAGAAGTATGCGCGCGTACCGCGACTGGTGGTCGACGCGTTCGCTGCATCGATTTGTGGCGTTCTGGCATGGCAGTCGTGGCGATTCATACAGTTGTCCATTGAATTCGAAGATACTGTACTTGTCGGCATCCCTTCCTGGATTGCTCACAGCATTTTGCCATTGGCTTTCGCACTGATGTGCTATCGCTTTTTTCTGTCCTTTATTGCCGAATCGATCGGCTTCCTGAAGACGGATTCGCAATGATGATTCTGAGCGTGATTCTCGTCATCCTGGCCGTCCTGGGAGCACCGTTGTTCGTCGTGATAGCCGGCAGCGCAATGCTCGGCTATTACAAAGAGGGAATCGATTTGATGGCCATCGCCATCGAGATTCTTGGCATCGCGAACATGCCTTTTCTGTCGGCGATCCCCCTGTTTACATTCGCCGGGTATTTGCTGAGCGAAAGTAACGCACCGACGCGCCTGGTGCGTCTCACGGGTGCATTTCTCGGTTGGATGCCGGGAGGGCTGGCGTTGGTGGCATTGGCGGCGTGTGCATTTTTCACCGCTTTCACCGGCGCATCCGGCGTCACGATTATCGCCCTGGGCGCCATTTTGTACCCCGCACTGAAGCACGACGGCTACCCGGATAATTTTAACCTGGGGCTGGTGACTACGTCGGGTAGTCTGGGTCTCCTCTTTGCGCCCTCGTTGCCGTTGATTCTTTACGGCGTCATCGCGGAGGTTTCGATCGACAGTTTGTTTCGCGCCGGTATCCTGCCTGGATTGCTGATGTTACTCATGCTGTCAGGCTACAGTTTGTGGGTGAGTCGTGGCAATGAAAAACCATTGACGCCTTTTTCGTTCAAGGAGCTCGGTGGTGCCTTGCGCGAATCGATTTGGGAATTGCCGCTACCCATCGTCGTGCTCGGCGGTATTTATTCCGGTTTTTTCGCGGTCTCCGAAGCGGCGGCGGTGACGGCCCTTTATGTACTGATCGTTGAAGTGATCATACTTCGCGAAATAAGTTTGCGGGACCTGCCGCGCGTCATGCGTGAATCGATGCTTCTGGTGGGCGGGATTCTGATTATTCTTGCGGTATCGCTGGCATCGACGAACTACATGATCGACGCAGGAGTGCCGCAAGCGCTACTGGGTGTTGTCGCGGAACAGGTAACGAGTCAGGCCAGTTTCCTGGTGTTGTTGCTGTTGTTTCTTCTGGTTCTCGGCGCCATTTTGGATATTTTCTCGGCGATCGTTCTTATCGTGCCGCTAATCTTGCCCATTGCGGCACAATACAATGTGGATCCGGTGCATCTGGGTATCGTGTTTCTGGCCGCAATGCAGCTAGGCTACCTGACACCACCGGTCGGTCTGAATCTGTTTATTGCGAGCTACCGCTTCGAAAAGCCTATAATGAAAGTATATTCCGCGACGTTCCCGTTCCTGCTGATGCTCATGTTGTCCGTGATCATAATCACTTACTGGCCGTCGCTGTCCTTGTGGCTGGTGGCGGACTAACCGTTGGGGCATTGCCGCTGAGCAGCTGGTTCTTACTTCAGGATTTATTGTGAATCGAGTTCTACTGTCATTGATATCGATCGTTCTTGTTCCGTCATTGGGCCACACCCAGGCGAATTCGGCGTTAGCGGATATCACGCTGCCCGAGGGGTTTTCGATTGAGGTACTTACGGATGAAGTTCCGGGTGCCCGCTCGATAGCACTCGGTGATCGAGGGACGCTGTTTGTGGGGACAATGGGTGACGGCCGCGTGTATGCAGTAGTACCCCGGGAGAATGCCGGGCCTTCGATCGTCACCATCGCTGAACAGCTGAAGATGCCGAACGGGATTGCGTTTCATGAAGGTGATCTATACGTTGCAGAGACGACCCGCATCATTCGTTTTCGAAACATCGAGGATCGACTGGACGATATCCCGGCGTACGAAGTGATACTCGATTCATTGCCACCGGAAAGTCACCACGGCTGGCGATACATCGCATTCGGACCGGACGGTAAGCTGTACCTCACAATCGGCGCACCCTGTAATGTTTGTGACAAGGAGGGCTACGGTGAAATTGTGCGCATGAATGCCGATGGCAGCGAATTCGAAACGGTGGCGTTCGGCGTCAGAAATTCGGTCGGACTGACCTGGGACCCGGGCGATGGCGACCTCTGGTTCACCGATAACGGCCGCGACATGATGGGCGACGACATTCCGGCAGGCGAAGTGAATCACGCCAGCGATGTTGGTATGCATTTCGGCTTTCCCTATTGCCACGGTGGCGACATACTCGATCCGGAGTTTGGGCAAGGCCGCGACTGCGCCGACTACACGCCGCCCGCGCAAAAACTAAACGCACACGTAGCACCGCTGGGCCTGCTATTTTATGACGGCAGTATGTTTCCCGAGGAATATCGGCGGCAGATCTTTATCGCCGAACACGGTTCGTGGAATCGCTCAACAAAAATCGGCTATCGTATTAGTATCGTTCGTATGAAAAATGGTCAGCCGCAAGCCTACGACGTATTCGCTAGCGGCTGGCTGAAAGAGGAAGTTTCCGGGCGTCCGGTGGACTTGCTGGTACTTGCCGACGGTTCGATGGTGGTCAGCGATGACATGGCCGGCAGCCTGTATCGAATCATTTATACCGAACCCCTGAGCGGTGATTTGACGGTGCACTGAACAGCCGGAATGAAAACATTCGGCAGAGTGTGGGGTCGAACGATTCAAAGGCCTTAATGACAGAATTAGAAACTGGAGTGTGATCTTGGCTATTCGAAAGAAACTGGTAAACATCTTTGCAGGCCTTTGGCGCGGTATAGACGGTCTGCGGAAGGTTCTGCATCTTGTCGTGCTGCTGTTTCTGTTTGTAGTTGTCCTTGGCACGCTGTCCTCAACGGCGCCACCACTGCCGAGCAAGGCCGCGTTGATCATCGCGCCTGCGGGTAGTCTGGTTGAACAACTCGATGGCGATCCCTACGACCGGGCCGTCGAAGAATTACTGGGCGAGGCAAGCCCGCAGACACTGGTACAGAATATCGTCGACGGTTTGCGATTCGCGAAAGACGACGCACGTATTAAGGTGGTGGTGCTTGAGTTAGACCGGCTGGGCGGTAGCGGCTTGAGCAAACTCGAACGTATCGCCGATGCGATCGACGATTTTCGCGAGTCCGGCAAGCCGGTGATTGCCACGGCCAGTTCTTACAGCCAGGGTGCCTATTACGTCGCAGCGCACGCGAGTGAGTTATACATGCACCCGGATGGCATGTTCCTGCCGCAGGGTTTCGGAATCTACGGCAACTATTACAAGAACGTACTCGACAAGCTAAAAATCGACTGGAACGTTTTTCGAGTTGGCACGCACAAATCCGCTGTTGAGCCGTACCTGAGAACGGATATGTCGGATGAAGATCGCGTGTCGAAATCCCGCTTGATCGACCAGTTGTGGGGCAAGTATCGGGAAGATGTCGTGGCGGCGCGTGAACTGGCGCCGGGCAGCGTGGCGGATTATTCGAATAATCTGTTAACGCTCCTGGGCGAGTATGAGGGTGATTTTGCGCAAGCCGCCAAGGGCCTTGGATTTGTCGATGACTTGCTTACCCGGGTCGAATTGCAGCGTATCGTGTCGGCCTATGCAGGTAGTGACAAGGACAATGATCGTGGCTATCCGGCGACCAGTCTTGGCGATTACCTGGTGCACATGCGTTTGTTCGATAGCGTGAAATCCAGCGAACAGAACGTCGCGATTGTGGTTGCGTCCGGCGAGATTCTTAACGGCTCGCAATCACCCGGCACGATCGGCGGAGAATCGACCGCAAAATTGTTGCGCCAGGCGCTCAGAGACGAGGACGTAAAGGCCGTCGTACTGCGTGTCGACAGCCCGGGCGGGAGTAGCTTTGCGTCAGAACAGATTCGCAATGAAGTTGAGGCCTTGCGTGCCGCAGGGAAACCGGTCGTGGCATCCATGAGTAGCCAGGCGGCATCCGGAGGCTATTGGATATCAATGGCGGCCGACAAGATTTATGCACGCGAGACGACCATCACCGGCTCTATCGGTGTTTTCGGCATGTTTCAAACCTATCAACGCACGCTCGATACGATCGGTATCACCACGGACGGCGTCGGTACTACTCCGTGGTCCGGGCAATTCAGGCTGGACCGGGAAATGTCGGATGATGCCAAACGACTTTTTCAGGCGGTGGTCAATCGCGGCTACGATGAGTTTATCGGCAAGGTTGCCGACCATCGAAACCTGGAAAAGTCGGCCGTCGACACGATTGCCCAGGGTCAGGTGTGGACCGGGCGCGATGCGCTGGAAATCGGCTTGATCGATGGTATCGGGGGCCTCGAATTCTCCATCGAAATGGCCGCGGAACTGGCCGGTCTTGAGACAGATGGATACGGAACTCGTTATATCGAGAAGTCACTGAGCCCGACCGAGCAATTCGCGCTGGACCTGATGAGCAGCGCGAAATGGGTCGGTATTGACCTGGCCAGTATCAAGGTTCGCAGTTCCTCTTTAGAACGACTGGCCGGTATGCTTGAAGACGCCGCGAAGCCGTTATTGCGCTTCAACGACCCGCAGGGCATGTACGCCTATTGTTTCTGCAGCATTGAATAGGCGCACTGCCCGGATCGGCTGTCGCGAAACTATTCGTCGGGATCGAAGATCGCTTCGATCGGGTGTTCGAAGAGGCGGGCGATCTTGAAAGCCAGCGGCAGACCGGGATCGTATTTGCCGGTCTCAATGGCATTGACGGTTTGTCGGGAGACCTGAAGACGGTCGGCAAGCGTCGCCTGCGACCACTTTCGTTCCGCCCGCAATACGCGTAGACGATTGTTCATCGGTAGCGCCACGAGCCGTACAGTTGACCGCCCACCCAGCTGAATATCATCACGAGCATCAAGTGATCGGTTTGCATCTCATTGGCCCCGGCGGCTTCCACGAGCTGATAACCGGTGACGAAGACCACGGCCGCGGCGAAGCCCATCGCCAACCCTTGAAACTGTATTTTTTGCAGCAGCTCGTCGGCATTGCGCAGGAAATGCATGTACGAAAAAACCGCGCCGATCATGAGCAGTATCGGCACGAATACCAATGACCAGACCAGCGCAGGTGCGAGATCCATGTCTGCCTTCAGGGCCCAGCTGGCACCGACGTAGGCCAGTGCCCAGGCAAGACACCAAAACGTAAAGCGTCGGCTGTTTCTCTGGTCCTGCAGGGTTCCGGAGCAGCTCCGGATCAGTTCCAGGATGCTTTTTCGTGGCAAGGGTTCATTCGTCATCATGTAAATTCTCTTTGTCATTGTGTAAAGGAAGCTTGATAAAAAGAATGTATAGCATCATAGACAAATAGTCAAATACCCTTTACATGGTAGTGAGTCGAGACCGGCGCGGACGGTCAGTCCCAACTGAGAATAATCTTCCCCGACTGACCCGATTCCATCAGATCGAACGCGGGCTGAAAATCGTCGACCGGGAAGCGGTGGGTGATGATTGGGTCGATATCCAGGCCACTTTGCAACATGCTGGACATCTTGTACCAGGTCTCAAACATCTCACGGCCGTAGATTCCTTTCAGGGTCAGGCCCTTGAAGATGACCTGGTTCCAGTCGATGGCGGTCTCGCCGGGCACAATGCCCAGCAATGCGATACTGCCGCCGTTGTGCATCGTGCGTAACATGTCACGGAACGCGGACGGATTGCCGGACATTTCCATGCCGATATCGAAGCCTTCTTCCATGCCGAGTTCCTGCATGGTGTCGTCGAGCGATCCGTTGGTGACATTGACGGCGACCGACGCACCGGCCTGGCGGGCGAGTGCCAGCCGATAGTCGTTGACGTCGGTGATGACGACGTGACGTGCACCAGCATAACGAGCAATAGCGACGGCCATGATGCCGATGGGTCCTGCGCCCGTGATCAATACGTCTTCGCCGACCAGGTCGAACGACAAGGCCGTATGAGTCGCGTTGCCGAGCGGGTCGAGAATCGCGGCCATGTCATCGGAAATGACCTCGGGAAGTTTGAATACGTTGAAGGCGGGTACCGCGAGATACTCCGCAAAAGCGCCAGGCCGGTCGACGCCGACCCCCACCGTGTTGATGCACAGATGCCGGCGGCCGGCACGACAGTTGCGGCAAACCCCGCAGGTAATGTGTCCCTCGGCGGAAACACGGTCGCCAACGGCAAAGCCGCGGACTTCGCTGCCGCATTCGACGATGACGCCGGCAAACTCATGGCCGATGGCAATCGGCACGGGGATGGTCTTGCGTGCCCAATCGTCCCATTGGTAGATGTGAATATCGGTGCCGCAGATGGCGGTGCGCCGAATCTTGATGAGCACGTCGTTGTGGCCGATTTTCGGCTTCTCGATGTCTTCAAGCCAGATACCACGCTCGGCTTTCGCTTTGACCAGTGCCCTCATTACTGAATGACTCCCAGTTCACGGCCGACCGTTGCAAACGCATCGACAGCACGATCCAGCTGCGCCCGCGTGAGTCCGGCCGACATCTGTGTGCGGATACGGGCCTGGCCTTGCGGTACGACAGGGAAGGAGAATCCAATGACATAAATGCCATGGCCGAGCAGTCGATCCGCCATCTCGCTGGCCAGTTTTGCATCACCCAGCATGACGGGGATGATCGGGTGCTCACCGGGTTTGAGGTCGAAGCCCAGCGCCGTCATCGCGGCGCGAAAATAAGCTGCATTTTCGTGCAGGGTAGTACGCAGCGATGGGTCGTTTTCCAGCAGGTCCAGAACCGCGATGGAGGCGGCGACAATGGTGGGCGCGACTGAATTGGAGAACAGATAGGGCCGCGAGCGCTGCCGCAACCAGCCGGTGATTTCCTTGCGTCCCGAGGTAAATCCGCCGGACGCACCGCCCAGGGCTTTTCCCAGCGTACCGGTAATGATGTCGATGCGCCCCATGACGCCGCGGTACTCGTGAGTTCCTCGACCGGTGTCGCCGAGAAAACCGCTGGCATGGGCATCATCGATCATCGTCAGGGCGCCGTAACGATCGGCGAGGTCACAGATACCGGCGAGATCGGCAATCGTGCCATCCATCGAAAAAACGCCATCGCTGACGATCAGTTTTTCGCGACAGTCTGCGGCCGCATTCAACTGTGCCTCGAGGTCGTCCATATCGTCGTTCTTGTAACGAAAACGTTGTGCCTTCGAAAGGCGAACTCCGTCAATGATGCTGGCGTGATTCAGCGCGTCGCTGATGATGGCGTCATCCGGGCCGAGAATGGTTTCGAACAATCCGCCATTCGCATCGAAGCAGGAGGGGTAGAGGATAGTGTCTTCCGTGCCAAGAAACCGGCTGATGCGATCTTCGAGTTCCTTGTGGATATTTTGCGTACCACAAATGAAGCGAACCGACGCCATGCCATAGCCATAGTCATCGAGCGCTTTGTGGGCTGCAGCGATGACGGTCGGATGGTTGGCGAGCCCAAGATAATTGTTCGCGCACAAGTTAATGACCTCGAGCGCGTCGCCGTTGTTCTGTACACGGATGGATGCCTGTTGAGGTCCATCGATGAGTCGTTCTTTCTTGAAAAGACCCTGTTCTTTCAGAGATTCGGTTTGCTCTGCGAGAGAATGGAGTAGGTTGGTTTTCACAGGTTTGCTCTCAGGCTGTAAAGGCCGCAAAGTATATCAGTGCCGGAGAGAGCGAAGATAGCGTGCGGAGAGGCGATACGATGACGGATGAGGCCGCGATAACGGGGCGCATTGACAAGTGGTTATGGCATGCACGCTTTTTTAAAACGAGGGTTCTGGCGACCGCAGCGGCGCACGGCGGGCATGTGCGGGTGAACGGTGAGCGCGTTCGGCCGGGGCATCGTATCCGGCAGGGCGATGTCATCACTATGGTGCGTGAGCAATTGCCGTATTCGCTGATCGTGCAATCGGTTCCAACGCGACGCGGACCGGCATCGCAAGCGCGTGCGTGTTACCGGGAGTCCGCGGAATCCGTGCGTGAGCGAGAGGCGATTGCGAACAGTATTCGGCGGGATCGTCTGCAGATGCCGCGCACGGCGGGGAGACCGGACAAACATACTCGACGCCAGCTAAGAGCGCGTAACCGAGAGTCGGAAACAGATTAAAAAAGTCCTGTTACTTGTTGTAATAAAACAAAATTATAAGGTATTTTTCGACATGAAATTCGTTGATCAGCCGTCAGTCAATACACACCCGTCAGGCGAAATCAGCCGGCGTTACCTGGCCGGGGAAACCGAACTGGTCGAGGAATTGATTGAAATGGCGGATGCGGGTTCGAGTCTCTGGCCAGCCGTTCAGGTGACTGCGGCAGGACTGGTCAGGGCGGTGCGCAAGCGATCTGCCCGGGAAGGTGGTATCGACGCATTCCTGCAGCAATACGACCTGTCGTCAAAAGAGGGGGTGTTGCTCATGTGTATCGCGGAAGCCCTGTTGCGTATTCCGGATGCCGATACGGCAGATCGGCTTATCGCTGACAAGGTGACGTCCGCGAACTGGAAGGACCACCTGGGCGCCAGCGATTCGCTGTTCGTCAACGCTTCCACCTGGGGTTTGATGTTAACGGGCGAAGTGCTGCAGCTCGATACGCCGGTTACCCGGACACCCGCACAATATCTCGGCAAGCTTGCGAGCCGGGCCGGTGAGCCGGTGGTGCGGGCGGCGATGCGACAGGCGATGCGGATCATGGGGCACCAGTTCGTCATGGGCCGTACGATCGAAGAGGCGCTGGCACGTTCACGCAAGAAAGGCCTGCGGGATTGCCGGTATTCGTTCGACATGCTTGGCGAATCCGCGTTGACGGCAGGCGATGCGACGCAATACTTTGACGCCTACCGCGACGCTATTCAGAAAATTTCGGCACATATCGAGGATGACCGCAGCATCTTTTCCGCGCCGAGTATCTCGGTCAAATTGTCCGCATTGTGTCCGCGATATTCTTACACTCAATACGGGCGCGTGATGCGCGAGTTGGTACCGCGCCTGATGCAGCTTTGTGAGGCGGCAAAAGCGGGGGGCATCGCATTGACGATCGATGCCGAGGAGTCGCATCGACTTGAATTGTCACTGGATATTTTTCAGCAGGTCTACCGGGACGACGCGCTGGCGGGGTATGAAGGTTTGGGCATGGTTGTCCAGTCTTACCAGCGCAGGGCGACGGATGTGGTGCGTTACCTGATCGACCTTGCCGATGGCGGGGGGCGGCGTATACCCGTGAGACTGGTCAAGGGCGCGTATTGGGATGCCGAAATCAAATCCGCGCAAGAGGGCGGCTTTGAGAGTTTCCCGGTGTTCACGCGCAAGGTGCATACGGACGTTTCCTATCTGGCGTGCGCGCGACTGTTGTTCAACGCGGGTGAAAACATTTACCCGCAATTTGCGACTCACAATGCCCACACGATCGCCAGTGTTTTGCACCTTGCCGGATCCCGCCAGGATTTCGAATTCCAGCGATTGCACGGCATGGGTGAGGAATTGTATGAGGAAATACTGAATCCCGATAAGTACGGCCGAGCTTGCCGCGTTTACGCACCTGTCGGCAGCCACGAAGAGTTGCTGCCGTACCTGGTACGTCGCCTGCTTGAAAACGGTTCCAATACGTCTTTCGTGAACAGAATATTCGACGAGAATATCGAGGTGCAGGACATCGTAGCGGATCCGATAACGTTGAGCCGTGCGACGGCATGCCAACCGCACCCTCGAATTCCCGCTCCTTCTCACCTTTTCGGCAAGGAACGTGAAAATTCGCGCGGAGTAAATCTTGCGGATCGCGCGTTGTTAGCGGACTTGCTCGGGAGAATGGATCTGGCGCTTGCAAAGCCCGTGGCGGCTCGACCGATCGTCAGCGGCAAGTACCTTGACGGCCGTGCGCGTGCGTCACGGAATCCGGCGAAGGCAGACGAAATTGTGGGTACCTGTGAGCAGGCCGATCACGCGGCCGTCGATCAGGCTATGGCCGCAGCCATTGTCGGACACGTTAACTGGAGTTTACGGCCCGTGAACGAGCGCGCGGATATACTGATTCGTGCGGCGGATCTTTATCAACAACACGCGGCCGAGTTACTGGCTTTATGCGTCCGGGAGGCCGGCAAGACGCTTGAAGACGCGCTCGCCGAGTTGCGCGAAGCGATCGACTTTCTGCGCTACTACGCGCTGGAAGCGCGGACTAAATTTGCGCAGCCGGTGGACCTTCCGGGGCCCAGCGGCGAACGTAATACGCTGGGAATCAGGGGGCGTGGTGTGTTCGTCTGCATCAGTCCGTGGAATTTTCCACTGGCGATATTTACCGGCCAGGTCGCGGCTGCGCTGGTCGCGGGCAATGCAGTGCTGGCGAAACCCGCGGAGCAGACACCGCTGGTTGCTTTCCGTGCGACGGAATTGCTCCTCGAAGCGGGCGTGCCTGTGGATGTATTGCACTTCCTGCCCGGCGATGGTGAGGAAATCGGTGGATACGCGGTTGCACAGGCCGACGTCGCCGGCGTGGCCTTCACCGGCTCGAATGAAACGGCGTGGATTATCAACCAGACGCTGGCGGCACGCCGTGGCGCGATTGCGGTCCTGGTGGCCGAAACGGGTGGGCAGAATGCCATGTTTGTCGATAGCTCGGCGCTGCCTGAGCAAGTGGTACTCGACGTTGTTCAATCGGCGTTCAACAGTGCGGGTCAACGCTGTTCCGCGTTGCGTCTGTTGTGTGTGCAGGAAGATATTGCGTCGCCGGTGATCGAATTGCTTCAGGGTCACATGCAGGAACTGGTAATAGGAGACCCCGTCGACATGGCGACCGATGTAGGTCCTGTTATCGACGAAGAGGCCTGCCACCAATTGCAACAGCACGTCGACACACTCTCGGCTTCGGCCAGCGTGATACACCGATGCGAACTGCCTGGCGCCACAGGACAAGGCTATTTCTTTGCACCGGTCGCCCTGGAAATCGAGTCCGTGGACTCGCTGGCGCACGAAGTTTTCGGACCGGTACTGCATGTGCTACGTTTTCCGCGTAACAAGCTGAAAGAAACGATGGATGCTGTGAACCGCACCGGCTTTGGATTGACGATGGGTTTACACAGCCGCATCGACAGCCGTGTGCAGGCATTCATTGCGCACTCGGGAGCGGGCAATATCTACATCAATCGAAATATGATTGGTGCGGTCGTTGGTGTGCAACCGTTCGGCGGACGAGGACTGTCGGGTACGGGGCCTAAAGCCGGCGGGCCTAATTATTTGCAGCGATTTACGACGGAATATACGGTGAGCAATAATATTTCCGCCGTCGGCGGCGATGCCAGCCTGTTGGCGTTAGGGGACGACTGACGCGTAAACAGCCGTTGAATTAGTCGCTGCGCTTCGGATAATCGAAAAGCGCCAGCGTTGCATCCGGTTGTCCACGCAGATTCCAGTCATCGGACTCGACCAGAACGGATACTACTCCACAGGTTGGAAGGTTGGGCGTGATGTCTGCAATCAGGTAATTGGCGAATTGCGTCAGGCCAGGATTGTGGCCAACGATCATGATGTGATTGAAGCCGGCATCCTGGTCGGCAATCACATCGATAATGGTCGCCACGTTCGCCCCGTACAGACGATCATCGCGTTGCAGGAATTCGCGCGGGTAGTTGATGGCCTCGGCAACGGTCTTGGCGGTCGTCCAGGCCCGCACTGCCGGGCTGCTGACGATGAGTGACGGGCGAATGTCGTGGCCGCCGATTCTCTTGCCCATTGTCGGGGCGTCTCGTTCACCGCGTTTATTCAGCGGACGATCCCGATCGGACAGACCGGCCGTGTTCCAACTCGATTTGGCGTGCCGTAGGAGGGTAATCGACTTCATGGTGTTACAGCCTACATCAATCCTGTTTGCAACCTCGCTTCGTCCGACATCATACTCTGGTTCCACGGCGGATCGAATACCAACTCGACGGTTACAGCGTCAATCGTCGGAATAACGGCGATTTTTTCCTGCGCATCCTGCACCAGAATTTCGCCCATGCCGCAGCCGGGCGCGGTCAGGGTCATGTCCACCGTGACCGAACGATGACCATTCGGCAGCGGCGTGATGTCACATCGATAGATAAGGCCAAGGTCGACAATGTTGACCGGAATTTCCGGGTCGTAGCAGGTCCTGAGCTGGTTCCAGACCACCTCTTCGATATCCTTGTCGCTGGCATTTTCCGGGATGGCGGGCGGCGGTACCGGTTCTTTGCCCAGTGCGTCGGCATCCGCACCGGCAATGCGAAAAAGATTGCCCTCAATATAAACGGTGAAACTGCCACCGAGCGATTGTGTGATAAATCCGGGTGTACCTTCCCGTAGCGTCAGGGACTCTCCGATCGGGATGATCGTCGCGGTCACGTCGCGCTCCAGTGTGATCGGTTCATTCGTGTGTCCGAACATGCTTGAGATTACTCCGTTGAAACTGTTTGATCGTTGCAATGAATCGCCGAGTTCAATGCGTGCCAGGCCAGTGATGCGCATTTGATGCGGGACGGAAATTCCTTGACGCCTTCCAGCGCGCGGATTTTTCCAAGATCAATGACGGTGTCGGCGTCATCACTCGTCGTCGATCGGCCACTGAGACGCGAAATTACTGCGCTGAAAAATTGCAGGGCATCTGCTGTGCTCATGCCAATAACGGTATCCGTGAGCAACGAGGCCGATGCGACGGAAATAGCACAACCGGATCCTTCAAAACACGCCGCGTCGATGCGGCCGTTTTTCAGGATTCGAAAATACATTTTCAACTTGTCACCACACAACGGGTTGATGCCTTCCGCCGAATGAGTGGCATCTTTCAACTTGCCAAAGTGGCGCGGGCTGCGTGCATGTTCAAGGATCAGTTCACGATAAAGCTCACGGAGTTCGGCTGCTTTGCCTTCGTTCTTTTCACTCACGCGAAGATTTCCTGGGTCTTCGCCAGTGCGGCGATCAGTCGATCAATGTCTTCTTCGTTATTGTACAAAGCCAGCGACGCACGGGCGGTACCGGGAATACCGAAGAAATCCATGACGGGCATGGCACAGTGGTGCCCGGTGCGGATGGCGACGCCCTGGTGGTCGAGGATCGTACCAATGTCATGCGGGTGTATGTCGTCGAGCAAAAAAGACTGTACGCTGGCCTTGTTGCTTGCGGTGCCGATGAGTCTGATGCCGTTGATCGCCGCGAGGCGGCGGGTCAGGTAGGCGAGCAGCCTGTTCTCGTGGGCCGCGATCCGCTCAAGACCCATCGAAGCCAGATAGCGGGCGGCGGCACCCAAACCGATTGCACCGGAAATATTGGGCGTGCCGGCCTCAAATTTATACGGTAGCTCGTTGTACGTCGTACCCTCGAAGCGCACTTCGAGAATCATGTCGCCACCGCCCTGATACGGTGGCATGGCTTCCAGATGCGTTTCTTTTGCATACAGGATGCCAATGCCGGTCGGTGCAAACATCTTGTGGCCAGAGAACGCATAGAAGTCGACATCCAGCGCCTGTACATCAACGGCCAGATGCGGCACCGCCTGTGCACCGTCGACGAGAACCGGTATGTCCCGGTCATGTGCCGCCTGGATGATCTCGGTCAATGGAAGAATAGAACCGAGCGCATTGGAAACGTGTGCGATGGCGACAATGCGAACGCGATCGTCCATTTTTTCAATCAGTTCCTGCGGGTCGACTTGCCCGGATGAATCGATCGGCACGATCACCAACTCTGCACCGGTTTGCTCACACACAATTTGCCAGGGAACGATGTTCGAATGATGCTCAAGGTGAGTAATCAATATCCTGTCGCCGGCACCGAGTGTCGGGCGGCAGAAACTTTGCGCAACAAGATTGATCGATTCCGTCGTGCCGCGCGTGAAAACAATCTCGGTGCGTCGGCCAGCGCCGATAAACTCCTGCACCGCATCACGCGCACTTTCATAAAGGTCAGTCGCACGATGGCTCAGCGTGTGTACACCCCGGTGCACGTTGGCGTGATCATGCCGCTGGTATTCGGCGACGGCATCAATGACGACGCCGGGCGCCTGCGACGATGCCGCGCTGTCGAGATAAACCAGAGGTTCACCGTTGATCGTCTGAGCGAGAACGGGGAAATCCGCACGACAGTCCTCGATAGGGCGTTGCTCCGTGGACCGGTTTGGTGCTTTTGCGGCATGACTCATTGGTCGGTATCCCCGGTCAACTGGTCGAGCTTACGTTCGATCAATTGATCGATGTATTTCTTGGCGTTTTCAATCGGCAATTTTTTCAGTATGTGGCCGGCGAAGGCACGCGTTAGCAGAATTCTTGCCTGTTCATGACTCAACCCCCGGGACCGCAGATAGAAAAGTTCTTTCTTGTCCAGTTGGCCGACGGTGGTCCCATGGGCACATTTGACATCGTCCGCAAAAATCTCGAGCTCTGGTTTCGTATCGATTTCAGCGGTGTCGGAGAGCAGCAGATTACGATTGGACTGCTCTGCATCGGTGCCGTCCGCGCCTTCGCGTACCAGTGCTTTGCCATTAAAAATGCAACGCGCACGGCCACCGACGATGCCCCGGTAGTCCTGCATACTTACCGCCGGGCCGACGCGGTGATCAAGCAGAATATGATTGTCGATGTGCTGATTTCCGTCGGCGAGATAGACGCCGCATACATTGGCGACAGCGTGTGCGCCTTCGATGGTTACCGCGACGTCGTTGCGGATCAGTTTTCCGCCAACATCGATAGTTGTAAAGTTGAACGTTGTGTTTTCCTGCAATCGGGCCTGGAGCCGTCCGATCTGCATGTGTTTGGTGCTGCGTTCCTGAATGCGCACGAAGTTGGCACTGGCGCCGGCATCCAGTTCCATTTGCACAACGGAATTCGCGAAGTGGGCAGAGTCGCCGCCGGATCGATGCAGCTCAATGAACGAGGCGCTCGCATTCCGGCCCAGGTCAACGACGATACGAGTCTGGCTGAGCCCGGCCGTCGCTGCGGCGTCGTCTTGCAGCAGGAAGCCGATGGGTTTTTCGATACGGGCATTCTCAGCGACTCGAACCCGCAAGCCGTCATGCAGCAAAGCGGCGTTGAAACTCGAAAGCGGGTCGTCAATACAGACCTGGTCTGAGTCGTTACTTTCAGACAGCGGCGTGATCACGATGCCGTCGTCCTGAAGTGCGGCAAGTGCGTCCGGATCCGCGACACCGCTGCTTATCACAATCCAGTGTGCATCAATGTCGTCGTTCAATTGACTGATGTCGACATTGGTGGCAGAAATAGCGCCTGGCGCGTCAGACAAATACGCGTTGCTTAATTCCACTGCGGCCGCGAGGTTCGTGTAGCGCCAGTTTTCCTCTCGAACGGAAGGAAATCCGGTCTCGCCAAAACGAACCAGCGCACGCTCGCGAAGGTCGGTCAGCCCGTCCGCCGCAAGACGACCCACAGCGGCTTCCAGAAGATCCTGGTTCAAAACCGCAGCACTCATGCGCTGACGGCCTCCTGGACCCAGTCGTAGCCACGCGCTTCCAGCTCCAGCGCGAGTGATTTGTCGCCGGAGCGAACAATGCGGCCCTTCGACAGCACGTGCACGTAGTCCGGAACGATGTAGTCGAGCAGGCGTTGATAGTGGGTTACAAGGACGATGGACCGTTGCGGATCGCGCAGTGCATTGACGCCTTTAGCGACGGCTTTCAACGCATCGATATCCAGTCCGGAATCAGTCTCATCGAGGATGGCCAGTCGTGGCTCAAGCAAGGCCATCTGCAATATCTCATTGCGTTTTTTCTCGCCGCCGGAAAAGCCCTCGTTGACGCCGCGGTTGAGAAAGCCGGGATCCATGTCCAGTAAACTCATTTTTTCCCGCGCCAGCTTAAGGAATTCGAAGGCATCGATTTCGTCCTGGCCCTGGTAGGTTCGCCGTGCATTGACGGCGGCTTTCAGTAGATAGGCGTTGTTGACGCCCGGAATTTCAACGGGGTATTGAAAGCCGAGGAAGATGCCTTTTCGTGCGCGTTCTTCCGGGGCCAGATCAAGCAGATTTTCACCGTCGAAAAGAACAGATCCGTCAGTCACCCGGTAGTCTTCGTGGCCGGCGATCACTTGTGCCAGCGTGCTTTTGCCGGAGCCATTGGGCCCCATGATGGCATGTACTTCACCGGCGCCCACTTTCAATGACAGTCCGCGCAGAATGGGCGTGTCATCAATTGATGCCTGTAAATTTTCGATTTCCAGCATAATACTCACAATCTCTTTTCCTTAACCCTTTTAATAATAAAATGCTCGACGACCTAACCGACGGCGCCTTCCAGGCTTACATTGAGAAGCGCTTGCGCTTCAACCGCGAATTCCATCGGCAATTCCTTGAAAACTTCCTTGCAGAAACCGTTCACGATCATGTTGACGGCATCTTCTTCGGAGATGCCGCGCTGGCGACAGTAAAATAACTGGTCCGCCGATATCTTGGAGGTCGTTGCTTCGTGCTCGATTTGCGCGCTGGAGTTTCTTGTTTCGATATAGGGGAACGTGTGTGCGCCGCATTGCTTGCCGATCAACAATGAATCGCATTGCGTGTGATTGCGGGCGTTCGCCGCTTGCGGCATGACGCGTACCAGCCCCCGGTAGGCGTTTTGGGCTTTGCCCGCCGAGATACCTTTCGAGACGATGGTGCTTTTCGTGTTCTTGCCGATATGGATCATTTTCGTGCCGGTATCGGCCTGTTGCATATTGTTGGCGACCGCGACCGAATAGAATTCGCCGACGGAATTGTCGCCACGCAATATACAGCTTGGGTATTTCCAGGTGATTGCGGAACCGGTTTCGACCTGGGTCCAGGAGATTTTCGCGTTGTCGCCACGGCAGTCACCGCGCTTGGTCACGAAATTGAAAATACCGCCTTTACCTTCCTCATCACCGGGATACCAGTTCTGCACGGTCGAGTATTTGATTTCCGCATCTTTCAGGGCGACCAGTTCGACAACGGCCGCATGCAGCTGGTTTTCGTCTCGCATGGGCGCGGTACAGCCTTCCAGGTAGCTGACGTAACTGCCTTCGTCGGCGATGATCAGGGTCCGTTCGAACTGGCCGGTATTGGCGGCATTGATGCGAAAATAGGTCGAGAGTTCCATCGGGCAGCGCACGCCCTTGGGGATGTAGACAAACGATCCATCGCTGAAAACGGCCGTGTTCAGCGTGGCGAAAAAATTATCCCGATAGGGCACGACGCTGCCGAGATATTTCCTGACCAGTTCGGGGTGGTTGACTACGGCTTCCGAAAACGGGCAAAAAATAACGCCGGCCTCCGAGAGCTTGTCCTTGAATGTGGTTGCCACCGAGACACTGTCGAAGACCGCGTCAACCGCCACACCGGCAAGCCTGGCGCGTTCGTGCAGGGGAATGCCGAGCTTGTCGTAGGTTTCGAGTAGTTTCGGGTCCACTTCGTCCAGGCTTTTCGGTCGGTCGGCATCCGACTTGGGCGCCGAAAAATAGGAAATTTCCTGATAGTCGATCGGCGTGTAACTGACATGCGCCCAGTTGGGTTCATTGAGCGTGAGCCAGTGGCGGTAGGCCTTGAGGCGCCACTCCAGCATAAACTCCGGTTCGTTCTTGCGCGCGGATATGGCGCGAATGACGCCTTCATCGAGGCCGGGCGGCAGGCTTTCTGATTCAATATCCGTGACGAATCCGTGTTCGTAGCGGCGATTAACCAGCCGATCGATATCGTTTGCTTCGCTGGACATTTAAGGTGCCTTCTTTCCGGTTGTGATTGGCATCCCGGCAAACGTAAATGTCGGAATACGGCTGTTGCTTCGTTGCAGGTCGAGCAGAGAGATGTCGGCCAGTGCTCTGCGAATGGCAATGTTGATCCGTTGCCAGGCGCTGCCGACATTGCAATGGGACGCGAGATTGCAATGGCGGTCGCTCGCGCTGCAGTCGGTAATCGAAACAGGTCCCTCGAGTGCATCGATGACGTCCGCCGCGCTGATATCCGTCGGTTTGCGTGCCAGCCGGTAGCCTCCTTGTGCCCCCCGGGTTGAGGTTACGAGGCCGGCCTTGCCGAGCGTCTTGAAAATCTTGCTGACGGTGGGGAGGCCCAGTCCGGTTGCCGAGGCGACGTCAGCAGCGCTGGCAACGCTGTCCTGATCGTTGGCCAGGTGAGCCAGAACGACTGTCCCGTAGTCCGTTAATCGGCTGATTCGCAACACGACGCAGCTCCCATTCCGAGTAAAGAGGACTATTTTAGTCCTGTTTGATTTGCGGGGCCAGTCGAATCGGCAAAAAATAGTGAAATTCGTCGCACAGGAAGACGATTTCTTAAGCCAAGACGCGGTGATTTTTTGCTATTCTAGCCGGTCACCTATCAAGGCCCCCGGCGTGCACGGCTCATCGTTTGCGTGGTCGGCGGCCAAAACAACAAGAAGGCGGAGTTAATTGCATGAATGTCAATGAGTTGAACGCGGTTGCTAAGGCTATGGTTGGGAATGGCAAAGGCATTCTGGCTGCCGACGAGAGCACACCCACCATTACCAAACGATTCGATACAATCGATACCGAGTCGACTGAGGAGAATCGTCGGCGATATCGTGAGATGCTTTTTACGACGCCAGGCGCGGCAGATCACATCGGTGGCGTCATTCTGTTCGACGAGACGATTCGGCAAAGTACCGGCGAGGGCGTTGCGTTTCCTGATTATCTGAACAATCTTGGCATGATTGCCGGCATCAAAGTGGATACCGGCGCGAAACCACTGGCCGGATTTCCGGGTGAAACCATCACCGAGGGCCTGGACGGCCTGCGTGATCGGCTGGCGGAATACTATTCACTGGGTGCTCGCTTCGCGAAATGGCGCGCGGTCATCAACATCGGTACCGACATTCCCAGCGACTTCTGCATTGAGGCGAATGCGCACGCGCTGGCGCGATACGCCGCGCTTTGCCAGGAAGCGAACATTGTGCCGATTGTCGAGCCGGAGGTTTTGATGGACGGCGACCACAGCATCGAGCGATGCGAGGAAGTAACCTCGGCCGCACTGGCGGCGTTGTTCGAGGCACTCGCCGCGCATCGGGTCGCGCTCGAAGGAATCATCCTCAAGCCGAATATGGTTATATCGGGAACGGATGCGGCCAATCGTGCGGGACCGGCTGACGTCGCGGAAGCGACGCTGCGTTGCCTGAAAGCGCAGGTACCGGCCGAGGTACCCGGTATCGCATTTTTGTCAGGCGGGCAGAGTGCCGAAGAGGCCACGGAACACCTGGGTTTGATGAATCAGGCGGGCGACTTGCCGTGGGAGTTGTCTTTCTCCTACGGACGGGCACTGCAGGCGCCGGCGCTGGATGCCTGGCGTGGTAAAGAAGAGAATTTCACCGCCGGTCAGAATGCACTGGCTAAACGTGCGAAGCTGAACAGTCTGGCGCATTTGGGCCAGTACGAAACGGCGATGGAAACTGCCGCGTAATAAACAAGAAAACGGCTCGGCAACACGGTGTCGGGGAGGGCGCCACCATGGACAGTGCATCCGACAATGTGATTGAGATACAGGACCTCGACTATTCTCGAGGGCCGCGTCAGATATTCAAGGGACTGAATCTTTCGATTGGTCGCGGCAAGGTCACGGCGATCATGGGCCCCAGTGGCACCGGCAAAACGACGTTGTTGCGGCTGATCACGCGTCAATTGCGACCGGATAGCGGCAAGATTCTCGTGGACGGAGTCGATATCGCCAACTTGACGCAAAAGCAGCTGTATCAGTTGCGACGTCGATTTGGCATGTTGTTCCAGAACGGGGCATTGCTGACGGATATCAGTGTGTTCGAGAACGTGGCTTTCCCGCTGCGTGAGCACACTCGTCTGCCCAACCGACTCATTCGGCACGTCGTTCTCACGAAGCTGCATGCGGTCGGATTGCGCGGTGCCGCCGACCTGATGCCGACCGAGTTGTCCGGCGGCATGGCGCGACGGGTCGCCCTCGCGCGCGCGATGGTCATGGATCCGGAAATTCTCATCTACGATGAACCTTTTGTTGGCCTCGATCCGATTTCGATGGGTGTCATCGTACGACTGGTGAGAAAGATGAACGATGCGCTGGGAATCACCAGTATTCTGGTCAGTCACGATGTGCAGGAAATCGCGGCCGTCGCCGATTGCAGTTTGCTACTGGCGGACGGCAAAGTCGCCGCGTCGGGCAGTCCGGACGAACTCAACAACACCTCGTCCGAGCTTGTACGGCAGTTCATGCACGGCATGGCGGATGGACCGGTTGCTTTTCATTTTGCGGCCCCCAACTATGCCGATCAATTGCTGGGTCGAGATTCGGAGTGATCGCCAGTGCTGCGTGACATCTATTTTACAGTCGTCGGTTTCCTGCGCACCTTCGGTGCGTTGCAACTGTTTTTCCTGCGTCTGCTGGTGAACTCGCCACATATATTTTTCGGCCGGTTTCGCCTGGTTGTACAACAGGTACAAAATTCGGGCACGTTGTCGCTGGTCATCATCATGGTGAGTGGATTTTTCGTCGGCGGCGTTCTGGGATTGCAGGGATACTCGAACCTCGCGCGATTCAACGCCGAGGATTCCGTGGGCACTTTTGCGGCGTTTTCGTTACTAAAAGAACTGGGCCCGGTCATCAGTGCGCTGTTATTTGCGGGCCGCGCCGGTACGGCGCTGGCCTCTGAAATAGGCTTGATGAAGGCGACCGACCAGCTTTCGGCGATGGAGATGATGGCCGTCGATCCCTTGCCACGCGTGCTCGTGCCGCGCTTCCTGGGCGGCGTCATTTCGATGCCGCTGCTGGCCGCCGTTTTCAGTGCTATCGGATTGTTGGGCGCACACCTTGTGGGCGTGAATCTCCTGGGCGTCGATGCAGGCGCGTTCTGGCAGCAGATGCAGTCGACGCTGGACATGAGCGACGTCTACGAGGGCATTATCAAGAGTGTCGTTTTTGGTGTGGTCGTCAGCTTGCTGGCGGTGTGGGAAGGATACAACGCGATCCCGACCGCAGAGGGTGTGGGGCGAGCCACAACCCGTACAGTGGTCATCTCGGCGATCGCCGTGCTGATCCTTGATTTCATGATTACGGCAATGGCCATCTGAGGAATAACGATGCAACAAACACGATCAGTTGAACTTGGAACCGGGCTTTTTGTATTACTGGGTCTCGCGGCGTTGTTTTTCCTGACCATGCAGACAACGGGGTCGAACACTCTCGCCGGCGAGGATACCTATTCGGTTACGGCGCGCTTCAGCAATGTCGGCAGCCTCAAGGTGCGGGCGCCGGTGGCGATGTCCGGTGTGACAATCGGCCGCGTCCAGTCGGTTGAATTCGATCCGGTATCGCTTGAAGCGGTCGTTGTGTTTGAAATCGACAGCCGGTATGACCAGATTCCCGACGACTCGGATGCGAGCATCCTGACGGCCGGCATTCTTGGCAGTCAGTACCTCGGTCTGCAGGCGGGTGGTTCCGAGTTCAGTCTTGAAGATGGCAGCGAAATTCAATTCACGCAATCGGCGATTATTATTGAGCAGCTTATCAGCAAATACCTGTTTAGCAGCAGCTCGGAGAAAGAGCATGAATAAGATGGCCATCGGCGGCGTTGGCGTGCGTATCGGACTACTGCTGTTGCTGGCGGGGCTTGTATCGCCGGCGGCCTGGGCGCAGTCACCCACTGCACTGATCGAAGACGCAATGAATCTGATGAGTCAAAGGATCGAGGGCCACAAGGAGGAACTGCAGGCCAACAGAACAGAACTTTATGCGCTGATCGACGAAATCCTGTTACCGCGATTCGATCGTCGCTATGCGGCGAGACTGGTACTGGGACGTAACGTACGAGAAGCCAGCGAGGAGCAACTTGAGCGATTCATCAACGCGTTTTACGCCAGCATGGTGCACAAGTATGCGGACGGCATACTGGAGTTCAATCACGATCGGATTCAGATACTCAAGTTTCGTGGCGATGACACCAAGCCACGCGTCGTCGTCAAGACGATAGTGACGCTGGAAGACGGCAAGAAGGTGCCGGTCGATTACGGTCTGGTACACCGCAAAGCCGGCTGGCTGATGTTTGATGTCACCATTGAGGGCATCTCCTACGTACGAAACTTTCGCGCGGAGATCAACGCGGAGATTCAGGAAAGTAGTCTGGACGCGGTGATTGAGCGCCTTGAGCATGAAACAGGAATTGTCACCGCGCAATGAGCGAGTTCGAACTCAAGGATCTTGGTGAGGGCAAGTTCGCGCTGAGCGGCAGTATGACCTTTGACACGGCCGCCGATATCTTGCGTGACAGCGAAACGCCGTTTGAGGAACACACGTTAATCGAAGTGGATTTATCCGGCGTCACCGAATCGGATTCCGCCGGGCTTGCGCTCTTGCTGGAATGGATAACCTGGGCCAATCACACCGTCAGGGAAATTCGCTTTACCGCCATGCCCGCGATCATCGAGTCCATCGCCAAGGTGACGGAAGTGGATAATCTGTTGAAACGGGGGGAACGCTGGGCCGGATTTATCGAGGCACCGGCGGAGTAATCGATCTCACGATGATGCGTCGCAATCAATAGTTCTCTTCGTCGTCGAGAAATTCGTCGTAGAAGTCGTCGTCAACCGGCGGATCACCGTCATAGATCACGTATCGGCGGTGCTGCAGGTAGGCTTCACGTATGGCGATGTAGCGATCCTTCGATCCCTTGAGGAGTTCTTCGGCCCGAAACAGTTGTTGTCGTACGTCGACCAGCCTGAGTACGTACAGCGTGTCCCGTACGGAGGCGTCACGATGATATAGAAGGGGGTCTGCCAGTACGTTGAGGGGCATCAGTATCGCGTCCCGCAACGTCTGCGGGCCCAGCAAGGGCAATATGACGTACGGGCCGTCCGGAACACCCCAAACGGCCGCCGTCTGACCGAAATCTTCGTCTTTTGCCTCATCCAGCCCCGCTGCCGTGGCGACGTCGAATATCCCCAGGACACCAAACGTGCTGTTGGCGACGAAGCGTCCAAAGTTGTTCGTTGCCGCGCCGCCTTTGCCCTGCAGCAGGTTGTTGATGATGTTGAGGGGCTCGCGAAGGTTGTGCGAAAAATTGCTGACACCCCGGCGCATGAATTTAGGCACGATAAATTCGTAGCCCTTTGCAACCGGCTTGATGAGGACCTTGTCGACCCCGTTGTTGAAGCTGTCGATCGGTCGATTCAAGCCTTCCCAGGGATCGACGGAGGCTGCCGTGCCCGTTCGGGGACCGCTGCCAGCGCAAGCGCCAAGCAACAAGAACATCCACATAAATGATATCCGGCCCGCGCGCAGAAATTTGTCAATTGGCATGTTGCAGTTCGCTCTTTTGTGCCCTTGCCTCGCAGACCGCTAGCGTACCAGGCCGGCAACCGGGCCACGTGGTCGGTTGCGTTGCATTTGCTGCAATTGTTCTTCGGACATAAATTCCTGGATGAAATCGATACGGGCCTCGTAACGAATTCGTTGAATCTCTTCGAGTTCCGGCAGGTTCAGGGCACGCTGCAAAAAACCGACGCCGCCGACCAGGTCGCCGATCATGAATCGATATTCTGCCATATAATAATGTGCTTCCGCGGCATCACCTGCGTCGATGGCCGCGCGTGCGATCAGGCGAATCTGCTCCGGCGTGGGTGGCACATTGTTGAGTAGATCCAGCAGCAGCTTATGCGCTTTTTGAGGCTGGTCAAATTGCAGCAATGCTTCCGCATAGTGAACGACCAGCGGTACATTTCTGGGAAATAATTCAATCGCTCGTTCGAAGGTGGCCTGGGATTCATCCACACGTTCCAGCGCCAGTTGCGCCTGGGCGAGACCAATATGATAGGCAATGACCTGCTGATCCCGACTGATCAAGTCTTCAAAAATCCGGTTGGCCTCATTGTCGCGGCCCGCGCGAAGGTAGGCGACAGCGCGGCCGTATCGCGCTGCATCGGTTTGCTGTTCGTAGTTCCTGGTTTCGAACAGGGCGACCGCATCCTCGGCGGTTTCCTCACCATTGGCCATGAGCCGGGCACGGACGATACCGTAGTTGTGCGAGTCATCGGTTTGTACGGACGGGTAGCTGCGCGCGCGATTTCTCGCTTCAGCAATTCTCGCGCTGCTAACCGGGTGCGTTCGCAGGAACGCCGGCATGCGGGATTCGACCGGGCGGGTGTTTCTTGAGATCACTTCAAAAAAGGAGGCCATGCCTTCAGGGTCGAAGCCGGAATCCGCGAGCGCCGATATACCGATGCGATCGGCTTCATACTCATTGCTGCGTGTGAAATCGATTCGCTGCTGCGCAGCGGTACCCTGTGCAACGGAAATGCCGCCTTGCATTACATCGGCACCGGCTCCGGCCGCTCCGGCAAGGATTGCGCCGAGCATGATGGCGGTACTCAGAATGCTTTGTCGCCGGCCGGCCGTTACCGCGCGCGCTATATGCCGTTGCGTGACGTGTGCAATTTCGTGGGCGAGAACGCCGGCCAGTTCGTCTTCGCTGCGGCTCGCCTCGATCAGCCCGGTGTGAACACCGATATATCCCCCTGGCAAGGCGAATGCGTTGATGCTGGGGTCATCGATCACGAAGAACGTGAATTTCCGCCCGCTGTCGTTTGCGTAGGCCGAAATACGGTGTCCGATATCGTTAATGTATTCATTGACTTGCGGATCTTCAACCAGCGAACCGCTGGCCCGGATCTGGCGCATGATGGAGCGGCCGATCTGGGCCTCGTCCGATTTGGATAAAACGGCGTCGGCGGGACTGCCCATATCCGGCAGCTTGATTTCCGCTGCCTGTGGTTGCCCGATCAGCAGCAACAATCCGGCTATTGCCACTACCAGCACGAATTTTTGTATTTGTCGCAAAATCAAGATGACGTTCTCTGGCTCAAGCTCTGCAGAATAAGACTGGGCGCGAGCCCATCCGTTCCCCGGGAACCACTCCCGAGAAATACTCCGGTCCCATTATCGCATGAATTTCATCGATTCGGTGTTACATAACAACTTGAGTTTGCTGCAATTATTGGGTCAACCTTTCTTCAGGGAGTCTAGCACTTCCTGCGCGTGATTTTTCACTTTGACTTTATGCCATGCGGCGCGCAGCTTGCCGTCCTCATCAATCAGGAAGGTGCTTCTTTCAATACCCATAAATTTGCGCCCGTACAGCATTTTTTCCTTGATGACATCGAAGCGCCGGCAAAGCTTCTCGTCCGGGTCCGATAACAGATCGAAAGGAAAGCCCTGTTTTGCCTTGAATTTTTCATGGGACGCCAGGCTGTCGCGAGAAACACCAAATACGATGGCGTTCTGGCGTTTGAACTTTGCGTACAGATCCCTGAAATCCTGGCCCTCGGTGGTGCAGCCCGGGGTGTTGTCTTTCGGGTAGAAATACAAGATAACTTTCTTTCCTCGCAGGTCTTTTAACCGTACGGTCTTGTCTCCGGTTGACGCACATTTAAAATCAGCGACTACCCGGTTCATCGTGGGTCCACTCAATGCAAGATCTCCTTGTGGTTATTTGCTCAGGGTTTGACGGGTTCCAGCAGCGCATCGAGATTGAGTTGGTCGCAAATTTCCATGAATTCATCCCGCAGTTGCGATATGTGCACCGAGCCGGGCAGGTTAATACTCATTTGTAACGAGAACATGGGGGCGCCGGTATGCGCCGCTGCATAGCGCCGCGTTACGAGCTCCGAAATCTCGATCTTTCGTGATGCGAAGAAATTGGCAAGACTGAAAACGATGCCGGGTTCGTCGAGGCAGACGATGTCGACACCATAAGGCATGCATTCTTTGGTGTCCTCACGCAGGTCGGTTTTCTTCATGGTGACCGTGAGATTGTTGGTAGCGGCGAGCTTGTCGAGACTGGCCTCGAGCTTGCTCAATGTATGCCAGTTGCCGGAAATCAGCAGTAACATCGCAAATTCTTTGCCGAGGGCTGTCATACGACTTTCGTCAATATTGCCGCCGCATGCCAGAATGACCTTGGTTATGTCATCGACGATGCCGGGTCGATCTGTTCCAAGAACTGATAAAACAATAAGTTGTGTCATTTAATTAATGTAAAACCTTATTCGATTGCTGGTGTTGTTTACGGTTACTGTCCACTGACGGGCCGACGAGAAGTTTGTTTCACGGCTTGCCAGCGCTGTATGTGAACAGTACCATCGCCGGCTGATTTCTGGCGAGAATTAATGACGCAGCTAATGCTGAAATTTTACGTTTGTTCGGGGGGGAACCTATGAGAATGAAGGGTCTGGCCCTGATAATCATGGTCTGCACCGTGTTTGCCGGTTGCGCCAAGGATCTGTCCTGCGATGACCCGCAGCGCTACCAAAAGGCGCGCGCGGGAACAAGAATCGACGCACCCGATGATCTGGACGAGCTAGAGGCTTCCAAGGAACTGACCGTCCCATCGGCATCGCCTCGAGATGCTCGTCCGGACGGCTCGCCGTGCCTGGATTTGCCGCCGGTATTGCAGTCGAAAGGGATTTAGAAGCGATCCGGCCCTTGGGCTGTGGTTGGCTGGAAAGTGAGTGTGCGTTTATAGCGTACCGCGGGTTCGACAAATTCGCGTAGCGAATTTGGACGCACGCAGTGCGCCCCGAAGGGGTGAGGGCCGCAGGCCCGAATCAATCCCGCCCTCGGGGGAGTGATTGACTGGAAAGTTTAATGGAGAGGTGGCTGAGTGGTTGAAGGCGCTCGCCTGGAAAGTGAGTGTGCGTTTATAGCGTACCGCGGGTTCGAATCCCGCCCTCTCCGC
>JAADHU010000013.1 GCA_013151645.1 Gammaproteobacteria bacterium | reverse complement strand
TAGCCAGTGATGAGATTAATGACGGAATAAGCATGTAGACCTCAGCGCGGAGGACTTGCGGACGCGGGTTCGATTCCCGCCGCCTCCACCAACAATTAAAGGCTTCCTGAACGGAGGCCTTTTTTGTGGGTAGAGGCGACGGGAATCGCGCGTCGGCCTGGCTTCGCTATCGTGCCATTACTAAAGATCAATCGGCAGTATGCAGGAACACTCGAATCGACTAGAGGGGCCGATTGGGGAATTCGATTCCCGCCGCCTCCACCAGCACCGGGTTTAGAGGGGTTCAATAAAGTCTGGCGAACCCCTCTAAATCTACCTTAAACCCCTTATATACCAACGTCTTAAGACGCTTTTAGATTGTTCCGTCCTCCTTGGGCAGAACGGTCCGATGGGTATAATAGTGGGTATAACCTGAGACTCAGAATGTGGCTATACACAATGGCAGGGCAACTCAATAAACTGAAACAAAAAGAACTCGACGCTGCCAAGTCCAAAGAGCGAGCGCATTCAATGTCAGACGGTGGGGGTTTGGTTGTACTCGTACAGCCATCAGGGGCGAAATGGTGGCGTTTCCGTTACCGCCATAACGACATTCCCAACATGATTTCACTGCGCACCTATCCTGACACAGACCTTAAGACCGCCCGCAACAATTGCGGCGCGGAATCGCGCCAACATATTCAAAATGGGCGATCACTCGCGTCATAAGTCGCTGGACGTAAATTGGTGAAATTATTGAGTTTAGCGGCCTTCTGCAATTGATCGAGAGTCTATTTTGGGCTACAATGTAGCTCATAATTTAGAGGATTCTATTATGGCTGCAAATGCCGTGGTACGTGCGCGAATTGACGCACACATAAAAGAAGAAGCGACCGTTGTCCTTGAGGCAATGGGACTGACCGTGTCCGATGCATTCCGTATCTTGCTCACTCGAGTAGCTCGCGAGAAGGCGTTGCCTTTTGAGCCGCTGGTACCCAGCGCAGAGACCATCGAGGCCATGAAAGAAGCGCGCCGTGGCAATTTGCCGGCATTCGATACTGTGGATGACCTGATGGCCGACTTGAATACGGACGATTGAGCGTACCACTCAATTCAAACGCGACTACAAGAGGGAATCAAAAGGTCGGCATCGGGCCATCCTAGCAAACGAGTTAATAGAGATCCTGACGTTACTTGCAGTTGATCAACCATTAGCAGAAAAGTTTCGCGACCATGCGCTGACTGGCGAGTGGAAGGACCCCGGTATTGCCACATCAAGCCAAATTACAACTCGACCGCCTTGGATCACACAGCCAATTGGGACTGTAGCGCCTCGCTCAGGTGGATGCTTCGGGAAAAGGCAGGAATATTGCTCGTTATGCCGATGAAAGGTACGTTTACATCAACATGACTTTGACTCGCCGTTCTTCCGCCGTGATCGCGTTGATTGTTGTATTGATCGTGTTGGCGGCCATGCCTGGACTCCGTGAGCCACAGAACGACCCGGAATCGACCGCTCCCGTCCAGGCTGTACCAGGAAGCCAGCCCGCTACGGCATCGGCCGCTCCGATAGACGAGTTCCCCGAGGGGGAATTGCGCTCCTCTCTTATAAAACTCTGTTCAGGTGAGCGCGGGCCATCGAAAAACGAAGAACGGACTGCCGAGGAAATACAGGCCGAAACCGAAATGCTGAACGAACTGATGCAGAACATTTCGGACCGACTCTCGGTATCGCCATCGACGGAACACCTGCACGTGGCCGCTTTGCTGGAGGACGATTCGACTTCACGAATCGAACTGCTGCATCGTGCGATCTCGCAGAGCCCAAACGAACCTTTTCTGATGTGGAGTGCCGTAAGAATCTGTACTGAAGAGAGCGACGCTACGGCCTGTGATTTAGCAGACTGGGAACGACAACTGCTGATGATCGACGGACAGAATAGCGAATCGTGGCTCCGTGTCGCCGCGAACAGATATAAAGCAGGCGAAACCGATGCCGCACTTGAAGCTATGCGACAGGCCGCTACGGCCGCTGAGACACGTATATATTTGACCGAAACGATAGAGATGATCGAACGTGGATTCACGGCCGCTGGCAGCGACTATACCTTCGCTGTGCAAGAATGGCTTTTGGTATCGCCGCGACGAAACTCCAGCGCTACGATGATTACACGACCATGTGCAAAGAGCAGTCGTTACGCAGCGCAGATTGGGCATACACGTGTCTCGGCTATGGCGAGCTTGC
Organism: Gammaproteobacteria bacterium; assembly: GCA_013151645.1. Taxonomy (GTDB): domain Bacteria; phylum Pseudomonadota; class Gammaproteobacteria; order Steroidobacterales; family Woeseiaceae; genus JAADHU01. The sequence goes on along the minus strand of JAADHU010000013.1, from coordinate 84,664 downwards.
TGAGAATCAGGGGAAGACCGATATCAGCGTTACGATTGGCCGTGCAATACAGAAACTGGCACTCGAAGCGCTTGGGGAAGAGGACAAACTCGCGGCTGTTAAGGAACGGCGACAAGCGTTCCGACAAGAACGGCTGGACGACATCGGCAAGGACCACGCAATCATCGAGCGGCTAATGTTTTCCAATCCAACGATCTTTTCGGCCTATCTGGCCACAATCAGGACTCACGGCGAAGCGGGTGCTAGAGCGTATCTGGCCGATGAAACGAGGCGCCTGCTACGAGAGCACCTCGAGTTGGCTTGCGAGCGGTAACTTGCTCCGTCCCACCCTCCAGGTACTCCTGCGCGAAATTTTCCACAACGCTCAACAAAGCTCCCGCGGGAGGATTGTTGAGCGGACTGGAAATATCATCACTTTGTGTGTCCAGCCTGTCACGCAAGTGATACTTTGTGTGTCCAGCCTGTCACGCAAGTGATAGCCGGTCGCCGGCACGGCAATCCCGTCGGGCAGAAATAAAGCCCACCAATAATGGGTGTCCCCATTTATATCCTGTGAACGGCTTATCGCAATTGCAGCGCGAGCAGCGGCAGGATTTCTGCATACGGTGTCTCGTGCGGGTCAATCTGTCCGCTGCGTGCCAGGCTGGCATACCCCTGAACCAGCGACCAGACCAGCACCTCGGTGCCTTTCGCTCCGGCGGCGCCGGATTTGAAAGGTGTGCAAGCGTCGGCGAGCACCTGATAGGCGGCCTCGCCGGCTAGTTGATAGTCAGGATCGTCGGTGAAGGTCTCTTTCGTCATGAACATGAGCGTTGCCAGCGCCTCATTGTTTTCGGAGAAAGACAGGTATCCGCGGCCGATCGCGGCAAGCCTGGCGTGGGGAGAATCGGCCGCCGAGTCGCGTTGCTCAATCATTGCCTTGGCGAATGCCTTGAATCCTGCGGTTGCGATTGCAGTCCGCAGCCCTTTCAATCCATCGAAATGGTGGGCGGGCGCGGCATGCGAGACGCCGGCCCGAGCCGCGCATTTGCGCAAAGTCAGGGCGGCAAGCCCACCTTCCGCCAACAACTGTAGTCCGGCGTCCACCAATACCGTTTTCAGGTTGCCGTGATGATGACTTTTGTTTGCTTTAGTGGGCATGAAGACTGTGTAAACCGCTGGCTTGACATTGTCAAGGTCGTGTGGGATAAAAGCGGCCGGAACTTGACATCGTCAAGGTGGAAATTCGATGCGCTACACTACAAAAATAGGCTTTTCTCTGTTCTGGCTTGCCGCGCTTGCAGTCTCGCTGGTGTCTTACCGGTTTCTAGCACTGGGGCTGGAGGCTGCCTTTCCGAGCATGCTGGGCCATATCACCGATCGCAATCTCGTCTTCCTGCTGCACATATTCGCATCGCCGGTTGCCCTGGTTCTCGGGCTTTTTCAATTCTTACCGCGCTTGCGCAGCGCCAGGCCGGCACTGCACCGATGGAGCGGGCGTATTTACGGACTCGCGGTGCTAACAGGCGGCATCGCCGGGCTGGCTTTAGCGCTCGGCTCATTCGAACGGCCAATCGCCGCGGCGGGATTCGGTGCGTTGGCGATCCTCTGGCTCGGGGTAACAGCGCAGGCAGTCCGCCTGGCCATGGCCGGCCGGATAGCCGCGCATCGGCGCTGGATGATCCGCTCGTATGCGCTGACATTCGCTGCCGTGACGTTGCGGCTGGTCTTGCCGTTCTTTTTCATTCTCGGCGGCATGGACTATGCCGAAACCTCCAATTACGTCGGCTGGCTTTGCTGGATACCCAATTTGATTATCGCCGAGCTATACCTGCGCCGGTAAAGGCGCCAGCCTGCCTGTTTCACCGATGATAACGGCGAACCCGGAGTTTCCTTTCGTATTCAAAGTGCTGATAGTGAATCGAGAAAGAGTACGCCGTAACGAAATGTTACCCGGGCACGTTCGAATTCCCACCTGTCAATCACACGGGTCTGTTTTCGCGATTAAATAACCAGCGAGACGGCGGTCTTCCGACAAGATCTCAGTTGCTTGCGGTACGCAGCGCTGAAACCACTGTGCCAGACAGCCCCTTGGCCAATGCATCGTCAATGGGCTGATGCCCTACCAGCAAGCGGTAATAAATCGGACCGTATATCAGGTCGAGGGCGAGATTCGTGTCGAGACTCTGATTCAGTTCGTCGCTTTCCTTGCCCTGCTCGATGATCGCCCGGGGCGTCGCGGTGATACGTTCTAACTCGCCTGTCCGCACTGCATAGCTGGCAGAGCCCCCTGTCGCGCATGGCCCGGGACAAGTCGAGTGTGTCGAAGCTCGGTCGTAGCCCGGAACCAATATCAATCGCCACGGAAACGCTGGCTAATCACCAGCGTCTCCGTGTCATTTCACGAATTCCGCTCACTATCGTCCCGGTTGATGAACTCCGAGCTGAACGAAAACCGCTTGTCCGCTCACTATTCTACGGCTACAGCACCTTTCATTCCGGCCTCGAGGTGACCCGGAATGAGGCAGGCAAAATCGACGCTGCCAGCTTCACCGAACTTCCAGATAATCTCGCCGTCGGCATCCGCGTCCAGCGTCAGCATATTTGATTCAGCATGCTGCATACCCGGCATTTTCTTCATCATTTCGGCATGCTCCAGGAGTTCCGACATAGAACCAATCACGAACTCGTGCGGGATTTTCCCGTTGTTGTGAATAGAGAAGCGGATTGTTTCTCCCGCTTTGACAGAAACGCTGTCCGGCGTAAATCGCATGGTATCGTTCATGCCGATTTTGACCGTGCGACTAACGTCGGCTGCATTGCCAGCAGTACCCGCAGGGGAGCCGTGTTCGTGACCTTCGCTACTCTGATCGTCATGGCTGTGCTCTTGCGTCGCACTCGCTGCGGCTTCGTGTGAATGCCCGTCTGAATTGTGCTCGCTTTCGACAGCATCGTGACCCTCGTCACCATCGGAATCGTGTCCATGCTCTTCCGTTGCCTCCGCAGTCGCTTCCTCATCGTGGCCGCCCGCTTCGTGACTATGCTGCTCCGTCGCCTGGCTGTTGTCTGCGGTATCCAGTCCGCCTGTATCCTGCGCTTCGGAACCACCACACCCCGCCAGGGCTATCGCCGGCAGTGCGCCAACCAGTGCCATTAAAATTACCTTTTTCACTTACTTCTCCTTCGTTGATCGATCAAAGTCTTTCGGTTTTTTGTTGCCGGTGCAGTGAATCCCGCACCACTAGTGTTCGTGGTCGCTCTCTTTGACGACGGGTCGTGACGAGCTGTGTGTATGAACGACCTTCCATTCCCCGTCAACGCGTCGAAAAAGGAATGTTTCGTGACCACGATTGTGCAGTTCACGTTTATCGCTCTTGATGGTCGCTTTTATTTCGGTATCAGCGATAGCCCAGGCAAAATCACCCTCTACATGAGATTCGATGTTTTTAAACTGCAGCGTCAGGCCATCGAGTGCATCACCCTCCGGCTCTACGTGGTGTTCGACCAGATCGGAAAGACCGTTATTCTGGCCGCCTCCTTCAATGTATCGAGCGCCTTCAAAATCCAGATAGTGGTCGCGAAAAGGTGTGCCGTCGGCCTGCTCCCAGCCTCTCGCGATTGCCTGGATAATTTCAGCCAGTTTCGCAGCATCGTCTTGCGCAGCTTGCGCTGCTTGTATGAACAACGGTTGCACCAAAAGTGCGATGACCGCACAAAATGCGATACGCGTTTGAGTAATCATTTAAGTCTCCAGTGTCTTTTTATTAGAATGCTATCCGGTTCAGGGTACAACAGACCCGCAACGAAATATCACTAATCATCATCCTAGAACCAACCCCGAAGGCCGACGACCAGCTGCAGGTCGGAGACGTCTTGCCCGTTGATTCTCGCGAAGTCCGCCGTATTGCCGAATACCTTCGTCCAGTTAAGACCAACGTACGGAGCAAATTGACGGCGAAATTCGTAACGCAATCTTACGCCGATTTCAGCGTCCGACAGCCCGGAACCCACACCGATATTCGCATCATTCTTACCGTAAAAATTAAGCTCGAAATCGGGCGAAAGTATCAGGCGTTGCGTAATCAACAGATCATATTCACTCTCGAACCGAAGCGCTGTACGGCCCGACTCACCGACAAAAAAAGCGATATCCGTTTCGAAGAAGTAGGGAGCCAGACCCTGCACGCCGATGGCTGCCCAGGTTCGACTCGGTGAGGGTTCGAAATCCTGCCGCACACCGACCTGAAAGTCCCAATAGCGGGCAAACGCCCTGCTGTACAGAAACTGCAGTTCGGCCTCCTCCGTGTTTCCGTCGCTGCGATCGCCTCGGGTCTTCATCCACAGTTTACGCAAGTCTTTACCGAGCCAGCCCTGCGCATCCCAGGACAACGTGCTGTCGCCGGACGCGTCGCTCCACTCGAATTGATCCAGTATGCCCATGACTATTAGAGGATCGTCCGCCGCCGCGGCACTGGCGGTGCCCGAACACAACAAGCCGACGACCACCAGAATAGTCGAAAAAATACCGTTTCTTAGCGTCTGAGTGCTCATTTAACTGACCCTCACTTCGCGGAACATCCCCGGCATGTGGTAAATCAAATGGCAATGGAAAGCCCACCCGCCCATCGCATCAGCCGTCACCAGATAGCTGATTCTTGAGCCGGGTTGAACGATCACCGTGTGTTTTCGAGGCATGTATTCGGGATCGCCGGTTTCCAGTTCACTCCACATCCCGTGCAAATGAATGGGGTGCGTCATCATCGTATCGTTGACCAGGCTGATACGAACTCTCTCGCCAAAACTGAGACGAAGTAAATCGGCTTCCTTGAATTTAATACCGTTCATCGACCACATATATCGAGTCATATTGCCCGTAAGATGCAGTTCGATTTCCCGCTCAGGATCGCGTCGATCCTCTGTCTGTTCAAGATTGCGAATGTCGGCGTACGTCAGTACGCGCCGGTTGTACAAACGCTGATTGTCACGCAAACCGATACCCGGGTCAGACAGCCCGTCCGCCGGCGTCGCTGCCCGCATATCCACATGGGGGCCGAACTCCGTCGCCACGTGCGTGATCTTGCGCTTGCTTCCATATCCAGCCGGGTCAAGCATCTCGCCGCCCTTTTGTGGCATCTCCTGCATGCCCGACATACCGCTCATATCGTGCTTGCTGTGATCCATACCACTCATGCCTGACATGCCGCTCATGTCGTGATCCATGCCACTCTTGCCGGAAGCCTCGCTGTTATTGTTGTCCATACCGGACATACTGCTCATGTCATGATCCATACCTGACATACCTGACATGCCACTCATGTCATGATCCATGCCCGACATACCGCTCATATCACCCATGCCCATGTCGCGGTGACCTAACAGCGGCGGTGGATCCAGCGGCGGTACTTCAGCCGTCCAGTTTGGATCCGGACTCAGGATCCCGCGTGCGTAACCGGTCCTGTCGATATTCTGAGCGAAAATGGTGTACGCGCTATCGGCATTGGGTTCGACAATCACGTCATACGTTTCCGCGACTGCGATGCGAAACTCATCGATCGATACCGGCTCGATATTCTGCCCGTCAGCGGCGACCACGGTCATTTTTAGACCAGGAATTCGGACATCGTAAATGCTCATTGCGGAGCCATTGACGAACCGAAGGCGGATTTTTTCGCCTCTCTTGAACAAGCCGAGCCAACCGTCATCCGGTGTCGCGCCATTCATCAGGAAGGTATACGTGTAGCCGGTCACGTCCGACAGATCCCTGTCGCTCATCCGCATCTGATTCCACATCGCGCGGTCTTTACGCGTCTGGCCCAGACCTTTTTCCGACACGTCCCGGAAGAAATCGCCGGCGGTTCTTTGACGGAAATTGTAGTAGTCGCTTTGCTTCTTGAGCTTGCGGTAGATCCTTTCCGGTGTTTCGTCGCTCCAGTCGGAAAGAACCACGACGTAGTCGCGATCAAAGCTAACCGGATCGGGTTTGGCCGGATCAATGACGATGGCACCGTACAATCCGGTTTGCTCCTGAAAATCGGAATGACTGTGGTACCAGAACGTACCGTTCTGTCGTACGTCAAACTGGTAGGTGAATGTTTCGCCGGGTTTTATACCGTCAAAGCTGATGCCGGGCACACCGTCCATCGCCGCTTCCAGAATCATCCCGTGCCAATGAATGGATGAGTCGTGCGCCAGGTGATTCGTGACCCGCAGCGTCACTCGCTCGCCCTCTTTCCAGCGCAATACCGGGCCGGGAACGGTTCCGTTAAATGCGGTTGCGGGGCGCTCGTGTCCGGTGAAGTTGACCGTTTTGTAGCCAATGTCAATATCGAAACTCGAGCCACGTAACGTGGGCACTGACTGGCGCGTAGAAGCCGCGGCCAATGTCGGATCCGACTGCAGTCCAAGGCCCAGCAATGCGCCTCCGGCGGCCGCGCCGGTTACAAATTTACGGCGGGATATCGGCCCCGACTCGAAAGGCGAAATAATTCGCTTTTTGTGATTCATAATGCGTTCTCGATGTGATTTTCTATAGCTTGCAGCGCTCGAATTTCGCTGGCACCTGACCTCGTTATATCAACAGCCAGCGCCTGATTCTCACGCGTTGTTTGAAAGTCATACCTGAATTTGACACCGTACTGACGTGGCTCGCCAAAAACAGTGAGCGGATTGTTAGCACAGTGCGTCAGAGCGATATGACAACTGCCAGATACGCCCTTGCACAGCGCCACGCAGCGCTCAATTACGACGAGTAAGTAGGGGGTCTGAAAGGAGGGTAAGGAACAGGGCCATCGCGCACGAAAGTCACGATATGATCAAACTGGCGAGGCCGCTCAAAATCCGAATCAACTGAAAAAACCGAGGTTGCGGCCGGATTGCAGGCAGAAAACACACACGGCACGGGGCAATCGTCGCAACAGGGGCACTCGCTATCGTCCGCCTGTTCCTGGGCTGCGCCGCCGTGTTGATGAGCTTGATCGGTGGACAAGTCTGCCGGCATCGACAGAGACATTGATAGAGACGTAATGGCCTCGCCACCGGGCCCGGCACACGGATCCGCTGCACCTGCGAAGGACGAGAAGCCGATTGCCGCAATCAGCACGTACACCCTGATAGTCTGCCCAAGTCCCATGAGGGCGAGCGTAGACCGGTTGAAGATCGAATGCAAGACTTCACGTAGACGGATCTGTTCTGACTATTTTGCGTCGTGCTGCTCCCACGGTACGGGCACTCGATGCTTGATAATTATCAGCACAAAAAACAGCAACAATTCGTCAATCATGAAAAATAGTCCACTGATGCCGCCAAACATCCAAACGATGGTCTGGACCAGGCTAACCCAGAGAAAATCGTACACCTGGTCGCGGCAAATTGGACATAACGGCATTCCCAGCCAGCGAGTCGGATCCTGCATCCGGCAAAACCAGCAGCGTAGTTTTCCAACCTTCATAAATGAGTTCCTCAATCGGGATTATGCAGACTTGATGGCCGTCAACAACGCGATCGTCCCAAGCGGCGCTGCCCATTCGGCCGTCTTATTGATACCCTGAAAGCCGGCCTCCCCGATCAATGCGGGCAACCGGCCCTGCACGTTGTCGGCCGTCGTTTCGAAGCCGTCAAGTAGTTGTACCAGAAAGAATACGCTGCGCATGACAAAATTTTGCGGTTTGCCCCAATCGGCGATATGTACTTCACCGCCCGGTTTCAGGACACGCATGATTTCCGCCAGGGTACGCCGTTTATTCTCGGTGGTCAGATGGTGAAAAAAGAGGCTGCTAACGACCCGATCGAACGAGTTATCGCCATACGGCAGCGCGAACGAGTAGCCCTGCTCCAATGCAATGCTCACCCCCGCTCTGGCGGCCTTTTCCCCGGCCGTCGCCAGAATCCCCGGATCACCGTCAAGACCTGCAACATCCGCATCGGGACAGTCGACTTTGATCGCGATTGTCAGTGTGGCCGTGCCGCAACCCACATCGAGTAAACGATGCTGCGGTTGGACGTCTGCTTGTGCCACAAGCGCACGCTTGAACGTCGACTCACGGGTAGTCCAGCGCACCACCGTGTCGTAAATCGGCGTTAACCACGCGTATCTCAGCGCCGGAATATAAGCTTCGCGGTCACCGCTCACCGTTCGGGCCCGCCCGATCCATCGAGCAAACAAAGTCGGAAATATCTGAAATTTCGCAAGACCGCCATAAAACCCTCTCTCTACGCATTGAACAGGTCAATTATATTGCCGATGGAAACAGCGCAATGCTTGTAAAAACTGGCTAATCTGGGTCGCTCTCCGATTCTGACGAGTCCGATCACCGATGTATCGTCTCTATTTATGGCACCACCGCATTGTGTTTCTCGGCGTAAGTCCGGAGAACGATCTTCACCGCCATCACGCGGCGCAATTTTGCGTCTCGCTGGATTCCACTGAGAAAATCCGCGTATCCCATGCCGACAAGGTGCTGGACGTGTCCGGTATATTTATCTCACCGGACCAGGCACATCGGATCGATGCAGGCGACGCCCGCGTCCTGTCGCTCTATCTGGAACCCGACAGCACGGAATACCAGCCATTGATACAACCTCTGTGGCAAGAGCCCCCCGCCGCGCTGGAAATTCTGCGGCCGAGCTCTGAAGGAGTGCAGGCACTCCAGGATTTGTTCGCAGAAGGTGGAGATGGACATACGGCCTGGTCGATCTGCGTCGCCGCGCTGGGACTTGGTTCAATTGCGGAACCGGTCTGCCAGCGTGATGCGCGCATCGAACAAGTCGTTCAGATCATTCGTAACGAACCCGGTCGCTCGCATACCCTGCCCCACCTGGCAGACGCAGTGCACCTTTCCCCCGGCAGATTGACGCATTTATTCCGCGAACAAATGGGAATTCCCATTCGACGCTTCACCGTGTGGACCAGAATGCGACAAGTCGTTCGCCTCGCTGTCGATGGTGCGAGCTTAACAGAGGCCGCGCACACCGCCGGTTTCGCCGATGCCGCACACATGAGTAACTCCTTCCGCGGAATGTTCGGCTTCTCGCCCTCAACGTTATTCGCCGCTCGCGTACAGATAGACATAAACGTCCTCGACTGAAAAGAGGACCTCCGGAAAAAATCGCAAACCCGGCTACGGCGAGTTACGTCGTAGCTGTAAATTTTCGCAGCCGAAGCGCGTTGGCAATGACCGATACCGAACTCAAAGACATTGCAGCTGCCGCGATCATCGGGCTAAGCAACAGTCCGAACACCGGATACAAAACGCCCGCCGCCACCGGTATTCCCAGCGCGTTGTAAGCGAACGCAAAAAACAGATTTTGCCGGATGTTCCGCATGGTAGCGCGACTCAATGCACGCGCGCTCGCGATGCCGCGCAAATCGCCTTTCACCAGGGTGACTCCGGCACTTTCCATCGCAACATCGGTACCCGTGCCCATCGCAATGCCAATTTGCGCCTGCGCCAGGGCCGGGGCATCGTTCACACCGTCGCCAGCCATCGCAACAATGCGCCCGTCGGCCTGCAGTTCTTTGACGACCGCCAACTTCTGTGCCGGCAATACATCAGCGAACACGCGCTCCAGGCCCAGACGACTGGCAACCGCCTGGGCGGTCTTTTCGTTATCGCCGGTCAACATTACGATCGAGACTTTCTCCTGATGAAGCCGCTGGATTGCATCGTAAGTCGATTCCTTGATCGGATCCGCGACCACAACGACCGCCGCGATCTTCTCGTCGACTACCACGTACATCGCAGTCTCACCTTTCGCCCGATGTTCATCAGCACGCCGCGTAAGGTCACCCGCGTCAACGTTTCGATCCTTTAACAATGCGCTGTTCCCAATGGCGGTGACACGGTCATCAACCGTTCCCACCACGCCCTTGCCCGTGATCGAATTGAAGTCTTCTGCAACCGTTAGTTCTATCCCCTGTGCCTCAGCGTAGGAAACGATCGCCGCCGACAAGGGATGTTCGCTACTTCGCTCAACACTGCCCGCGAGCCGCAAAAGCGAGGTCTCATCCCAGCCCTCGGCACACAACACCGCGGCCACTTCCGGTTTGCCAACGGTGAGCGTGCCGGTCTTGTCAACGACGAGCGTATCGATATCGCGCATCAACTCAACGGCTTCGGCGTTCTTGAACAATACGCCCATGCTTGCCCCTCTGCCGGTTGCCACCATGATCGAGATCGGCGTCGCCAGGCCCAGCGCGCAGGGACAAGCAATAATCAGCACGGCAATGGCGTTAATAAGTGCGTAACTCATGCTCGGTTCCGGCCCCACCAGGGCCCACACGACAAAGGAGATAATCGATGCAAGGACGACCGCCGGCACGAAATACCCGGCCACCGTATCGGCCAGTTTCTGAATCGGTGCGCGGCTACGTTGCGCATCGGCCACCATTTGTACAATTCGCGAAAGCAGTGTGTCGGCGCCGACTCTTTCCGCCCGTATTACGAGCGCGCCGGTTCCGTTTACAGTCCCGCCAATAACCTGGTCGTTGGTGCGTTTTTCGACCGGGACCGGTTCGCCCGAAACCATGGATTCGTCCACAGAACTGTGGCCCTCAGTCACCCGACCATCGACCGGAACCTTTTCGCCCGGACGGATGCGCAACAGGTCACCCACCAAAATGGATTCAATCGGAACGTCTTCTTCCTCACCGGTGGCCGATACGCGCCTGGCAGTTTTAGGCGTCAGGCCAAGCAGCGCTTTTATCGCCGAGCCTGTCTGGCTGCGCGCACGCAGTTCCAAGACCTGGCCCAGCAAAACCAGCGTAACGATGACCCCGGCCGCCTCGAAATACAATGCAACATGTCCGTTTACGTCCCGGAATGCATCCGGAAACAGCGACGGCATAACCGCCGCGACCAGGCTATAGCCATAAGCAACCGCGACACCCAGCCCGATCAACGTGAACATGTTCAGGTTCATCGTAACCACCGACCGCCAACCGCGCACGAAAAACGGCCACGCTCCCCATAACACGACCGGTGTCGCCAAAAACAATTCCACCCAGGGTCGCACGGTATTCGGTAACAGGCTGCTCATCGGTTTTCCAGGCAACAAGTCGCCCATCGCGATAAGAAACAACGGCACCGTAAAAATCACGCTAATCCAGAAGCGCCGCGTCATGTCGATCAGTTCTTCGTTGTCGTCCTCGTCCTCGGCAACCAGCATGGGCTCCAGCGTCATGCCACAGATCGGGCACTCACCAGGCTCGTCACGAATAATTTCTGCGTGCATGGGGCACACATATTGACGGGCCTTAGTCGCCACCACGACCTTTTCCAGCGCCATTGCGCATTTCGGGCAGTTGCCCGCATGCTCGGACGAGACTTCAGGGTGCATCGGGCATGTCCACTTCGCAGTCATAACGTATCTCCCTCAATCTTCTGTGGCATTGAACGAAGTCCGTACGCGGACTCCGTTCTCAGCCGCTTCAATGTCGCCTTCTTGATTATCGCTGTCTCGACCGTCCGCGCCAGTCATTCGGTACAAACGCCAGTCTCTACTATTCCGATCGACCCTCGCGCGTCGCATGGACCACCGCACGGCCGCTGGAATCAAGCGCCACTATGTCGTACGTTGACGGATTGGGGCCTTCCATTCCCGGGGAGCCCATGACCATGCCGGGCACCGCCAGACCGCGAATATTATCGGGTTTGTCCGCGGCAAGTTTTAGAATAAGGTCGACGGGAACGTGTCCTTCAATCCAATAGTCACCAATCACTGCTGTATGACAGGAGCCCAGCGCACGCGGTACACCGACACGCGCCTGCACGGGCTGCGTGGTGTTGACGTTAACGACATTGACGTCCATACCGGCCGACTCCAGGTGCTTTATCCACTCTTTGCAGCAACTGCACGACGGCGTTTTGTAAACGACGATATCGGCTTCGTCCGCCAACGGTTCCGGCGCACCGGGCCAGACGATTAATGCCACCAACGCCAGCGCCGCTGCACTGGTCGTCAATAACAACCACGGAACGCTTCTTTTCCCTTTTGCTGGACTGTTTTCACTGTTTGTCGTGTTCATGATCACACCTCTTCATTCGATATCAAAAAAACAATTATTGACGCGTTCGCTTCACTAACGATTGTTGATCGCATGCCAGCGTGCGTAAATTTCGTCCGGCCAGAAAGATTGAAAATAGGCAATCGTCGCCCGTATCTCCTGCTGGCTCAGCGTTGCGGCAAACCCTGGCATGACACCGCCGTTCGGAACACCGCCTTGTGCAATGGAACGTTCCAGCACAGACAGCGCATGATGCCAGGCGTGCGCCGTACCATTGAGTGGCGGCGGCGGGTAATTGCCATCCGCGCCGGTCCTCCGCCACTCGGTCGTTCCTGTCGCCTGTTGATTGTGGCAGGCAATACAATGCGCGAGATAAAGCGTCTTGCCTTGCTCAACCTGTTGCCCGGTATACCAGCGAGCAATGGCACTCTCCTCGCCAGCCGCAACTTGAATGAGACCGAAGATCCCGCTCACCAGGAACCCGGTGACGGCGATACGCCAATAACGTCTGTTATCCACTGACTGCCTCCTTGTTGTCCGCGTTGATCTGTTCAAGTGAATGTCCACGCCAGAGGAGGAACATAGCCGGAATCACGATCAAAGTCAGGATCGTGGCGCTGACCATGCCGCCTACCATCGGCGCGGCAATCCGTCGCATCACCTCGGAACCGGTGCCCCCGCCCAGCATGATTGGCAGGAGGCCCGCGATGATGGCCGCCACGGTCATCATGATCGGCCGCACTCTCAACAATGCGCCATCAATGACCGCCTGCCGAACATCGTCAATGTTCAGGGGTCGACCTTCAGTCTCGGCGGTCACCGTGTGTTCCCGAATAGCGAGATTCAGATACACCAGCATGACCACACCAATTTCAACGGAAACGCCGGCAAGCGCGATGAAGCCGACACCAACAGCGACCGACAGATCGTAACCCAGCAGGTATAACAGCCAGATTCCGCCAATCAGGGCCATTGGCAACGTACCCATGATGATCGCCACTTCGGCGAAGCGACGAAAGTTGAGGTACAGCAGCAGAATAATGATTGCGAGCGTCAATGGCCCCACTACGGCAAGGCGCTCCTTGGCACGCACCATGTACTCGTACTGTCCGGACCAGACCAGCGAATAACCCGCCGGCAACTCCAGCTGATCCGCCACGACCTGCTGCGCTTCCGCCACGTACGAGCCCAGATCGCGGCCCGCAATATCAATATACGCCCAGCCGTTAAGGCGAGCGTTCTCACTCTTGATGACGGGCGGGCCATCGATCACCTTGACGTCGGCGACATCGGCCAACGCTATACGCGCGCCCTGGGGTGTCACAATCGGCAACAGACGAAGCTGCTCGACAGAATTCCGGACTCGCTGCGGATAGCGCAGATTGACCGGATACCGCTCCAGTCCTTCGACCGTCTGTGTGACGTTAATTCCACCGATCGCTGTACGCACGATATCCTGGATATCGTCAATATTCAGACCGAATCTCGATGCCCTGGCACGATCAATATCGACGTCGACGTATCGTCCGCCGGCAACGCGTTCCGAGTACACCGAGGCCGTTCCCTCAATCGGCTCGAGAATCCGTTCCAGGTCCTTGCCAATCCGCTGGATGATATCAAGATCCGGTCCGGCAATCTTGATACCGACTGGCGTCTTGATACCGGTCGCCAGCATATCGATGCGCGTCTTAATCGGCATGACCCAGGCGTTGGTCAGCCCGGGCAAGCGGACAATTTTGTCCAGTTCAGCCCGCAATCCGTCTGCGGTCATACCCTCGCGCCATTCCTCGCGCGGCTTGAACTGAATCACGGTCTCGACCATTGTCAGCGGGGCCGGATCAGTCGCCGTTTCCGCTCGCCCGATCTTGCCAAATACACTCTTGACCTCCGGCAACGTGCGAATCAACTTGTCCGTTTGTTGCAAAACTTCCCGCGCCTTGTCGATCGATATACCCGGGTAGGTCGTTGGCATGTACATGAGATCACCTTCGTCCAGCGGCGGCATGAACTCTGAACCCAGTTTCGTCGCCGGCCACAAGCCGATAAGCAGAATGACTGCGGCACCGACCAGCGTCGCTTTGGGGAAGCGGATAATCCCGTGTATGACAGGCTGGTACGCTGCGATCAACATGCGGTTGATCGGGTTTTTTTGTTCCGGCGTCACCTTGCCACGAATGAAATAACCCATCAGGACCGGTACCAGCGTAATGGACAGGCCCGCTGAGGCCGCCATCGCATAAGTCTTGGTAAAGGCCAATGGTGCAAACATCCGGCCTTCCTGGGCCTCGAGTGTAAACACCGGCAGGAAGCTCAAGGTGATGATGACCAATGAAAAGAACAGCGGCGGCCCTACCTCACTGGCCGCGTCCGCCATGATCCGCCAACGATTCTCATCCGTCAGCGGCTCATGTTCAATGTGTTTATGCACGTTCTCGATCATGACGATCGCCGCATCGACCATCGCACCGATGGCGATCGCGATACCCCCCAGGGACATGATGTTGGCGTTGATACCTTGCATATGCATGACCGTAAACGCCATCAGAATGCCTACCGGCAAGCTGAGAATGATGACCGCCGAGGAACGCAGGTGAAACAGAAAAATCGCGCACACCAGCGCCACCACCAGAAACTCTTCCAGCAACTTGCCCTTGAGTGTCTCCACCGACCGGTTGATGAGATCCGAGCGATCGTAAGTTGTGACAATCTCTACCCCGTCCGGCAAACTGCGCTGCAACTCTGCAAGCCGCTCTTTCACACCCTCGATCGTCGCCAGCGCATTCTCGCCCCAGCGCATCACGATGACGCCACCGACCACCTCGCCTTCGCCGTTTAACTCGGCAATACCACGCCGCATTTGCGGACCCAGGCGGAGTTCCGCCACGTCGGTCAAAACAATCGGTGTACCGTCGGCATTCACACCCAGGGGGATATAGGCCAGGTCTTCCAGGCTTTGCAAATAACCTGAGGCGCGCACCATGTACTCCGCCTCACCCATTTCAATCACCGACCCCCCGGTTTCCTGATTACCGGCCTGGATAGCGCGCTTGACGTGTTTGAGCGTCAAATCGTAGGCGCGCAATTTATCGGGATCAACAACCACCTGGTACTGCTTAACCATGCCGCCAATCGTCGCCACTTCCGCCACGCCCGGCACTGTTTGCAATTCGAATTTCAGAAACCAGTCCTGGATGCTGCGTAACTCCGACAAATCGTGCTGGCCGGTACGGTCGACGAGCGCATACTCGTACACCCAGCCCACACCGGTCGCATCAGGACCCAGCGCCGGCTTGGCGCTTGCCGGCAACTGACCTGCAACCTGGCTCAGATATTCCAGCACTCTCGATCGAGCCCAATACAAATCTGTACCGTCCTCGAAAATTATGTAGACAAACGAATCGCCGAAAAAGGAATAACCGCGAACTGTCACTGCCTTTGGCACGGCCAACATCGCCGTCGTCAGTGGGTAGGTCACCTGGTCCTCCACCACCTGCGGCGCCTGACCCGGGAACGACGTTTTGATAATGACCTGCACATCCGACAAATCCGGTAGTGCGTCCACCGGCGTCTGATTGATGGAATACATCCCCCAGGCAACCAGGAAACCGGTCGCCAGCAGCACCAGGAATCGGTTGTGAATCGACCAGCGAATAAGACCCGCAATCATTGCTCTGACTCCGGCGACTCAATCGCAGTAATTACGTAAAGCCCGCTATCCTCTTCGATCGTCACGTTCACGGCCTGGCCTGGCTCAAGGCCCATGAGGAGATGCTCGCTCTGCACCGCAAAACTCATGGTCATGGCAGGCCATGACCATGCTTCAATCGGTTCGTGCTGCAAAGTCACTTTTTGCTTAACCCGATCGATTGAAAGCACTGTCGCCGACGCCTGCACGGACATTGTCTTTTCTTCCGCGACGCGAGCATCCATGCGTGCCAAAGCAGATTCAAGATTCGACTCCGAATCAATGAGAAATTGTCCCGACGTGACGACCAGGTCGGTCGTGCCGATGCCCTCGAGAATTTCAATTCTGTCTCCGGACTCGATGCCGATCTTCACCGGCTGTGCGCGAAATTTACCATCGCCCAATGCAAGCACGACTCGATCGGCAATGCCGCCTCGAATCAACGCCTCCCGTGGAATATGCACAACCGGCGCTGTTTCCGTCCCGTGAATGGTAATTCGTGCAAACATATTCGGGCGAAAAAATTCCGACGTGTTGTCGAATCGCATGCGCACTTTGAGTGTCCGGGTTTTCAGATCCAGTTCCGGATAGATATAGTCGACAGTACCCTGCAGGCGCTTTCCAGGTAGATAGTCGAGTTCGACTTCCGCCCGCTGTCCAGGTTGAATCCAGGCCGCCTGACGCTCGAAAACTTCGGCTAGCACCCATACACGATCGAGCTTCGCGATCGACATGACTTCCGACGCCGGTGTGATATAGACGCCTTCGCGCACGGAGAGCTTGGCGACGAAGCCGTCACTTTCCGCCTTCACTGCCAGGCGCTGACTAACGGTACCGCTCTTTTCCACTCGCTTGATTTCATTCACCGGCACGCCCAGAGCAATCAAGCGCTCGCGCGACGCTTTTCGCAGCCCGATGTTGCGGCCTCTGAGCGCCGTCAGATACTCCTCCTCCGCGTTCACTAACGTCGGTGAATACAACTCGAACAATGTCTGGCCTTTGGTGACCTCATCGCCGGTCGCCGTAATCGCCAGAGTTTCGATCCAGCCGTCAACGCGCATGTGGATGTTCTGTAGTGTCTCCTCGTCATAGCCCACATAGCCAACCGTCTCAATCAGCTGCGAGAGAATGCCGAATTCGGCGGGCGCCGTACGTATGCCGAGATTGTTCACGACCCGTGGATTGATGGTCACAACGCTTTCGTCATCGTCATCACCCTCGCTCGCATAAACGGGTATCAATTCCATGCCCATCGGTGACTTGCCCGGCTTGTCGCTGCGAAAGTTCGGGTCCATCGGCGCTTTCCAGTACAAAACAGTGCGTTCGCTCTCACCGGAACCGGCAGAAGATCCTGCCTCCGTGCTCGACGACCAGCGATCAATGGCAATGCCGGCACCAATACCTACCAGCAAAATCAGTACCATCGTAATTGAATTTTTCATCGGGGAATTCCTCCGAGGTTGGCGAGCATCGCAAAGCTTTGCGCACGTTCCACCTGCAATCTAACGTAATCAAGTCGTGTATTAAGGTCGTCGACATAGCCGCGCATGACGTCGGCGAAATCACCGGCTTCACTTTGATAAGCGGCTAGAGCGGCTATTGCGTTGTCCGCCGAAACCGAGATGATCACGCGATCGTACAAATCGAGTCGTCTCCCCAGATCCTTCCAGCGCGCATATTCAGCGTCCAACTGACTATTGAGTCTTCGCAGGACTTCTTCACGCGTTTGAACCGCTGCCCGCTTCTCGCTGAGTGCCGCTCGCAGTGTACGATCCTGCCGATTGCGGCGAAAAAACGGTAAATCGAAGGTGACCGATAAACTCACGAAGTCGGATCTTGGATTGCCGTTCGGCAGCGAACCGTCTCGATAGCCGTAGCCAAGATCAAGCGCCCAGTCGGGTTTGTATTGTTGCCGCGCGAGTGCGACTCCCGTGAGGCGGGCGTCCACGCTGGAGTCTGCCGCCATAATCGCCGGATGCGATTCGAGGTTCCGGGTCAATACCTCCAGCGGCGGCACTGCCGTCCACTCGGGCAGTTTTTCCGCAACCGGTCGGCTCGATTCGCCACCGACCCATTCCGATAACGCTGCTCGTGCTCGCGCGTGTTGCTTGTTCATATCGATGATGCGGTCATCAAGACGGCTGAGCTCAAGTTCCGCCCGCAAGACGTCTTGCTGGTTCTTGCGTCCAACCGCGTACAGCGAGCGTGTAATTGTCACCAGGTCGTCGAAAAACGGTCTCGAATCCAGCGCGATATTGTGGGCTGACCGCCAATAGTGCGTCTCCAGCCAGGACACGCGTACGGATGTCAGCACGTCTCGGCCGCGGCCGTCTGCTTTGTGTGTCATTTCGGTGGCGAGCGTGTCCAGTTTCTCGGTGGTCAGTGCACGGGTATCGCCGCCCGGAAACACCTGACGAACACCCAGCTGAGCCTGGGTCATGCCCTCGGTCGAAAAGCCACCGGATTGAATAGGAAAGTTGGCCAGCCCGACGCGCATCGTCGGGTCGGGTAATTGCCCACCCGCAACCGCCGCTTCCCGCAGTCCCTCTGCTCGGGATAATAAGGAACCCTGGCCAGGCTCGTCATACAACGCTAACTCTTCCGCCTCGCGCAGCGTCAGCGGATTTGCGTCTTGCGCCAGCACCGAAGGTGATTGCAGCAACGCTGTGAAAAAACAAGCCAGCGCAACGGTCTTGCCTTCAAGACCCGTGATTTTACGCAAGGCTGTACTGGGGTTGGGCATCCGCCCAAGGAACATCATCATCAAAAAAACTCCATCGTAGAAAACCGAACAACAAAACGGTTTGAGACGCGGAGAATTCTAGATCAGATAGACACAGTAGAGAACGTTGAGCGCCTGTGGGCCACCGGACAGATGGGAAGGATCGTCAACATCAGGCAACCCCGGCAACGTCGTCAGGGCGGTATTTACGGCGATATATGGCACGGGACCAACCGGTGTATTGTCCGGTGTGTCCTTTACTTTTACGCTGCGACTTTCATAATTAACTTCATCGCCAAACGCGCATTGTGATACGCGGCTTTCGCACGACGACATGTCCGCAACCGTGTCATAGGTTTCATGCGCACCCGGCGAAGCGTTCTCTGTGGTAAGCGCCGGCGGACAATTTTGACAATCCTGTTTGCTGGTTTCACCCAGTGCCATCGCACAGGGTTGCAGTGCCATGTTCAGCCACGCGACCAAAAGCAGCCCAAAAACGTATTTTGACGCTGGGACCCGCTGTGGTCGTATTTTTGCCGCCTGGCTCAATGAATTGACACTCTGATTGATCTATTTCGTTGGCGCACTATCGCTCAGTCCGTCGTCGCTGGCTATCGGGGTATTCCCTTACGTGGTACGTACGCCTCCACCCCGCGTCCTGTTACGGGAAATGCGCTCGAATTGCACTGTTTACAACGAAAACGCGCTGCATTCTGACACCATCAGCACGATTATGCGACACCCCACCTCACAGTATTTGATCCAGGACGATAGCCGATGCGATGAACATTCCGCTAACGACAGACATGAAATGGCCGGCCAGTCAGGCTGTCCACGGCGGTTCGCGTATCAGAACCAGCGAAACGAGAATCCCCCAGACCAGGAAAACAGCCATAACCAGCCGCTCCAGTACGCCTTTCGCAAAATCCATCTGCACGCCGACAATGAATGCCGCCACCGCGATAGCGGCGATTATCGACAGCACCAGCGCGCCGCGTCGATATCGGCGCCACGGTTCCTGTTGACCGAAAGCTGCCGCAAACACAAACAGCGCGGCAAGCTCGAGCAAAATACCGCTGCCGGCGGCAATACGATGGATGCGCCCGATCAATGTCGTCACCTGACCGGAAGCATCGACCGGAAACAATGCCGTCGTCAGGATACCCAACGCACTCAGGCTATAGAACGCAACGCCCCAACGGCGTAACGGACCCGGTTTGAGCGTGCCACGCAAGCCGAGCGCCAGACTGAGATTGCCCCACCCATGCACAAATGTGCCGCCGACAAACAATACGCCCAGCGGCTCGTTCGCCATATCGCTGACATACTGTCGCACGCCATCGAACCCCGGGCTCAAAAGATGCAGAAACAGGAGCGCGAACAAAAAAATAAGCACACCGGTCAGACCCAGCTGACCGAAACGTCGTGGCGACCACGAGTGTAAACGGCCGCCACTCACTCCGATCTCATTACTTCGGGCAAACGGCCCGCAGCCAACCACGGCATTGGCCAACATTCCGTCGACCACCGGTGGCTCAACGCGCCCGGGTCACACAGGGTGAGCGGAGGCCGTTCGAGCCCTTCAACCGTGCTCGTGATGATCATGCCACGGCTCGTCTAATCCGCTTCCTTGAAGCCGGGAGACAGTGCGGTGTCAGAGATTTCCGCCCCGTCTCTGAGGCTGACAAGACGGTCGATTGACTCCACGGCCACTATGCCTGCAGTAGCGCCAATCTTGTGAGCACACCTGACGATCGCGTCAACGACCAGGTCGACGCACTCGGCATTGAGATAGACGAAGATGCGGGCGTTTTCCTGCATGAGGTCACGGCGAAAAAAGTTCGGATGCTCGCCGTAGCCCTGTACGTGTTCAACAGTAATCCCGGGCACGCCGCACGCGCGCAGGCTTTTTTCAAGCGGCTCTATCATATCGATGGGTACGATGGCCGTTATTCGCTGGATGGTCATGATTGATTCTCCTCAGTGTCAGGGCCTTCAGCGTTCGTCACGAACGAAAAGCGGGGAACCGCGATGATGCTTTCATCGCACTTGGCCGATTGTCGGAAACGGGACGTGGCGGGTGGTACATGGCGATCTCCTCGCTGAAAACCGATAAAAAACGGTGAGTTTCGAGGTGATCGTTATATAAGATAGACGCAATTGCGGATGCTTAGAGACGGGCCGCCCGGTAGCGTCTCCGCCGATCCGGCGCTACCGAGCAGTGTCGGCGCGATAACCCGCCGACGCGCCTTGCCAATCGCCGAAGTAGCCGCGAGCAGGGTGAATTGATCGTCCTCGTTGCGGGGCAACGGGCCGCGATTCGATGTCTCCGAACCATCGTAAATACCGGCGGAAGCGCAACAACATTCACTCGTTACCGGCATTGAGCGGCATGCACCGTTGCCGCTGTCTTGCACCGCATCCGCCAATGCGCCATCTGTCCGAAGGTCAATTGTCGCCAGTGGCGACAACGGCATGGGCGTCGTTGCCGCGAGCGTGCACGATTGCAGCATGAGACTCAGCCCCACCACGGCAATTGTGAAGAACACCGGTATTCGGCGTGTTTCACTTTGGCAGCGCACTGTGCTTGGTAGTCTCAACGAATTATTCCTGGCCCTCATCCATTGCACCTGTTGCTTCGTCCCGCGCCAATAGGGAAAACCCGAATTTGCGGTTGGTGAGTACCTATGCAACAACCGTCCCGAGTGAGTTGCCACACGACTTGCTACCGGCACCGCCCGCCGTCGGACGCCGCTTCGACCGGTTGCCAATAACCGCGATGCGGTATAACCATGTCAACCGCGCCACCGTTAAACGGGTATATTTGCAGGCGGCAGGAATCACCGTTAGCTCGGTGAACATCACTATGTAATTAGTGTTTTTTCAATACGTTATCGCTTATTTCGAAAGGATAATCTGATGTGTGAGCTATTTGCCATGAGCAGCCGTACGCCCACGGGCATATCGTTTTCGCTGGAAGAGTTCGCCAGCCATGGAGCGCAGCTTCGGCACAATCGCGATGGCTGGGGAATCGCCTTTGCGCGTGATCGCGAGGCGGTCCTGGTAAAAGAACCGAAACCGGCTACTGACAGCGCCTGGATCAGGTTCATCGCCAGTCAATCGATCGAAACCACGGCCGCACTCGCGCATGTCCGCTTCGCCACGCGCGGCGAACACACCATGGAAAATACCCACCCGTTTCGTCGCACGTTGGGCCCACGCGTCCATTTATTCGCTCACAACGGAACCTTGCCCGGCATCGAGAAACTCATCGACTGGCAGGAAATGTTCTACCAACCGGTCGGCGAAACAGATTCCGAACTCGTGTTTTGTCTGTTGCTATCAAGGCTCAGCCCGCTTTATGCGGGGCAGGAAACACCCTCACTTAAATCTCGCTTCGATGTGTTTTCAAGCCTGTGTTCAGACATGAAAACGATCGGTCCCAGTAACTTTCTGTACTACGATGGCGAAGTGCTGTTCGCACACGCCGACAAGCGCATTTACGAAGAATCGGGTGCGCTGAGTGCCCCGAAGCCCCCGGGTCTGCACATTAAGCAAAACTGTAACAGCGCATCGCTGGAAGACATCGCCTGCCCCGGTCTTAAAGTCCGCCTGGCGGATCGCGAAACCGTGCTGCTCGCCTCGGTTCCGCTGCAAGAGCAGGGCTGGGAGCCGTTGCCGGAGGGCACTGTACTTGCCATAAAAGGTGGCGAAGTACTGATGCGTGTTTGATGGCAGCAATGTCCGATGATGATGCCGCCACCAACAGGCAAACTCAGTTCCCAATCTCGAAACTCTCCCGGATTTCGGTGACATAAATCCAACCGGCCTCGGGCTGACCCGTTTTGCCATGCTCTCGAATCAACGAGACGGCCTCTGCTGTTCTTGACTCATCCTCGCAGACCAGTTCGAGCTTGACCTCGGTGATCACTTTCTGACCGATCTCCACCGAATATTGCTGCTCCTTTTTGTCCAGCGCCTGCAACAATCCCTGTACGTCGACAACGCTCAGGTTGCTAAACCCTGCGGCGGAAAGTGCGCCGACAACGTCGCCAATGCGGTTACGGTGAACGTACGCTTTGATCTCTCTTTTATTCATGCTCGATTCTCCGTTTTCGTCTCGGACCACTCGTAAATCACGGGCAGCAGAATCAATGTCAGCAATGTGGAGGTGATCAGGCCGCCCACCACCACTGACGCCAGCGGCCGTTGAGTTTCTGCACCGACGCCGGTCGACAGAAGCATCGGGATAAGCCCGAGAATTGCGACACTGGCCGTCATCAACACCGGTCGCAAGCGCATTTCCGCACCCTGGCGCACCGCCTCCGAAACGGACAAGCCCTTGTCGCGCAATTCGTTGATGAAACTAACCAGCACGATACCGTTTAACATCGCCACGCCAAATACCGCGATAAAGCCAATTGCCGATGGTACTGACACATATTGCTGACTGAGGAACAACGCAAAGATTCCGCCAATCGTCGCAAACGGCACATTCGCAATAATCATGGTCGCGAACTTGGCCGAATTGAACGCGGTATACAGCAGAACGAAAATAAAGAACACAGTCAACGGAACAATAATCGACAATCGGGTCAATGCTCGTTGCTGATTTTCAAACGCCCCGCCCCACTCGATCCAGTAGCCCGGCGGTAACTCCACGTTTGCCGCGACCGCGGCATCGGCATCCTGAACGAAGCCGTCAATATCCCGACCTCGCACATCCATCTGGATGACGGCGTAGCGCTGCAATTGTTCTCGTCGAATGAACGAGTAGCCTTCGGCAACACTGACGTCCGCAACGGTCGACAGAGAAACTACGGCGCCGGATGCAGTACGAATGGGAATATTTTCGATCGCCTGTACTGACGTTTTGGACGCGTCTGCAATGCGCGCAGTGATCGCAAAGCGACGAACACCGTCGATGAGTGTCGACACCGGCTCATTGCCTATACCCGTGCGCACCACGGACAGCACATCGTCCGCGTTCATACCGTAACGGGCCAGCTGCATGCGATTGACCTGAATACGAATCTGCGGCTTGCCGATGTTGGCCTCCAGCGACAAATCAGCGACACCCGGCACAGTGGCTATCGCGTTCTTTATTTCCTCGCTCAACCGGTCAAGTTCACCTAAATCTTCGCCGTATATCTTCGCCGCGAGCGTCGCTCGTACGCCGGAAATAAGTTCCTCTACGCGCATCTGGATAGGCTGTGTAAATGCGATGACCGCTGTCGGCACAACTTCCTCGAGAACTTCGCGCATTTCGTCGGCGAGCTCCGGTACTGACCGCTTCTGCGGCCATTCGCTTGCCGGGTTAAGCTCCGTAAATATTTCCATGTAGTTCACATCGGCGGTTTCCCCTCTTTCAGCCCGACCTATCATCGCGACTGTTGTTTTGACCTCGGGGAATTTCGTCAGTGCATTTTCGATGTCTTTCGAAATCTCTATCGACTGATCGAGCGACGCCGACGGTATCGAGGTAACCCGCCACATGATCGAACCTTCCTGAAGTTGCGGCATGAATTCCTTACCAAGGAACGGAAACAAGGCGAGGCTTACCAGCAACAGGCCGACGGCGGACAGAACGACCTTTTTCTTGTTGACCAGCGCCCATTCGAGAAACGGCAAGTAGCGTTTCTTGATAACTCGTACCAGCATCGTATCCCGCTCTTCCCTGGGTACAAGAATCAAGGCGGCGAACACCGGAATGATCGTCAACGTCAGAACCAGGGAACCTGCCATGGCGAAACTAATGGTGAAAGCCATCGGCTTGAACAGCTTGCCTTCCAGACCTTCGAGTGCGAAAAGCGGCAGGAACACCACGATAATGATCATGATCGCAAAAGCAATGGGGTTGGCCACCTCGCGGGCCGCGGCCAGCACTGCGCTACTGCGGTCGACCGGTTCGCCCGATTTTCTACGCTCCGCCATGATGCGAAACGCATTCTCGACCATCACGACGGCGCCATCGACCATCATACCGATGCCGACCGCGAGCCCCGCCAGTGACATGAGATTGGCCGAGAGCCCCGCCTGGCCCATAAAAATAAATGCGATCAGCATCGCAAGCGGCAGTGCGGTAATAACCACGAATGCCGAACGCAATTCTCCGAGAAAAAGGAACAACACGATCGCCACCAGGATCGAACCCTCGACCAGGGCCTTGACGGCGGTACCAACGGCTTTGTCAACGAGGACGGTGCGGTCATACACGGGTCGCAGAACAATGCCCTCCGGCATCGCATCATTAACGATGGCCACCTTCTCTTTCACCGCTTCCACGACGCTGGCCGCGTTCTCACCGATGCGAGCCAACGCCATCCCCAATACGACTTCCTTGCCATCGCGCGTGACCGCACCGAAACGCAAAGCGGGACCCTGCCTGATCGTGGCAACGTCGTGCAAATACACCGGCACACCATCTTCAACCTTGACAACCATCATGCCGAGATCCTGCTCGTCTTTGACCAGTCCGAGACCACGCACAAGGTATTGCTCGGCGTTAACGTCGATGTACTGACCGCCAACCTGCCGATTGTTGGCCGCGATTACTTCCATGACGTTCGTGAACGTCAGGTCAAATTTGATCAGGCTCAACGGCTCTATGATCACCTGGAACTGCCGCTCCTGGCCGCCCCAGGACATGACATCGTCGACGCCCGGCGCCGTCCTCAAAATGAGCCGTATCGTCCAGTCATGCAAGGTTTTGAGATCCATATCGGTAATGGCGGCATTTAGCTGCTCATCCGCACGTTCGATCGTATACCAGAACACCTGTCCCAGGCCCGAGGTGTTGGGGCCCATTGCCGGCGTTCCGTAGCCGTCCGGAATCAGATCGCCGACTTCCTGCAACCGCTCCATAACCAGCCTGCGCGCGAAATAGATATCGATATCGTCAGCAAAGTAGACGGCAACATAAGACAGTCCAAACAGACTGACAGATCGAATCTCCTGCACGCCCGGCAAGCCCGCCATGCTGGATTCAACCGGGAACGTTAGTAGCTGTTCTATGTCCTCTGCCGCAAGCCCGGGCGATTCCGTATAAATGTTCACCTGTACCGGCGTTACGTCGGGGAATGCATCGATCGCCACGGTCGCTGCCGCCCGCCAGCCCAGAAATGCGATCACCGAAAACCCGATCAGGACCAGAAACTTGTACCTCAATGAGGCTTCGACGAGACTGTTTAACATAACAAGCTCCTAGTCCACATCGCCGATGGAAGATTTGAGCAACAAGGACTTGAGTGTGAAGACACCGCTCACCGCAATCTTGTCGCCGGCCGTCAGACCACTTTCGATTGCCGTCCAACCACCCGCCGATTGCCCCGGTTCAACGGGCTGTACGTGCAGTTCGGTATCAGCCTGCAAGCGGAAGACCGCAGGCGTACCGCGGATAAGGGTAATCGCCGCATCGGGAATCGCCAGCACGATCGGCCCATCCCCTGTGCTGATCTCAACTTCGGTAAATTCACCGGGATGCAGGTGATCGTCTGCATTATCAATCTCTATACGCAAACCCTGCCTGCGCGTGGTGTCGTTTAGCCGGTGCTGCAACTGAACGATGCGCCCGTCGATCCAGTGTTCACCGTGGTGAGAAACGCGCGCAGGCTCGCCCACCTCGAATCGAGTCAGATCACTGGGCACGGCACTGGCTTCGACCCAGAGTGTGCTCTCGTCAGTGATACTAAACAGCACGCGACCTGGTTCGATCAATTCTCCGACAATGAAGTCGTCCTCCAGCACGGTACCTTGTTGCGGCGCAAACAAATCGAACTGACCGGTTGCCAGCGCGGCATCGCCCGACTTGATAAATGAAGCGGCTTGTACTGCGGTCATACCATAGGCGAGAACTTTGGCCAGTGCCTGTCTTTGCAGCACTTGCGCCGCTGTGTAACGGCGTTCCGACACGGCGCTTTTTCCCAGCATTTTCACCCGTTGCCACTCGCGATCAGCGATCAGCAGCTCTCCCTGTGCATCCGCCATTTCAACACCCGACAAGGTGACCAGCCGGTCGCCCGACCTCACCACATCACCGAGCCGGGCATGCCGCGATACCACTTCGGCGACGATTCGGGTCGTAACGCTGGCGGATCGATAGGCGTTCACGACCACCTCCGCCGGCAGTCTGATGCGTTCATTCAGCGCGTGCTCACCTGCAACGCCGATGCTGATCCCCGCGGCCAGTCTTTGTGCAGCAGACATTTCGACGACGTTACTTTCTGCCTCCCCGTCACCGACCACCTCGCCGGCGGATACTGGAGCGCTGGCCGCGAACAGCACGCAAACCATCAGTAAATGAATTCTATACATCGCCTTCTTCCTCAATTCGATCCGGCAAACGTTTCGCTCGCCGTACGGTATTTATGCTCACCGAACGTTTGACCTGCCTCAATACGCCATGCCATTCCGTCCGGCACGCCGCATGAACTGTCGACATTCGCGTGCGAATTCACGGTCGTTCGTTGAGCCGGTCCCGGAACGCGAAAACGCTCGCCGGCCGTTAGCAAACGGCCAGCGAGCGAACGACAGATGGGCGTTTAGATGTTAGGGGGTGGAATCGGCGGAGCCGCACTAATGACGACAGCGCGAGATGAAGCCGCGGGAGAGAAAAACCGATATCGCGGTGGGCTTACGACCGCGTAGTTCGTCATCAGACCTACAAAATGCGCGTGACAATAATGATTGCAAAGGTCGCCCTCGCTATCGTCGGCGTTATCGTCAAGCAACGGTTGATTCGCCGAATCAAGAGAGCCTGCGTCGCTCGCCAGGCCGATGGTCAGATTGTCAATCGAATCCGCCATGCCCTCCATGCTCGCGAAGAGCATTGCCGCTATCAGCAATTTCAGGAGTTTCTCGCGCATACACGTAGCCTACACAGTTTCACATCGTGAATACAATGACTGCTCACACAAATGGATACATTCTGCGATCACACCGGTGCTTCGGGTCCGACCCGTCGCGGCTAACCCGTCTAACCGGCGCAACAGGACAGTTGCTTAACGTCTTTGAAAAACGTTTGCGCACAAAGCTTCAGACCTTCGACCATCGTGAGATAGGGGAAAAGCTGGTCGGCGAGTTCACGTACCGTCATGTTGTTGCGAATCGCGAGCACCGCTGTCTGTATCATCTCACCGGCTTCCGGCGCGAGAATTTGTGCACCGATGAGGCGCTTCGTCTCAGCCTCCGCAACCAGTTTGATGAAACCGTTAGTCTCGAAATTTGCCAGCGCGCGCGGCACATTGAGCAGGTCCAAGGTACGGCTTTCGACGTTAATTCCTGCCTCGTGAGCCTCGTCTTCCGACAGACCCACCGTGGCGACCTGTGGATCCGTGAAGATGACCGCCGGCATGCTTGATAAATCCAGCGCCGCATCACCGCCGGTCATATTGATCGCCGCCCGCGTTCCTGCAGCAGCGGCAACATAAACGAATTGTGGCTGCGCGGTACAATCTCCGGCCGCGTAAATATTCGGCACTGACGTTCGCATGTGATCGTCGACGACGACAGCGCCAGTATCGTCCGTCGCCACACCCGCATCGGCCAGATTCAGACCGCTGGTATTCGGCGGCCGCCCGGACGCAACCAATAGCGCGTCCGCGTTCAGCACCTCACCTTCGATCGCAATGCTGAATACCCCGTTCTCGTGGCTCACCCGAGACGCACACGTAGCGGGCAGCACGCGAACTCCCTCTGCCTCGAAGGCCGCCGTCAAACCCGCGCCAAGTGCCGAATCTTCCCGGGACAACAGCCTGGTCCGTGCAAGGATCGTTACCTGCGAACCCAGGCGACGATACGCCTGTGCGATTTCCACTGCGACGACCGATGAACCAATAATGACCAGATGATCCGGTATCGCATCGGCAAACAGTGCCTCGGTAGAAGTCCAGAACGGAACGTCCGCCAGGCCCGGTACCGGCGGAGTGGAAGAAGCGGAACCCGTTGCTATCAGAATCTTATCGGCACTCAGTTCCTGCTCACTGCCATCGGCCCGGGTCACAAGCAACGTGTTGGCATTCTTGAAGGATGCATCGCCACGGACCAGCGTAATCGAATCGCTGCCCTCGAGAATGCTTTCGTATTTCGCCGCGCGAAGCTCATCCACACGCGCGATTTGTTGTGTCAGCAATGCTTTTCGATCAACGTCCGGCGCACTATCGGCCAGGCCATCGAAAGGATTGTGACGTTGGTACTGCGCCAGTTGCGCACTGCGAATCATGATCTTCGAGGGCACGCAGCCAACATTGACGCACGTACCCCCTATCCGCTCGGCCCGTTCAATCAGAGTAACGCTTGCACCGCCCTCCACGGCTTTGGTAGCCGCTGCAAACGCGCCGGATCCGCTACCGATAATGACGACATGAGATTTACTGCCATCGTCAGTATTCGTGGCACGGCGTTCGGATTGACTCACCCTGCAGTTACTTCCGCACGGGCGTTGCTGGATACCCGACCTCGGTTGAGGCCTGTGCAACCGCATCGGCCGTTGTTTTGCTGTCGTCAAAGGTGACCGTCGCGATCTTGCTATCGAAGTCCACTTCAACATCCTGCACACCGTCAACACGCTCCATGGCTTTGCGTACGGTCAACGGACACAACGCGCACGTCATCTTTTCGATATCCATGGTCACTGTCTGTTCAGCCGCGATGACGGGCAATGCCATCCCGAAAACGGCGGCCAGAACGGCACTCAAAAGTACTGTCTTCATTTTCATGCTCCTAAATAAAATACGGCAAAATAAAATTGACACCCAGTGCCAGTGCAACCAATACGGTCGCGAACCACAAGGCAATTTTGACGACACGGTCGGACGTCGGCGAGGCACAGTAAGAGCCCTCTTCGCAGGCCTTTTTCGGTTTCCAGTAGACGTACCAGTGGCCCGCACCAATGAACAGCAACGTCGCCGTGATGAAGTAACTCTGATAAGGCGCCATCGCGGTAAGGCTGCCCATCCATGCGCCGCTCACGCCGAGCGTCAACAACAGTAGCGGTGCGATGCAGCACGAAGACGCCAGTAGTGCACCAATGACGCCGCCGGCGGCAACAAGGCTTTTTCGTCCTTCGTCGCTGTCTTGTGTGGATTCCATCGATGAACCTTGAATTGCCTTCAATAAAAAGTAACTATACAACCTGTAGTAACTACAGGCGCAAGCTTTTTCCGGGGTACACGAGTGACCGAGTTCACAATTGGCGAATTATCGAAGCGCACCGATGTCAACATCGAGACCATTCGATACTACGAAAAAATAGGCCTGTTGCCGCACCCTCCGCGAAACAGTTCGGGGTACCGGATTTATTCGGCGCCTCATCTCGAGCGCTTGTCGTTCATTCGCCGCAGTCGCGAATTGGGTTTCAGTCAGGCGGAAGTCCGCAAGCTACTCACGCTGGTCGACGAGCATCAATACACCTGCGCTGAAGTGCGCGATATCACCGTCAAACAACGTTTAACCGTTCGCAACAAAATCAAAGACCTGCGAAAACTGGAGCGAGCACTGACCACGATGATCGACGAATGCGCCGGAGGCGACATACCCGACTGCCCCATCATCGACACATTGTTCGCTCACGATTTGCCGTTGCAGGCAGCCCCCTGAATACCTTACGATAGTGGCTCTTCCGCCGACCCTGACCCGCGCAATTATTTGCATTTATCCCTGACGACAATGGTAATTCGAATGATGAAGATTCTAAGAAACTGTATATGCGTGTGGTGCCTTTTAATCTCGACGACGGCAACTGCAGACATCATCGCGGATCTGGCACGAAATGCCGAGATTCTGAGCGCCAAGATTTCACCGGGAGGTGACTATCTCGGCGTATTGAGAATTGCCGAGGACAAGCGTTCGCTGGTTATTTTTACTTTTCCCGACATGAAGTTCTCCAGCATGTTGACTTATCCCGGCAATGATCAGGTGGGTAGTTTCTGGTGGGCGAGCGATGAAAGGGTCCTCGCGTCTCTGCTGCGGCAATCCGATCGTTATGAAGCCGCCCGGTCGACCGGCGAACTCATCGGCATGAACGCCGATGGCAGCAAGAAGAAATACCTGTTTGGATACCGGGCAGGAGGCAACGCCGCGTCCGGTCGTGTCAAACGAAAACTGCAGACGCAATATGCCAGCGCCTCCATCATGAACCGGTTGCCTGACCATCCCTCGAAAGTACTGATTCAGGTTAGCAAATGGTCAAGCGGCTTCAGTAATTACGTCGAAACGGTGTGGTTGGATATCTACTCAGGCAAGCAATCGAGGCGGGTACGGGCACCGGCCCCGAATGCTTTTCTCATCGCTGATAATAAGGGTGAGATCAAATTCAGTTTTTTCACGGATTCAGACCAGAATTCGGTTATTCACGTTCGCAACCCGGACACCGGACGCTGGACGGAATTTTCAAGAACACCCTACGGCGAGGCGGAGACCACACCGATTGCGGTGCTCGAAGATGGCACTCTTTACGTCCGACATTCGCCGGACGAAGGACCTTACGGGGTTTACACGGTAAATCCGGAGAACGGATCGTTCGAGGAGGTTTATCGTCACGAGTTTGTTGATGCCAGGGTCGCGGACGATAGCGCGGGCATCCCGTACGGCGTTTATACGATGCCTGGCAAGATTGAATTTACGTCACTCGACGAAAATCATCCCTGGTCGAGAGCCGTGATGGGGCTGCAAAGAGTGTTTCCCGACGGTTCGGTTCGTATCACCAGTTCCACCGACGACAATCGGCTCATGATCGTCAACATCATTCAGGACACGAAAACACCGGAGTTCTTTCTGTTTGATACTGAGAACAACCGGCTGAACCAATTGTTCGATTCACGCCCCTGGGTAGATGACTCAAAACTGGCTGCAATGCAGCCCATCACTGTAACCGCAAGAGACGGTGTGGAACTGCATGGCTACCTGACGCTGCCGGTCGGCAGCGACGGCAAGAATGTGCCACTGGTCATCGTGCCCCATGGCGGCCCTCACGGTCCCCGCGATTCCTGGGGTTATCAGTGGTTCGAGGGTTTCATCCCGACGGGCGGCTACGCGATGTTGCAAATCAACTATCGGGGGTCGGGCGGCTATGGGCCGAAATTCGAGCGCATGGGCCACGGCGAGTGGGCCGGAAAAATGCAGGACGACCTGACGGATTCGGTCCGCTGGGCAATCGACCAGGGCATCGCCGATCCCGAACGAATCTGTATATTTGGCTGGAGTTACGGTGGCTATGCCGCGGTGATGAGCATCACCCGGGAACCGGAGCTGTACAAATGTGCGGTATCGGGCGCCGGCGTTTATGACCAGGACGTTCAATACACGGGTTCAGACTTCGCCAAGGGCACGCTCTGGGGGAGAAAGTACATTGACAAAGTGATCGGCCCGACGCGGCAAGACCGCCGACAGGCCTCACCGACCACTTTCGTTGATCGGATCCAGACACCCCTGCTGTTGGTTCATGGCGAAGAAGACAGCCGGGTACCGATAGAGCATGCCCGGGCCCTGCAAAAAGCGATGACGGCGGCGGGTAAACCTGAGCCACGCCTGATTGCACTTAAAAATGAAGAACACACGCCCGGCAACCCACAGAACAAGGAACGGATGTATCGCGAGATCCTGGCATTTTTCGACCAGTACATCGGTGCACGACGGTAGCAGACCGCCGTGCACTATCCGGCCGTCGCCGACTATTTGGTGTCGAGCCTCTCCTGAACCAGTGTAGTCAATCGCGTCATGCCGGCCGCCTTGCCGATCGCCAGGGCATCGGCGCTGCTGGCGCCGTTATTTTTTGCACGCAACGCAAATAAAGCGCCGACACGGTTACCACTGGCGCAGTGCACCAGTACCGGTCCATCGAGTTCACCCAAAATCTTGTCCAGCGCCGCTGCCTTGTCGAAACTGATATCTTCTTTGCTGGCGATCGGGAATGACAGGTAAGTCATGCCCAATCCCTCGACCAGACGCTCTTCGTCGAGTCCTCGATCTTCATCCTCTGCACGCATATCGATCACGGCGCTGTAGCCTGCCGCCGCAAGATTCCTGAACGCAGCCTCATCGGGCTGCCCGCTGGATACAATGCCACGTTCCGGCAAAACATCCGGGTTCCTGGACATCTGTTCCGTGTCGATCCTGGTAATTGTTTCGGTCTCGTCACTTGCCGTCGCAACGCCAACGGCCAACATTAGAAAACAAGACAAAACGACCATTTTTTTCATCGAACTCTCTCCATATTTTCCACGTTTGCTAGTCACTCAATGTCACCAACGACTGAAATTCAATACCCTGTTCTGTGAATACGATGTTGAAGGACATGCGATCGAGCAGATCGCCGACCTGCGTCATGACGTTGCTGACTGCTTCGAGTAATTCGGCTGAAGTCTCAACCGGCTCTTCATCGCCACCGACCAGCATCGCCTCGCCAAGAAATTCATAGTAGGTACCGGCGTCCATATGCAGGCTGACTACGGGCGGTGGTGCGCCACCATCGGCGACCAGGAAACCAGTAAGGTCCGATTCGGCGTTGGTGCCGACCGCCATACCCAGTGCATTGTCGGTCATCGCAACGTAGGCGGAACCAAACTGCGATACGAGCTGCGGCACGTCGAATTTGACGGGCTTACCATCGGGCTGTAAATCCAGTGCGGCCAATTCCGGGCTGAACATCGTACCCATCGCTAACAATCCTGCCGCGTTGTCGATCGCAACCAGGAATCGCGCGTCGATATCCGTTGGTGGTCGCCGGGTCGCCAGATCAAAACCTTCAATACTGTCGACGACTGCGAGAAAGCCCTTGAAACCATAGGCGATTGGCGGGATTGGCTGATTAAGCGCCGCACGCCCTTTCGCGACGCCATTTTGCAGTTCCGCAAACAATTCGCATTTGTAGGGGTCAGCTTCGAGCGCGTCGAGTCTCGCGCTGTAGAAATCCCGCGCGGCGAGCAAATCCAGACTCATGCCGAAAGACAGAAGCCCGCCATTGTCCTCACCAAGACCAGGAACCGCCGCCGCCAGCTTGGCCAGACCAGTGGCAATGTCGTTGCGAATCTCAAAGACCGCATTGGAGCGAATTCGCTCCGCATTTAATTCTGTGTAGCCAGCGACAATGCGTGGCATGACGCCGGACATGTCGCGTATTTCCGCCCGGCAGACATCCGACAGTGCCGAAGCGTCAAAGTCCATCAACTCAAGCAGCTCGGCATTCACACCAGATTGCTGATCCAGGAATGTTGCCGCCAATCGCTCCATGTCAATGAATCCAAGTGCGTGAGGCGTATAGCCATACTCGTCGGCAAGCTTGCCCAGGATACCCGCGGAACCGATGTTTTCTTTCGGCAGAGTCAGCCCAAGCACGGCGGATAGCTGCTCGTCAGGCAGTGCCGTTGGTACGGCGGAAACCACCAGATAACTGTCGATCACCGCAATAATGAGGCGCGCCTCATCATTGCCGACATATCGGTAGGACTGCCCGTCGATACTGGCGACGGACATCTCATTGCCGCCTTTTTCCTCGAGTCGGGCGATGGTTGCCTCGAACGCATCGACGTCGGTCAATTCGATACGCATGACCGGCACCAATCCGACACCGTACAGTGCGGATCTCGATCGCAAAGACAGGCCCGCGTCGCTCAGTCCCTCACTGCTCATCATTGCCGCAATCTCTGACGCCATGGTCAGGACTTGTGCCGCCTGCGCGGCATTCTCCGAATCCTCATCGAGATCGCCGGTTTTCTCACTAGTCGCGAGACTCCATATATCCCGGTAGGACAAAAGGATGGCTTCGAGATGCGGTTGCATCTTGTCGATAACTTCCTGGGGCAGCGGCTCAGCCATTGCGAAAGCGTACGAGGTGTCGGCCGGCACGTATTGCAACAATCCGTCGGCACTTTGCAGTGTGGCCGATGAGTCCTCGTCAGCCGAACGGCTGCACGCGCTCGTCACCAGCGCGATACTGCAAAAAACGAGTACAACTCTCAAGAACCTGATATTCGTCATGGGTGATAATCCGTTTCAATTCCGGCCGCCACAGTAACGCCTTGCAGGCCCGCTGTCACTGCCTCCGGTCACATTTGCCGGTGCAAAACAAGCCGACATGGAATAGCCAAAAACCGTGTTTTCAGCGTTCCCGGATCGTGTAATGACCGAGATCGGGTCGCCGGGTTCGAAACCAGTAGCTGAAGGTAAATCCCGGCCACAGCACGGCCTGCCGGCCTTCGTCCGTCTGGTACCAGCTATCGCAACCGGACGCCCACACGGTCCCGGCAAGCACCTCCTGCAATTTCGTGTTGTAAGTGGCCTGATCGCCTGCTTTGACGTCGATGGCATCGATCCGGCCGGACAACAGCGCCTGCAACAGGCTCAGCGTATATCGAACCTGCGCCTCAATCATGAAAACCATGGAATTGTGGCCGAGTCCGGTGTTCGGGCCCATTAATAAGAACATGTTCGGATAGCCGTTTACGCTGATCCCCAGAAAGGCTTCCGGCCCGTCTTTCCAGTCATCCGCCAGCTCTCGCCCACCAATGCCGAAAATTCTCGTTGGCGTCAGCGGGTCGGTCGCATGAAAACCAGTGCCGAAAATAATGGCATCAAGCGGATGCTTGTGCCCATCGTCAGTAACGATGCCTGCTTCCGTAATCCGCTGAATGCCGCTCGTGACGAGCGTCAAATTCTCTTTTTGCAAGGCCGCATAGTAGTCGTTCGAGATAAGAATTCGTTTACAGCCGATTATGTAGTCCGGCGTCAGCGCCTGGCGCAAACCGGGGTCGGCGACACTGTTTTGCAGGTGTTTCATCGCGATGTCCGTTGCTTTTCCCATCAGTTTCGAACTGATCGTAAAGCCGATACCGCGCATTTCCTGACGCCAGTATATAAAAGTCCGAAACAGGCGTTGTGTAAAAGGAATGTGGCGATACAGCCACTTTTCCCAGGCAAAGATACGCCGATCGGGACGCGGCACGATCCACGGCGGCGTGCGCTGAAACAAAACCAGTTGCTCAACCTTATCGACGATTTGCGGCACAAACTGAACAGCGCTCGCACCCGTACCAATCACCGCGACCTGCTTGCCGCACAGGTCGTAGTCATGATTCCACTGCGCCGAGTGAAAAGTCCGGCCTTTAAAGGTTTCCAGTCCGGGCAAAGCGGGAATCGCCGCCCGACTCAGCCCGCCCATTGCGGATACCAGCGCACGGGCGATATAGGTTTCGCCCTCGCGGGTCAACATTTTCCAGCGGTGATTCTCGTCGTCATACGTAGCCTGTTCGAGCGTCGTATTCGTTCGCAGGTGCGCCCTGAGTCCGTACTTTTCGATGCACTGCAACAGGTATCCCTGAATTTCCGCCTGGCAGGGAAACAGGCGCGACCAATCAGGCTTCTGTTCGAACGAATAAGAATACAGGTGCGACGGAATATCGCAGGCACAACCGGGGTAGTCATTGGCGCGCCAGGTTCCGCCTGCATCGTCGGCGCGCTCCAGGATCACGAAATTTTCGATACCCGCTTCGCGGAGCTTGATCCCCATGCAGATACCGGAAAAACCGGCACCAATGATGACGACGTCATGAACGGCGTCGTCTGCGGATAATTCAGGGTTCGTCATACTCGTATTGCCGTTACCGGGCCGCCCAGGAAGCGCGGAAAATCATGTGAGAGACGATTATTACGCGTACCCCGGCACGGTACCAGCCCGCAGGTCGACGGATCTCGCTCATCTTCGTCCTGTGCGTTTGTTGAGACAGTGGGACACTGGCTCAACGGGCTGCTAGTCTTCCACCATGAATACCCAATCTACCGGCCGCAGCCGCCAGTTTGACGTTGTCGTTTTCGGCGCGAGTGGTTTTACCGGGCGCCTGGTCGTGGAATATTTGCAGCGCCAATATCCGCCGTCGTCCGGACTGCGTTGGGCGATCGCCGGCAGAAGCCGCGACAAGCTGCAAAGCGTATTGGCCGAAACCGGTATCGAGGCGAATGCTTTGCCGATACTCGTCGCTGACAGCAACGACCTGCCCTCCCTGGACGCCATCGCCGCGAATACACGAGTCGTCCTCACGACGGTCGGTCCCTACGCTAAATACGGCTCACCATTGGTCGCGGCGTGTGTCCGGCACGGCACCGACTACTGTGACCTCGCTGGCGAGGTCCAGTGGATGCGAAAAATGATCGATCGCCATCAGCTCGATGCGGAGAAAAGCGGTGCCCGTATCGTGCACTCCTGTGGTTTTGATTCAATCCCGTCCGACATGGGCGTCTATTTCCTGCAAAAAAACTCGCGCGAGCGCCATGGCACTCCCTGTCAAAGCGTTTCCCTTCTGGTCAAGGCACTGCGGGGCGGCGCCAGCGGAGGAACGATCGCGAGCCTGTTGAACGCGGTCGAAGAAGCAAAAGGCGACCGCGCGATTGCGCAAATAATGGTGGACCCGTACAGCCTGAACCCGGAAGGCATGCGCCAGGGACCGGATGGCCGCGACCAAACCGGTATCCGCTTCAACCGGGCACAGGGAGTCTGGACCATGCCTTTCGTGATGGGTGCGATCAACATGCGCATCGTGCGGCGAAGCAATGCCTTGCTCGAGTTCGAATACGGCGAGGATTTCTCGTATAACGAGGCAACCATTACGGGTTCCGGTCCCACGGGTTGGCTCAAGGCGCTGCTGGGGACCACCGGCCTTGGCGCCTTCATGCTGGCAAGTTCAATCGAGTGGACACGCGATCGTCTCGTGCGCCGCTTCCTGCCGAAACCCGGCGAGGGACCGGATGAGCAGGAAAGGCAGAACGGTTTTTTCAATCTTATCCTGGTCGGCACGACCGCAACCGGCGAGCGCGTTGAGGTCCGGGTCAAAGGCGATCGCGATCCGGGATACGGCTCAACCAGCAAGATGATGAGCGAGAGCGCCGTGTGTCTTGCACGCGATCATCTCGACGTCAGCGGCGGCTTCTGGACGCCTGCCTCGGCAATGGGCGACCCTTTGCTCAACCGCCTGCAAGCCAATGCCGGTCTGAGCTTCGAGCTGGAGCCCTCGGCTGTTACTTGACTCGCTTGAGTCTGGCGGCTGACGACGAGGTCTGGCCCAGCGCCTGAAGAAACAACTGGCGCACCTCGGCAACGTGTTGCTCAACGGTTTCCGCGGACCATGTGTCCGTCTTCAGAGGTGGCAAAACGTCGACATGCACGGTTGATGGCCGCACAAAAAATCCGCCCTTCGGCAATACGTCCGTGGCGTTATGAATAACGATGGGGATGATCGGTACCCCGGCCTGCATCGCAATATGGAACGGGCCCTTCTTAAAGGGGCCGAGACGGTCGCCAACGCTACGCGTCCCCTCGGGAGCAATCGCAACAGACAGGCCGTCCTGCAGCGTCTTGACCACCGGTTTTAAGGCCTCAATGGCCTTGGTCTGGTTGCGGCGATCGATAAAGACGGTATCGGCCACGCGAAATACCGGTCCGACGAGCGGATTGGTGGCAATTTCCTGCTTTGCAATTGCCGTAAAATCCCGCCGCAGAAGCTTGGCGATGATCAGAACATCGATCGCACTCTGATGATTGAAAAGAAATACCGCGGGCCGCTGCTCCCACAAATGTTGCTCGCCGCGAATCCTGGTTTTGATTCCTGCCAGCGCGCTGCCGAATTCACCCCAGGTAGTCACGGCAAGGTTCACGGCATCGCGGCGTGACTGATTCAGTATCCAGGTCGGAATTATCTGCAATGCCGCAGAGAAAAAAGCGCCGTAGACCAGTCCGGTGCGCACGACTTCCTTGATTCCGGGAATACCGCGACTCGTAAACCGGCGCACCGGCCAGTTGCGTCGACGCGCGACGACCTCAAGGGTCTGGTCGGGATTCAGCGGTCTCGGGAAACCGACGGCGTCCAGCAGAGTCACATCCTCAATGCCGTCACTGTAAAAATAGCTGTTGCTCAACTGAGCATTACGTCGCGCGCAAAATTTCTTCGCGGCGTCGAGTTTTCCCTCGGCGTAGTAAACAGGCTGACGAATCTCGCCCGTAAATACGCCATCTTCAACCTCGAACTCATTGCACAATACGTGGTCGATACCCAGCTCTTTCGCCACCGGGGCGACTTGATAGGTCGTCGCGGACGACAGCACAACCACGGTATGCCCACGCTTCAGATGTGCCCGCACCAGCGCCCGCGACTCGGGATAGATCGAACCGGCAACGTACTTCTCAAATACGCTTTCACCCAGTGCAATGAACTCCTGCTCGGACACATCTTCAAGCGTCTCTGCGGCTTCCGCAAGAATGCGCGGGTATTCGCTGCCATTGAGTCCATGACTCAGCAATGAAAAAAATTGCTGGAAAGCATCGTAGGGTGCAAGTTCCCCGCTCGTGACCCGTTCACGAAAAATCGACAGAATGGAGAAACCGAAAATAAGCGTGCCATCCAGATCGAAGAAGGCGACGGTTCCCGGGCCACGCGGGCTGTCATCGATTTCCTGGGTAATATTGTCGTAGATATCCATAGAATCCGGCTTGTACACGGTCGCAGGTTGCAAAGTGTACACCGAGTGGCTCACACATCGTTCACCAAAGTCCGAAACCGGCCCGGCGCCGACCGGCAAAAGCCGTATCTATTACGGCGGACCGTCTCTATAATCCGCCACCCTTATTCGCCACCAGCGGTATCCCCGGACATAGTCCCGACAATATCATGAGCAGCGTAGAACACCTCCGCAACATCGCCATCATCGCCCACGTCGATCATGGCAAGACCACTCTCGTCGACCAGCTCCTGCAGCAATCGGGCACCCTGGGCGAACGTGCGGCAACCCCCGACCGAGTGATGGATTCCAACGAACTCGAGCGCGAACGCGGCATCACGATTCTGGCGAAAAATACCTCGATAGTCTGGCAGGACTTTCGAATCAACATCGTCGACACACCGGGCCACGCCGACTTCGGAGGCGAAGTTGAGCGGGTACTGTCGATGGTCGAAAGCGTACTGTTGCTCGTTGACGCGGTCGAAGGCCCCATGCCGCAAACCCGCTTCGTGACCCAGAAGGCGTTTGCACAGGGACTCGTGCCCATCGTGGTGATCAACAAAATTGACCGTGACGGATCCCGCCCCGACTGGGTCCTGGATCAGACATTCGATTTGTTTGACCGCCTTGGGGCGACCGACGAGCAACTCGATTTTCCGGTCGTCTACGCATCGGCACTGGAGGGTTATGCGCGCAACGAACCCGACGGCGACGGCGATGACATGACGGCGCTTTTCGAAGCCATCGTCGCCCATGTTGCGGCGCCCGACGTTGATGCCGAGGGTCCGCTGCAGCTGCAGGTTTCCAGCCTGGATTACAATTCCTACGTGGGCGTGCTGGGCATCGGCCGTATACAGCGCGGCATTGTCGAGGCGAATTCTCCCGTTTGCATCGTGACGGCCGACGGCACCACGCGCAACGGCAGAATCCTCGATCTGTACGGATTCGACGGACTCGAGCGGAAAAAAGTACCCGAGGCAAGTGCGGGCGATATCGTTATTTTCAGCGGCATCGACAACCTGGATATCTCGGATACGATTTGCCCGCGCAACCATCCGGAGGCCCTGCCCGCCCTGGCGGTCGATGAACCCACGATCAGCATGACCTTCCAGGTCAATAAGTCGCCTTTCGCGGGGCAGGACGGCAAGTTTCTCACCAGCCGACAGATTCGCGAACGACTCGAGCAGGAACTCCGCCACAATGTCGCGTTGCGCGTTGCACCAACGGAAGATCCGGACAAATTCCGCGTCTCCGGTCGTGGTGAACTGCACCTCTCCGTACTCATCGAAACCATGCGCCGCGAAGGCTTTGAACTTGCCGTGTCCAGGCCGGAAGTCATCATTCACGAAAAAGACGGTGTCAAGCAGGAGCCGTGGGAGCAACTAACCGTCGATTTCGAAGAGAGCTTCCAGGGTGCGGTGATGACCCGACTTGCCGATCGCAAGGGTGAATTACTGACGATGGTTCCGGACGGCAAGGGCCGCGTTCGTCTGGATTACAAAATTCCGACACGGGGCCTGATCGGCTTTCGCACGGAATATCTCACGGCCACGTCCGGTACCGGTCTGATGTATCACGTGTTCGACCAATACGACTACTTTGTGCCAGTCTCGCTGGGCCAGCGGAGTAACGGCGTGATGGTCTCCATGGTGCAGGGAAAAGCGCTGGCTTACGCGTTGTTCAATCTGCAGGAACGTGGTCGCCTGATGGTGGGCCACAGCGATCCGGTCTATGAAGGTATGCTCATCGGCATCAACAAGCGCCGCGACGATATGATCGTTAACCCGACAAAGGCGAAACAGTTGACCAATATTCGGGCCGCCGGCACCGACGAGAATATCGTGCTGACGCCGCGTGTTCGATTCTCACTCGAACAGGCACTCGAGTTCGTCGATGACGATGAATTGGTGGAAGTGACGCCACTCAATTTACGCCTGCGCAAGAAGTTACTGACCGAAGTAGACCGCAAACGCGCATCGCGCAGTCGGGACTGAGGATTTTGGCATAGGCGGGATGGAACGCATGAATTCGGTCTCGACAGAGGAAGACGCATCAACGCATGCCTATGCGGCGCTGCAACCCGATGACATTCTGGCCGCCCTGGAAGGGCTCGGATTTCGTTGCAATGGTCGCTTCCTTGCGCTTAACAGTTACGAAAACCGCGTTTATCAGATCGGTATCGAGGACGAGGCGGCCGTGGTCGCGAAGTTTTACCGTCCGGGCCGCTGGAGCGATGCGGCGATCCAGGAAGAACATCGATTTACGGAAGAGTTGGCGGCGAGCGATATTCCGGTGGTTCCACCATTGCCGATCGACGGAGAAACGCTGCATCGCTACGGGCCGTTTCGCTTGTCGGTATCGCCTTGCCACGGCGGCCGCGCCCCGGATCTTGACAATGCCGATTTGCAGCGCCAGATCGGTCGGCTGATTGCTCGTATTCACCTGCACGGCGAAACAACGGACTTCCAACATCGCCCGACCATTGACCTGGAAGGATTCGGCTACGAATCCCAGGAATTCCTGCTCGAACACGAATTCATTCCGCCGGAACTCGAAGAGGTGTACAGCGGTATCACACAGCATTTGTTCGACAGCATCGAAGCGAGTTTTGACCGCGCGGGCAACGTTCGACAGATTCGTCTGCACGGCGATTTTCATCCCGGTAACGTGCTGGTCAACGAGTTACAGCTGCATATCGTCGATTTTGACGATGCGCGCACGGGCCCGGCCGTTCAGGACCTTTGGATGTTTCTTTCGGGCGACCGGCACGAACAAGCCCCGCAACTGAACAACCTGCTCGACGGCTATCAGGAATTTCGCTCGTTCGATGCCCGCGAATTGCACCTGATCGAAGCACTCAGAACGCTGAGAATCATGCATTATGCGGCCTGGATTGCACGCCGGTGGGACGATCCTGCGTTCAAAACAGCCTTTCCCTGGTTCAATTTACCGCGCTATTGGGATGAACATATCCTGACATTGCGCGAACAGGCAGCACTCATCGACGAAGAGCCCCTGTATTGGCAAGGCTAGTTCTCCCGGCACCGACAATCTGGCCGGCGGAAGCAATCATCGACCAGTGGTTGCGCTGAAGATTTTCCCGGTCTACAGTCAGGCCCACGTCTTTGAATACGATGATTGAGTGGAACTCTATCGCTCAAAACGGCTCTAAGACGACGATTCATCGAGGTCAAATGACCTCTGCGGGGATACGACAACGGTAATGTCAGCTTGGGGAAAAACGTTTTTTGTGACACTGCTGATCGCGGCGGTGTCGGCTTGCTCAACGCAGGTGTCGGTACAAGACCCGCACATCCCCGATCCGCTGATTGCCGCCATGCCACTATCGATCGGCGTTCGTTACCCGCAATCGTTTGACCACTTTGTGCATGAAGAGCAGGTAATTGGCAAGGAAAAATGGTCCATTGACCTCGGCGCGTCAAACAAAATGTTATTCAATAAGCTGTTTGGCGCCATGTTTGCCGAAGTGCGTATCGTCGATGATGCCGCCGACCCGGCTACTCTGGGTCTCGACGCCCTGATCGAGCCCAGTATCGATGCCTTCGAATTTTCCGTACCTGAGCAGAGTCAAACGGATTCCTTCGCCGTGTGGATACGCTATCGCATCAAGATTTTCGATCGTCTCGGCACGCAAATCGCGAACTGGCCCATCAGTGCGTATGGCAAAAGCCAGACCAAAACCTTCGGTGGCGATGAAGCGCTGCGGCGTGCCGCGGTTTTAGCGATGCGCGATGCGGCGGCTCTGATCATCATGCAAATGGACAAGTCGACGGGTATCAGCACGCTCGTCAGTAACGACGACACACGGCCCGTAACGGGTGAACCGGCGGCACGACAGACCGCCGTGGAGGAACAAGGCGATGATGCTCCATAAACCATCAACCCCCTATGCCGGCATGATATTACGAAGCTCATTGCTGGCGCTGACCTCACTATCGCTGGGGGCGTGTGTAACGTCCAGCATCGAAGGCGAACGCGAAGGCGTTACCGGTCTTGAAACAGGCGAAGGTGTGGTCATCATGGCCAAGAGTTACCACCTCGGCAACGAGACGGAAAATGACTTTATCAATTGCGTCGGCAACTCGATTGGACGAGGCCGGGAGGGGTTGAGAGTCGTGCCAAATCAGGAATTCGTTGACGCTTTATTTCCCTGGTTCGAACCACGCACCGCGCCGGCCGATACCAAGGGATTGCCGGATCTCATGTTGCGCCCCGGGGTTGCGCAGATGATCAAGGATAAGGGTGTGCGCTACGTGATATGGCTTGACGGTAACACCGACCGCGTGGCCGGGGGCGGCAGCATGTCCTGCGCCGCCGGACCGGGTGGGGGCGGATGTTTCGGTTTCGCGTGGTGGACGAACGACGCCAAATACGAAGCCTCCGTCTGGGACCTGTCCGGACTCGAAGATGCCGGCACCGTTGTCGCTGACTTCAGCGGTACCTCTTTCCTGCCGGCGATAATTGTGCCGATACCCTTGCTTGCACGAACGCAGTCCAAGGCGTGCAAGGGGCTTTCGGATCAGCTCAAGCTGTTTATTATTGACGAACCGGAACCGATCTGACCCGCCACTAACGAGGGCGTCCACCGCGAATCAGGGCGCGACGATAAAAACCTGAATCAAGGCTCCCGACGGTAACCGTTTTTCCGCTGGACGGAGCGTGCACAAAGCGGCGGTCGCCAAGATAAAGCCCCACATGCGACATCTTGCCCTCAATGCTGAAAAACAGCACGTCACCGACTTGCAGATTGTTGGCGTCAACCGGCTTCAATTCACGCCACAACCCTGAAGTCGTGCGCGGCATGGCCTTGCCCGCCGTGGCATAGGCATAACTAATGAGGCCACTGCAGTCGAATCCGCGGGTCGTGCTGCCACCGTACTGATAAGGAACACCGACTTGGCGTGTCGCTGTTATGGCGGCGGATTGAGCCAGTGTACGGCGAGCACCTCGATGCGCCGGAACGGGCATCGGCGCCGGAACAGCCTGCGGCACCGCCGAGGCCGTCGTTCTCGACGGCTGACCCGAACAGCCGCTCACCATCAGGATCACGGCAATACTCGCGATGCAGTGATTTCGGACTGTCTGGGATAACATAGGCGCCACTCCGGTCTGTGGGATACCGAACAAGATACCGCTATGAGACCCTTCAAGCCATGA
The DNA here is from genome assembly GCA_013151645.1 of Gammaproteobacteria bacterium. Classification (GTDB taxonomy): domain Bacteria; phylum Pseudomonadota; class Gammaproteobacteria; order Steroidobacterales; family Woeseiaceae; genus JAADHU01. The sequence goes on along the minus strand of JAADHU010000013.1, from coordinate 40,621 downwards.
ACTGCATCCCGGGAATGGGTGAATACCGGCACGCGGCACTAAGAAACATTCACCGCCACGTCATGGCAATAGGGGTGGCCGCGGCCCTTGTGGTCCTGTCCGCGTGTGACGCGCCCGCCTCTGATCTCACCAGGACGACGCTTGATCGCTCTTTGCTTTATTACGTGGACTATAAAGTAACCCCGAAACCCGAGCAGCAGGGCGTGGTGGTTGAACTGACGCTTCGTCAATCACGACGCCTGTTGCGAGAATTGGATATGCGCCTGAGCGGTGTTGACGTTAGTCGCGTTACTGCAGACGGTGAGCTGAGTCGGCACGGCAATCGACTGGTGTGGCAGCCGCCCGCCGAAGGGGGCGTATTGCGATGGTTCGTCGCGGTAAACCACGTACGTTCGGGAGATACCTACGACGCTTACATGAGCGACTCATGGGCACTGTTTCGCGGCGAAGACATCATCCCCGCGGCGCGCACTCGAACACTGAAAGGAGCCACCAGTGTCACTCGTCTTGAATTCGCTTTGCCGCAGGACTGGTCATCGACGACGCAATATTTTGGTCGAAAAAACGACTATCGTATCGAAAACCCCGCGCGCCGCTTTGATCAGCCGACCGGCTGGATGCTCCTGGGCAAACTGGGTGAACGCAACGACGATATCGACGGGATTCGCGTCGTGGTTGCCGGGCCCGTGGGCCACTCGGTACGTCGACTGGACATGCTGGCCCTGCTGCACTGGACCCTGCCGGAAATTCGCCGCATTTTGCCTGATTTTCCACGCCGCCTGACGATATTCAGCGCCGCTGATCCCATGTGGCGAGGTGGCCTGTCCGCACCGAAATCGCTGTTCATCCATGCCAATATGCCACTCATCAGCGAAAACGGCACGAGCACGCTGTTGCACGAAATAATGCACGTCGGGCTTGCTCTGCGGGCGGATGACGACGCCGACTGGATCGTCGAGGGCCTCGCAGAATATTATGGTCTGGAATTGCTGCGACGAAGTCACACCATCAGCAGACGCCGGCACGCCAAAGCGATCAAGCAACTGCAAGAGTGGGGGGAACAGGTCGTCGATTTGTGTCAAAAACAGTCAACCGGGGCCACCACCGCTCGTGCTACCGCGATTTTCTTCGCGCTCGACACCGAACTCAGACAAGACGATGATGGGAACGTGGACTACAGCCTGGACGACCTGGTCGCTAATCTGATAACAAGTAACACCACAATAACAATCCAGAGCCTCCGGAATGCCGCCAAACGACTGACCGGCTCGCTGCCCGCCGCGCTTGACCCGGACAATTTGCCCGGCTGCGCCGAATAAGGAATTCTCACAGAATGGATTCGCAACGCGATCTCGAACTGGTTTTGCAGTCACGAACACCGATCGTCATCATCGAAACGCGAGACGAATCGCGCGTTCTCGAAATGATCACATCGATAACGGTTGGCCGGACGAAAGGTGACTACCTCCCGTTATTCCGCTGGACCGTCACCGATGGGCTGCAGCGACTCGATATTTCGCTTGAACCCCAAATGCACAATTCCGATCCGGACGATGTTCTACGGCATATTCGTGCAGTGACCAAAGCGGGTGTTTACATCCTGCTGGACTTCCATCCCTACCTGGAAAACCCGGTCAATGTTCGGCTGTTAAAGGATATTTGTATTCGCTATGAGCGCGTATCGCGGCAATTGATCATGGTCAGTCACCGTGTCGAGTTACCGACCGAACTCGAGAGCTTTTGCGCACGTTTTGAGATGACCTTGCCATCGGCAAGAGAACGCGGTGACATCGTGAAGCGCGTGTCGGCCGAATATGCCGATCAGCACCCGGGGACGGTCGTCCAGTTCGACCCCAAGGCCTACGGAATGCTGGTACAGAACCTGGCGGGACTCACCCATGGCGCCACAGAGCAATTGGCGCGCAATGCAATTTACAATGACGGTGCTATTTCCAGCAGCGACCTGCCAGGTGTGATGCAGGCGAAATACGATCTGCTGAACAAGGCCGGCATTCTCCATTTTGAATACGACACTGCGAAATTCAGCGATATCGGTGGACTGAAAAAATTGAAGCAATGGCTTTCTCATCGAAAAACCGCGTTCCGCACGTCCGGCAGCAACGACGTTCTTGATACACCCAAAGGTGTATTGCTGATCGGTGTTCAGGGTTGTGGCAAGAGTCTTGCGGCGAAGGCGACGGCAGGCATACTCGGCGTGCCGATTCTGCGCCTGGATTTCAGCGCGATTTATGACAAGTATCATGGCGAAACGGAACGCAATCTGCGCGAATCGCTAAGTACGGCCGATATCATGGCACCGTGCGTGCTGTGGATTGATGAAATCGAAAAAGGACTCGCAGGCCGCGGCGGTGAAACGGGGACCACGCAGCGAATTCTGGGTAATTTTCTTACCTGGATGGCAGAAAAAAACAGCAAGGTCTTCGTTGTGGCCACAGCGAATGACATTACGTCGCTGCCACCTGAACTGGTTCGCAAAGGTCGATTCGATGAAATATTCTTCGTTGATCTGCCCAGGTCCGGCGTACGCAAGAGCATTTTCGGCATTCACCTGGCGAAGCGCCGACAAGATGCCGACAACTTCGATCTCGACAAACTTGCGATTGCGACGCGTGGCTTCTCCGGAGCGGAAATCGAGCAGGTAATCGTGTCGGCACTTTACGCCGCCCAGGCACAACAAAAATCACTTACAACGGAACATATCGTCGCCGAAAGCCAACGCACGCGACCGCTGTCGGTCGTCATGAAGGAACGTATCGTCGCACTACGAAGTTGGGCGTCTGAACGCACGGTTCCGTGTGACTAATAATCCAACAAACCCGGTTTGATGAGCGAATAGCATTCGCGTGAAATGAAACACCCGTGCATCAAATACGCGACACCGATTTAACCTAATACCTGCGCTGAGAAGCGAACGCAAACAACGCGTGAGGGCATCGCTGCAAACCGCATTCGGTACGGCGTCCCGTGCTAAACTGTTTTTATGGCTATTGATAATAAAAATAAAAATACAGTCGATGCTTGTACAGACGATGATACAACATCGGAATTGGCGATTATCGAAGCAAATTCGCCGCGCCCTGACATTGAATACGAAGCAGATGCAAGCACCTATGCCTTCGATGACGATAGTCCTGACGGCCAGTCAGTAGATAGCCTTCGATCGGATTTACGGTCACGCAACGAGCGCATAGGCAAACTTCAGTTTGACGCGGAGCAATTGCGCGCTCGCTGGACCGGCCTCGAAAAGGAAATCGAGACTCGTGAGGAACTGACCAAGATTCTGCAGCAAGATCTTCGTGAAGCGCACAAAGAGCGATCTACGCGAAACAAACTGGTCCGACGGCAAGAACGTGAAATCGAATCTCTGAACTCCAGGATTACCGAACTTGAACAAGGTAACGTACCTGAACCTTCAAGAGCGGGCGCGGAAATAGCCGAGGCGAAATTCGAGCGTACGAATACCGAAGGCGATAGTGCCGACTCTTTGCGAGAGCAACTCGAGCGAGCACGCCTTACCGTATCCGAACTCAAGACTTATATCGACGGACGCCAGAACGACTGGGTGCGACTCCACGAGGAAATTGAAGGCTTCAAAGTGTCACTCAGCGGCAAGGACGCCACCGTCACAAAGCTTGAATCGGAACTCCTGGTCAGCGAAAAAACGATCGAGAACGAGGCAGCCCGTATCGAACGGCTGCAGTCGAAATTTGAAAAGGAGCAAGCGCGCTGCAGAAAACTGCGCGAGAAAAACCGGGCACTGATTCAGGACATTGATGACTACCAGAACAATGCCCAGTTCAATGTCGAACATCGTCTTGCCGAACAATCAGGACGCCTTGTAAGCAACAACGATGAGTTGACCGACCTGAAGAATCAGATTGCGCGGTCCGAACAATACGCCGACGGGCTCAGAGATAGTCTGCGGACACTGGATATCGCATCGACTCAAACGGACACCGAGCGACAGCAACTTGCTGCCTCGCTACGCCAGGCGACCGACCAGTTGCGCGAGTTACAAGAGCAACTGGATGCAGAACGTTTGCTCAAGGCCGATCTTGAATCGGCTATGACCGATATCAAGAAAGACTTTGAGAAAGAGGCCAAACTTATTCGTTTTGAACTGGGTGCGGCGCAGCAAACCATCGGCGACTATGAATCGGTCAATGAGGAGTTGGCGTCCGACCTGATCGACAACACACATTACCGTCTGGCGCTCGAAACTCAATTGAGTGACGCTGATGAAAAACACAAAGCCACGACATCTCGACTGGAAAAGCAAGGCCGGCGGCTGGAGAAACAACTGGAAGATCGTGAACACAAGATTGCGACAAAAGATGCGGCCATTTCCGCATTGCTCAGCGAACTCGCAAGTAAGAGTCAGGCGATGGAGTCCATCGGTGATATCGGCAACGTCATTCATGAAATCGACGGAAAAATGTCCGAACGCATCGATGAGCGTGGCAGCCAGGATCGCGACCGGCCGACTCGACTCCTGACTGGAAGAATCGGCGGACAGGAGCTGCAGTTTCCGTTATTTAAGGAACGGCTCACTATTGGTCGAACTCAGCAGAATGATATTCAATTGAATGCTCAGTACATCAGCCGCAGGCATGCCGTCGTCATCAGTGACGAGAGTGGCTCACGCATCATCGACTGGGGCAGCAAGAATGGCGTTGCCGTAAACGGTGTACGAGTTTCCGAACAGCGGCTGCGAAGCGGTGACAAAGTTGCCATTGGCACCGCAGAATTCGTCTTCGAAGAACGCCCGAAACGCTAAACCGACGTCTTTGTCGATCGGTGCTGCGCTACTCTTGCGGGCTATCGAGAGTTCTCTCAGCCAGCACAATCCGGGCGATTCCAGCGACCGCCATGGGATCATCAATCGTTGTGTGAGAGCAATCACGGAATCTTTCTGCGTGGCAGGTTATCGTAGCGGTGAATTGTAAAAAACCGCGGCGCGCAGAAGACGATGATATCGAAAGCAGATTCCAAAGGAATGGATCTCAGTGCAACACAGGATGTGAGCCACAAGGCCAGCGCCCTGCTCACGCGCAAGATCTGGCTCCCCAAAATAGTGTATGACGCCCTACCCTATTTTTACCTGACCGCCGGCTTCGCCGCTTTTTTCGCGACTTTGTACATCAGTGACTGGTTTTGGGTCTTACCGCACTACCTGCTGTTCTCGGCAGCCGTCTGCCATCTTGCCTTTGCAATAATGGGCAAGCGGCGACGTCGCCGCGAGAAGGATTCATCGACCTGAATCGCCCGAGCGAGATCATTTTCGGGATTCGATCTTGACGTAGCGCTCCGCTTGTTCAAGGATTGCACCATCTGACGCAACTGGCCAGCCAGGCATGACTGCATCCCGCTCTATTCTTGAAAAACCCGCAGCGCGTGAAGCGTTGATCTTTGTTACGTTGCTACTGGTCGGTCTGATCCTCTTGCCCATCGCCATTTACGTTGTCGGCCAGCTGGTCTTTGGAAATTATGGCGGATCGGGGCTCACCGGCTTTTTCGAACAAATATATCGCGGCCTTCCCTCCGGCGATGGTGTTGTCTGGTTTCTCGTTTTGTCGCCATACCTGGGTTGGCAGGGACTCCGCGCCACGATATGGCTCTTTCGGCACGGTGCGCCGACCACAACAACGCGATCACGTTAGACGTTATTACGACGCGCCGGATACCGTGACATGGTTCACAGTTCCCTGAAATCGACAGGAAAAAACCTCCTCGTTCGTACAAAATGGATGATGCATGAAACATGCTTAACGTGCAGTGCAACGACGTTGTAGTACTGCCCATCACCCTGACGACTGCTGGACGAAATTGATGCAACGCTTTCTAAAATGGCTGGGAATGAAATTATTTCCAAAGAAGCCGGAGCCCAGGCAGCGTCTCACCGGTATTCGTCCGAAATCCAGGAGCCACTTAGGGCCGCCGCATCGGCCGCCCGGCAAAACGGCCAAACCGCGTACTGCCGTTCTCGACACCGAGTTGCAGGGTCGTATCGAAGATGGCGGACCCGGTAAGAATGTTCTCATACGTAACAAATACGTGCGCGAGAACACGGGTACCCATGATGCACTGAAGATCATCGACGAATCGGTCATTGAGACCGGTGAAGAAGCGGGTTTCGATCCGTACAATACCGGCCGTTTCGATCGTTCTCAAAACTGGAACTCACGAACCGGCAAGTGATGCCGGCGGGTCGGGCGTCCGGCCGGTCCATCAAGCTCACCACGCTGCGAAATCTCAAATTGACGAGCCTCCGAGGCAACGGTAGTCTGCATCGCCTAACGGCTTGGCAGGAGCAGGGTTTTGAGTCTCAGAATTTCATTCAACCTGGATGAAGATGACCTGCAACACTTTCGCCTGATCATGCAGCAGGCACGAAAAAACACCAGCCATGCCTGGCCCGAAGATATTGTTGCGGCGGCTGAGAAACTGCTGGTCGACGTCGAATCGGCCCGTATTCCGCGGTTTGTCCGCGATCGGCTGGAGCGGCTGCAATTCTTGATCCGTATGTTAAAGGATCACGAGTGGCGCCTGCCCGACCTGGAAACATCGCGCGTACTCAGTGCGCTGGCCTATTTCAGCGAGCCTGAAGACCTTATCCCGGACCACATACCCGCTTTGGGCTTTCTTGACGATGCCATCATGATCGAACTGGTGGTTCGCGAACTGCGCCACGAAATCGAGGCCTACCGGGATTTCTGCGATTTTCGCGAGCGCATGGAGCCACGCGCCGGCGTCAAGATGAAAACAACGGATATTACGCGTGACGACTGGCTGTCCGGGCGTCGTAACGAGCTTCAGGAAAGAATGCGGCGGCGCCGCAAGCGCCGCGACGGCAAGAGCTCGGGCAAACCGTCCATGCGGCTCTTCTGATCGACCCCGACATTTGACATAATGTCAGGGTACGATTTCATGGCCAATAGTAATAGGCGGTTGCCGCGAGGCCGGCCCAAAGCAGCAACTGCGCCAACCTGCGCTGAGGATGACTGATTAGCATCCAATAGAAACTCAGTGCCGATATTGCGGTCATAGCAATAAAGATAAACAAGCTAACGACAAGCGCGGAGTATTCATAGCTCAAACGTGGATATTCATCGCCCAGGAGCACGAAAATGAACAAAACGGCGGCCAGGCTAACCGTTATGGACAGGCAGGAACCCAGCAAAATACCGGTGACGACGGTCAATGGCCTCATTTCATCTGCTCGCGTTTATCCTCTCGGCCGGGCGTTTCCGGCCAATTTTGGCGGTTATGCCCTTGATTGACGACCCCATGCCCACTAGCCTAGTACGCTTGGGGAAATTCCAAAACCATTGCAACAAATTGACGGAGAATGAGTTTGAATAACCGTGTAACGGGCATCCTTACGACAGCCACCGCTGTATTGCTGGCCGCCGCCGCCCTTTCGGCACTGGCGACGACGGAATCCCCGATGGATTCTCAGGATTTCGCACCGCAACCTCGGCACGAAAAAATCGGCCAGTTGGTGAAGGAATTTATTCAGAAATCCCACTATCGGCATGCTGAGGTCGACGACGACTTATCTTCGCTAGTACTCGACAATTATATCAAGTCGCTGGACAGTAACCGCATGTATTTTCTAACCAGCGATATCAAGGCGTTCGATGCCTACCGCGACAAGCTGGATGACATGGTGGGCCCCGAATCGCTCGAACCGGTTTTCGACATGTTCGAGGTCTACCGCACTCGCGCCCGGGAACGGCTGAACTACGCCTTGAAGCAACTGGATACGGAGCCCGACTTTTCGCTCGACGAAGACTTCAAGTTCGACCGTTCGGAAATGGACTGGGCAGAGACCACCGAAGAACTCGACGAAATATGGCGCAAACGCGTGAAGAATGACGCCTTGAACCTCACGCTGGCCGACAAAGACTGGGAAGGCGTGCAGGAAGTCCTGAGCAAACGTTATTTGCGATTCCTGAAACGTATGGATCAGCTCAAGAATGACGACGTATTCGAAACCTTCATGAATGCGTTTGCACATACGCTGGATCCACACTCGAGCTACCTGTCGCCACGAAATTCAGAAGAATACCGAATTGCAATGAGCCTTTCGTATTTTGGCATCGGTGCCTCATTGCAGACAGACGATGATTACGTACTGGTCGTCAACATCATTCCGGGTGGTCCCGCCGCAATCGACGGAGAATTGCAGCCGAAAGACCGCATCACCGCCGTCGCGCAAGGGGATGAGGAGCTTGTCGACGTTATCGGCTGGCGACTGGACGATGTTGTGCAGCTCATTCGTGGTCCCGCGGAGTCCGTGGTGCGGTTGCAGATAATGCCTGAGGGAGCTCTACCCGGCGCGCCCGAAAAGGTCATCAGCCTGACTCGCAACCAGGTCAAACTTGAGGAGCAGGCCGCCAAAAGTGAAATCGTCACCGTACCGCGCGATGGGCGTGACTGGAACATCGGCGTCATCGACGTTCCCAGCTTCTATCGGGACTATCGAGCGCTCAGCAACGGCGACAAGAATTACACGAGCACGACCAAAGACGTAAAACGCCTGATTGAGGAACTCGAGGAGCAAGGCATCGACGGCCTGGTCCTGGATCTGCGCAACAACGGCGGCGGGCACCTGACGGAAGCGACCGCTTTGTCAGGATTGTTCATCGACAATGGTCCGGTCGTGCAACTGCGAAATGCCAACGGGCGAATTAGCCGGCTCGACGACCCGGACCCTGTGCCACGCGTTGCCTACAACGGGCCGTTGGCCGTTTTGGTCAATCGTTACAGCGCCTCGGCATCGGAAATATTCGCCGCCGCTATCCAGGACTACGCGCGTGGATTGATTATCGGCCAACAAACGTTCGGCAAAGGCACCGTGCAAAACCTTTATTCCCTGGATCAATATGTACGGCGCCCGGAGGCCGACGGCCTCGGCCAGCTGACGTTGACGATCGGCAAGTATTATCGGGTGACCGGCGAAAGCACGCAGCATCGTGGTGTCAACCCCGACATTGAGCTGCCCTCGCAGATTGATGCGGCGACTGTCGGTGAGAGTGTGCGCGAATCCGCCCTGCCGTGGGATACGATCCGAACCACTAAATTCACGGCGGGAGAAGCATTGGATAGTACGATCGCGACGCTGACCAGCAACTATATTGCACGCACGAAATCGGATCCTGATTTCAAGTTCCTGGTGGACGGTATTCAGGAAATTGAAGAATCGCGGTTGCGCAAGACAGTGTCCCTGAACTTCGACGTCAGGCAGGAAGAACGCAAGTCTGACACGGCCCGAAGACTGCAACGGGAAAATGAACGCCGGGTCTCGCTTGGCCTCGAACCTGTTGAAACCATTGAAGACCTGGACGATGAAGATCTACCCGATGTGCAACTTGACCAGGCCGCCGCAATTGTGACCGATATGGTGATTGAACAGCGTCAGGACAACATACGTCCGGCACAAACCGCTCAGGTTAAGCCCTGAGGTAGCGGCTTCGGGGCGCTTGCCTGCACTGAGACCGGTGTTATACTCTGCTATAACACCGGGGTCTCATGGTATGGCCCGGATGTGGAGACCTCTATGGCAACAGTCACAGCACCTCGCTCACGGGCTATCGGATCAGCGGTATCCCGCACCGTTAGTCTGCTGGGTATGCTGTTGCTTGGATGGAGTGTTACCACCCTGGGCGCTTCGAGTCTGACCATTAATTGTCAGCATTTCAGCGACTCGTCGCCGCGACCTGAGCCGCCTGCAACAGAATTTTCTATTTCGCTTGTCGATCTTCCTGATAGAAATACCAAGCTGAGTCTCGACAAGTCGCTGGAAGTGACCGGCACCGCGTCGGATTCAACCGCCCCGTTTCTCTACCTGGCGTCGAGAGTGACGTCCATGTTGCGGGAAGTTTTTAACGACGATGCATCTTCTTCAGACGTAACGCCTGGCCAAAAACAGTGGCCGCAAAGCGCACAATCGAAACACGATGTTTCCACGCCACCAGTCGCGGAAAGTAATTCAAAACGGCGATCCTTACCGACGCTGGAAGCGTCTGAATTCTCTGCGCCCGTCGATACGAAACCGCACTTTCAGCGGCAAATGTATCGTACCGATATCTAGCCGCAGCACTATCGGCTCAGCGTCGCTGCAATCCGCCAGTAGTTGTCGCCGAGCAAGTTCACATCCGATTCATGCACCTGCCCGTCGGCATCGATCTCTAGCAGCGTGGAAACGGTTCCCGGAACGGGCACCGCATCATCCTCTTTGTAGAATTGCGCTTTTTCGCTGATTAGCTTGGCGCGCTTTTGCAGCGCTTCGGCGAAATTGGATTCGCCATCGATTGCAGCAATGCAACCCGGGACGAGTTTCAGAAGTTCGGCACATTCCTTCTCACTGCCATAGTTGACCGAGCCAACACTTTTGTCCCGCGATTCCTTAACGAGGCCAACAAGTGTGCGATCACCGATCTGCAGATACAGATGCTGCGTATAGGCGAGGATCATGAAATTTACCGATCGCTTGGCGCGAGTATCCAGGCCCATCGTATCCGGTGGTGTACGAGATTTCACGTCGTCTAACTGCGCCTTGAGCGCCGCCTCTTCCAGTTTCGCGACCTGGATTCGATCCGCCCGCTCTGCAATATTGGAACGAAGTGAACGTCGTTTGAAAAACCTGAATAGCCCGTTTAGTTCCCGTAATTGACGCCGATCTGATTGTGACTGATCCTCAAGACATTGAATGGCGTCACGCCGCTCAAGGATTTCCATTTTCAATGGCGCTGAATCTTTTGCCCGGATTTCGTTCCAACTGGCGAGCAGTTTGTCATTTTGCTTGCGCTCGTGCTGCTGCTTGATTCGTTCCGCAAATCGGGCCAGCTTGCCCTCGCATTGCAACGCTACGGCACGAAGCTGGTAAAAAACGGCCACACTTCGAGACCACTCCGGATCGAGCAGAAGGTTTTCCATGTGATCGAGCTTTTGCTGTAAACCCGCGCTGACGCCTTCCTGCTGACGGATTTTCTCCTTCAGCCGGAACTGCTCATTGCGCAAACCGGCGAACTCCTTCTTGAGTGCGTTTCGATTCCAGTAAAGATGCAGCAGTTTTTCGTTGTCAGGCGAATCCTCTTCGGAACTCCCGAAAATTGCAGTCAAACTCGACAATTTCCACTCCTTAACATAATCCATACCGAGGGCCACCGAACGGGCGCGACGATAGAATTATGACAACGTCTGCGTCAGCAGACCTTGATTGAATCGACGTTTTTCGGGATTGGTCGGCAGCGTATTGTTCTGCCGCCGGCGTGCTTATGTCTAGCGTTCGAGGATCAGATGGCCCTGATCGACTAGGTATTCCAACCATTTGTTTAGAACAATGTTCCGGCGCCAGCGTTGATCCAGTTCGCAGCGGTATTCACGGCAGAGACGTCGCAATGCCAAATGCCGATGGCTGCCATCCAGATTCATCGCCTCTGCCAGGTGTCCGTCAAGATAGGCACGTATCTTAAGATCCGGATCCGCGACGCGTTTGCCATTTTCGGAAAAAAAATAAGAAAGAGACAAAGTGACTGTATAACGCGTCCGTTCAATGATCTCCAGATGCAGACTGCAATCGCCGGCGACCCGCGATTGATAATAACCATCGAGTCGTTCCAGCTCCGGTATGACCCGTAATAAGCGCAAGTAGTTGCTTTCATAAATCGACATCAAGCCGATAAAGCTCCGTGGCTTCGCAGCGGCTTGCGGTACCAGTTCGTGATCAAACAACATGCAATCAATATAGCACAGCACCTCGACAGCGAAAGGCATGCAAATACAGGGCCAGCAGTGCCTTTTTGAATTTCGTCAGGGTCGAACTCTGCGTTCGACACCGGTGCTCTCGAGTATCCGGCTCGAGATCTCCTCAATGGAAAATTCCGTGGTATCGATGTGTGGAATGTTGTAGCGCTTGAATATTTTCTTCGCTTCACGCAGCTCGTAGGTCACTTGTTGTATCGAAGAGTACTTGCCGAGTGCTCGCCTCTCCTTGCGAATCTGACGCAATCGCGCCGGGGCGATGCTGAGTCCGAACAGTTTTTCGCGGCACTCCAGCAAGATATCCGGCAGCGTACCGGTGTCGATCTCGTCGTCGGTTAACGGATAGTTAGCGGCATAGACGCCGTATTGCAAGGCAAGATACAGGCAGGTTGGCGTTTTACCTGAGCGCGATACACCAAGCAGTATGACGTCAGCCCGTTCATAATTTCGAGTCATACCACCGTCGTCGTTAGCCAGGGCGAAATTGGTCGCCTCAATGCGCTTCATGTAACTGTCGATGTCGCTCATGCCGTGGGCGCGCCCCGCGGTACGGGTGGCCGTTTGCTTGAATTCCACCTCCAGCGGCTGTAAGAAGACGTTAAATATATCCAGATGCAAGCCGTTTGCCTCGGCAATAATAGAGCGCAAATCATCCTGAACCAGCGTGGAGAAAACGATCGGCCGCACCACCGCCTCTTTCGCCAATGCGTCAATCTTGTGAACGGCCTCCCGTGCCTTGTCTTCGGAATCTATAAATGGCAAAGTCACCTGGCGAAACTTCTGGCCGTCGAATTGAGTTAGCAGACTATGTCCCAGCGTTTCCGCAGTAACACCGGTTTGATCAGACAGAAAAAATACAGTGCGTTCGTTCATTGGGGTCCTTTTCTCTTGGCTATTTCAGCCGCGGGCTGCGACGCTGTATTTCTAACCATATTCGATTATTGATTGCACAGGAAGTCATTGAGGGGAGCAAGTTTTGGAGCCGTACGTAATCAAGCTTGATCAGCTTGGAATGCAGGATGTCGAAACGGTTGGCGGGAAGAACGCCTCCCTTGGTGAAATGATCAGCAATCTTCATAAGCTCGGTGTGACGGTTCCGGGAGGATTCGCCACAACGTCGGCGGCTTATCGGGATTTTCTGAGCAACGACGGGCTGGACGAAAAGATTCGCACCACACTTGACGATCTGGATGTCGACGATATCGCCGCACTGGCCGCCGCCGGCCGATCGATTCGCGAATGGATTCTGAATACCGCATTGCCTGAGAAGCTCATGCAGGATATCGAGTCTGCGTGGCAGGAAATGTCTGCGGGGAAGGATATCGCCGTCGCCGTACGATCCTCCGCGACCGCTGAGGACTTGCCAGACGCCTCTTTTGCCGGGCAACAGGAATCCTTTCTGAATATTCGGGGTCTCGACAATCTCGTCGCTGCGCTGCACAAGGTCTATGCATCGCTATTTACGGATCGCGCCATCGCCTATCGGGTCCATCAGGGCTTTGATCATTCGCTGGTCGCACTATCGGTCGGCGTCCAATACATGGTTCGCAGCGACATTGCTTCGTCCGGCGTCATCTTCACACTGGATACCGAATCCGGTTTCAGGGACGTGGTTTTTATCACTTCATCGTACGGACTCGGCGAAACCGTGGTCCAGGGAGCCGTCAACCCAGACGAGTTCTACGTCTACAAACCGGCACTGGAAAACGGCAAACATCCGATTCTGCGAAAAAATATCGGCAGTAAAGCGGTAAAAATGATTTTTTGCGAAAATCAGGACGACGGCAATACCGTGGAGACGATCGATGTCGAGGAAGAGGACAGCCTGAGGTTCTCGCTGTCCGAGGATGACATTATCGCGTTGTCGAAAATGGCGATGACCATTGAAAAACACTACGACCGGCCGATGGACATTGAATGGGGCAAAGACGGTCTGGATGGCCGTCTCTACATTCTGCAAGCACGTCCTGAAACGGTGCAAAGTCGCAGCGGCAAAACGATTGAGCGTTTCACCCTCAAGAGTCATTCGACCGTGTTGTCACGCGGACGCAGTATCGGTAGCAAAATCGGTGCCGGAACGGCAAAAGTGATCAAGGATGCGAGCGAAATGGAACGCATTCAACCCGGTGATGTACTCGTGTCCGATATGACCGACCCCGATTGGGAACCGGTCATGAAAAAGGCATCGGCAATCGTCACTAACCGTGGCGGACGCACCTGTCACGCGGCGATTATTGCCAGGGAGCTTGGTATTCCCGCCGTCGTCGGTTGTGGCGACGCAACCAGGTCCATTAATGATGGCGCCCAGGTTACTGTGAGCTGTGCCGAGGGTGACGAAGGCATCGTCTATGACGGCATACTCGAGTTTGCCGAAAAGACCATCGAACTGGATGCGCTGCCTGAAATCCCCGTAAAAATCATGATGAATGTTGGCAATCCGGATCGGGCCTTCGATTTCGCGAATATCCCCAACAGCGGCGTCGGCCTGGCCCGGCTTGAGTTCATTATTAACCGAATGATTGGCGTTCATCCGAATGCGCTGCTCGAATACGATACGGTCTCAGCCGAAACGCGACAGGCAATCGACGAGCAAATGGCCGGCTACAGCGACCCGGTGATTTTTTTCGTGGACAAACTCGCTGAGGGAATAAGTACCATTGCCGCCGCCTTCGCACCTGAACCAGTGATTGTGCGCATGTCTGATTTCAAATCGAATGAGTACGCGAACCTGATTGGCGGCGAAGCTTACGAGCCGGAGGAAGAGAATCCAATGCTCGGCTTTCGTGGCGCTGCCCGATACGTATCAGAAAGCTTTCGTCCCTGTTTCGACCTGGAATGCGAGGCGCTGAAAAAGGTCCGCCACGACATGGGCCTTACAAACGTACAAATAATGATCCCGTTCGTCCGTACCGTTGCACAAGGCAAACAGGTCATTGATCTGCTGGCTCAAAACGGCCTGGAACGCGGAAAAGACGACCTCAAGATCATCATGATGTCGGAGTTGCCTTCGAATGCCCTGTTGGCCGATCAGTTTCTGCAATATTTCGACGGCATGTCGATCGGCTCGAATGACATGACACAGCTCACGCTCGGGCTGGATCGAGATTCAGCCCTTATCGCGGACCTGTTCGATGAGCGAGACGATGCCGTCAAAGCCATGCTGTCGATGACCATCGAAGCGTGCAAGAGAAACGGCAAATACGTGGGCATCTGCGGACAAGGCCCGTCGGATCATCCGGACCTCGCTATGTGGCTGGTTGAACAAGGCATTGAAAGCATGTCGCTCAACCCGGATACCGTGGTCGAAACGTGGATGTTTCTTGCCGGCAAATCAGTCTAGGCGCGAAGAATTTCGTCTCTTTGATTGGTCGGCACTAGAAGCTGTCGTAGCGTGAGCGTTTCTGCCAGCGCATTCGCGGCAGAATCAATCCCAGCAGCACTCCGATGAACAAGACCACGGCGCCCACCATAAACCAGTTGCGAGTGGTTTTGCTCGCAAGTTCCTCGTTCTCCTTCTCAAGCGCGCCAACCTGAATTTCAAACGCGGTCAGTCGTTGTTGCATCGTTTCATTTTGCCTGTCGATCGCAAGAACATTGGCCGCCGTTCGCTTGATTTTCGCAAGCTCCGCTTCCAGCTCGGCCTTTTCACGTTCAAGCGTCTGAATCTGGCTGGCCGCGTTCTGTTGTTCGCGGCGAATAGCATCCAATTGAGCGCCCATCGACGAGCCGCGTTCGCTGGCACTGGATAACTGACTGCTCAATGTCGCCAGCTGCTCCCGCGCACTGGGCTCTTGCATCAGATAGCGCGTCAGCACCCATCCTTCGGTTCCCGCCTGAGTTTGCACACGGGAATAGCCGCTATCCCGGTCCTGTTCCAGAACCTCCAGCTGAGTACCACTGGTGAGCATCCGCTCGATCGCGTTCGACGTGGCGGGTCCGCTCCGTAACATGACTTCGAACTGGTCGCTCACCCAAACTGACTCGGCTGTCGCAAGACCAGCGGACAGGAAAAGACCGAGTCCCAGCAAACGACAAGTCTGCTTAGAAAATTGCATCATCATTAATTCAAATCGCCCGAACCTGAATGCGGCAACTATATGCCATGCATGTTGCTCTTTCCAGCACTGCAGGCATTGCGCTGGTGCGGATACTCAAAGGCTGTCAGCGCGACGCCAGACGACGATAAAATTGTTGGCCGGCATTGCGTGCAGGCTGCTGCGTTGCATCCCTGCGGTTTCTGCAAGCGATTCCAGGTCTTCAAGATTGCGGATTCCCATCGACGGGTCCTGACTCCGCAATGACGCATCGAATGTCTCGTTGCTTTCACTGGTGAACTCGCCGTCTCGATTGAACGGTCCGTACAGGCAAAACTTGCCGGCGGCCGGCAGCAGTTGCCCGACCAGCGCAAACATGCATTCGACGGCGTGCATACTCATGATATGCGCCGTGTTTGCCGAGAACACCGCATCGTATGACGCATCCAGTTTTGGCGGCGCCTCAACGTCGAGTTCCAGCGGACGCCGGACGTTGGCGACGTTCGCGGACTCGATCCAGGCCTCGATGCCGACGTGGTTTTGTTTGCGGTCACTGGTCTGCCATGTGAGGTTGCGCAGATGGTCCGCGAAATACACCGCGTGCTGGCCTGTGCCCGAGCCGATTTCCAGTACCGCCGTGTGATCGCGGAGCTCATCAGCAAGCACTTCAAGAATCGCCTCGCGATTCCGCTCAGTCGCCGGCGCACTGGGTTTGTCGCTCACTGGCTCGCCCCGATTGCGTCCTGATCCAGCAGATGCTGCCGATAGTGCGCAAGCTCCGCGATCGAATCGCGAATGTCATCCAGCGCTCGATGACTCGACGCCTTGTTGAGCGATTTCAGAACATTTGGCGCCCAGTACTGCGCCAGAATTTTCAACGTCGTGACATCGAGATTGCGGTAGTGGAAAAACGCCTCGAGTCGAGGCATTTGCCGCGCGAGGAATCGCCGGTCCTGGCAAATACTGTTGCCGCACATCGGCGACGCGCCCTGCTCTACGTATTTTTCGAGGCATTCCAGCGTTTGTCGCTCCGCCTCCTGCACGCTCACCCGGCTCGATAGCACCCGCTCTGTCAGGCCGGACTCACCGTGCTGGCGCGTATTCCAGTCGTCCATTTCGCGCATCGTTTCCGCGGATTGATGAATAGCCAGCACCGGGCCCTCGACAACTTCGGTGAGGTGGATGTCTGTCACTACAGTGGCAATTTCGATAATCTGGTCGCTGACAGTGTCGAGCCCCGTCATTTCGAGATCAATCCAGATCAAATTCCCGCTTTTTGTCGATTGCTTTTGTTCTGCCATGTTTCCCTCAATTGCGCTGCGGCCTGTTGGCCGAATATTCTGCCTTTTGTCTAGTGTAGCAGCGAGCGATGATGCACGACCTCCTCAGTACCGGCATACTTCGTCGCATGGTAGTCATCATCACACAGCCGTTCGCAAGACGACGATGAGCGACGCGGTCAAAGCATTGGTCACCGCGACGTTTCGAGGCCGCATGAACGTTCGTTTGGCGGATGGTTCAGAGGTGTCTGCGCGGGTTAAAGGCCGACGACTCCGGCCGGTTTGTGGCGATGAGATTACGGTCGAACCACTACGAAATGAACGTGAGTGGCTGATCACCGCTGTTTTGCCCCGCCGGAATCGATTGGCACGACCGAACATGCGCGGCGAGACCGAAATTCTGGCCGCCAATCTAACACTGCTGATCGCGGTCGCGGCGGACCCACCCCGGCCGGATTGGTTTATTGTGGATCGCTATCTCTGTGCCGCGGAAATAATGGCCATCCGCTCGGCTGTCGTCTACAACAAAGTCGATCTGGTGCGCGATGTGGACGCATTGCAGGAGATCCTCGAGGAGTATCGTCAAATCGGCTATCCCACGATCGAATCGAGCGCTCAAACCGGCACCAACCTGGCCGCGATCGCAACCCTCCTCAAGGGAGAAACTGGTATTTTTGTCGGCCAGTCCGGTGTCGGAAAGTCGAGTATTATCAATCGATTAACGAACGACTCCAGCCAACGCGTCGCAGAGGTTTCGTCGGCCAGCGGCGAAGGCCGGCATACGACCGTCAATTCCTCAATGTTGAGTTTACCCGGCGGCGGCGCGGTCATCGACTCGCCCGGCGTAAGAGATTACGCACCGGCCATCGATTCCATCGAGAAGGTAGTAACCGGTTTCAAAGAAATATCGCTCGTCGGGCAGTATTGCCGATTCGCCAATTGCCGGCATCTTCGCGAACCGCATTGCGCCGTCAAAGAAGCCGTGGAATCCCGTGAGATCAGCGCGCGCCGTTATGAAAGCTACAAGCGCCTGTACCGGTTGACTGATGACCTGGTGCAGACGCGACGCGCGTAGTCTGCCCTAGCCCGGCGGCCAGGTCATTTGACGACCACCCAGCAAGTGCAAGTGGAGGTGGAAAACGGTCTGCCCTGCCGCCGCATTGCAATTCATCGTTACCCGGTAACCATCCTCGGCAATCCCTTCTGTCCGGGCGATTATGGCTGCGGCCTCAAAAAGCAGGTTGATATCGCCGCTTTCGCCGTCAGTCAGGTCATTGATGGTCGCTACGTGCCGGCGAGGAATGATCAGTACGTGCGTCGGCGCCTGCGGATTTATGTCCCGAAAAGCGACAACACTGTCGTTTTCAAATACCCGATCAGCGGCAATTTCGCCGGAGGAAATCTTACAAAACAAACAGTCTGCATCGGCCATACGCACCTCACTTATTCGTACTAATCCACCACACGACGACCGAAAAATGCATGCGATAACGTGCCACCATCGACGTACTCCAGTTCGCCGCCCAAGGGTACGCCATGCGCGATGCGGCTCGCCACGATATTGTGCTTTGCGGCCAGGTCCGCGAGACAGTGCGCCGTTGCGTCTCCTTCGACCGTCGGATTGGTCGCGATAATCAGTTCCTGCACATTCTCTTTGCGCAGCCTTTCTTCCAGAAGCTCAAGCCCCAGTTCTTGCGGACCGATTCCATCCAGTGGCGACAAATGCCCCATCAAGACAAAGTATTGGCCCCGAAATCCGGTTGCGTCCTCAACGGCCATGACATCCGCCGGCGATTCAACCACGCAAACCTGCGCTCCGTCCCGGCTGCTTGCCGAACAAATATTGCATAACTTGTGTTCGCTGAACATTCGACAACGTTCGCAATGACCAATACCCGAAGCGGCCTCTGCCAATGCCTGCGACAATTGTTCAGCGCCGGTTCGATCCCGCTCCAACAGATGGAATGCGATGCGTTGCGCTGACTTTTGACCGACGCCCGGCATGCAGCGCAAAGTGTCGATCAGCCGGATTAACAAAGGAGAATAGGACACGTCGATCAATCCCCTAGAACGGCAGCTTCATTCCCGGCGGTAAACTCAAGCCCGAAGCCATGCCGGAAAATTTCTCCTGCACGGTTTGCTCGACTCGTCGCACGGCGTCATTGAAAGCGGCGACGATCAGATCCTCCAGCATATCCTTGTCGTCGCTTAACAGCACATCATCGATATTGAGTTCCCTCACGTCATGTTTACAACTCATCGTTAAACTGACCATGCCGCCACCGGACTCGCCCGTTACCGTAATGCTGGACATTTCCTCCTGCGCCTTTTGCATATCAGCCTGCATTTTCTGAGCCTGCTTCATGAGCTGGCCAATACCACCTTTCATCGTTTACTCCTGACTTCCTGACGACTGTTCATTGAGGATTTGAACAGAATCCGTATTCAAAGTTGCACCGAACATATCTTTCAGCGTCTGCACGTTCGGGTCCGACTCGAGCGATTGTCGCGCGGCCTGCAATGCTTCATCTCCGCGGCGCACCTCTTCTTGTACCGGCGTTTCCTTTTTCGCGTGACCCAGCGAAATATCGACCCGCAACGTCTCCGCAAAATGTGACGACAACGCCTCACCCAGCGCTTGCTGCCGTTGCGGTGTGAGCAATGACTCCGAACGACTATCGAGGTCCAGGAAAATAATATTTCCCTCGCGTCGCAGCATGGCGCAATTGTTCGCAAGCAATTTCGTCGCGCCGCTAAGACCGAGCGTCTTGATCAGGTCCGCCCAGTCGTCCTCGGCTACCGGTTGTGCCTTTTTTTCTTCGTGTATCGAAATGGCCGGCGGCGCCACCACCGGCTCAGGTGCCGACTTTTTAGTTTGCGGTACGGGTGCGGCGCTCGCGGACGGGATACGGGCCGGCGTGGCTGCGCGCTCGCCGCTTTGCGGGGGTTGAAAGGCCAGCATGCGCAGCAACGTCATCTCGGTTCCACTTCGAGGGTCCGGTGCGAGATGCAAATCCCGCCGCCCGAGAATGGCCGTCTGATAGAAAAGCTGCACATCTTCCGCCGCAATGACGTCGGCGAAGTGACTCAAATCTTCCGCAGACAGGTCTTCCTCAACCTCGCTCGGACCGACAACCTGGTACACCGCGATGCGTTGCAGAATTCGCGCAATGTCGTCCAGCAACTGAGCGTAGTCCGGGAATTGCTGATCGACTTCGGCAATCGCCGCCATCAGGCCGGGAGCGTCTCTGTCAG
Source organism: Gammaproteobacteria bacterium (assembly GCA_013151645.1). GTDB lineage: Bacteria > Pseudomonadota > Gammaproteobacteria > Steroidobacterales > Woeseiaceae > JAADHU01. The sequence goes on along the minus strand of JAADHU010000013.1, from coordinate 20,262 downwards.
CGAGGAAATTCAGCAATTGCGACACGTGCTGCCGATCTATTGTACCGAGCATTGAGGCCACAGCGTCTTCGACAACGTTGCCACCGCAGAAAGCGATCGCCTGATCCAGCAAGCTCAGAGCATCCCGCATACTGCCGTCGGCGGCGCGGGCCATCATCGCCAAAGCGGCCGACTCGGCCTCGATATCCTCCTCACCGCAAATGTATTGCAGACGATCGCGAATCAACTTGGGTGTCAGGCGTTTCAGGTTAAATTGCAGACAACGCGACAATACCGTCACCGGTAGTTTTTGCGGATCTGTCGTTGCAAGCAGGAACTTCACGTGCGGCGGAGGTTCTTCCAGCGTCTTCAGCAATGCGTTAAACGAATGCTTGGTCAGCATGTGCACTTCGTCAATCAGATAGACCTTGTAACGGCCAACCGCCGGCGCAAACTGAACATTGTCCAGCAGCTCCCGCGTATCTTCGACCTTGGTCTTCGAGGCCGCATCAACTTCAATCAGGTCGACGAACCGGCCTTCGTTGATTTCACGACAAGCGCCACACTCGCCGCAGGGACTGGCGGTCACACCGGATTCGCAATTCAATGCCTTTGCGAGAATGCGCGCAATGGTCGTTTTGCCGACACCCCGGGTGCCGGCAAAAAGGTAGGCATGATGCAAGCGCTGGGTTTCCAGCGCATTCGTCAATGCTTTGAGGACATGCTCCTGCCCGACGGTCTCGACAAAGTTTTTAGGTCGCCATTTGCGGGCGAGAACAAGGTAGCTCATGGGTGAATCCGTGACGTGCCGGCGCCGGCTGCTTATCGATCAGAGCCGACAGTGTAACGAATGGCGCACACGGAACAAGACCCTCCCGAGAACGCCGTCCAACCGCAAGCGGGTGAAAAGTGGTCCGCGCCAGCTACTCCCCGGCACCCTTCACCGCTGCCGCTGCTCCCTTCCGGGCCTGACGGGGTTCACGGCTAATCGTCGCGGGGAAGCCAACGCGGACCGGCGGCGATTATCGCTGTCTCCTGCGAAAGACTCAATCGCAATCGTCATCGGTGTGTCCAGCGAGTGCCCGCAAAATGCCACAGACCCGCACCTTCGGGTTATCATGCACCCGTTTTCAATAAGCCGAACAGGAGTCACGAATGGCCAAGGTACCCGGATTTGCGACTGTCGACCCGTTCGACGGGATGACCGCGACGAAACCCGGTATTGTCTGCAATCTGCTTGCGGGCGAGTGGACAGACGGCGGCAAAACGCGCGACGATATACCCGACCCCATGAATGGCGAGCCATTCCTGGCGGTACCGGAGACCCAGGAGCTGGAACCCTTCATTGCAGGACTCAGGGGCTGCCCGAAATACGGGCTACACAATCCGTTCCACCATCCCGATCGCTATGTGATGCTGGGCCGTGTCTGCGCCCGGGCCGCAGCGCTGCTCGCGCAGCCGGAAGTCGAAGACTACTTTGTCCGCCTGATTCAGCGTGTCATGCCGAAGAGCCGCGCACAATCCCTGGGGGAAGTGGTCGTAACGCGGATTTTTCTCGAAAATTTTGCCGGCGACGGCGTACGTTTTCTCGGCCGCGGCTTTTCCAATCCGGGTGACCACAACGGACAGGAATCGCGCGGCTATCGCTGGCCATTCGGCGCCGTCGTCGTGGTGGCGCCGTTTAACTTTCCATTGGAAATCCCGGCCTTGCAGGCGCTCGGCGCGCTCTTCATGGGCAATCGCCCGCTGGCCAAAGCCGACTCCAAGGTCAGCGTCGTTTTCGAGCAGTTCTTGCGCATGCTCATTGAATGCGGGCTGCCAGCCACGGATATTGACCTCATTCACTGCCGAGGCGTCAAGATGGGCGAACTGGTCGCGTCTGCCACGGATTACATTCGACTGGTCCAGTTCACCGGTTCGAGCGCCGTCGCGGAGCTGACTTCCAACGTTGTCAACGGTTGTGTACGACTCGAAGACGCCGGTTTTGACTGGAAGGTCATTGGACCCGACTACGATCCCGCCTGGCTGGACTACGTGGCCTGGCAGGCAGACCAGGATGCCTACAACGCGTCCGGCCAGAAATGCTCCGCGCAGAGTATGCTGTTACTGCACAAAAACTGGAGCGAGGCGCTGCTACCTAAACTCGCTGAACTCGCCGCAGGACGCAAACTGGACGATCTGACGCTGGGACCGGTCCTGAGCTGGACAAACGAGCGGATGCGGGCGCACATCGACGCACTTTGCGCGATCCCCGGCGCCAAACTGCTGTTTGGTGGCCAGGAACTGAGCGGGCATTCGATTCCACCGTGCTACGGCGCGATGGAAGCAACCGCGGTGCAAGTACCATTGAGTGCGTTGGCGGGCGAACATTTTCACCTCGCCACCACCGAGTTGTTTGGCCCGTTCCAGGTTGTGGCCGAATACACCGATGATGATATCGACACCGTTCTCGGCATTCTGGAACGGCTGTCGCACCACCTGACGGCGGCGGTGGTCAGCGCCGACAACGCGTTTCAACAGCGCGTGCTGGGCGCTACGGTCAACGGCACGACGTATTGTGGCATGCGTGCCCGCACCACGGGTGCGCCGCAGAATCACTGGTTCGGTCCCTGCGGCGATCCACGCGCGGCGGGAATCGGTACGCCCGAGGCCATTGTCAGCACCTGGAGCGGACACCGTGAGATCATCATGGATCAGGGGCCGCAACCGGCTGGCTGGTCAATGCCCGCCGTCAGCGTAAGCGCGGCGGAGCCTCCTCATGGATAGCAAATTACCCGATACCGGCATGTCGATTTTCGCTGTGATGACGCAGCTTGCCAACGATTGCGGCGCAATCAATCTAGCGCAAGGCTTCCCCAGCTTCAATCCGGACGAACGCTTGCTCGAACTCGCGAATAAACACCTGCACGCGGGTGCCAATCAATACGCACCAATGTCAGGCGTACCGGCATTGCGCCACGCAATCGCCAAAAAAACCGCGGACTTGTACGGCAGACAAATCGACGCCGATACCGAAATAACGGTCTGTGACGGAGCGACGGAAGGATTGTTCAGCACCATTCAGGCAGTGGTTGGTTCCGGCGACGAGGTCATCGTATTTGATCCTGCCTACGATTCCTATGAGCCCGCCGTTACGCTCGCCGGGGGAGTCACCCGGCATTTGCCGCTCGTCATCACCAGGGACCGGCCCGATTTTCACATCGACTGGCAGCAGCTCGCACAAAGTATCAACAGTCGCACACGACTCATCATCCTGAATTTCCCGCAAAATCCGACCGGCGTCATTCTCACCGCGGATGATCTCGATGCCCTCGCCGAAGTGACTCGCGATACGTCAATCTACCTGTTGTCCGATGAAGTCTATGAGCACATTATTTTTGATGACCAGGCACACCAGAGCCTGGCGTGCCACGATGAATTGTGGCAACGCACGTTTATTGTTTCCTCATTCGGCAAGACCTACCACGTGACCGGCTGGAAGGTCGGCTATTGCATCGCACCGTCAAAGCTCATGGCGGAATTCCGGAATATTCACCAGTGGGCCTGCTATTCAGTCGTAACGCCGCTGCAGCATGCACTGGCGGACTTCATGACGCTCACGCCGGAACACTATCGCGAATTGCCGCGTTTCTACGAGAAAAAACGCGATCGATTCTGCGATCTCGTGAGGAATTCGCGTTTCACTTTTACGCCGGCAGCAGGTACCTTTTTTCAGGTACTCGATTTCAGCGAAATTAGCGAAGAAGACGATGTAAACTATTCACGCCGGTTAACCCGGGAGATTGGGGTCGCTTCAATTCCTGTTTCCGTTTTTTGCGAGCAACCACCCCCGGGGCGAAAACTGCGTTTTTGTTTTGCAAAAGACGACGCCATACTCGAAGAGGCCGCAGGAAAATTATGTCAGCTCTAGATGTCACCATCGTACAAGCAGACCTGCATTGGCACGACGCCAGCAAGAATTGCGGTTATTTTGAAGACGTCATCAATGGTCTCGACAGCCCGGGCGACCTGATCGTGCTACCGGAGATGTTCAGTACCGGTTTCACGATGGAAGCACAGACCCAGGCTGAGCGCTGGAACGGGCCCTCGGTAAAATGGATGCGCCGCGTCAGCGCGGAACAGAAAACCTGCCTGTGCGGCAGTTTGATCATTGAAGACAACGGCCATTTCTATAATCGCTTTATCCTGATGAGACCCGACGGATCGCATGCACTGTATGACAAACGCCATTTGTTTCGACTGGCGGATGAAGACCGGCATTACTCAGCGGGCAATGAGCTGGTAACGTTCGAAATTAACGGCTTTCGAATTTGCCCGATGATTTGCTACGACCTGCGCTTTCCCGTCTGGAGTCGAAATCGGGATCGCTACGATTTATTACTCTACGTAGCTAACTGGCCGAGCCCACGCCACCTCGCGTGGGAAACGCTGATTCGCGCACGCGCTATCGAGAATCTGGCCTACGTCGCGGGCGTCAATCGAGTGGGTACCGACGGCAACGATCACCCCTATGCCGGCGGCAGTGCCATCATCGACCACCTGGGTAATGACCTGGCGAATCTCGGCGACAAAACAGGTATTGCTACTGCCTCTCTGGATCTGGCGGTTCTGAACAAGTTTCGCAAGAAATTCGCGTTTGATCAGGATGCCGACGATTTCCTGATTTCCACGTTGCCCGTGTAACGCCGCCTTTCAGCGCGAAACTTCATCCCGATACCGATTGGACGACGCGGACATTCCCGATGATAATGCCGTGTGTTCCTGAGTAAAGCGCGCGAATCATGGCCAGAGCGAAATTTCGACATACAACAGTGGTGGCCATCGTTATCGCCAACATGATCGGCACAGGCGTATTTACCAGCCTCGGTTTCCAGTTGTTCGAACTACGCTCCGGTTTCGTCTTGCTGGCGCTGTGGGCTATCGGTGGCATTATCGCGGTATGCGGTGCCATGACCTATGCTGAATTGGGCGCCGCCTTACCGCGCTCAGGCGGCGAGTACAACTTCCTCAGCAGAATTTATCACCCCGCGGCCGGCTTCGTATCCGGGTGGGTATCCGCAACTATCGGTTTCGCTGCTCCGACGGCCCTGGCCGCCATCACTTTCGCGGCCTACGCGACCTCCATCCTCCCCGGCGATCCAAATCCGTGGATACGAAAACTCCTCGCCTGCACACTGGTCATCATCATGATGATCATCCATAGCGGCCGCCGGCGAAACAGCGGTGGCCTGCAGGTCATTTTTACCGTTTTGAAAGTCGCTGTTATCGTCATTTTTTGCAGCGCCGCATTGTATGCCGTCGACGTCGCACAACCCGTGACTTTTCTTCCGAGCCGCAGCGACGGTGCACTCATGACCAGCGGTGCTTTTGCCGTCTCGCTCATCTATGTCAGTTACGCCTACACCGGCTGGAACGCAGCAACCTATCTGAGCAGCGAACTGGAGAATCCACAGCGAACTTTGCCGTGGATCCTGATCAGTGGAACGTCGATCGTGATGATTCTGTATGTCGCTCTTAACTATGTCTTTCTCAAGGTCGCCTCGATGGATTCCATGACGGGTCAGGTGGAAATAGGCGTTATTGCGGCAAAATCGGCATTCGGTAGTCTGGGCGGACGATTCACCGGCATCGTCCTGGCGATGCTGCTGATCTCCACGGTCAGCGCGATGACAATCGCCGGCCCTCGTGTCTTGCAGGTCATCGGGGAGGACTTTCGTGGACTGCGATTCCTGGCAAAAACCAATGCCGATGGCATTCCTTCCAGGGCGATCTACATCCAGTCGGCACTCACACTGCTGTTCGTGTTGACCTCCAGCTTTGAATCGATTTTGATCTTCGCCGGCTTCACGCTGGCCCTGAATAGTTTCGCGACAGTCATGGGAATCTTCGTCTTGCGTGTGCGGCAACCCGATCTTCCCCGCCCGTATCGGACCTTCGCCTACCCGATCCCGCCGCTTATCTACCTGGCGTTGACCGGCTGGACGCTGTATTTCGTGCTCATCAGTAAGCCCAAAGAAGGACTTTTCGGGCTTGGCATTATCGCCGCCGGGCTGCTGTTCTATTTCCTGTCGGCCAGGACCCGAACCGATCAATCGTCGTCGTTAACTTCCAGCTGACCGGTTACTTTTCGCCACACGTGTGACCATGACACACCGATCGCCAGCAAGCCGGCGATGCAGACCAGGGCAATCCAGGTCACAGACTTGGCAGAATCCGCGGCAAGAATACCGAAATCTATGAGCACCCAGATCAGTGTCGCAAAGAACGCGGCACCGAGAATCAGGCCCAGCGTACCCAGCGAACGAATTGTGGCAACGATGAACACGGTCCAGCCAATCAGAATCAGAACACCAACAAAGAAGTGCTGAGAACCCAGCGCACCATCGGCCAGCGCCTGGCGCAGCCAGTCAACGTAGGACCAGTCACCCGGATTGTAGGTCGCCAGGACAAGGATAAGCGCAGCAACGAAGCGCAGGAGAAATCCGCCAAACGATATGTCCCGGCCATGTCCTGATCGGTTCTTCGATTCCTTACTCATACGGCCCTCTTGATCAAAACGACGGTCTGCTAATGCGACTGATTCACGTGTTCAGGCAAGGCAAAAAACTGCAACTCGCCCAATTCACCGTCGAGTGTCATCAAGGATGCCGCTGTTTCGTCTTTCAGGCGCTCGACCCAGCGATTGGCTTCCGTCATGTAGTGATCGTACAGTTGCCTGCGCAGCGGATCGCTCAATACTGCGGGATCATGCTCGTCAGCCGCCAACGCGGAATCCAGTGAGAACGCCTGCAGTTCGTCTTTCACTTTTCGATGCGACCAGGTGCCGCTGCAAAGATCGAAATCATACAAAGACAAGAACCGGTAACCGTGTCGCGCGACAAAATGTACGGCATCAATGACGTAGTCGGCTTCCGCGTCGTCCATCACCCAATGAAGCCCGACTCGGCACCAGCCCGGCTTGAGGCCACAATACCCGCTTTGCACAACGTCGCGAAAACGATCGGACGTATCCTCATCAATGTCCAGCAAGCGATGTCCGTAAGGTCCGGCGCAGGAACAGCCGGCGCGCGATTGAATGCCGAATAAATCGTTCAATAAAGCGGTGACGAATTTATGGTGCAGGTAACTGCCCTTTGAGTCTTTTACGTTGAACGACATAATGCCGACGCGCATGGACGGATCCGGATTGCCAAGAATCTCGACGTTTTCGTCATCGCCCCAACTCTTCAACGCACGCTCCGTCAATTCATGCTCGCGTTTATTGATACGTTTCACGCCGACACGGTCTTTGATCTGAAAGACGAGTCCCGCTTTGAGCGTCTGCAACACACCGGGCGTGCCGGCTTTTTCGCGTTCTTCGATACCGCTGATAAAGTCCTGCCCATGCAGACCCACGTAGTCGACCGTTCCGCCGGCACTCATGGTTGGTGGCAATTCCCGATGATAAATGCGCTCATTGAATACGAGCACGCCGCTCGAGCCAGGCCCACCGAGAAACTTGTGCGGCGAAATAAATACGGCGTCGATCGATGGATCGTCTCCCTCGCCCGATGGTTCAGGGTTCATGTCAATGTCCACGTAGGGCGCACTCGCGGCATAGTCAAAACAGGCCATGGCGTCATACTTGTGCAATAAACTGGCGATACGGCGTACGTCCGAGCGGATGCCTGTTACGTTGGACGCCGCGGAAAAAGAGCCGATGCGCAGCCGGTTTTGGTAAGTCGGGTCCTGCAAGAGTTCTTCAAGATGATTCAGGTCGATGTTGCCGGCCACATCCATCCGTACCTCGACCGTCGTTGCCAGCGACTCGCGCCATGAAATCTCGTTCGAGTGATGCTCGTACGGTCCGATAAAAACCACGGGCTGGCCTTGCGCGAAGACATTGTTGATATCCGCTGCAGTCACATCAAGATCGGACTTTTCCAGTAATGCATAGAAGTTGCCGCGCGTAGCCGGCGCGATAGCAACGCCGACGATCTGCTGCAGCTGGTGAATGGCGCCGGTCGCACCGGTACCCGCCGCAATAATTCGCCCACTGGGTCCCGCATTGACCGACTTCTTGATGCTCTCTTCGGCCTCGTGCAACAACTGGCTCATACTGCGGCCGGTGATATCGTCCTCGGTATGGGTATTGGCATAAATTTCCTGCAGGCTCTGCAGATACGATTCTACGAATTTCAGGCAACGGCCCGACGCAGTGTAGTCACAATAGGTCATCAGACGTTCGCCGAACGGCGTCGTGAAGGTCGAATCCACGCCAACGATTTGTTGGCGTAAATAGCCGAGATCAAGGGTTTCGTTGCTCATCAATGTGCCTTGGTTTAGGGTCCGGCCAGTCCGGATCAGGACAATACTGCATCTTAACGCTTCTTGCGCGAGAATTGACGCGAAGACGACAGCCTGACAAGGGCCTATAGTGGCCGAATGAAGAAATCGACCAAATCGGCGCTGCTCTCCGCACTGGTATTTCCCGGCCTTGGCCACTTGCTGCTGAAGCACTACCTGCGTGGTTCAATCCTGATCGTCGTCGCGTTGACTGCATCGACCGCCATCGTGACCATCGTCGTCCGACAGGCGTTGGCCATTATCGACCAGATCAGCCTGGGAGATAACCCCGTTGATGTGGGCAGCGTCGTCACGATGGCTTCAAATTCCACAAGTGACTCGGCTAGCGTAATAGTTAACCTGTCCGCGATTGTTCTCGGCCTGTGCTGGCTGTTCGGGATCATTGATTCCTATAAACTGGGCGTCAAGCAAGAACAATCGTAGTTACGGAGCACGCTCGATGAAGAAAGTCCTGACACTCGTCATCTCACTGGCTGCGAGTGTATCTGCCTACGGGCACCACTCATTCTCAGCCGAATTTGACGCCAACAAATTTATCGCCGTGACCGGCACGGTCACCGAGGTGCGGTTTCGCAATCCTCATATCCAGTATTTTCTGGATGTCGATACGGACGGGCAAACGAATCAATGGGTCGTCGCCGGCCAGAATGTCATCGTGATGCGGCGCAGCGGTGTGTCTGCCAGGACGATCAGCATCGGCGATTCGATCACGGTCAATGGCTACGCGGGCCGCGATGGCGCCCACAGGGTCTACCTGGATTCAATGCAAACGGCCGCCGGAAAACTGTATTCCATGTACGGCGACGCCGCGCGGCGCAAGGTCAACGTGGCAGCGACAGAACTGGTGAGCGATCCGACCTCACCTCTCATTGAAAAATTGCTTGGTGACTGGGCTTTTGACGTCGATAAACCGCTGCCTGGCGCGCCGTTACACCTCCAGTTTGAACGTGACGGTGATAACGTGAGAGCGATCTTCGATGACGAAGTCATCGATGTCGCTGTCGGTGAGGACTCATTCGTCATGGTCTTGAGTCGGGAGAATCGGGCGGGATTCCCGGCCAAACTGGAACTGACCGGCAGGCTCGTTGACGGTGAAATCGAAGGCGTATTCAACATGATTGCCGGATACAGCAATTTTGCAGAGTTGGATGCGAAGACATTTTCCGCCGTTCGCACGACGCCGGATGTATGGCAAGCAAAACCACCGGCTCCCATGGCGCCGGTTGACCTGACGGGCATCTGGAAGCGCTCCATTGTGCTCGGTCCTATCGGCCGAACCAACCCGCAGCTGACCGAGGCAGGGACGGCACGACATCGCGAATACCAGAAAGGCGCGTACGACCCGATTCTTCGCTGCATAGAGGTCGGGCCAATGCGCCGACAGGCGCGGCGCGGCGACATAGAAATCATGGCAACGACCAATCGCCTGACTGTATTGTATGCGAACGACAACGGCATTCGACGATTCTGGTTTGACCGAAAAGAACACAGCACCGAACGGGATCACGACATCATGGGCGAATCCCTCGCCAGCTGGGACGGGTCAACGCTCGTGATCGATACGCGCAATTTATCCGAAGCCGTACTGACGCATAACGCGGAGCCGATATCCGCGGATGCCAGAATCCTCGAACGTTACTGGCTCAATGATGACGGGGACCTGGTCATGGTGGCTACTTTGCATGATCCGAAGTACTACCAGCGTCCGATCACCAAGCGCTTGTTGTGGACCCGCTCCGACGACACGGACCTGCTGTACTCACCCTGCGACCCGGACGCGTTCTATCGCGGGCTGCATTTCGACGGCGTGCTTGACGATTACTTCAATAATCAGCCGAGCGACGAATAACGCGTGCAGGTTCCGTAGAGGGTCATCAGATGCCAGCAAAACACACACTTACGCTCATCGGTTTCGCCCTCGCCGTGCTCTTGCGAATGAACGCCGCCTTGGCAGCCGGGACCGAAACTTTTGTATTTTATCTGCATGGCCAGATAATCGAAAATGCCGGACCCCGGCCGATGCATCCTGAATGGGGACTGTACGACTACCCGGCCATCGTCGATGCGTTGTCTGCGCAGGGCGCTACCGTCATATCCGAAGTGCGGGCGCGGAACACCAATATTTACGAATACGCCGGGATTACCATCAGCCAGATCGAAGCATTGATCGCGCGTGGCGTGGAGCCCTCTCAGATCGTCGTGGTCGGCTTTTCGAAAGGCGGCATCATCGCCACGCAGGTATCGAGTTCCCTGCGTCGTCCCGAAATTCGCTACGCTTTGCTGGCCGCCTGTATCAACTGGGCACCGCGGTTTCCGCATTTGCGCTTGTCCGGGCGAATCCTCTCAGTCATTGAAACATCGGATGTGGTTGCGCACAGTTGCCGCTCGTTCGCGGAACGCGGCGATGGGCCCGTATCGTTTGAGGAAATCGAAATATCGACGGGCAAGAATCATGCGGCTTTCTATTTACCGAGAGACGAGTGGTTACAGCCAGTGATGCGATGGATTCACAATAAGTAGCACACTTTGAATTTGCAGGCGTTAGAATGCCTGCCATAACGAAAAAGAACGACGTACGTAGCATCCGGAGCCGGAAAAGAATCGCTGGACGAAGGACGAACGATGTGTCGCAAATGAAGCGCCAGATTACCGCAACATTCGAAGAGCGGTACGTAAAGATCCTCGTCGATCAGGACAGGGATTTTGAGTACTCTGCGAGACTTTGGTCCGGGGTTGCTAAAGCCTGTCGGCAGTACGATTGCTACGCTGCACTCCTGATCGCAAACACAAGCACTGCATTGCCGGTCATGGATGGAATCGATCTCGGTCAACTACTCCAGGATTCCGGGATTACCGGAAAACATCGAATCGCCTGGGTCGAATTGAACGCGGAAGCTTTCGAGGCGATACGTTTCCTCGAGACTGTGCTGATCAACCGATACTTCAATGCGCGCCTGTTCGCGAGCGAGGTGGAGGCTAAACGGTGGCTTGCCGATGGGCAGGACACCTGAAACGCTACCGAATCTACGGCGCGCCGACGGTTTCCACGCGTCGTTGGGTTGCCAACTCGTAAATCGCCAGCAGGTCCTCCTCGGTTATATCGACGAAGGTATCAATCTGGCTCAGGGCGTACACGAAATCTTCGTGCTTGATTGGCGCATATCCCCGGTTCCCGCCCGAATCTTTCGACTGAGCTTCCTTTTTCCGGACATGCAGGCCTGCCGGATAACGGCGCCAGTGAAACAGGCCGTTAAATACGATACCAATCAGCAGTATGGTCACGGCATTCAGCAATATGGGTGCGTAGCCGTAGGTGTAGCCCAGATCATGCAGTTGCTGCGAACCGATCACGGCCGCGAGTGCAGTCGCGCCGCCCGGCGGATGAATACAACGGGCGAAATACATGATGCCAATAGACAGACCGACGCTGGCAGAGGCCGCCACGGTCAGATCAGGAATCCATTGCCAGCAGGCGATACCGACGATTGCCGACAAGCCATGTCCGCCGATCACGTTCCAGGGTTGTGAAAAAGGCGCATGAGGCGCGGCGAAAAGCAGGACAGCGCTTGCGCCCATCGAGGGCACAATCATCACCGCCGTCCTGGGATCAAGCCACCATTGGCTGACCATCAGGATGCCGAAAATTCCGAGAAAGCCGCCGGCAGCCGAAATTAGTTTTTCAGGATAGTTGGCAGTGTGGCGGCTAAAGCCGACTAAATTGAAAAACCCATGCAAGCTCATGCACGCTCCCTGGAACGAATGTATTTGACCGACTCATCGTCGGATTGGCTGACCGCCCGGTCTGCGAAGCGGCTACGATGCCGGCAGACGGCCCCGGCAAAGACAGTAATGCGCTCTGACTATGGCGTCAATGAGGGCCATAACCAGGCAAATGAACCGGCTACAACCAGACCGTAGATCAACGCGTCCAGCAGGTATTTTGCGGTCATCGACCATTGGTGTCCGAACCAGATACTGTACGGTATGACGGCCCAGCCGAACGTCAGGAAACCCACCGTCGCGACGAATCGAAACACCACCCGATACTCGGCACCCGGCGCCAGGACAAGCGTCGCGCTGTACGCGATCAGGATACAGCCCAGCAGAAAAAACGATATCTGTTGAGCCATCAGCTTGCCCATATTCGGCATACCGTTCGGCAATACCGTGAGCATTCCGACCGGACCCCGATTGAATTTCTCCTGTACATCCGCTTTGCCCATTTCCGCCATATCACTGCAATACGGAAACGTGTGCATGCCGGGACTTGGTGAACCACTCCGCACAGCGGACATCACTTCTGCTTCGTTCGACAACGATTGATAATCGGATTGGTGATGTTTGATTAAGATGTGAATAAGCGCACTTGCTATCCAGGCCAGACCGGCACCGACGACGATTGGTAACCACAGTTGCAATAGATTAATAGTCACTGGATTCTCCCTGAAAGGTTTTTGTTGTCATTAGTTTCGCCTGCATTCTACGGTGGAACTGCCGGACAGCTTAGCCCTATTGACTCTGGCGGCCAACTTTTCGCCACCAATAAATTGATGAAGATTTTAGAATAATCCGATATCTATATGATTTATCGACATTTTGTAACAGATAATTCGGCAACCCTTATATACGATTGACCGTATATACGTTCTTCCGTATATTTACCTTCCATGAATATCCAGTGCCGTCAGTTTTTTCAACTTTTGTCCGATGACACGCGGCTCCGCAGCCTGCTGTTGATCCACCAGGAAGGAGAATTATGCGTCTGCGAACTCGTCCATGCTCTGCAGGAAATCCAGCCCAAAGTATCTCGCCACCTGGCGGCCCTGCGCGACACCGGTGTTGTCGCTGACCGCCGTGCGGGCCAATGGATTTACTACCGGCTTCATCCGGACCTGCCGGACTGGGCACTGCAGATTCTGCAAACAGCCGTCGACGCCGCAGCCGAGCGAGAACCCTATGCGCGTGACCTGGCCGCCCTGGCCCAGATGCCCAACAGGCCCGGTACGGCGCGGTGTGCCTGACGCATGCATGACCGAAATCGAAAGGTGAGTGAACGCGAGGAAAGCAACAACCAGATGAGTGTGTTCGAACGTTACCTCACAATCTGGGTGGCACTATGCATCGTTGTCGGCATCGGGGCCGGACAGCTGTTCCCCGGCGTATTCCAGTTCATAGGTCGTATCGAAATTGCCCGGATCAACCTGCCCGTGGCAGCGCTGGTCTGGCTAATGATCATTCCAATGCTGATCAAGATAGACCTTAAGAAACTCACTGGCGTCAGGCAACACTGGCGGGGTGTTGCCGTCACTTTGTTCGTGAACTGGGCCGTCAAACCTTTTTCGATGGCGTTGCTCGCCTGGCTGTTTGTTGGCTATCTGTTTCGCGACTATCTGCCCGCCGGGCAAATTAGTTCGTACATCGCCGGGCTGGTGATCCTGGCCGCCGCGCCATGCACCGCGATGGTGTTCGTCTGGAGCCACCTGATGCGCGGTGAGCCGCACTTTACATTGTCGCAAGTTGCCTTAAACGACGTAATCATGGTGGTCGCGTTTGCCCCCATCGTCGCATTGCTGCTTGGCTTGTCGGCGATAGCCGTACCCTGGAACACGCTGCTCTTGTCGGTACTGCTCTACATCGTGGTGCCGCTAGTCATTGCTACCGGGTGGCGGCGTATCCTCTTGAAGCGCAAAAACGGGCAGGCGCAACTGAGACAGACCATTGACTGCCTCGGCCCGTTGTCACTGGCCGCGCTATTGGTGACGCTGATTTTGCTCTTCGGCTTTCAGGGCAAACAGATTATCGCCCAACCGCTGATTATTGCGCTGCTGGCAATCCCGATCCTCATCCAGGTGTTTTTGAATTCGGGGCTGGCCTACCTGTTGAATCGCCAGGTGCGTTCGCCGCACTGCGTCGCCGGCCCGTCCGCGTTGATTGGCGCCAGCAACTTCTTCGAACTGGCCGTCGCCACCGCGATCGCCTTGTTCGGCTTCGAATCCGGTGCCGCCCTGGCGACCGTCGTAGGCGTATTGGTCGAGGTCCCGGTCATGCTGGTGGCGGTTCGGATAGTGAACAAATCGCGAACGTGGTATGAGAGACGCAGTGGGATAGCGTCTTACGAAGAATGCTGTCGGTGATGACACCGTCATTGCAGTGGTAGGCGGCCTGCGAACGGCTCCACGCCAAAACGGCCAGGGCATTTCCCGGAGGTATATTCGAAAAGTGAAATTAGTTGAACCGAGCCATGGCGGACGCACAATCCGCATCGCATTTTCTATTGCTCTGCTGGTTGCGTCAGCCCAGACACGGGCGCAGCAAACTCAGTCACCATTGATCGAAGAGCAGATTATGAATCTCGTCTGCGACAAGCAAGTCGTCGTGCTGGGGGAATTACCCAGCCATGGCGAAGCGCGGGGTTTTCAACTTAAGGCCAGGATCGTTGAGCGACTCGTCAACCGGTGCGGCTTCGACGCCGTGCTTTTCGAGGCGCCTATCTATGATTTCCTGGGCTTTCAGGAAGCCGTGGCGGAAGACCGGGCCGCGCCTGCACAACTCAACAGAGCGATCGGGGGATTCTGGACAAGCCGCGAGTTGAGCGATTGGCGACAATGGCTATTCGATCAGGCCACCAATGGTCAGCTACTGATCGGCGGCCTGGACGATCAGGTCAGCGCATCATCGGACTACGCTCGGGCTACCCTGCCCGGCCTGGTGGCGGCTCACCTGCCGGCGGAATACGCGGCGGAATGCGAGCAGAAGATCGAACGCAATTTATTCTGGCGCTACGACGCTGCGCAGCCGTTCGACGACGAGGAATTGGTCGCCCTTCAGCGATGCGCGCATCTCGCCGCTGATTCCATAGCGACGAAATCGGAGCACGGCATCGGCTCACCCAGGCAAGTGATGATCGAAAATCTGCCCGGCTTCTATGATCGCTGGAACAATCCCCCGGAGGTGCTGGATCGGGATGAGGCTATGTATCGAAACTTCCGTTGGCATCGCAAGCACATGCCCGCGGACAGTAAATTCGTAATCTGGACGGCGACCGTACACGCGGCCAGGCAGCAACAGGGACTCAAACACAAACCTCTCGGCTCCTGGCTTTCCGATCAGTGGGGAGACCGTCTTGCGGCTATCGGTCTGACTGCATTTGCAGGACAATCTTCCATGGCGGGGATGAAAAGCAAACCACTGCCCGAGGCACCGCCAGGCTCACTTGAAGACCTGGCCACCGAAGCGGGTACGGACTGGGCTTATCTGGACGCGTCAGCACTGCGCGAAATCGGTATTGCGCAATCCCGATTATTCGGCCGGTTCACTACCGCAGACTGGTCGGTCTATTTCGATGGGGTGCTCGTAACCCGAACGGAAGTCGCGCCGGTTTTCGAACCACGATGACAGGCAACGACAATCGGACCTATTCGAATTCTCTATTCCGCAAGTCGAACCGGCCCATGTCAGGCAGCAGTTGCATCGCTTCCAGTTGCGTGGCCATATCGCGTTCCAGTTCCGCAA
This sequence comes from Gammaproteobacteria bacterium, assembly GCA_013151645.1. Lineage (GTDB taxonomy): Bacteria > Pseudomonadota > Gammaproteobacteria > Steroidobacterales > Woeseiaceae > JAADHU01. Next base: position 4,425 of record JAADHU010000013.1, on the reverse strand, counting down.
CAATCGCCAGAAACTCAGGCTCATCGCGAATCGAATCGAGATTCTTGTCACTCAGGCTCCATTGCCAGGCCCAGCGCCAGCCACTGTCGACGGCGTCGCGCAATGCACCTAAAGCGGCTTGCTTATCTCCGTCGAGTGCCAGCAAGCTGACATAGACGACATCCAGAACTTCGTTGTAAACACCCGCCACCTGGGTGTCCCGATACCATGCCAGCGAGGCGTCGATCAACGCGGTCGCGAAGACCGAATCACCGTTGCGCCGTAACAGCAGTGCCAAATTAGCAGCCGCCTTTACATTGACGCTAGCCACTTCCGGGGTGTCGCGAAAGAGTTCTGGATATTTATTACGATACCGCGCCAGCGCATCGGTATGATCTCCGCTGCTTAGGGCATCGTCCCGAATCGTGCGTAGAAATACCGACGTCGATGACCACCGATTGTCGAGGTCGGCATCCAGCGCCTGTCGCGCGATAGCCAACGCCGCGTCGACCTGTCCGCGGTAATACAGAATCTGCACCTCGCATTTCAGCGTTACGGGTTCGCCGAGGCCGATTGAATAGGCAAATCGCAAATACCGGTCCGCCAGTTCCGGCGCGCCAAGATTGTCCGCAATCAGAGCCATGTGAGCGACCGCTTCGAAATCGTCCGGATCGCTTCTAATGATCTTTATCAACCACGGCCACGACAGTGCGTATTCGCCCATCGTATTGTAGGCCAGCGCGGCGGCGGTGTATCCGAAGACGCTGGAAGGGTCGATTTCCAGGATGCGCTGTGCGTATTCCAACGTCTTTTCCGGATGACCGGCGTATCGCTCCGTTCGACCTAGCTCGAACAGGTTAATCACCGAGAGCGGATCGACATCAAGCGATCGTTCCAATAGTGACATCGCTTCCGCCGGGCGGCCCTGGAAGCGAAGATACGTTCCGTAGAACCTCAAACTGATCAAATCCTTCGAATTGAGGTCCAGAGCTTTTCTAAATGAGGTTTCGGCCGCGATCATGTCTCCCGAACGCCATTTCAGCATGCCTTGCTGCGCGTAGGCTCCCGGCAAACGAGGGTCGAGTTGCAAAGCCTTCGCGACCGCAGGTTCGGCGCCGGCAATATACGCTCTTTCGTCCACTAACCCGGTCGAATGCATTGCTAAATAGACGCCAGCCAATGCGGTCCAGGCTTCTGCATACTCCCGGTCCAGGGAAACGGCTTCCTTGAAATAGTGTTCGGCCTTTTTCAGTGCATCGAATGAATTGCGACCCATCAATTGCCGGCCCAGCATATACAGTCGTAGCGCTTCTGTGTTTTCGGTCGGAACCTTGTTCAGGATTGCTTCATCACTGTCAGACAGCTCCGCATGCAGGGAGTTTGCGATGGTCCTTGCGATCTCGCTTTGCACCTCGAAAACGTTGCCGGCCGTCAACTGCCGATCATAGGTGGTCGCCCACAAGTGATCCTCGTGCGCCGCGTCTATCAGCTGCACATTGATACGCAGGCTGTCGCCGGCGCGCTGTACCTGCCCTTCCAGAATCGTTGCGACGCCGAGCAATTCGCCAATTTCAACAATACTAAGACCTTCCTTGAGGTTCTCAACCGATGTGCGCGAGATGACCTTGATTCCACCCAGTTTCGATAGCAGTGTCAGGAGTTCATCCTGTACGCCAGCGGCGAAAAACTCAGCGTTCTCTTCCGCCGCACTTCGATTGGCAAACGGCAGCACGGCAATCGATCGATCCGTGCCAGTCGGAACAGTCGACGACCCCGGGTCCGGTCTCAACAAATCTTTGGCGAGCAGGAAAATCACGCCGATAATAAGTACGGCAATGATGGAATAGTTGATCTTTCGACCGGTCACAGCCGCAATGGATTCGTCCGCTGCAACGCCACCGCTGCGCTTGATACCCTCGGGCGTCGCCTCGTAAGCCCACGAGAGAATCAGAGCGACGGGAAAGCCGAGCAGCAAGAATGCGACCAGCATCGTCGTGCTCCACTCCGGCAAGAGCAGCGCCGGAAACATGAGGTCGCCGATCTGCATCAGCATCCAGCTAACGATGAAGTACATCACGGCAACGCGAAATACGTTACGTCGTTTCAGTTCCCGAATGAATGATTTCGCCATGCCGTCTCCCTCGGGGCCGAAGAATAGCAAGAATGCCCGATGATAGCGCGAACGATATGACGATGAAATTGCGGTGAAAAAGCTGTCAGGATTAATTGTTGTAAGTATAGACCCGACGCCTTTTTTCTGGTTTGACACCTTTTTACACCAGATTAACGACGACTCTCGAACGTTCCCGCCCGATATTTGAGCGTCAAACTCATGCAATATCCGCCGCATACGTGTACTTTGCAAACCGGTCGGTCAGGAAACTAGTTGAATGGCGGGAATCTTCGAGGAACTCAAACGTCGTAACGTCGTTCGCGTTGGCGCGGCCTATGTCGTTGTCGCATGGCTAATCCTGCAATTCGCCGACCTGGTACTCGAAAACACAAGCGCACCGTCCTGGGTAATACAGGCGATCATGGTGTTGCTGGCGATCGGTCTGCCGCTCTCGCTGTTTTTCGCCTGGGCGTTTGAACTGACGCCCGAAGGCTTGAAAACCACCAGAGCGGTCGATCGCAGTGACAGCGTCACACACAACACCGGGCGCAAGCTTGATCGCATGATTATTGCCGTTTTGGTCATTGCCGTCGGTTATTTTCTTTGGGAACGGCAACAATCTGAAGGCATGCCAGGGCCGGATGCGGTGGCCGTCGCTGAATCGCCGGCCGCCGATACAGACACGCCGTCGGTTCCGGCGGCGTCAACAAACGTTGACGCCGGGCCAACCCGACGCTCGATCGCTGTATTGCCCTTCGTCAATATGTCTGCCGATGAAGATCATGAGTGGTTTGCCGACGGTCTGACCGAAGAAATCCTGAACTCGCTGGCGCGCACTCCCGACCTGCTGGTGTCGGCGCGAACGTCTTCATTCGCCTACAAGGATTCAACGGAAGACCTGCCGACGATCGCCGCCGCCCTGGGCGTGGAACACGTGCTTGAAGGTTCGGTGCGAAGAAGCGGCGAGCGATTGCGCGTGACGGCACAGTTGATCCGTGCAAGCGACGGCTTTCACCTCTGGTCGCAAAACTACGATCGGAATATTGCCGATCTCATCGACATCCAGGAAAACGTGGCGATTGAGATCGCCCTGGCGCTAAAGACCGCGATTGATCCTGAAGCGCTTGCCCGATTCGTTTCCTCCGGTACTCGATCGATCACCGCTTATGAAGCCTATCTGCGTGGCAATGCCGAATACGCCGGCTCGTTCGCATCGGGCGATACCTATGAATCACTGTCTGCCAAAGAAGCATTCGAGGAGGCCATAGCGATTGATCCCGAGTTTGCGCTCGCCTACTGGAAGCTGGCGCAATTCTGGCAAATCCAGTCTAACGTAACGATTACGCATTCAGGCGTTACTGATCTGCCAGCGGAGCAGGTTATGAGTATGTTTTATAGCGCGATCGCGGGCGCCATAGAGTACGAGCAAGATTCGGTGCGAAAGCTGTTTTACCGGGCAAACAGGGAGTTCGAGCGGCTCGACAATAAACGAGCTTTGCAGCTCAATACCGAATACCTCAGGCAGCGGCCGAACGACAAAGATGCGCAGATTCTTCAACTGTTCCTTCTCCAGAATCTCGGCCTCTTTGAAACGCTGCGCAGCACTGTCCGGGAGTTTTACGAGCGCGATGGATTTGATCCGGCGGTAGTTGGCGCTTCAATAACCGGTCTTCTCTACGCCGGTGATATGAATCAACTAAGTGCGATGACGGCGATTGCGCTGGAACGATTTGGTGAAAACACTTCAGCTATGTACCAGGCACATCGCGCTTTGCTTTGGACCGGGGCAATTGACGGTGCGAGCAAGATACTACCGGCAATCGATACCAGCGACCTGCCGGCATCCGTGCGACTACTTTCTTCACTACGCCAGGCATGCGCGGAAAAGCGATTGCGTGATGCTGAGATGCTTTACAAGAAAGCGTATCAACTAGAGAGCGCAAACACCGAGACGGTAACCATTTGGCTGGTCAACAAGATCATGGGTAACGACGACGACGCGGAAGCCTATCTTCAGGAAACCGATAGACGCGGTGACATAAAAACCATGTCCAATTTTCTCGGCTATGGAATGTTCGATCCACGTCCGTTCCCTAACCTCATGGAAGCGGTCGGTGATCAGATTGACGAACACAGAGAACCGATCGAATTACCCTACCGGTGTAACGCCAGCTGAGCGGGAAATCGCCCGACGGCAGGACGCGGCCAACCGGGCAAAACGTACAGGCTGCAGCCGTGTGTCAATGCCAATAAACGGCCGCCGGCGGTTCTTTCACAAAGTTTTCCACTGCGTTCAATAAAGCTCCCGCGGGAGGATTTTCGTACCACGCGGA
>JAADHU010000056.1 GCA_013151645.1 Gammaproteobacteria bacterium | reverse complement strand
GCGCACGACGGATTCACCGAACGATTGAAGTCGAGCGTGATCTTGCCCGAGGGCACGAATCCGGGTAACAGGTAACGGCCGGCACCGTAGGTTTCCCGCCCGTTCGTTTTGTCGCCGTACATCACGTAGAAAATCGATTCCGGCGTCGGATCCGGCGTAAACAGAATCAGCTTGAGTCGCGATGGCTTGCCCTTAAGCGTAAATTCAGCCATGCCGTAGACCCACGCTGGCGATACGAAACCCATGGTATCGACTATCTTGATCGGTGTTGGCTGGTCGTAAGGATCGATGGTTGCTTCCACGCGATACGAAGGATCGACGGGAAAGTACTCGAGCCCCTTAAAGAGCGTATACGCCGAAGATCCATAGTCGAGAACACGAATCATCGGACCGAGAAAACGGGAGTTCTGGTAGTAGACGATATTGCGGCCAACCCGTAACCGCGGACTGTCGTTGTCGAGTACCAGCTCCGCAATCTCTTCATCGGTGTTCGACTCGGCGAACAATGGCCCAGCAACCGCACGAATCGTATGACGAACCACTCCGTCCACAACCTCGGACACCACTTCCGCGTGATGAGCCGCCACCTTCGGTCCCTCCAGCACGACACTGTCATCCGCTCCGGAACCGATGGTGACCGTTTCGGCTTTAAGTAAAACCAGGTCAGTCAGCGCCAGGGCTGACCAGTGCCGGTCGAGCATTTCCACGTCGGCCGCCTCGCGTTCCGTCGCGATCTCGGCCAGGTAAGCCTGTCGTTCGTCGGACCCGTCGCCGTTCTCCTGAGCCTGCAGCGATGCACTTAGCGACAGCGCTCCCATCACGATGGTTACCAGAATGCTTCGCATTGTTTTCTCCAGGTGGCGTACACACAAGACCCAACAAACGGGGCCGGGGCTCAGTTATCTGAACGGGAGCAGATTATCGGTCCGCCGCTCCTAAGTCCATACTTACGTGATCTCGATCCGGTATTGCGGGCCGTCCCCGGAGACCGGATTGCTGTGCCAGCACCAGCAACCCATGCTGGCAGGCCGCAAGTCAACAAACAGTGGCAAGACGGTACCTGTAAAGTATCATTCAGAAAACTACGCGCTTTAACCGACCGAACGACGAAAAACCAGGGAAAGAGACGGCGACGTTCGTTTTTCCCGTGAGAGAGAGATGCACAATGATCGAATGGCTGCTGGTAATGTTCCCGCTGGTATTTAGCCCAGGTCCGGCGAATATTATTGCCAGCATATCCGGCGCCAGAGTCGGCATAAGAGGCTCTTTGCCTCTTTTTGCAGGGATCAATGTCGTATATTTTTCGTATTCCATGATCATCGGCGTCGGTCTCGGGGAAATACTTTTGTCAGTCCCGCCGTTACTGATTGCGTTGCGCTTTATTGGCGCTGCTTTCGTAATCTGGCTCGGCGTAAGAATGTGGCTTCGCTCCAAAAAGCGGGACAACACCATGCATTTGGGTTTCAGGGAGGGTGTTTTAATGCAATCGATGAATCCGAAGTTTCCGATCATTCTGCTGACCATGTTCTCTGTGTTTCTGATACCCGGCGCAGAACCGGTCAAACAGGTTCTGACTCTGTCTGTCTGGATCCTTGTACTAAATCTGTTTACTCAATTCACCTGGGCGATAGCGGGAAAACTTCTCAGCGGGAAGTCTGGCTCAAAACGCACAAACGAGACAGAAGATCGGTTCTTCTCTGTTCTACTTATACTGGTAGGTGTGTGGATCGGACTCCGATAAAATGAGGCGGCGTTGATCGCCACAACAATCCTGGCGTGGCTTTTGCGGTGATTTATCCATCAAAAATTGCTCCGGTAACTTGACGATCATCGGCAGTCTCGATCTCGGGACCACGCGCCGGGCTAAGGGCACGAATGAATATTGACGAAATACTGGCAGAGCCGATATTTGAGGTCGACAAGGGACCACCCTCTACGTCGGCGGGTATTACGCTTGCCGAAATTGAAGCACAGCAATGGAATCTCCTTAATGAGGATCTTCCGTTGCCTGCGGTAGTCATTAAGCAATCCTTGTTGGAGCACAACGCGCGCTGGATGCGCGATTTTCTGCAACAACACGATGTGCTGTTAGCCCCGCACGGCAAAACCACGATGTCACCGCAACTGCTTGATTTACAGATGCGCCATGGTGCCTGGGGCGTTACCGTGGCGACAGTATCGCAGTTGCGAGTCTTTCGCCGGTTTGGTGCGACGCGTGTTTTGATGGCAAATCAACTGGTGGGTGCGGATGATATTCGTTATGTCTCGTCGGAGTTAGAACGCGATGCAAATTTCGAGTTTTACTGTCTGGTGGATTCCGTCGCCGGTGCCGAGCGTGTCAGTCGGTTGCTGGGTGAAAAAACCACGCGCCCGTTGCGTGTATTGTTAGAAGTCGGTTTATCCGGCGGTCGCACCGGCTGCCGCAACCGCCGCCAGGCAGAAGCCGTTGCACAAGCGATCGATACCGCCGGGAACCTGGCGCTCTACGGTATCGAATGTTACGAAGGCATATTCGTTTCGGACGATGCCGAAAAAGATGCCAATAGTGTCGACAGCTTCATTACAGGTTTAAGAGAAGCGTTTTCTTACTGCAGTGAAAACGACCTGTTTGCCGATCCCGATAGAGTCCTTTTGAGTGCAGGTGGATCGGCGTACTTCGATATTATCGCCAGGCAATTACCAAGAATCGGTGGCGACAATGTACAGATTATTGTTCGAAGCGGGTGTTATCTCACTCACGATTCAGTCCAGTACGAACGACAAATGGACCGCATCGAAGCGCGGGCCAAAGGCACCCTCCCGGTGCACGGTCGGCTTAAACCAGCCATCGAGGTCTGGGCGTATGTGCAATCGGTTCCGGAACCGGGCCTGGCAATTCTCTCTGTGGGAAAGCGTGACATTTCCTACGACATCGATTTGCCGGTTGTGGAGAAGTGGTTCAGATCGTCTGCCATGCAGGCGCCTCGCCCGATCGAGGGTGGAATGACGGTCCTCCGACTTAATGATCAGCATGCGTATCTTTCGTTTACGAATGAAGTTCAGCTACAGGTCGGCGACATGTTGGGGCTGGGCATATCTCACCCGTGTACCACTTTCGACAAGTGGCGCCTGGTTTGGCTGGTCGACGACGACTATCGCGTGGTCTCGGGAGTACGCACTTTTTTCTAGTCGAATCGGGTAATCGCGAGGACATTGGCACCTCTCTCACCCGCATCAAGAATGTGGAATGGTTTCCCTACTGTGATCCGTCCCGAGCAGAGCCGATACGCAGCTCGCCCTATAGCGGAAAATTGCTCCACATTCGTCTACAGTCTACTGGAAGAGTAAATGCCGAAATCATTGGAGGCTACGGGATATGGCGGGGTCGGAAAGCATCCATACTGTTTATATGTCGCTGCGCGGGAGCCTGGCACGCGCCGTTTCGCGAATAGTGCCCCCCAGGGAGATTGAGGACATCGTGCAGGAAACCTACGTCCGGGTTTGTCAGATCGTGAAAGAGGACGACATTCGGGAAACGCGATCGTTTCTGTTTAAGACAGCCCATAACCTTGCGCTGGATCATATCAAACGCGCGGAATCTCGCCTGACGGATAGCGTCGGCGATTTCGAAGATTTGAGTCGCAGCGACACAGGGAGCGTCGATGACAATACGTTTGACCAGGTTGCCTCCAACGAAGAGTTTGTGCTTTTTTGCGAAGCGGTCAGACAGCTCCCGGTCCAGTGTCGGCGGGCATTTATACTTAAAAAGGTCTACGGTCATACTCAACGCGAGATTGCCCGGAATATGAATATCAGTGAGAGCACGGTGGAAAAACACATTGCACAGGGCATCAAACGTTGCACTTGGTTCATGTTGCAGCAGGACAGGCGACCCGACGCGACGGCGCGATCAGCAGCAAGGCTGGACAATCGAGGTCGCGCATGAAAAATGTTGTTGAGTTTCCGCGGCAAAACCAGCGTTATGACGAAGCGAGTTTATGGATTTCCCGGCTGGACAAATGCCTGTCGGCGGCAGAACAGGCAGAACTGCGGCAATGGATGGCGGCGGATCCGGAAAACAAGGCCGTACTTCTGGAGATGACCGAACTGTGGGACGAAATGAGTGTCTTGTCGCGTTTATCGGACCTGTTTCCAGAACCCGTCGCGCAACGCTCGGAGCCGTCGGTATTCCCGTTTGCCATGGCCGCATCCGTTACGACCATCGCAATTGCCGCGGCGTGGTTCCTGTTCGCACCGAACCCTAAGGTTACACCGGAGCCGCGTCAACCACATGTTGCAATAGATTCGTACAGCACCTACGAAACGGCTATTGGCGAACAGTCAACCGTCAGCTTGCCCGATGGCACTCAGGTTGTGTTGAACACGAATAGTCGCGTCGAGATCGAATACACCGAACAATACAGGCTGCTGCGGCTTGAAAGGGGCGAAATACACGTCGAAGTCGTCAAGGACAAAGCGCGGCCACTCAGCGTTTTCGTGGGCAACCAGGTCGTGCAGGCGGTCGGTACGGCGTTCAGCCTGGAAATTACCACCGAGCAACAGATCGAACTTGTCGTCACGGAGGGTAAAGTGCTTGTCGGGGTTCGCGCCAACCCGGTCGACGATGCGGCGGAAGATCGGCCCATTGTGCTGGAGCCATCGTCGGTTATGGTGGCGGCAGGCGAAGAGATGATGCTCGGCGCCCCGGACGAACGAATCATCGAAGTATCACCGGCGGAAATTGAAGTGAAACTGTCCTGGCGTGAGGGCAACCTGATATTCAAGGGCGAACCTCTGGAGGATGCAATCGCGGAAGTCGGTCGTTATACGACCGTCGAGTTTGTCATTCTCGACGAAGACCTGAAAATCAAGCGAGTTTCCGGCCTGTTCAAGTCCGGTGACGTCGAGGGTCTTTTGACGACTTTGCGAGACAACTTCCAGGTTACACATCGACGTACTGCCGACGGAAAAATATTGCTGACTCGATTGTCGCCTCCGGGTCCGCGTGATATCACCAAGCAAGGAGACCATTGCAGTCAGGATAGTCCCGATCAATGCTGAAATTCGTGTGGGGGAAAAATCATTCTGATTCGTCCAAACAACACACGCGTCTGTTTCGCGTGGTTGGGGGTGATGGACGGGCATTTGTTTGGCTCACGATCGTGGCTTTTTCACTACAGGTCTTCAATGTGGCGAAAGCTGACGACGGAATACAAGACCAACTGATTCAATTCGACATACCCCGGCAAAGTGCGGACTCGGCATTGACCCGATTCGCTGAACAGGCTGACCTGACCCTGGTTTTCCCCTTCGATGAGACGAGGAAAGTTATGGCCAATCGTCTGGTAGGCAAGTTTCGTATGGGAGAGGCGATAGAACTTCTTCTTATCGATACAGGTTTGACGCCAACGTTCAGCGATCACCAATCGCTCAGCATCGTTACCGATAATCGATCGAAGCTTAAGGGGAAGGAAATGAACGTAAAAAAGAAGGCGGGCCTGGGAGCATTTCTAGCGGCGATATTCAGCGTTAGTGCCGGCGCGCAGGACACTACCGACAGCGCGACAGGTAAGGCGATGATTGAAGAAGTCGTCGTCACCGGCAGTCGCCTGGCGCGCAAAGACCTGAACAGCGTAGGCCCGGTGACCGTGATAACGGCGCCGGAAATCGCCGCAACCGGCGTAACTTCGCTGGAGGTGTTGCTGCAGCGACTCCCATCGTCTGCCGGGTTCGGTGGCAACCAGACGTCGGCTTACTGGGTTTCCAATGGCTGGGGCACACCGCAGATCAATTTGCGTGGTATGGGTATCAATCGAACACTCGTGCTGCTGAATGGTCGACGCATCGTGGCTGGCGGAACGGGTGCCAACACATCAGTTGATCTGAGCATGATTCCTATCTCCATTATCGAACGGATTGAGGTCCTTAAAGACGGAGCGTCCGCGATCTACGGCGCTGATGCAGTGGCGGGTGTTGTCAACATCATCACCAAGAAGGAATTCGATGGTGTCGAAGCTTCCGTTAAAGCCGGAGCCGCTTTTAAGGGGGATGGTGAAGAACTTCAACTTGACCTGAGCTGGGGCGTAACCAGCGATAAGGGAAGCCTGATGGCCAGCATCAGCTATCAGAATACCGGCAACGTCTACATGCCCGATCGTGTCGATTGCCCGCGCTTCGAAGTTAACGGGGAACTGGTGTGCTTTGGCAGCAGCAGCACGATCGGCGGTCGCGCGCTTCTGCCGGATGGGTCACGAATCAACTTCAACCAGGACCCGAATGGCGACCCCAGTTCGTGGGCACCGTACGACCCTTTGGTTCACAATTTCGATTTCAACCAATCGTTCAATGCGGTCAACCCGATGGAGCGGATATCGTTTTCCGCTTTTGGCAATCGACGGCTGACGGACAGTATCGAAGTTATCGGTGAACTGATGTACACCAATCGACAAACGAACCAACCTGCCTCTCCCACCACCGTCCGGAACATATCGATCGCGGCCAGTCACCCGACGAATCCGACCGGGCAGGACGTGTTCATCGAACGCAGACGATTTGCAGAGAGCGGTGATCGTCAGTTCTTTCAGGAAACGAACACTTTCCGTGCACTGGCCGGCTTGCAGGGTGAATTCGGAGATTCATGGAAATGGGACGTTTCGTATAACTGGGGACGGAATACCGGTACCGACGGTTCGTCGAATATCGTAAATTTACTTCGCCTGAACGAAACACTCGATACCAACGTGTGCGGAACCGGCGGGATTCCCTGTGCAAATATCCTGGGTTTCGGCAATACAACGCAGGAGGTATTCGACTACGTTCTCTTTACCATGGTGGGTACCGGTGGCAACGAGCAGAAAAGTTTCACGGCGAACGTATCCGGCGAACTGTTCGATATGCCTGCCGGATCGTTCCTGCTCGCGGCCGGCATAGAAAGCCGCCAGGACAAGGGCTGGCGGAATCCGGACTCGCTGGTCGTGATCGGCGCCGCCAACACCAACGCGGCTGATCCGATTTCCGGCACTGTCAAAGCGGATGAAATCTACGTGGAGGCAAGCATGCCTCTCCTCGCCGGTGCCGCTTTTGCGGAATCTCTGGACCTTGATTTCGCGTTCAGATACTCGGACTACGACACGTTTGGCGGCGCGGATAACTACAAGGTAGGCATCAACTGGCAAATCGTCGAGTCGTTCAAAGTGCGGGCGAACTTTTCGACCGCGTTCCGGGTTCCCAACGTGAATGAGCTGTTTGGCGGCGTCGCGGAAGGCAACCTGACGACAACTGATCCATGTTCCGGTTGGGACCTCCTCGACCCCGCCAGTGTCGTTTACGTCAACTGCCAGGCAGACGGCGTACCGGTCGGGTTCACACAATTGGGCAATACCATTTTGACGACGGTCGGTGGCAATTCTTCCCTGGCGCCAGAGAGCGCCGACACGTTCACGCTGGGTATCGTTTATCAGCCAATGTTCCTGGAAGGATTATCTTTGACCGTGGACTATTACGATGTCGAAATCACCGATGCCATTACGCAGATCCCGGGATCAACCAAGCTGGACGTTTGCTACAACACACCGGGTCTGGCGCATGATTTCTGCTCAGCAGAGAGCTTCACGCGTAGCGCGCTCAGTGGTGATGTAGACTTCCTCTCGGCCGTGCCCGTCAACACTGGCAAGGAAACCATCAAAGGCGTGGACTTTGGTCTGGTCTATAACTTTGACATCTCCGGTATTGCGACGACCTTCGATTGGAAAACGACGCTACTCAACGAATACGAGATAACGCCCTTCAACGGCGCTGCGCCGATCGTTCTGGACGGAAATATCGGCGGTGGTAACGGTGGCTATTCCAGCCAACAGTCCTACGTGTCGATGAACTTCCAGGGCAACAAGTGGACCGGTAACTACGCGATCCAGGTCATTGGTAAAGGCAACGATTTCAATGCATCAGCGCCTGCAATCGGATCGAAAATCGATACCGTCACGTACCACTATTTGCAGGGTTCTTATGTGGTCTCCGAGAACGCTACGGTCGCGGTGGGTATTGACAACCTTTTCGACAAAAGTGCGCCGTACGTGGCGTCATGGACCGATGCCAATACGGACACAATGACCTATGACCTGACAGGTCGGCGAGGTTATGTGCGCCTGACTTACAAGTGGGACTAATCCGCTGAATCATGGCGAGACAACGGATATAATTCCGTTGTCTCGTCTTTTTATATTCGCATAGCCCATTGGCAATCCGGCCAGTCGGCGGCCAACGTTTGGTCACAATCCATGAATAGCCCTTTTTTCGCACGCAAGTTACACAAATGGATCGCCTTGATCATCGGCGTCCAGGCGTTGTTCTGGATGCTCAGCGGCGCCTATATGGCAACCATCGATATCGACTTTATTCACGGCGATTCGCTCGTCAGAAACGTCAATCAGCCTTTGGAAACAGATCTGGCGGACCTGTATGCGGTGTCAACGGTGCTGAAACAGAATCCCGACGCTGTTCAGGTGAACCTGGTATCAAGGCTGGGCGAACCGTACTACGTCGTCATCCGTCCCACCTCCGCGGCGTTGCTTGATGCGCGCAGCGGACAAATCATTTCCCCGCTGCAAGAAGACTTGGTCACTGCACTGGCTCAACACTACTACGCGGGCGAAGGCGCGATCGTCACGACTGAACTGTTGACGGATGATGCCGAAAAACCGTCGGAGATCCAGACGCGTCCGTTGCCACTATGGCAAGTCGTCTATGACGATTCGTTTGCTACGACTTTGTATATTTCGCCAGCGACCGGTGCACTGGTAACTCGTCGCCATACCTACTGGCGACTCTACGATTTTCTCTGGATGTTCCACATCATGGACTATGAAAACCGTGCCGATATCAATAACAACTTGTTGAGAGCTGCGGCACTGTTCGGTTTCGCGTTCGCGATGAGCGGCATTTGGCTTTTGTTCTATGCTTTGAAGCGGCGCAAGACAGTCGCCAGCGCCACAGAATTCGCCGGTACGTGAGGCGTCGAGCGTCATGATTCTTTTTCGGCAGTTGCACAAGTGGATCGGACTCGTTGTTGGTATTCAGGTCGTGATCTGGATGGCGAGCGGATTCATGATGGGCCTGCTCGAGCACGATCGTGTTCAAGGCCATCACAATCGGAGTGCCGCTCACGCGCCGTCTCCGGTTGCGCAGGACCGGGAACTCGTTGAGCCCTCCGTCGTTCTTTCTCAATTGCCGGACGACGCTGCCATTTTGCGTCTTGAGCTTTTGAATCTGCTGGGCACTTCTTTGTACAAGGCGCAATTCGCCAACGAGTCGCAACTGTTCGATGCCACCACCGGACGAAAGTTTGACGTTACGGCCGATATCGCGCGCCAGATCGCGAAGGACGATTATTCGGGCCGCGGTCAGATTGTCGCAGTTACGTCATTGCAAGCGCCGTCTATGGAGGTCAGGCGACACACCGGCGACGTTTGGCGGATCGACTACGATGACGACGACGCGACTTCCTTGTACGTCTCCAGGGAAAACGGTCGGGTCCTGGAACGCAGAAACGATACCTGGCGACTTTTTGATGTGTTCTGGATGCTGCACATCATGGACTACCAGGAACGGGAGAGTTTCAACAACTGGTTTGCGATCGTGGCCTCGCTGCTCGCCGCCTGGTTCGCGATTACCGGTGTCGTGTTGTTTTTCGGCAGCTTCCGAAAAGAGGATTTTCTGCTTCTCGTGCCCGGTCACTGGGGCAGGAAGCTGGCCGCCATCGAGGTCTATGCACCGCACGGGGAGATTGTCGCTCGACTGGACTCACATACCGGAGGTCGTTTGTACGACGAGCTGGCCAAGGGGGACATTGTCTTGCCGTCGAACTGTGGCGGTGGCGGGACCTGTGGGCTTTGTGTGGTGCATCTGGCACCGAATACGCTCGAAACACCGGCGGATATCAGGCTCATTTCGGCGCAGGCGAGACGCGAGGGAATTCGTCTGGCCTGCCAGGCGGAGGTGGTCGACGGTATGAGCGTCGGCGTTTCAGACCGGGCGCTGTCGGCGGAACTGCATCATGCGGAAGTGCTGGCATGCCGCCCGGTGACGCCCTTCATTCGCGAGATTACGCTCTTGGTAAAGGATTCGGGTCTCCACTACCATGCCGGGTCATATACGCACGTGGTAATACCGCCGCACGAACTGGCGTTATCCGATCTCGAATTGACCGATGAAGCGCGTGCAGCGGCCAGCCATTGTACTGCGCCGATGATTAGTCAGACGGATGCGGAGATTCGGCGCGCATACTCGCTGGCAAATGTTCCCGAAGAAAATATCGCCGAAATTGTCCTGAATGTACGCTTTATGCCACCGCCAGGAGACGCTGCAAGCGCGATGGCGGGCGCCGGATCGAGCTACATGTGGTCGCTCCAACCTGGCGATTTACTGGACCTGGTCGGACCACTCGGAGATTTTCAGGCGACAACCTCCGATCTGGATATGATATTCATTGGCGGCGGTGCCGGTATGGCGCCACTGCGCTCAATTATTCGAAGCGAGTTGTTGTATTCGGGCAGGGAGCGCCGGATCGACTTCTGGTACGGTGCTCGAACGAAGCAGGATTTGTTCTACGTTGAGGACCTGGACAAACTGGCCACCGACTTTGAACGATTTCGCTGGCAGGCCGTGTTGTCGGAACCGCTCGCGACGGACGAATGGGACGAAGCCACCGGATTGGTACATGCAGTAGTGCACAAGGCGCTTCTGGCCTATAATCGGGATCTCGCTTCATGCGAATTTTATGTCTGCGGACCACCGCCCATGCTCGCGGCAACGAGAAAAATGCTCGCGGAATCAGGTGTACCAGAGTCCCGGGTATTTTTTGACGACTTCGGCATTTAGGCGCATTGACAAGAGCGGTGAATACCGAAGTTTCGTTTAAGGATGAACCCCGGTTGCCCGCAGAGAAAACTCAATATCCGTTCCGTTGTTAGTCACCGTCGTTATCACCAACATCACCCCGGTATCGGAGTTCGCGTCATACGTGCAAAGCCCCGGACCCAGCCCGTTGCCCTCCGCGGTAATGACGGTCCGCGGCACCGCCACGCCATTCCCGTCCCGCACCAGTCTCCCGGCCGCGAAATCGGCAAACTCGAAAACCACACAGCCCTGGTGCGAGGGATCCGCATCCAGAATAATCGGCGTGACGATCATGATGATGCTGCCATCGCGCGCCACTGAGATATCGGCCTGCTGAATGACATCGACGCCGAGATCCGCCGCGTCCTGAGCATCCATGATATCGCCCACGAAGCTGTAACCGTTCGCATTTTGCCTTAGCAATACCAGCCGTTCGAGATCAGCCCGCCGACCTGCTGCATCGGCAATCAGGCAGCTCGATGCGAGGTAGATTTCAGCGTTGAAGGCGAACAACGCCGGTTCGGTCAGGGTGACGCAGTCGGCCAGCTCTGGAATCAGATTGAAGTCGATCGGCGCACCCCAGGACGATGAAGTTGCCAGTGCCCTCGCCCAGACGTCGCTCACATCTCCGAGTCCATCCGGTGTCGCGGCGACCGTCCGCCAGTACAGATATTCCTGGCGTTCATCGACACCGGTGACCGTGCCAAACGGATTGAAGTATTTATACCAGAGCAATTGCCAATCACCGGACGGCTCCTTAATGAGCGTCGGCACTTCGTGGACGCTCCATCCCATCACCCCCGTATCGGGATGTGCTTCCATCGCCATGTCGTTGACCGAGCGCTGAAACGTAAATGAAGCGCCGTTATCGTCGCTGCGCGCCAGGTGTGTTCTGACCCCCAGGTCAAATACTGGCGGTGGACCCGGGTCACTAATCTCGATATTAAGCCAACTATAGGCCAACCACAGTGTGCCGGTTGCTGAGTCGTATTCAAGACTCGGATCGCCGTAGCCACGGAAAGGGTCAGGCGCCATATTCAATTCTGAAAACGGGTCTCCGGCGATCAGTATTTCCGGGCAGGCGGCGTCTTTGGTGCAGTGAAAAGTCGTCGGACCGACAGGCGGCAGAGTGATCGTCGGCGGCGTCGAATCACCGGCGGAGCCACCGCCACAGGCTGAAAAAATGCCTGAGATCGCCAGCAGCGTCACCATTACTCTTGATTGAGTCGTGAACATGTACTGATCCTAGAGGTTACGCACCGTGTCCAGCCGTGCACCGATCACAGAATCCGAACAGCTCCGCATATCTTAAGGGGTCAGAATCCCGTTCGATTTCGGTCAGGTACTGTCCCGATACGCCATCGCGGGACCAAAACTGCAACTAGTGCCCGCGACCCAGGTAACGTCCGGGACGGGCATCGGTTACGGAATCACGGTCATAGACCTGCTCACCGGCAACCCAGACGGAAACGATTCCTTCTGCCAGCGCGAATGGCTCTGCCGGAGTGGCGCGATCCACAATAACGTCGGGATCAAACAAAACGAAATCCGCCGCCAGACCTTCGCGCAGGTAACCCCGGTCAGTGAACCCCATGTTGTCCGCTGCCTGACCGGTCATCTTGCGCACCGCCGTTTCGAGGCTCATCGACCCTTGAGATCGAACATAGCGTGCAAGAATTCTCGGAAACGATCCTCTGCCTCGAGGGTGAAGATCCATCAAGCCACCGTCGGTGCAAACATTCGTATACTCCCACGATAGAAGCGTCCGGATGTCATCCTCAATCATGCTCGTGCCGATGATGGCGTCGGCACCGCGCCCGGTTTGCTCACGCATCTGCAGGGATTCCCCCGCCAGTTGCATAAATGCAGTCACCGGATCGACTTCGCGAAGCGCCGCAATCTCGGTCATGGTCTTGCCAACGTAGTCTGGTTCCGGCTCGAACCGGGTCATCCATAGACCATCGGGTGGCGCCAGTTGGTTGAGCGCAAATGTCGCGGCCTCACGATCTGTCGGATCACGCTCCGGCAGGAGTACCATCATGTTCGATTGCCAGTACTCGTAAGGGTAAATATCCGCGGTGATATCGATGCCTTCTTCGCGTGCGGCATTGAGCGTCGCCACCAATTCCGGCGCGCGATGCCACAGACTCTTCATCGCCAGTTTGATGTGAGATATCTGCACGGGCATACCGGTAACCCGACCAATTTCTATAATCTCATCCACTGCATCGTCGAGCCATCTATCTTCGCTGCGGATGTGACTGATGTAGCGGCCGCCCGCATCCGCCGTGATTTGTGCAAGGGCCAGCACTTCATCTGTGTCCGAATAAATACCCGGATCGTATTCCAGCCCGGTGGATAATCCCATCGCCCCGCTCGCCATTTCCTGTCTCAGCATCTCGCCCATGGCGTCCGTTTCTTCACGGGTCGCCACACGCCTGTAATCGTCGCCGAGAACCTCTTCCCTGATCGTGTTATGACCGATGTAAGTACCGATATTGACTGTCGTGCCAATGTCTGCGAGTTGCTGAACGAAATCGGCGAGTGGATAGCGTGAGCTGCCATCCTGACCAACAATCACCGTGGTGATCCCCTGGCTAACAACCGCCAGCGCATCGGCATGCTCGAATATAAGGCTGTCAGCGTGGCTGTGTGTGTCGATGAAGCCCGGCGCCAGGACCAGGCCACCACCGTCGAAAACGTTCTCACCGCCGATTGCCGTGAGATTGCCAACCGCCAGAATCCGATCGCCGCGGATACGAACGCCTCCCTCGTATGCGGGAGCACCGCTACCGTCGACAATCAACACGTTACCGATGAGTGTTGTATCGACGGTTGTTTCTCGTGGCGCCGGGTTGTTCGCGGGACATGCGACGACAAGAAAGCAGGTGACAATCAGTATAAACAGGTTACTCATTTGTTGACTGTAACAGACTTTATTGCCGATACATGGTCGCTTACCGACGCCCTTTCTATTCGCAGTAAATTCGAACTTTCTCGTGCTCGGTATCAATATCGATTGAGCTCGAAGACAGCGCATCAACTAACGCGCCGATGCCATTCTTGTTCAGCGAATCCAGATCGAGATCAATGCCGTGTTGGCCCAGATTGGCCGACAGCGCCGCGTATCCAGACTCAGGAATGATCGATCCGAGTTTCATGCCGGCCCGGACCAGCAAGATTGGAATCCGCACATTAACTGCCTCAGTGTCCGAAGGTGCACCCTCTTTGGGCGTAGTTTTGACGCAAAGGTATTTGGCCGAACCAATGTCTCGCGGCGGCTGGCCGGCATCCCGGGTTTTCTCCTCCGGGCTGGTACCCGCCTCTAACACCGATAGAAGTCGGTCGGCTTCTGCAGCATCAATCTTCCCGGCTGCGAGCAAATCAAGTACGCGTTTTCGATTTTCGTTCATTTCTGCACATCCTCGTCAAAACCTAACTATTTCGCTTTCGCGCCGCCAAGATATCGATACTCTCGTTAACGTCGATTTCACCTGCCTCAAGGCGACTCAACGTCTGATCAACCAGCTCGCCCGCTGGCTTTATGGCCGCAAAGTCCATCGATGCGACGATTTTCGCCAATCTATTCTTCACTGTTGGGTAGCTGATTCCGAAGTACTGCTCCATCTTTTTGATCGAGCCGTGACATTGCACAAACACCGCCACGAAGACCTGATCATCTGAGGGCAACCGGGCCAGCGGCGGTAGTTCAAATTCACCCTCGATAGCGACGTCCATATCTCTGATTCTGATTCGCTCAATGCTAACTGCCTGATTTCCGATCAGGCTCGTGATGTAGGACCAGTCCTTCATTTTTCCTCGATGGTTATTTTTTCGATGCTAAATAGTATGATAATTAATAAAATATGTCCATTTTATTAATTATTTTAATTTTTTCTAATACAATTCGTATTTCGTCGCCCCAATACGGCCCACTGGTTCTCGAACTACGGAAAATTCGGCAAAATTCGGAGAAAATTCAACGGCGGGGAAAATTCGGGACACCCATTAATTCGATTGGGGCGATCAAAATTCGGGACACCCATTAATTCGATTAAATGCCCTGGAAGATGGAAAATTCGGGACACCCATTAATTCGATTAAATGCCCTGGAATGGTTGCAAGGAGAAATCATCCTGCGTCGCCGACTACTATTTGTTTGTACTGACAAAAGATGGGTGTCCTGAAACTCCCTCTGAAACTCCCTTCCTGAAACTCCCTGCTGTCCTGAAACTCCTCTGCGGAGAAAAGATGGGTGTCCTGAAACTCCTTCTCTGAAACTCCTTCTTCCTGAAACTCCTTCCTGTCTGACAAAAGATGGGTGTCCTGAAACTCCTCTCCTGAAACTCCTCCCTGAAACTCCTCCTGCTGACAAAAGATGGGTGTCCTGAAACTCCTCCTGAAACTCCTCTGAAACTCTCAACTAACGAAAGGAGAATCGCAATCTACACTTCTCGGATGGCACCCCGAGGAAGAGTTCCCGAACCGACAGGAGAGTTTCTAACGACTTGTTATTGTGCGAAATGTGGCGGCTTTTTTCTCCAGATTCCGCGTCTCTAATAGAAGAGTGCAAACACCACGTACTGGTTCGGTCGTCGCCGCCGATATGGGCAAGGGCCGACAAGTCGATTTCGCATTCGCTATTTGCGGACGGCAATTCCGCGGGAGAGTCCACTATGAAAACACGTATTCTTGTCAACATACTTATCCTGGTTACTATTGTGCTATCAGGTACGCGGGCGCATGCAATGGGTGGCAGCATTGCTGTAGGGCTCAATAGCGGCGGTCAATTCAGTGAGGTGCAGGTATCGTTCGTGGCGGACGCCATACTTGAGACCGATGAGGCGAATCTGACCGATACTATTTACTACGTGCCGGGGAGGGTTAGAGATGAAGTATCGATGAGTGAGCAGGAGATGATCTTCATCCAGCGCTACGATCTCGGCAAGAGGTGGATGCTGCTTTCGGCACAGAATATGTACATAGAATCCGACATGTCGGAGCCGTCCGAGCAGCAATACCGGCTGGTCGAGCGTGAATTTATCGGCGAGGAAAGCGTCAATGGAATGGACACGACCAAGTACAAGGTCATCTATGAGAGCGCCAAAGGAAAGTTCGGCGGATTTGCCTGGTTTACTGAGGACAAAATCGCAGTAAAGGCTTTCCTGATATCCGAACAGGACGGCGAGAAACAGCGTATCAAGTTCGAAATCACCAGGCTGACACGTGGCCCGCAGGACGAACTCCTGTTTGAGTTGCCGGCCGGGTCTGCGAAGCTGGACATGACTGGAATGGCCGGCGTGGGCATGCCCGGTCTCGGTGAAGGCAGCTTCGCCGATCGAATGGCAAACGTCGCGAAGCAGGCCGCCGAACAGGAAGCCGAGACCAAAGTTCGCAACAAAGTCGGCAGGTTCTTCAAGAACGTATTCAAGAACTAGCCTGTTGAAAAACTCCGTTTTTCGAAGTGCTGTGTTGAAAATTCCATGGATAATTTTTTCAACAGACTGCTAGTACGAATCTCTCAACGGATGCCTGTGAAAAAAGCACTGCTGGCGGTGGTTCTGAGCAGCCTGGCGTTCGCCAGCCTGGCCGAGCCTGAGGTCGAGGTAATCGTCAGGGCAGCGCTGGCCCGGGAACTCCTGCTCATGATACGGCCAATGAATGAATTTGAACGCCGGTTCATGAGTACAAAAGAAAACAGTGATGCCCTGGCGGCGAGTCAGTTGGGGGACGCTTACATGAAAGACGAAGGCCGTGTACCCATCGAGTTTGTGCGCGCGCCAACGTCGCTGGATATTATTAATGGCGCTGCCAACCTCAGCACGCAGGCACGCGAAGACGAACTCCGCAAGATCGTCAATGAACGCGCTGTCAGCCGTGGCGATCGCATGATGGCGCTGGGCTTTGACCCGACTGTGGGACTGTTTTTCCGTGAAAGCCTGATGCGCCATGCGATCGAGTATTACCGCATTGGTGAGGCCATGCAAAAACAGAGCGTCGCTGAGAACGAGCGCAGAATTCTTGGCCAGCAAGTAAAGCGTGCCGAGGGTGACAGACTGATGGTGATAAAGGAGTACCAGAGCAAGCTGCAACCGATGATCGATGAGATGCAGCGCGGTGGCCGGATAAACCTGAAAAATGATGCGGAGAAACGTGCGTTCAGTGAGGAAGCTGACGCACTCGAAGATGAACTCGACTTTTAGCAACGGGGATCGTGATATGAGAAATCTTAACAATTCCATTGGTAGCAATCAGTGTTACCTGCCTGACCTTGCCGGCTCCTCTCATTTGGGCGTTCAATCCGCTACCCACTCAAGTCGATGGTTGCTGGCACTCTGGCTTGCAGCCGGTTTTCTTACCTGGGTCAGCATTTCGATAGCCGACGAAAAGCCGGTGAATCCGTCTGAAACGATGCCAACGGGCACGGAAACCTCGGCTGGGAATATTTCGAAGATGCAGCAAGAGGCCATGAATATGCTAAAGGCGATGCAGCAATCCGGCCTGATACCAGAAGATGTCGAGATTCCGGCAGATGTGCTGCAATCAGGCGGCGCCGAGCCAGTTTCGAGGTCTGCTTCGACCAACTCGTCCCGGGAAAAGAAAAGTGCGCCGCGTCCTGAGGACGAAGAACCCGCCCGAACAGCAACGGCGGAACTGCTGCAGCCAAACGCGGAATACTCTGCAATCAGCTATATGGGATCCGCCGATCCGGGAGCCATGAAATATAGCGACGGGCTCAGCATCCAGCAAGCACCAGGGATGATTCGCTTTCAATCTGCGGAGAATAAACAGGAAGCCATTCTGATCTTCAGATATGACAAAGGTATCGTCTGGGCGGTGCACCCGGAGGACAGGCGGTATCCAGGAGTCAAGAAGTATCAGGAGTTCGAACTAAGAGATGGAATGGGCTTCGACAGTCATATTGACAATATTATGCAGGCATATGCTGCCGTGAAGAATCGCGATGAGATGAAAAATCTTGGAAAGGAAACTGTTGACGGCTATGCGACCTCGCATTTTCAAAAGCGGGATCCCATTCCTTGGCTGCCGAATGAATTCCTTACGACTGACTACTGGGTCAGTGACTCCGGGGTATTGATAAAAGTGACTGTTGTCACCCCGGAAGTCAGCAGCGTTATGGAAACGAAAGCGATTCGCTTCGGCAAGCAGCCTGCCGCTCTTTTTGTTCCTCCGTCTGACTACGAAAAGGCCGGCAACGTGATTGACTGGGCCGAGGAGGCAAGAATAATCAAGGCCGCCGGCGCGAATTAGTCGTACCGGGATTGGTGTCCGAGGCCTGAATTCACAGTGTATCTATTTCAGTTCTTCGGGACCAACGCCCGACAGTAAAGCTGAATACCCACCAAGGCAGCAATGTTCTTGTTCACTCCCTTGTTACGTACGAAATGCGCGCCGATTCCTGACGCGATCTGTCCGCTGGGACACATCACGAGTGTTTTCCAGTTGCCTTTGCAGTTGGGAAACGTGAGTTCATCTTGTTCCCACGCGCTGCCCAGACCGGTGCTGGTGAGTTCGATGCCCCTGATGCGGAGGCCTTTGACGCGGTCGTTACTAGCGCGGGTACAAACCTGGATCGAAGCTATTTGATAGCCGTCCCCGAGACGCACTTTTTTATCAAAATACTTCAATATAGCATTGGGGCCAAATGTACATTCGTCGATAAGTACGACGGATTTGCGACCAGCCAAATCCAGCCTGCAAATCTTGTCTTTCCGTTCGGTTACCCAAACGGAATTCGCCCCGATCTCGCTCGATTCGTCGATCATGACTCTTCGTACGATGGATCCGCGTTTACCCGAGATTCCGGTAAGGTAGGCCTCGCCCGGCGCGTACTTGAATCCGTCTCCACTCATCAAGACCTGCTGCGTTGTCCGAGTACTACCTGCACCACCGCCGGAGGTCGTGCTGGTTGACGGGTCTGGCATCAGCATCGTGCCTTCCGTTACGTAGTCGATCTTCTGATCCGCTGCCTGGTAGTTCGGACCCGCGGGAATATCTGCGACGCTGGGATTCTCCAACTGGTCCCTGGGTAGTACGACTGGATTTGAGCCAACGTTCTGCCCATCACCGGCCGCCGACGTAAAAATAGCCGGCGATGACTCATCAAAATTCTGCGACGGCTTGTCTGCAGGCGGTCGCGCCTCAGTGAATATGGCCGGAGACGACTCATCGAAATTCTGCGACGGCTTGTCTGCAGGCGGTCGTGCCTCAGTGAATATGGCCGGCGACGACTCATCGAAATTCTGCGACGGTGTGCCCGCAGGCGGAGGCGACGAAAATATGGCCGGCGATGACTCATCGAAAGCCGGAGTTGCCTGATTGTCCCGGGAGGATTGGCCCGGCTGTGACATGTTCGATCCATCGAGAACACGAATCTGATTCGGTTCTCCGGAGCCGGCGACTCTGGTTGGGCTCGATCCGTTCCGGAGTCCCGCGAGCTCGGTGGTAGTCAGAGCACGACTGTAGATCCGTACCTCATCGATGACACCCGCAAACACGGAGTTGCCAGGTGCCCTCGCGCCCAACAGCACCGAAGGAAACGGTTGCTCCGGAATGCCTACCTTATCAAGCGCACTGAATGTGCTATCGGAAAGAAGCACGGCTGTGTCGGCAGCCTGATCATAGGTCAGCGCAACAAAGGTCCAGCGATCCGGGTAGATCGTGTGCTTGGGATCGCCGACGAGCGCCCGGCTCGCCGACACTGCGCTGTTGTAGATGAACAGGTTGCGGTCGCCCTTCTCGCCCTGACTGACCACGTAGCGCTTCTGTTTGACCGTTTCGGCCTTGATCCATGCCGTTACCGTAATCTGTGAGTAGGCATACGGAGAAATATCCAGCGGCAAAAGTATGTGGCTGTCTTTTCCGTTGAAATAATATCCCTGGCCGATTTTTCCTTTTACGGGTTCAGCCGCAATGACTTCGATCGCGTCCATGCCATTGCCAGTGGCATCCACAGCGTTGCCGTCCAGCGGATAGTAGGCAATCAGCCCCGACGCATCGGGCACTGTGCCGAACGCTGCCGGACAGGAAAGACTGACTTCGTGGCCGAATGCGGCCGGAAGGAATCCAGAGAGCAAAATCATGGTTAGTGTCGCGACGGACAGTTTGCTACGTGGCTTGGTCATGCAATATCTCCCGTTTACAGGTAGTTCCTATAGAGATACGCGCAGACCGGGCGAAAATACCGCCATCGATACCGAGATTTAGGTGCTAATTGTCGGCCATTTCAGGCTTGTGGGCACCGCGCCGTAATTTGAAATGGTCTCGGCTCGCCATTGTCAATCTTTGTGGGTGCCTCGAAGATCTGGGTGCCATCGGCGTTCCAGCGATGGCGCTGACCGGAAGCGCTGCCCGTAATCGTTACTTCGTAACCTTCGTGTCGATAGCCGTCGATCGTATCGCTCGTCCACAGGTCGCGCTGCGTGCCCGAAGCGTTCGCCAACATGATAGTGACCAACACATTTCGTGACAGGGACCGGTCAGCCACTTCCGCCATCTCGAACGCGGTGAAACCCACATAGTTGCCAGCAGGATCGTCCGGATCGACGGCGGCAGCCAGATCGAATGCCTGAAACTGGCTACCGGCGCCAGTGCAGGAAAATACGATCATTGTCGACCGGGCCTGGTCCAGGACCAACTCGAGAGTCGTCTCCTGTTTGGCGGCGGAGTCCTGCCCGGCGGCCTGAACGTCAGACGGGGTCGGGACGGTATCGGCGCCGCAGGCTGTCAATCCAAGCAGGAAAACAAAGATTGATCGAAGTTGGTATCGCATGGCTGCTCCTTTGGTTTCAGGTGTCCGGGAATCCATGTCTACGGAAACTCGTAGCGCTACACGGATACGCGTAGTCCGGCGAAAAACCCGCCACAATCGTTGTCGTTGCCGCTGTCCGGTACGCCAGTTTTTACATAAGCCGATACTTTGATGCAGACGTCCGGCCCACGTATGATCGGAATTGGCTTTGGCGACTTGATGTCGCTAAAGCAGGGGCTGTGTCGAAACCATGTAACCCGATAACGGGCAGGGTCTATGAACGACATCACCGAACTCCTGGCGGCTCAAGCATCCGGTGAGCTGGGCGGTATGGACAGGCTTATGGCCGCGGTCTACCCGGACCTGCGCCGTATCGCACATTCACACATGCGTGGCGAGCGCAGCGGCAATACGCTCAACACCACCGTTGTCGTTCACGAGGCCTACTTGCGCCTGGTGGATCAGACCAGCGCCTCGTGGCGGGATCGGGCCCATTTTTTCGCTGTAGCCTCCAGGATCATGCGACATATTCTTATTGACCACGCGCGCGAGCGCCTGGCGGCCAAGCGTGGCGGAGGTGCCAGACGTGTGCCGTTCACGGATAATTTTGCGGCAAAAGGTGTCGATCTGGATCAGTTCCTGGTCCTCGAAGCCGCGCTCTCAGAACTTGGTCGCCGGGACTCCCGACTGGAGCAGGTCGTGGAATGCCGGTTCTTTGGCGGCATGACCGCGCCCGAGACCGCGCAGGCCCTGGACGTATCGCTACGCACAGTGGAGCGGGACTGGACCCGTGCCAAGGCCTATTTGTATCGGTCCTTGCGGGAAGACCCTGATGGTTGACAATGCGCGCTGGCAGCAGGTGGATGCGTTGTTTGCCGCTGCCCTGGAACTTGACGCGCCAGCCCGAGCTGCTTTCGTCACCGAACGGTGCGCCGGTGATGAATTGCTGGCCAGGGCCGTAGAAGAATTGTTTCAATCTGCCGACGACGCGGATGCGCTGTTCGAGGGTTCGGCGGTCAAATCCCGGGCGAATATTTTGACAGACGCCTTTGCCGCGCTGGACGAGGATATCGAACGAGCCGAAGCATCGCGCCTGGGCACGCTGCTTGGCGCGTTCAAACTTATCCGGCTTATCGGGCGTGGTGGCAATGCGTCGGTATATCTGGGCGAACGGATCGACGCACAATACCAGCAGCAGGTTGCGATCAAAGTCACCCGCCAGGGTCTGGCCGACCGGGATGCCGAGCAGCGCTTTCGCGCAGAACGCCAGATCCTGGCCAATCTGGATCACCCGAATATTGCGCGCTTGCTGGACGGCGGTACGACCGCCGCAGGCCAGCCGTATCTGGTTATGGAGTATATCGACGGTGAACCCATCGACGTCTACTGCAACCAGCAGCAGTTGTCTGTTGACGCGCGCCTGCGACTGTTCGGCCAGGTATGTGCCGCGGTGCACTATGCCCACCAGCATCTGATCGTACACAGGGACCTCAAACCCGCCAATGTTCTGGTTAGCGCAGACGGTGTTCCCAAGTTACTGGACTTCGGTATTGCCAAACTTCTGGATACTGAACAACTGCACCAGACCGTGGCCATGACGCGCGCGGACGTACGCCTGTTGACGCTGCAATATGCATCGCCGGAACAGATCAGGGGCGAGGCTATTACCACCGCCAGTGACGTGTATACGCTGGGTGTGATGCTCTACGAACTACTCACCGGGCAGATGCCCCACCGCAAGAGTGGCACCCGGCGGCCTGGAGAACTGGAACGCGAAATTTGTGACACCCGGCCCAAGAGACCGAGCACCGTGGTGACCGGGAACGCGGCAAGCAAGGGCGATACCGATACCCTCCTACAGACCATCAGCGAGGCCCGCGATACCGAGCCGGCAATGCTCAAAAGGCAGCTACAGGGCGACCTGGACAACATCGCATTGATGGCCCTTCGCAAGGAGCCCGAACGGCGCTACCGTTCCGCCGAACAATTCGCCGAGGACATCCGCCGGTATACCCAATGGCTACCGGTCATCGCCCACCCCGATACCGTGGGCTACAGAGTTAACAAGTTTGTACGCAGGCATACCGCGGCTCTTGCCACGACTGTTGCCGTGATTGCGCTCATTGTCGGCCTGATCGGCTTTTACACCTGGCGAGTGACCGTGGAGCGTAACCGGGCCGAGCTGGAGGCCGGCAAAGCCGCGGCGGTCTCGACTTTTTTTCAGAAAATGCTGGAATCGATCGATCCCGAGCGGGCGCAAGGTGAGGTAGTCACGGTCAGACAAGTATTGGATGAGACCGCGGACAAACTGGAAAAGAGCAATGAGTTGCAGGACCAGCCCGCGGTGGAGGCGGCTGTCAGGTCCACACTCGGAATGACCTACCTCGCCCTCGGAATTTACCACCAGGCCGAGCCCCAACTGGACAAAGCCCTTGACCTGCGGCGTACGGAGTCGGGGGCGATGAGCCCTGAAACAATACATTCCATGATGAATATCGCGTCCTTGTACCGGCAACAGGGTCGCTACGAGGACGCCGAACGAATGAGCAATGATGCCCGGGAGCTCGCTCGCCGCGTGCTCGGTGAAACCCATCCGGATACATTGCAGACGATGAACGACCTCGCGGTCGTGTTCAACGACCAGGGACGCTATGCTGAAGCGGAGACGCTCTTCAGGGATGTACTAAGAATACGGCGCCAGGAAATGGGTGCCGAGCACCCGGCAACCCTGGATACGATGAACTACCTGGCGTTGCTGTATTGGGGCCTGGATCGCCAGGATGAGGCTGAGCCGTTGATGCTCGAAACGATTGCAGGGCGTCGCAGCAGTGTGGGCGACCGTCACCCAAGCACATTGCTCGCGATGAACAATCTGGCGCTTCTATATTATTCGCAACAGAAATTCGACCGGGCCGAACCGATTTTTCTGCAGACGCTGGCGACACAACGCCAGGTATTGGGCGAAGAGCATCCCGATACGCTACTCACAATGAGCAACCTCGCCAACCTGTATTATCGGCAGGGCCGCTTCGATGAAACGGGGGACTATATGTTACAGGTACTGGAAGCCCGCGAGCGGAAACTCGGAGAAGAGCACCCACGAACATTGCAGTCCATGAACAATCTGGCGATTTTGTATTTCTCGCAGCAACGTTATGAAGACGCGTTACCGCTGCTCGAGCAGGTCCTCAAGATTCAACGCCGGGTAGTCGGGGAAGAGCATACCGATACCATCGGGTATATGGTCAGTCTTGCGCAGACCTACCAACAACTCGGGCGCGACGACGATGCTGAGGCACTTTCCTTGCGGACGCTCGAAATAAGTCGCCGCGTGCTGGGTGAGGATCACATGCGGACGATGGATGTGACTTATAAGCTGGCTATGCTGTATGAGAAGCAACACCGCTATCGGCAAGCAGAATTGCTGGCAAGCCCTTACCACGAGCGCGTCTTGCAAAAATATGGCGCTGAGCACAAGAAGACCCTTCAAGCCGCAAGTTTGCTGGTACGACTGGATGAGGCCATGATCGAATCAGCTAAGGCGACCGAATAAGAATTCGGAAGTTCTTATTGCGGTCTCCGTTTGTTATACACCTTTCGGTGAATTGACCGGTTCTGCGGGTTCACTCAAAACCCTCTTTACCTGGAGAGGGCAATTTGATGTGATGGGTGATAGTGACGGAATCGCTTCCATGATGACCCTGCCACCAGGGCATCAAAACGAAACATCCCATTGAAAGCGAACACGCTGACTGGACGTCTTCCTGTTAAGGAATTCGTCGTCCAGTGTGAGATGTGAAAAATCCAGCGTCAGTTTGTTGTTGTGACCGCGAATGAAATAGTTGATCGCGCCCGTAAATTCCTGGCGTGTATTGGTCAGGCCGATATCCGTTTCGTTCGGCTCATCCACGGCCGCATAGCGAAATGCCACTTCCAGGTTCTCCGGAATCCTGGGTATTGAGTTGTGGAAGAAATAGCCTGCCTGAGCGTATCCGCCTTTCAGATCGCTCTTGGTACCGTTGGTACGATCTGCGATTTCCTTCCAGTGAAATTCCTGTTGCCAGGCGAAACCGTGCCACTTAAACGCCGTTTCTGCCACCATCTGCTGTATCTTGAACTGGCCCTCGGTCGCCGCATCGACTTTCGCGAATCCGTCCAGGTTACCGCAACCGCTGGAGGACCAGCGGGTACACTTGCCAATATTGGTCGCGCCCGCCAGCGCGATGCTGCCAGCCGCCTGCTCAGAGTAACCGACATCCGATTGACGCCATTTCAGGTCGCGTCCCAGGAAATTCCACTGCAGGCGTCCCATGTACATCATGTTGCTATCGTCGTTGCCAACACCTCGACCTTCACCATTGAATGCGCCGAGATAGTATCGAGTATCGGCAAGAGTGCCCGGGAACAGGCGCCCGAAGGCCATCACACCCATTTGCCGGTCAACACTGAATATCCTGTTCACTATTGAACGCTCAACAAACGTCTGGCGACCGGATGAGTCCACCCGCTCCCTGTTGTAGTTCACTTTCCATTGGCCGACACGCAGAGACAACCAGTCGTATTTATCCAGTGTTAAACGCCAGTCGATCAGGCGCGCACTGCCCTTTGCGGAATCACTCGATGAATCGCGCGTCGGTTGCAAATCGGTCTCGAAATAGTACTTTAGCCATGGCCGGTACCCATGACCACCGATTTTCATTCGCACCCGGCGTAGCTCAAACGTACTTTGGTCTATGGCGGAAAAATCATCTGCTTGTCGTGGATCCGAACGATAAGGATTGGTGTATCGCATCTGCGCCCGCCATTGCAAATTCATCGCCGAGTTACCATCCCGGCTTTTCATGAAAAAGCCGTTCTTGCCGTAACCAGTTTCGACCGAGGTTTTTTCGGTTTTCGCTGTCGGATTTCCGGACAGGGAAATATCTTTTTCTGCTATCACCGCAGGCAGTGACGAGACAGCAGCTTCCCTCTCAGCTTGGCCTTGAACGGACTTCACTTCATCCAGTGTCAGGAAGCCCTTTTCGAACAGAAGCTGTTCCAGCGCAACGCCGCCATCCAGCGCTTTCAGTTCTTGCTCTGAAATAATGCCTTTTTTCACCAGGAGCTGGCTCAGTTCGGATCTATCTGCGGCACGTACCGGCATGACGAACAAAGCAAGCACGGCTGTCAGGCCGGCATATCTAAAAAATGAAAATGTGAACATTGGGCTTTTCTCAGGCTGTGGTGATAACGACGATGGCAATATTAGGGAGGCTATATTACGGTTTTGTGACATTCCTGAACCTCGGGTGAAGCAAAGTATTGTCAAAGCGAGCACTTTGAACGCAATTACCCAGGTGGCCGGTGCAAGGATTCGTATCGGCGGTGTACGTTTTGGCTTCAGCGTTTGAAATGGAATCGATGGTTTCCGCACGCTGGTGCCGCCAGGCAGACTGGTTCGATTCTGCGAATCTCATTCAGGAGCGTATGCGGCTCCCACGATAAGGATCACAAAATCCGACATAAGACACAAACTGGAAAAATATTGACAATTAAGTGTCGCAATACGACGTATTGCTCAACAGCCAACGGTTTTTGGTGATATACAGCCAAGCCGCACGAGCACATATTTGAGGGTGAAATGAAGAAATTTGCAGCCATATTTATACTCTTACTGCTGGCGCGGTGGTGGTTTACTGATCCGACGATCAGTGTGCCAACGAATGATGTCACTTTCAGCTATATCGTTAAACATACAGAAGGCAGCGGCAATAGTGATCTCCTTCCAATGTTGGTGGCACTTCATGGCAATGGCGATACGACAGAAAACTTCTATGAAACCGCGTTAGATGAGTTTAGTGTTCCAGTAAGGATCGTTTTGCTTGAAGGGCCTATTACCATGGGCACTGGCAACGCATGGCCGTGGACGCCTGATGACTTCAAACAGTATGGGGACGCTGTCAATGAGGCGATCGAGTTACTGACCGACGAATATCCGACAACGCGAAAACCGATTCTATTGGGCTTCTCCGGAGGCGGCATGATGGCCTACTATCAGGCCGTCAAACATGGTCGCAGCTATTCGTATATTTTCCCCGTTTCAGGCAACTTGTCAAACGATCTGCTTGGCGATGATTCATCGGACCCTGGTGCCAAAGTGTATGCATATCACGGAAAAAGCGACAGCGTACTTTCTGTTGGCGGCGGCAGAAATGCAGCAGAAATCCTGAGCTCAAAAGGTATTGACGTGAGCCTCACTGAATTTGACGGCGGTCACCTCGGCATATTCAAGTCCATGAAAACGGACATTACCAATGCCGTCGAGAAAAAAATACTAAGCTTGAAGTAACGATTTTATGAATATTTCGATGTCGCTTTTCTGCAATACCTCGCCCAACCTGACTGACCTCAGAAATTAAGAAACAGATTAAACGACAGGATGTGATTCATCTGATTCGGTCCCGGCCGGTCAATCAACTGGTTCAGATAGCCGATTTCGGCCTTGGCCTCACCCAGTTTCGCAGCGAGCCCGGCAAACAATCGATTTTGTGCAAACCCGGTACGTTGCCCCCAGTCAGTGTCATTCAGATTGACGAATACTTCGTCGTAGCCCACCAGGCTGAAACGCGATGTGCCGGGTAAATCCCAACCCACCTTAACGAATTGCCGAAAGCGCCAGCCGGTGCCGGGGCCCGTGTCCAGAAAACGTTGTTCGAGTCGGGTACGGCTCTGAAACGCGAAATCCCCGACACGCGGTTTCCACAATAGCTGTTGCCAGATGCGGTCTTCATTGCTGCTCGCGCCGGCCGGGGAAGTCGTATGCACGCGGGCGTACCCGAGCCAGGCCGTCGTGCGTTGGCCCAAAACATAGCCGACACCGGGCCGCAACAGACCTTGCTGCAGTCCGGAAATATTGCCGAGGAATCGCGGCTGGATATCGAGCCACCAACGTAAACGGCCGGGTTTTTGTTCCTGGTCACCGATCGATCCTTCCATCATGAGCATCAGCCAGAAGCCGGTGTCTTCGAGGGTCTCTCCACGGGCGACCTTACCCGACGACATGATTACGGCCGCCAGCATGGCGATCAATAGTAGCCGCGGCCGGCTCGGTAGTTCCATTAAATTCATAAGACTCAACTCTGATTTACCTTATTTGATCGTAAGACAGCAGTTCCGGGGAAACTTTTGCAGTCTCGGACTGGTCACTTCGGATTCTCATCACGGCATGATGCCTTCATAGCGTGCATTGATCATGAGATGAACCCAGATGCTTGCGGCGTAACCCAGCGCAATGACAGGCAGCCATTTCAAGTGGCCGAAAAATGTATACAGCCCGCGTGCCTGCCCCATGAGTGCGACACCTGCCGCCGATCCGATGGACAGCATGCTGCCGCCTACGCCTGCGGTAAGTGTTACGAGCAACCATTGGTTGACGTCCATTTCCGGATTCATCTGCAATACGGCAACCATGACCGGAATATTGTCAATGATGGCCGAGAGCACACCCACCAGCGAGTTGGCAATCGTAGGACCCATTTCCACGTACATGAAATTCGAGAGAAGATCGAGATAGCCAATGAAGCCCAGTCCGCCGACGCACATGATCACGCCGAAAAAGAACAGCAATGTATCCCACTCAGCTCTCGCCACAGCCTGAAAACTATCGAACGCATGCACATCGCCGACTTCGCCATACCCGGGAGTATCGGCGGGTGTGGGTATGTGTGTTTGCGCCAGGTAGTGGCCGAAAATCTTGAGATAGGCCAGACCGGTCATCATTCCCAGGAACGGCGGCAGGTGCAGAAAGTTATGGAAGGAAACCGCTGTCGCGATGGTGCAGCCGAAAAGAAAGATAATGCGCTTTGCACCGCGCTTCATCAGCACCTTCTCGTCGCCCGCCTCAGGTCGTTCGGTGCTGACGGCGAGCGACATAATCGTCGCGGGAATGATGTAGTTCACGACCGAAGGAATGAAAAGCGCAAAAAAGGTGCCGAAGTCGATGAAACCCTTTTGCCAGACCATCAGAGTGGTGATGTCACCAAACGGACTGAATGCGCCACCCGCGTTCGCAGCGATGACAATATTAATACAGGCAATGCCGACGAAACGCTTGTTGCCGTGACCGACGGCCAATACGACCGCGCACATCACCAGTGCCGTAGTCAGGTTGTCAATCAGGGGCGACAGGAAAAAACTAATGATGCCCGTGATCCAGAACAATTGCCGGAAACTGAAACCGCGACCCACGAGCCACGATCGCAGAGCGTCGAATACGCGCCGTTCACTCATCGAGTTCACGTACGTCATCGCGGCTAACAGGAACAGGAACAGCTCACCGAACTCAACGAGAAAATGCCTGACGGCTTCCTCGGTCTCGTGGCCCATGCCATTCATATACTGCACCGCGATGAGTGCCCAGATTACTCCGGCGCCGAGGATGACCGGTACCGATTTTCGCAGGTGAGTAAATTCTTCCGCTATCACGAAAGCGTAAGACAAGACGAAAACGATAATTGCTGTAATGCCTACCCAGTGAGCAGTTAAGTCCATTTTGTTAAGTCCGTAGTTGTTGTGTCTCTGATTGGCCCGACTATCGTTTCGGCGAGCGCCGTTTTTCGGCTTTGAAACGTTTTACGAGTGTTTCTAGTGCGTCGTTACTGAGGATCGTGCCGAGCAATTCACCCACCGTGCAGTGTTTTTCGATTGGGTGGCGTAATCGTTCTCTTGGATTGATGATGTAATGGTTACGCCGTCCTTCTTTCAAGCGCAGGAGAATGCCGGATTTTTCCAGTTGGGTGACCAGGCGTAGCGTCGTTCGCTCGGTAATGCCGACGCGCGCCGCAACGTCGCGCAACCGCGCATCCGGATTCTCGGCAAGACAAACCAGAACGTGAGCGTAGTTGCTAAGGAAGGTCCAGCCGATACGGGTCGCTGTCTCGTCTGCCGGACTATTGATCATTTTGCGAATATACGACAAAAAAGACTGGATAACAATGTCCTGTGTTTGCATCGGGAGCGAAATACCTCAATGGCGTATCCAGCGCCACTTCCAGGATCGATGTCCTGCGGTAGCTTGTCGTATTGAATGCCGCAAACAGGAATAATCTTTTCTGGCTCTTGGTCGCTATCGCCCGTTCCGGAACTAGAGAACTGTCTCAAAGAACGGCGATCGGCGGTCAGTCTGACGCAGGCGGAGTTGGCGGATAGAGTCGGTGTCAGCCGCAAGACGATCAATACCGTGGAAAACGGAGTTTTTGTTCCATCGACGATCCTGGCGCTGAAATTGTCGAAAGCGCTGGATGTGCGGGTCGGGCAATTGTTTAAATTAGTGCAGGACCGTGACGATGAAGCGGGCTCCCGATAAACCGTTCAGCCGGGGCGTCAGGAAAACGTTTGTTGCTATGCGTTGCATACTTCCCTCAAACGTATTCATTTGCCGGGTGACGCGGATGTTGAATGTCGTGGATCGTCTTCTGACCACCACCAGGACGGTGCCAGCGGGACCTGGTCCGGCCAGATTTGATCAAGCGTATCGCCGTCATACATTCGTCCATTCTGAATGACACGATCAATACTGATGGTGTTGCGAATATCGAGCAACGGATTCGCGTCGAGAATGATCATATCAGCCAGTTTGCCCGCTTCAATTGAGCCCAGATCCTGATCTATGCCAATAATGCGCGCGGCGTCTATAGTCGCTGCGCGGAGCACCTCGACCGGCAACATACCGCCCATTTCGTAGCCCCACATTTCCCAGTGATAGCCGAGGCCCTGCAATTCAGCATGTGCGCCCAGGCCAACCAGGCCACCTGCTCTCTGGATCTTTGCTGCCTGCGCCGCGGCCTCTTTGAACTGAAACTCGTTGTCGCGTTGCCAGCCGGGTCGACGCTGGGTTAATTCATCCAGTCGATTGTGCGGATAAAAACGTTGCAACTTCGGGTCGTCGTGAACCTCAGTGCGCGTGAAAAAATATTCCCTCAGGGATTCTGCGTTGTATTGCACGATCAACGTCGGTGTATAGGCTGTTCTCGTCTGCGCGAAAAGTTCGACAACGTCTTTGAATATCGGTGAATCCGGAAGCGTGTGTTCGTTGCCATGCATGCCATCGATTGCGTGCGTAAGATCCATTTTCTGATCCCCACCACCTTCGGTCGTTGGCATCAGGCCGAGTTCCTTGCTTGCAAGTACGATCCACTGGCGTTGCTTGCGGTTGCCGACCATGTACGACTTGATGTTTGGCGTGTGATAGTGGTCCGTGTAACGTCGCAGATAGGCAAGCGTCGCATCATACGACTGGAAATCGTTGTTACCAAATACTCCGCGACCGGTCATGAAAGCGCGTTGACCGACCGATTGTCCGGTCTCGATGAAATCTCGATAGGCCAGGTAGTCTTTATACGAAGTTTGCACGTCCAGGCCGGCGGTGACTCCGTAGGCCAGGCTTGCCGTTAGTGTCCAGTTTTGCGGTTCGAGAACGTCACCGGTACGAAATTCCCAATGTGCATGAGTATCGATAAAGCCCGGCACGATGAATTTGCCGTCGGCAGCGACAATTTCCGTGCCTCGGGGAACCTCAACAGAACCACTGACGCCGATGGCCGCAATTCGATTATCGGTAATCAGGATATCCTGATCTTCCAGCACGGTGTTCATAGCATCGGTCGTGCCAGCAGACATTGCGATAACATTCGCCCCGCGCAGCAGCATTGAACCCGAAGGCGTATTGCGGGGCAAGACGACGGAGAAAGCCACTTTGTTGACGGCTTCGTGCTCGTCTTTCGCGACGAAAACTTCTACTTCCTTCTCTTGTCCGTCATCTTTATCGTCCTTCGCCACATGAAATTCGATGCTATCGAACGGCCGCATGAACCAGGTATGGCCAATTGCCCACCAGATCGATTTGCCATCCGCCGTCCAGCCGAAAAAGTCAGCGCCAATATCTGTCAGCCGGACCGCCGGTAGCGCCGGCTTTTCGACATCGACGGTCGCCGCTTTGCCACCGGTCTTTGCAATCGCGATGGCCCAAACCTGCTTATTGACCAGTGCAAGTACGTGCTTCCCATCCGGGCTAATCTTCGCGAGCTCTGCTTTTGGTGGCTCCTCATCGCGTCGGTTCCCCCTGGGCCCGGTTACGATGAGTTCGTTGCGCCGATCGCTGCCGTCCAGCTGTATCGAAAAAAGACTGTTTTCGTCATACATATATACGCGGTTTACGTCAGCTCCGAAGTGTGGCGTCCGTGCACCGCGGGCGGCCGAAATGACGGTTGCCTGTCCGCCGGAAGCCGGGAGTGTTATCAGTTCCAGCGGAATTCCGAGCCCGGTGAATTCGCTATGAGTCTGGTGGCGCATATATTCGCTGCCGCGCATCGCAAGCAATACTTTGCCGTCCGGGCTGTAAACGAGGTCCGTGTAAAATGCCGCGATGTCCGTGAGTTGCTGCGGGCGGCCGCTGCCATTTGATCGCTTGCGCCAGATATGACCACCGTCGTTCATTGACCAGGTAACGTATGCAATCCAGCGCCCATCGGGCGACCACACCGGTTTGAATTCCCAGGCGTCTCCGTGCGTCAGCCGGCTCGGCGTTGCGCCATTATCGGCATTCATTAGATAGATCCTGGTCAGCACCGACGCCGCAATCCGGCGACCATCCGGGGAAAGCTGCGGGTCCTGAATCAGTGTCGCGGTCAGGGGTCCCTGCGGTACACGATAGGATGCGGTCAGGTCCGGACCGATATCCAACTCAATGTCAGCGGTAAATACGATCTCTTCCTTTTCACCCGATTCGACACTGACCCGCCAGATCCCGCCCCCGGCATTGAAAATGACTGCGCTGCCGTCAGCGGTGAACGAGTAACCCGGCAGAACGTCGCGGCTCGGCGGTCGGAAATTCTCCTGCGAATCGCGCTGTACCGGATAAGTCAGCCACCGGTCGGCACCACTTTGCAGATCGCGTATGCGTAACCCGGTCCGGGTTTCACTACGCGTGCCGTAGACGAGAAGTTTGCCATCCGGTGACAGTGCCGGGCGAAATGCGCCGCCTTCGCTACGCGTCAACTTGTCTGTGTTGCCGCTGGAGAATTCGTAACGGCTGATTTGTACTGCAGGAAAGCGCTTCACCGGCCCGTTGCTGTCTACACCCTGGGCGAAGTAAAGGTAGCGGCCGTCCGCTGAAAATTCGGCACCAATGCCCCAGAATTTATCATCCTCTTTGACACCACTCAGCGTTACACCCGTGCCACCATCGACGTGGTACATCGTGAGTTCAGGTTTTAACGCGGTCTTCGTGACGACAATGTACTGGCTATCCGGTGACCAGGCCGGTGAGATAATTCCCCACTGCGATTCGTTCGAAATCTTGCGCGCATCCTTGCCATCCAAGCGGGCAATCCAGAGATTGTTCGAGCCGTTCCTGTCACTAACGAAAGCGATCCAGTTGCCGTCAGGAGACACACTGGGCTGGCTGTCAAACCCGAGGCCCGAAGTAATGCGTGTTGCCTTGCCGCCCGCTACAGGCAGGCTATAAAGATCTCCTAACAGGTCGAAAATAATCGTCTGACCATCGGGTGTAACGTCGATTGATAGCCATGATCCTTCGTCGGTCGAAAAGGCAAGCGTCTCGGTCTTGCCTTCGAGCGGCAAATCCGCTTCCTTTTTCTTCTCATCATCCGCTGCAAAACTACCTGTAGACACGAGCAGGAGAGACAAAAACACAGGCACGAAAAATTCATTGGACTTGACCGAAAACATATTCACTCCATTGTTTTGTCTATCTGAAACCGCCTGCGCGGCATCTGCGAATCACGCCCTGAGCACTCTTTCATATAGTACCCGATGCCTCGTGTCAGGCTTTCTGATTGTTTTGCAGAGCGTGACCGTCAGCGACGTCTCCGAGCGAGGGTGATCGCACGAATTTTCCAGATCAGTATCGTTAGTCACCCAGTCAAACTCAGCCATTCTTTTATGGACGCTTTCTTCGAAACAGTCGAGCGCATCCTCTATTTTGCCGGTACTGGAATATACGCAAGCTACGTTGTAGAAATTCAGCGCATCGGCGGAGGAACTCGGCGGTCACGCGAAGTTGGTCTCCAGCTTTGCGCACGCTGCCTTCTGGCACGGCATTCACATTGAACTGTTCGCCGATGACATCGATATCCATGGTGGTATCTTTAAACTGGAAGGAAGCCGTCCTCGACGCAACCTGGACGCCTTCGGTCCTTGCCAATGAGTTAATAATCTCCTCGCCATACCTTGGCTATTTACAGCAGCAGCCATGCGCACGGACCGTAGGCGGAAGAAAGCCATGGAGTCGGAAAGCGCCGAAACCGTCGTTTGTTCAGTGAATTTCAACAGGCCCCGGCACCACCCTCTCACCGCCCGCTGTCCGTCCGCTTGCCTGCAGGAAACATCCGTATTCCTTGATTTCTTCCAGGCGACAACTCCAACGCAATTCACCCTCGTGCACTGTCATATCGGGGCAACCGTCACACATGCTTATGCGCCCGTCCGGCATCATGTCGATAGGTTGAATCACTGTGTACGTTTGCAGATGAACACGATCAAATATTGTCCAGGGACGTTTGAACAAACTGATCAGGTAGTGCTTTGCGCTGCTGCGAATACGCTCATCGATCAGGAAGAACAGAAACATCGAAAGCCGGCCCATACGATTCTGTCTGGGGGCTGAATAACTAAGCCACGTACCTTTGAAAAAATGATGGCCCAGTTGCACTCCCTCCATGAATTTTGCCCCGACATAGCCGAATGCGCCGCGCTTGCTGGCTAAACGAGAGGCCAACAGCCATTTGGTGGCATTGAGGTCTTCAGTACCGCTTAAATATGCGCTTGGTTCGTAATCCTGATCCACTTCCCGAATCTTGGCGACGACGTGCTTAGCCTTCAATACCGCGTCGCCGCCCCAGTCCGGATTTTCATAGGTGCTGCCAAACACCACCGGCCGGCCTTGGGCATAAAAATCGAAGTTGCCCATGAGATCGGGTGTTCTGAACAGGATAAACACAACGGTGTGGACAATGTCGGGGTGTAACTGCGCGAAAGTTACGGTGTCCTTGATCTGATCCAGAGTATCCGCAGACACAGTCTGGTTAAACGAGCAGGATATTCCACCCACCTCGGCCAGCATTTCGGCGAATTTCAAGCGCAATGGGTTGTGCTCTTTCTCGGCAGTGGCCGCTGAATCCGCGCGAACCTGGGTGGTGTCGATGTGAAAAGTAAAACCGTAGACACCCGCATTTTTCAACTTGCGCAGCAGTTTTTTTCCCAGGGCCAGTCCGTTGGTATTGACAATCGGCTTCCAGCCGCCAGCCTTTATCATTGCAACAATTTCGACGATGTCCGGATGGACCAGTGGGTCGCCGCCGGCAATACTCATGCAGTCGCTTTTTCGGCACCGCTTGAACACGGCCAGCTCGTCAGCAATCTGTGCCAGGGTCTTGTGATTTTTTTTGTGTGGCCGGTAACAACCTACGCACTCAAGGTTGCAGTCATCGGTAATTTCCAGCCAGGAAATAGCATTGTCCGTCAACGACCAGGGCAAACGGTAATACTCTCTTGGTGTCAGTTCAGCAACGGCGGTCATCATTCATACACTCACGTTTGGGGACGAAGACCAGACCACCGGAGGTTCGCCATCACTTCAATAAGCACAGGCGAAAGTTCTGTTGTCCTGGCAAACCAATCGGATATGGCGGCAAAGATCGCATACAAATTGCCATTCATCGAATGATCTTTTTCTAAGGTTGGTGGGCATTAGAATCGAAATCCGGCGATCAATTGAAGTAAGGGAATACACATACAGACGCACCTGAATCCACGCTTTAAAGTTACCAGGCAGGCCGTTAGAGAAATGCTCTCAATGGCCGCAGGACTTTCGGTCTGCTTGCACGCGGTATGGGAATTGATCTTTAGTGACCACACCCGACGGTTTACGGCATCTCAATGACTGATGTTGTGACGAGCGCCGTGCCCAACGGAACGGCCGCCCCGGCCACTGTGTCCGACGACGGCACTACTGTGGCCAACCTGGTGATCACCGCCATAGGTGCCGGGAAGATGTGCCGGCTGTCGGTTATGGCCAAGTGACCCGCCAACGGCGTGACTGAGACCATCGCTAAAAGCCGCATAGTGGGTGTTGGGCCTGTAAATCGACGTGTACCCATGATGATAATAATGGTGGCTGTACCAACTGAGTGGAAAGGTGGTTGCACCGACGAGCCGCGCTCCGTAGTAGTACGACGGATAGGCGGTGTTGTAACCCGTCGCCACGACGTAAGCGAGCACCGGCGCAACCTCTACCGATGATGCTTCCTGCGCCCGCATAGAGCGAATGATTTCTTCGCTGACGCCGGCTGCACGTAATTGCTGCAATGCCTCCGCATCGAGCTCGAAATCGAGCGACCGATACTTGAGAAAGGTCAGAATCGTCGGCGTGGAAATATCACTCTGCACCAACATGACAACGTCGTCGAGACTCACCGTATTATCCTGAGCTTTGACTGATGAAAGTGTGAAAAACATGCTCGACAGCGTCAGTACGGCACAAAAAATGACGGCTCTTCTCATAACCTATCCCTCTTGTTCAGCCTGGAAACGGACTAAAGTCATCCGGCACCGCCGTAGCCAGCCGCTCCAGGTGCCCTTGTATCTCTGCCGGCAATTGCTCAACAGCTGATTCCTGATTTCCTGATTGCCGGGTATCATTTGCATTGACGCTTTCGAAAAGTAGCTTGAGTGCGCCGCCACGATGCAAATTTACCAGCCGGCTCGGGGAACGGCCCTGCACTGACATCGCCCAATAATCGTTGAGCAGCGCAGCCCAGTATGAAGCCAGCACGTTGGCGGTGACGCGACGCTCACTGCGCACATCGTAGGCGTGAATATCCCGGCTATTCAGTGTAATGACCGGCAGTTCCCGCAAATCGGCACTGTGATAAACAACCTGGACGGTGTCGTCCGAGCGTAATAGCCTGAAGCCGCCATCGCCCATGCGAGCAGCCTCTTGCAGGTTTCGGACGATCGCCTTGCCACGATCTTCAACCGATCGAAATTGACCCTCGTCGCCCAGGATCAACACAGGCGCACCAAGTATGGTCACGTACAGGTGCTCTTGATCTCCTGCGGCCTCTTCCAACACTGTTTGCAGGGAGAACCTGGCCGCTCTGTCGATACGCGCAGAGCCCTTGGCTGATTGCGGAGACTCGAATTCGGCGTCGTCATCATTCAGGCGAGCTATGTCGGACGATATCGTTGACTCGCGATCGACACCGACCCGCGGGAAGGATTCTGCCCGCGACAGGTCAACCGGCCCGGACCCGAGCATTACTCTTATGACGACCTCGCTAACGCCGAGCTTTTTAAGCCGAGGAATATCGGCCGCCGTCAACTTGAACACTGAATGCGTGACGTTGACGATATCCACGATCTGCTCGTCATCGTAGCCCTGACGACTTAGTTCAATCACATCGTA
This sequence comes from Gammaproteobacteria bacterium, assembly GCA_013151645.1. GTDB lineage: Bacteria > Pseudomonadota > Gammaproteobacteria > Steroidobacterales > Woeseiaceae > JAADHU01. The sequence continues at coordinate 28,524 of JAADHU010000056.1, read as the reverse complement.
AATATTGACGGCCCCAGCCACCGATACCGTGGCAGACCAGATAAAAACGGCTGAAATTGTGGCTCGGATAATGTGCATTCTTGCCTCGCAAACAGCGACGAAGCTCCGGCCGACACCACGCGGGTGACCGCACTCTATTGCCGCGCTACTGCAGACTCCTTTGGACCATCTTACGCGCCAAAAAGTCCTTTTTAAATGTGTCGATGGACGAACTGAAAACCGCCGGCTTTCCATTTGTTTGACTAAAGACAATAGAATGACTGGCGAGTGTAGTTTGTCATTGCACTTTCCCGTCTTCGTGTTCGTGCCTGTCCGGCGCTCGATCCGGTCAGGCACATTATACGTATTTGACGCAACGCGGAACGCTTGACCGTAAGCTGCGGTAGCAGGACTATCGATCGCGCACATACAAACTAACGGGAGTCATCTCATGCGCGAACTCGTTGCTCAACGGCTCGGCAACCGCCTTTCCCGACGCGGATTTTTCAAGAGTATGGCAGCGGCGGGTTTCACGGCCGCCGCTATCAACGGAATAATTGATGATCTCGAGGCCGCAGAGCGGCCCGGTGACGACGGTAGTAGCCGATATCGAACAGTCACTGGCAACGGGGGGCAACTCTGGATCGAGCAACTCAAAGCATCCGGCGTCGAGTACCTTTTCACAAACCCCGGGTCTACGGAAACAGGTTTTTTCGATGCTTTTGTTGATACGCCCGGCATACAGCTTATCGACTGTCTGCATGAAGGCATTGTGATTTCCGCAGCGGATGGTTACGCCAGCATTACCGGCAAGACTGCGTTCGTCAATGTACACGCCATGGTTGGTACGGCACAGATGTGTGGTCAGCTCTACAACGCACATAAATCCAATGCGCCAATGGTCGTCACCGCTGGTATGGCCGATAATTCGATCTTCTCCGACGACGTTGGTCTCGGCGCAAAAGCGGGCTCCAGCCAGTCGGAAGTGACCCGGCAATTCACCAAGATTTCCTGGGACGTACGCGAACCGGGAAGCATTCCCGTCGTGTTGCGACGCGCGTTCAAGGTGGCCAGCACACCGCCCGGTGGACCGGTCTACCTGGCCGTTGCAACCTACGCGCAAGGCAGCAAAGAGGCGACCGCACAGATTGCCGATCAATCCATGTTCAACGTACCGATGCGCCCACGCCCCGACAAGGAGCGGATCGAAATGGTTGCCAAACACCTGATCGAGGGCAATCAGCCGTTGTTTATTACCAGCGACGATCTTTATCGCAGCGATGCGATCGATGCAGCGGTCGAACTGGTTGAGATGCTCGGTGTTCCCATTCTTGATGCCGGAAGTTCAGCGTCCAACAGTGGGTTTCCCAGCTGGCATTCGTTGTACTGGGATAACAAGGCGTTTGTCAGACGCGATGGCGTGGATCCGTTTGATAACTATGATGTCATCGTCGGTCTGGGTGCGAAAGAATTTACCAGGATGGGCGCTCCTGGCGAGGAACCGCCCATCGAGATTGGACGGGCTTTGCGCTCATGGAAGGCCGCCATCGGCATCGATATCGACGTAATGGGCAGGACCGTACCTATCGACCTGGCGGTCGTCGCCGATCCGAAGGCGGGTATCGAAGATCTGCGTGATGCGGTGAACAGCCTCGTGACGCAAGAGCGTTTGAAGAAAATAAGGAATGAGCGCGAGCGGCACATGATCCCGCGCATCGCAACCTATCGCGCCGACGTTGAAGCGGAAGCAAAGAGCACGTTCGGCCGCTCGCCGATGCATCCGCACGAGTTGGCCGCCCTGATAGAACGGAATATTGACCGGGATGCGATTACCGTCAATGAGAGCCTGAGCCATGATTTTTCGATGCGGCACAACGCTATTCAACGTTTTGGTGGCGATGAAAAGCGCCGAATTACATCCGCTGGTGGCAGCCTCGGTTGGGGAATCGGCGCGGCGATCGGCGTCAAGATTGGAGAACCGGACCGCCAGGTTGTGCTGAATATCGGCGATGGGTCCGTCATGTACAGCGCCTCCGGATTCTGGACAATGGCCCGTTATTCTATCCCTGTTCTGACCATCGTCTGGAACAATCGCAACTATCAAACGGTACGCCATGGATTCTCCCGATTCGGTGGCAGGATGGAGAAGTCCGGTCACTATGCCGGCATGTACCTCGGTGATCCGAATATCGACTTCGTAGGCCTCGCCAGATCACAGGGCGTTGAAGGTGCCAAGGCGATGACCGCAAGCGAGTTCAGCGCGGCAATAAAACGTGGCATCGAAGCGACGCGCAGTGGCAATCCGTTTGTCATCGACGTCGATATCAGCCGAATCGGCGGTGGCGCCGATTCAACCTGGTATCAGGCCTTTAGCCTCGCTGAGAAGCGCACGCGCAATGTGTGATGTTTTAGCATAACCGACCGGGCGTCGGTGGGCCGACCCGTAGTCCGAATCTACACGACGGGCTAAATCGGAGTGATTTTCCGTTACGTCTGCTCAACGTCGTAATAAACTTCCAAAAAGCAGAACATGGATTTCGACCCGTATTCCTTGTGGCTGTACGGTTGCCAGGCCGCTATATTGTAGTCAGGTTCGCCAGGGTGCCGGGTTATCCGGGAGTCGACAAATTGCGGCGGCATGAATTTGGTTTGTGAGGGAGTGGGATGAGAAGGTTATCGAGGATTGTTGCCGGCAAAACGTGCGTACTGATGCTCACCATGATTGCTTGTACCGCAACGGCCCAACAGGATGCTGGAAGCGGTGATTCGGATCGGGAGCGTAAAATTCTGGAAAAGCTTGTTGCGCCGAACCCGCTGGTGGCCGGTGAATCGTTGTGGATTGAGGAGCTCACTTACATCGAGGTTCGCGATCGCATTGCCGAAGGTTATACAACGGCAATAATACCCACAGGGGGTATCGAGGAGAACGGTCCGTACCTGGTCACCGGCAAACACAACGTAATATTAAGATCACTTTGTCCAGCGATTGCTGCTGAACTGGGAAATGCGCTATGCGCTCCGGTAGTCGCCTTTGTTCCGGAGGGCAACATTGATCCGCCGTCTGCTGCCATGCGTTTTCCTGGATCAATCAGCGTTCGCGATGAAACCTACCGTGCGCTGCTCGATGATATCGCCAGCAGCCTGAAGCAGCACGGTTTCAAGGACATCGTGCTGATCGGTGACAGCGGCGGGAATCAGCGTGGAATGGCCAAGGTCGCTGATGACTTGAACGCACGCTGGGAAGACTCGGGTGTAACGGCACATTTCGTCGTCGAGTTTTATGCGCCCGGCTGGGAGGCAACGGAACGCTATACAGAGAAAGAACTGGGCGTGGCGGAAACGCGAAGCGACGGATACCATGACGACATCTGGGTCACCGCCATGATGATGGTTACGGACCCCACGTCAGTCCGCTACGAGCAACGCGTCGAGGCGAATCTTGCATCGATCAACGGCGTAAAGATCACGCCATTGGAGGATGCCATTGCGCTCGGTAGAAAGATGATCGAATTTCGGGCGGAATACAGCGCGGACGCTATTCGCCGCGCTGTTAAAGAAAGAAAATAGCGTTTCTGTAACTGCGCTGTCAGCGCCCGGAATAAAACAAGAAAAGTCTCGTGTCTTATTGCGAAACGGCTTTGGCCACAACGTCGTCCCCTTGCGGATGGACGACGAAAACCTGTGCGAACTTCGCGTCGAGTGCCATCGAAATCGCTGTGTTTGCGCCCGTCTCCGGATCAGGATAAGCATCCGCCAGGCGGCGCAGTGCTTTGTACAGTGAAATACCCGATATCTGCCCGTTACTCAGGTGGTGGCTAGAGTCATTGCGGATCAATTGCCGGTACCAGGTATCGACATCGGCGTATCCGGCCACCAGTCCCTCGGCGCCGGTGGGTGTCAATGTCAGCTGCAGGCGCATGTCGCGAATGATCTGAAACGTCGGCACACCAAGGTTCATCCAGGGAATCAGCACTTTTTCCAGTGGCTCTGTCGTGAGCACCGCATCGACTATTTTTCCCTGCGTTTGTTGAATGAGACTCGCGCCCCAACGAGTATCAATTCTCTGCGATCCGCCCGCCATTACTTTATTGCCAGTGGCATCGGTCAGGAGTCGGTCCAGTCCTCTATAGATAGTCACCGTAACATTGTCATCGTTCGTCAGGTCGTCGACTCCGGTCAGTTCGATCATCGTCCTGTTGTAACGTCGGTCAGTGATCGCTTTGTTCTGAAATATATACTCGACACCGACCGGGCCTCTGAAACCAATGATGCAACCGACGGCACGGTATACCTCGTTGTCGATGCCCCGCGCACCATTCGGGTGGGTAAAATCATCGGGATCCACTTTTCCGTCGAGATTCAAACCATAAGACAGCGGTCCCTCGACCGCGTAAAAGGGAAAAGAATCCGCATTCGCCGTCGGATGCCAGGTCGCGATTTCCTGCTTCAGTTGTGTCGCGACAACGGTGCGTGGTTCGCCGGCCGGGAACAGAGTGGCAAACTGCTCGCGTGGACCGTCATTGAAGCCTTTCGGACATTCCTCCCTGGCATCAGGCGTTTGGTAGACCGCCCAGAACAGGTCGGTTATCACATAACCGATCGCCCCGTCCTTCGGCGCATTGGGTGCGCCGCTCTCGGCGCGCACGGTCAATGAGGTAACAACCGCGACACACGCCAGAATCGCCGGCCACCGGCTCTTGCTTGCCTGGCGGCCGATATATGCAGTCATCAAAGTGTACCCCCGAGGTAATCGTCTCTTAACCAAAACGCTCTCAGTCCATTGCGCAGACCACGCCACTCACCGGTACCGGCACCATTGACGTCTCCCGGTTGCTGGTCGCCACCGTAGGTGTACACGGGTCGGTCACGATACGCCCATACACTCAGCGCATCGTTTTGATCCGCCGCCGCGCGGTGTCCTGTTCTCGGGTCTATGACAATCACACTCCATGCACGACTTTTGCTGGTCGCAGCAACGTCTGCGCGCACGTAAGGCCAATGCTGCAGGCACGTGTCGGGGTCGCCACCGCCACACATCGCGAGACGGTAAACCTGCGTATCGTTCGGGTGTTCGCAACTCAGTTGGTCAATGGAGTCATCGCCACAAGAATAGGTATAGATGGTCATTCCCCGGTGGTCTGCCAACACCTGGCCCACCAGCGTATCCTGAACGGTGAAGCTTTCGGGAGCCGGTGGGGCTGATTGTGTGTACACGTTGCTCCAACCGGGAACGTCGCTGCCCTCAAGACTCCAGGGCCGCGGGTCCAGGACGTAGCGGTACAACGGCTTGTTCCGGAATACCCACTGCCACACCGCAGGAGAGCGTTCGATGACAGACCACTCGCCCTGCGCCCTGGTCATCGCAGGCGCGGCGACGGGTATCCAGGTCCGCGCACAATCGGCATTGCACATCGACTTGTCCGCCGTATCTTCATCGAAGGCGTACACTGAAAAACTCTTGTCTGTGGTTAGCAGACGCCCGACCGATGTCGTCTTGATCGCGAATCCCGGAGGTATTCTGGATGGCGGGCCCACCGGCACGCGAACGGCGGGAGAATCCCCCCCGTATCGGCGCGTTGTACCGCCGATCACGTCACCGGGCCCGCGGTCCAACACCGAGGTGTAGAGCGGTTGCTCATCGTAAGTCCATTGCCGGCGGCCATCCTTGCGCTCGACAATAGTCCATTTACCGACCGGGGCGGCGTCATCGGCGACAAGTACGGGTGGCCAGAGATCCGTGCAGCTCGGCCGGCTATCCAGTTCGGGCAAAACAATTCCGGGGGGATAGGGACTCATCAGACCCGCGGTTACCGTGCTGACTTCGTCATAGCAGGCGGGATTGCCCTTCGTTTCACCACTGTAACCGTTGCGCAATCTATGTGATGGCCAGATATAGAGCGTGCGTCCGCTTGCATCCGCAAACACGGCTCCGTCCAGCTCGGTGGACTCAACCCGAAACCCCGGCGGCATCGGAACGCTGACAAATGCCTCAACCCATTGAGACGTTTCGAGGTCGCTACTTTGATCCGCATTCGCCGTCGGTCCACACAACAACGCGGCCGTTAAAACGGCGAAGCCATGCAACGCAGTTCGCGCGGTCCGGTGTCGATGGAGGTCACCCGATCGCAGGTTTCCCCAATAGGGCCAACGCCCCGCAGGCGACGCGTTGCGCCTTCGGTCACACCAGAATTTCACTGATTTCCGCTGCCGTTTGATTGCTTTTATCCCCCCATGAGGGCACATCCAGGCCCATCAGGCGCATGGCCGTGTAGCCAAGTCGACACCCAGGGCTGGCGCCGCCGTCAATATGCAGGCCGGTCCTGACTCGGCCGCCGGCACGCCCGGCAGAAAACATGGGAATACCCTCTATGCCATGAATCTTGGCGAACGACTGATCGGTGGTTGCGTATATGAAGGCGTTGTCGAGCAGGTTGCCATCGCCCTCCTTGAAATTGGCCATGGCCTGCACGTAGTAAGCCCATTCTTCCATTGCGCGCCGGGTATACCACGAGACGTTGGGTTGGCATTGCTCGGCTGCAACGACTGCTTCCTCGTGCGTTGCCGTGTGATGCGGCTTGTCGTAGCCGGGTTTGGTCGTGGCTGAAAAAGCCGACGCATAGAACATGTTGAATACGCGGGTCTGATCGCAGGCCACCGCCATCAGCATCAGGTCGGTCATCATACGATGTCGTCTGGCCACCAGATCGGCATCAAGACCGGACGGCAAATCTTGCGGACGGTCAGTGACGATACAGGCTTCCCGCGGCTCGGGCTTCGTAAGCTGCAGGTCGAAACGGCGCTCCAGGTCACGCAATCCAGTGAAGTATTGATCCAGTCGCGCCCGGTCATCGGTGCCGAGTTCCTTGCTCAAGGAACGTGTCTCTTCCAGCACGCTCGACAGCGAGCTCTTGCGAACCATCACGCGAGGATCCGGGGTAAACGTTGCCGCATTGGGATTCTGGAAATCGCCGCCAAACAGCCGCTGGTAAAACCGCAACGGTGACCATTCCGGTGCATTGACGGAATTACCGTTCTCATAGCTGAAACTGTCACGAACGTCGCCAGTCGCTGTCGCGCTCAGACTGCGAAACCGCGTGTTGTTGCCAATCTTATTGGCGACTGTCACGTCGATGGTTTCGCCTGGACGATTCTCAGCCGTCATTGGAGCAATCCCCGAGCGCAAGATAACCCAGCCGGAGTGATGACAGAGATTGGGCGCGGCGTCTTTGAAGACGTGATAGTTGGTAAACAGGTTGATGTGTTTCTGTACGGGCCTGAGCGATGCAATCTCCAGTGGTAAATCGAAATTGGCGCCGGTTTTTTTCGGTACGAAGATGGCCTCGCTCATGCCCAGACCCCAGGACCATGTGCCAAAGCGCAGCGGTAGCGGCGCACCCGACGCCAATGCCGTGCCATTTTCGTTTAAAAAGCAATTGAGAAAAGGAAGTGCGATGGTCACGGCACTGCCATTCAACATGCCTTTCAAAACTCGACGTCTGCTCAGCTTGCTCATGTAACAATCTCCATATTTCCTGCTTTCATGGCTGGCTCAAGGCAATTTGTCGCGGTTGCGTTTCGACGGTGTCCGCTACCGGGGCCGCCCTGACACGAGAGAACGCCTGGCTTAGCGCGATATCTCGCAACAGGTCCGGCACCTTATAGCCATGCCCGGAAAAACGCTGCAGAAAATACGCCAGGATCTCCCGGTCGTAGCGCAACGAGACCGGCCCGCCCGTACCATAGGCGTACATTCGATTAACCAGACAATATGGCAGTTTGGGGTGGTTGCGCAGGGCCGTGGCCAAACCATCGACATCGTCATAAAGCGTGCCATCCAACTCACCGCTGATATCCAGTTCGACACCATTTTCTGTCGCACGATAGCGCCCCGCGCCATCGAAATTTTCGAGTGCAAGACCCATTGGGTCGGTAATCAGGTGACAACCGGCACATGACGGATTGGTCGAATGAATTTTCAGTCGCTCACGGGCTGTCTTCAAATCGCCGGCATCCTCAAGCAATGAAAAATCAACATTCGGCGGCGGCGCAGGTACTTTCTGGCAGAGGAACAACTCCCGCAAGGCCTTGCCGCGAAGCGTCGGCGAACTGCGTACCGCGTGCGAATGAGCCGCCAGAAAGCTAACCTGCGTCAGCAAGCCACTGCGGATGCTGTCCCGCGGGAAGTCGTAGGCTATCCAGCCGTTGCTGGCGGGTATGCCGTACACAGCCGCCAGGTTCATCGACATAAACGTACTACGCGTCGTAAACAAATCACGGTAGTCCTGGTTTCGGGTAATGACGTGGTCGACTACCGTTCGCAGTGTTTGCTCGCGTGCATCCGCGAGCGTTGCACCTGTGACCATCGGATAGACGACCGGGTCCTTGGCAAGGCTGCCAAACTCATCGAACGCCATCATGTCGTCGAAGAAAGCCCGAACACCATCCTCGAGACGCGCGCTTGTCAACATCCTGTCGACGACCCGTCGCAGGCCTTCGCTGGTTTGCAGCTCGCCACTCTCGGCAGCCAGCAACAGTTCGTCGTCCGGCGCCGCATTCCAGAGAAAGAAACTTAATCGTGATGCCAGCGAATAAGCATCGAGTCGCTGCTGGCCCGGTCTCTCCGGGTCGGGTTCGGCAACATCGACAATAAATACAACCTCCGGGCCTATTAGCATCGCCTCAAGAGCAATGGCGAGGCCCGCATAGAAATCCGCTGCTTGATCGGCGGCCGCATCCGCAACAGCGGCAAGCTCGGCCACCTTCGTCTCGTGCAGAGGACGACGGTACAGAAGCCGCCCCGCTACCCTGAGAAATCGGGCCGCACAGGCTGAGTCCGCTTCGCTCGACGATACGGGTTTGCAGGGAATGAGAAAATCACGGTGTGTTTCGTCGACAACCTTGGCCGCCACGGTCGCAGCCGCTTGCTGAATCTGCTGTATCTGGTCTGACGTGACGCCGACGAAGGCGGCACCGGAAGCCAGCAACCCGTCTGTCCTGGTCAGAGGTGGCAGTGGCGCCGCCACACTGTCACTGATATCGACACCGAAAATCTGCGCGATCATATTGGAATATTGTTGTCCGGTCAGCAGCCGGACACGCAACGAGGATGCACTGTTCGCCGGTTCCGCCGAGTCGCTGGAGCAGTTCGCAAGAAAAACGACTGTCGCCAAGAATGCCGCCATCAGCAGTAGCCGGCCGGGTGCGGAACGGGAACGCAACTTATCGTAGTGAGTCAACAAGCCGATTGGCCTCATGGAAACCGACGCAAAATTATATCACCGGAACAAACTCAAACCCGCTGAAACAAACCGTTTTTCACACCTTGCGATACGGCAGTCATCGAAAACGGCGGTACATCATCGCCTCGCGAGAGACTCGGCAACGAAAGCGCGAAACGATTCGTGGAAGGTTCGGCAGACTATCGCTGTTCGGCGACTTGCTCGGCGACAACTTCACCGCCCGTATTGCCCCAGGCGCTACGCAGATAACTGGTTAGGGCGGCAATTTCTTCGTCGTTGAGAAGATAACGAAAGCCTTCCATGGGTTTTCTGCGCTTGGTCGGTAGCGGCGGATCCGGCCGCTCAGGGCCGTCGAGAATGACATTGATCAGGGACGCAGGATTGCTCGCACGCACCACGAGACTGCCGCCGCCAAGGCGCGGCGCCGATTCCTCATCGCCCAATCCGGTAGGCAGATGGCAGGTTCCACAATGCAGGTTGTACAGCGTACGTCCCATTCCCAATACACTGTCTTTGGCGGCTGCTTTTGGGTCGGTTTCGTTGGCCGGCAAACTCTTCAGATAGACTGCCATCGCATTGATATCCTCATCATTGAGGTGTCTCGTACTATTCAGGACCACTTCATTCATCGGCCCGAACGTTTCTACGAACGAATTAATGCCGGTCTTGAGGTATCCGGCGACCTCCTTATGCGGCCAAAGACCTAAGCCGCTCTGCGCCGAGGTCAGATTCGGCGCCGACCAGGGGCGCAGGGTGCCGTTCGGAACCTTGTCGGTATATACACCGCCGGTCATCGCCATGTCGTTACGCTCGGCGCCAAGATAATTCCTGGGAGAATGGCACGCGCCACAGTGCGCCAGCGCTTCGACGATATAGGCACCCCGATTCCATTCGGCCGACCTGGACTCATCTTCTTCGTAGACCCCGGTGTCGAAAAACATCGCTTTCCAGACAAACATCAGCGAACGCTGGTTGAACGGAAATGAAACCTCGTTCTCCAAACCCTCCTGACTTACCGCCGGAATACTATTCAGATACGCGAACAGCGCCGCAGCGTCTTCATCAGTCACTTTCGTGTACGCGGTATAGGGGAAGACGGGGTACAAATGCTCGCCATCAGGGCGCACGCCTTGACGCATTGCGTTGAGAAACTGTGCGCCGGACCAATTGCCGATTCCGGTGTTTGCGTCCGGCGTGATATTGGTCGAGTAGATCCTGCCGAACGGAGTTTCGAAAGCCAGTCCGCCGGCCATGAACGCGCCATTTGCCGCGGTATGGCAGCTGGCACAGTTACCCGCGAGGGCCAGGTACTTGCCGCGTTCAATCTGCATTTCATCGTCAAGCGCTATATTAGCGCTGAACGCCATACGGTCGTTCGGGCTGCTTGAGCCGTCCGTCTGAAAAAACGCTGCTGTAGCGACGAACAAGAGAATCGCAACGACTACGGTCAGGAAGTAACGTGAAAATTTCGACAAGTTAATTGCTCAATGCACACAGACGACAGGCTGATCGGCCCTGATTACAAAACACGGACCTGTGAGTAACGAATCAGGACTTATAGCGAGCGATCGTATCAGATGTGGATTGCGCAGACCTCAGTTACATATTGCACTGATTTAGTAGTACAAAAACGGCTTCTCACCTATAGTTGGGCAACCCTTGCAAGGGCAACCGTTCCCAAACAATCTGCCGAGGAAGCCATGCGCCTTAAATTAATCACTCTTTCCCTGACCATTTCAGCGCTTGCGCTATCACTGAATGTCTCCGCGCAAGATAGCGAAGGATCGGAAATTCGCTCGCTGATGGAATCGGTTGCCGCATTCATTCAGGCAGGCGACCTCGAACCGTTGGGCGATATCTACGCAACCGGCAAGGGCGTCCATATCATTGAGGGGGCCGGGGTGAATCATGGCTGGGAAGACTATCGTGATCATCACCTGCGGCCAGAAATTGAAGCGTTCAGTAACATTGAGTATCGATATTTCGCAATTGAACCGCAGGTAAGAGGGGACTTGGCTTACACCTCGTTCCGCTACGAACTTGCCGCGGATACGGAGCAGGGACCCATCGCAGTAGAGGGCCGCGGCACAGCGATTCTTGAAAGAATGGATGGTAAATGGAGGATCGTCCATTCTCACACCTCGGGACGACCGAAAAAGTCGGCAGCGAAGCCTCACTGACAGCGTGCCGATCAATCCACTGCCCACGCGCCCATAACCCCCGGGGGAAACGGCTCCTGAACGGCGAGCGAACGTGATCCGAACCGGCATCCGGTTCACTATCACCGTGACCAGGCACTCAAGCCGAGATCACGCGTGTCCGGAACGAGAACTTCCAGGTGTACGGTGCTCGCAAAGTCTGGAAACAGCTGAAGCGAGAGTCAATGCCAACGCCTCGACGTACCGTCGCACGCATCACGAATGAGATGGGCTTGCGCGGAGCGCGCCGCGGCAAGGCGTTTAAGACCACGATACCGGATACCGGTGCGATTCACTTTTAAGAATACGATTTAGTCAGAGCTTCCCTGATAGTATAGTCACTGCATATTGATCACTTAAAATTGTGGCAATATGTCAGGCAGATAGAAAATCATACTATTTCGTATCGATGACAGACCCGGGAAAGCAAAACATGCGACCGCATTCGACCATCACGTCGGAATTTATAGCATTGGAATCGAGGTTAAAGCAATACCTGATGCGTTTTCTAGTGCGCCGGCAAGACATTGAAGACGTCGTTCAGGATACATTCTTGAAGGCCTATGAATCTGAAAAAAAACAAGTAATTACCTCGCCAAAATCATATTTATTCAAGATAGCCAAAAACATCGCACTGAATGAATTATCGAAAAAGGCCAATCAACTCATGGATTATATGGGGGATATGGAGGAATTAAATGTCATAGATAATAGGTTATACGGTGAACGTGAGTTGGAAGTTCGGCAACGATTGGTCGCTTTCAATAAAGCCATAGAAGCATTGCCGCCTCAATGTCAGCGGGTGTTTATTATGAGAAAGATATTCGGGTTTTCACATAAAGAGATTGCCCAACGCTTGAACATAACAGTAAAAACAGTCGAGAAACATCTGACCAAAGGATTGGCGCGATGCCAAGCCGCATTGCAGTCGGATGATGACAGGGAACAAGGCGATGATACGTTGACTGAAATGGAGAAACCAGCAGGAAGAAACATGGCTCTCAGGAGAGGAACGGATGAATAATGTCGTCAACATACCGGAGCGGCGACAGTCGGGACGGTCCGACATTGAGGCCGAAGCACGGACGTGGGTAATAGCGCTTGATGGCGAGCGGCCCACAGATGAAAAGCTCAGTGAGTTTCGTGACTGGTTGAGTAGAAGCCCATTACACAAACAGGCCTTTAAACGGGTTGCCTTGATCTGGAATGATTTAGATCACTGGTCAGAGTTCTTGTGTCCTGAGCCGGACAAACAGGCGAAAAGCAAGACGCCGCTCTGGTTCGGATTGCCGATCTCGAAACTTGCTACGGCCGCTGTGCTTGGCGTCATCAGCGCCATGCTTGCACTTGCCGTTTACAATGTTATGCCCGAACAAGCGCAACCGAAAAATATTTTTGCAGCGGAATACGGTACGGCGATAGGAGAAATAAAAACCGTCGCATTGCCGGATGGATCCGATGTGCGTTTGAATACACACAGCAAAATGGGGGTTGCCTACGCAGAGTCTGCCAGGATCGTCCGGCTGACGGAAGGGGAAGCCTATTTTGAAGTGTTTCATGATCCGGGCAAACCGTTTATTGTTTATGCTGGTAAATATGCAGTAAAAGCCGTCGGCACGGCCTTCTCGGTGCAGGTGATAGACAAGGGCATTGAGCTGACCGTGACGGATGGGCGTGTTGAAGTGGCTGCATTGAAGCAAGCGGTTGCCAAGACGGGCACACTTGAATTGGAGCGGATTGAGAACGCCGCCTCTTTAGTCCCCCTGGTCAAAGGCCAGCGCGTGATCTTCAATGAAGAAAATGAAGAACTGGAACTGGCGCAAGAAATGACACAGGAGGCGATTGAAAAAAATCTTTCCTGGCGTGATGGCATGTTCATATTCAATGACGATCTTCTGACAGAAGTTATCGCGGAGATCAATCGTTATACCCCTGTAAAAATCGTCATCTCTGATCCCAATATTCAGGATTTAAGATTCGGGGGCTATTTCCGCATCGACGATATCCCGGCGATATTGGAAACGATCGAACAACGTTATGGGATCCGTGTAGAACAGATCAGCACCAATCTTATCTACTTGTCGCGCCGATGAACAAAGGACGGTTCAGAGCTTAAAACCAGAAACCCCGAACGCTTGCCACCAGTTTACCGCCACAGTGGACCGCGCCCCATAAAGATCAGATCTCGTTGTTCGGCGAGGCCGAACTGGAGCGGTTGTTGGCGACCTGGGTTTGGCTGACGATCCGGATGAGACCAAACCGGCCGCTGCAAAGAAAGTGAATGGAGAGAAGAAAAAGCCGGTGCCTTGCCTGTCGCGGCGTCCACGACTATGAGCTTGAGCGTTTGCTGCCGCTCCTCCCGAGGGATGAGCGGCAGTGTAAAGTCCAGGTTATTTCTTGCCAAATCCCTGATACTTAGAAACGATACCTTACATTTAGGCCAAGTGTACGGGGCCGTAAACGAAATACGCTTCTGTCCGGTGCGGTGGATACCCAGGTCATCGCATCCGCATTGTTTAGATTCCTTACAATCAGTGACACTTCAATATTGTCAAAAGTAATCCCTCCACTTACGTTCCACTCTTGGTAATCACCTGCTTCTACGCCAGTTTCTTGCAGATTATTATAAAAGCCACCGACATAGGCATAGTCACTCCGTATGAATGAATCATAGGCAGCTAAGGTGAAATCGTATTGAAGGCCAAGATTGAGAGTATATTCAGCACTCCCTGGCAAGCGATCTCCCGCCATGCCTAAATTTTGGGCGTCCCTCGATAGTTCGGCATCTACATAAGAGCCACCGATATTGGCACGCAAGCTTCGGGCTAAATACACGGTACTTGCGAACTCAAAACCCTGAGTTCTTGCCTTGCCCGCGTTTATGTTTGCGCCGCAAATAGTGCCAAGAACTCTAATAGGAATACCTTCCCAATTAACGCGATAGACTGCGGTATTTATCACTAGACGATTATCAAATAAAGTGAACTTGGCGCCTAACTCAAAACTATCTAAAGTATCTGAATCTAGTCGGCGAGTATTAATGGTGATGCCATTTAAGCCATCCACAAAACCGTCACCATCCATATCACAAAGAGCAGCGTCGAGAGCCGGTTCAGGCAATCCTAAACGAAACCCTTCAGCCCATTGACCGTAAAGGAGGATGTCATCGCTTACTGCGTAGGTAATATTGGCTTTAAAGGTTTCTCCACTTTCATCAATTTTAAGGCTGTTAAAAACAGAAGTAGGGGGGCCGCTAGGACTAGTTTGATTAGCGACAGTGGAAACGATTTTCCTATCGTAGTTAAATATTCTGGCGCCTAGCGTGAATTCCCATTGTTCAGTTAATTGGTAAGAGAGTTCACTAAATATCGCTATTTGTTTTATCGACGGGCGAAAGTCCACTTTGGAAAGTAATGCGGGCGGGTTACTTCCGGGGGGGAAGAAAGGGTGGAGTTCTGGGGCTCCTCCCCAAATAGTAGCGCTTTCGCGGATTTCATCGGCATCTTCATAATACCCGCCCAGCATAAATTGAAAAGGACCCTCCAGATCAGAGGTTAATCGTATTTCCTCAATAGATACATCTCTCTCTGTCTCGGTGGTCGAAGAGAAGGGCAGACCGCCAAAAGGACCGCTGATATCCGTATCTTGGAGGAAAAGACTCTCAACCCATGAGGTTGATGACATGATGTGCGCCCAACCCAGATCGTAGTTCACTTCCAGATTGGTGATGTCCACGTTATTATTTAGCCTTTCTCCCCTCCCACCAACAACATCGCCTAACTGCAAACGAGCCTGCTGAAATTTTCCTAGACTGGAGGATATTTCAGGCAATCCTTCCTGTTTGGTGTCCTGCATTATACGGGTTAGTTGCAGACTCAGTTTGTCATTTGCTTGCCAAAGTATACTTGCCCGCCCACCCTCAGTTACCTCGTTGCCAACGTTATTTTGGTCAACCGCAAGATCGCCGGCACCGAATGCATTTGCTGCACCAAAAGTACTCGCATTACTTCTTGCGATATTGTCAATGTAACCACTATCTTGATAGCGATAGGCCACTGCTCTAACAGCGAGTTGATTTTCTATAAGTGGAATACTAACAACCCCTTGGAACATGGTGTTGTCATCGCCTTGCCTTGCGGTTTTGGAATAACTTGTTTCAAGTTTTCCTTCGAATTTCTCTAAATTTGGTGACGCTGAGATATTACGAACTGTACCGCCCATGGAACCGGCGCCATAAAGAGTTCCTTGCGGACCTCGAAGCACTTCCACTCGTTCTAGATCCACCATTTTAAGGTCTATTGGTCCCACCAGGCCTGTCACGGAATATTCATCAAAATAGACACCTACTGTTGCTGAATCGCTACCCTCTAGTTCGGGAGCGGCAGCTACTCCGCGTATGATGACCACGTTTTGTCCAGCCCCCCTAGCCACCATGCTGACTCCTGGAAGTGTGCGCAAGTAGTCGTCCATTTCCGCTAGTCCTCTGCGCGCCATATCCTCTTTAGTGATTACAGAGATGCTCATTGGGATATCTTGAATACTTGCAGCGCGCTTGGTCGCGGTCACGATTATTTCCTCAAGCATCATGCTTGCCCCGGTCTTATCCTCAGCCTCCTCCCCACTCACGATTGCTGGCGACAACACCGACAGGAATGCCGCGGAGAATGCTGCGAAAATGGATGTTTTCGTTCGATTCGGTTTGGTTTTCATGCTTTTCCCCTCGTTCTGTTCGGGTTCAGTCATGGCGATGGTAAGAACTCCGCTTTGATTTATTGAACCGCTGATACCTGTGTCCTTGAGCAAAATTTCAAGCGCATCATGAACGGTATAACTCCCTTTAACGTCGTTTGTCCTTTCATTGCGCACCTCATCATTGAGATAGAGGAGGGGTGTATTGGATTGCTTTGCTAACAAATTCAATCCGGTATTGGCATTAGAAGCAGGAATTTCAAATCTATGAATTGCTTCTTCTGCGTATGCGCCTGCTGCATAAAAACATATCGCAATAAATACTACGCAACAGCAAAACGCCCCCCGTTTCCGCATGATGCTTTGCTCGATAAAACCCAGCCAAAGCCGATTAGCTTGCTTCTGAACCGATCTGTTGTTATTGGCTTCGATATATATAGACATTTGAAAAACAAAAACCCCGTACCCGAAATTGAAAAAATTTCAATTGAGGTAATTATGGCAAAACCACAGTGATGCGGATATGTTGACTTCTCACGCGACGGTGGTGGATATTCGTGTCTTACGCCGTTGCGTGAGGATAGAACCATGATCAGGTCTCACGCGACAGCGCTACGGAGAAGACGTAGAACTGAATCATGATGATGGCTGCATCGTCGCGGCGGAGTCGCGAACGGGATAGATGTATTTCTCCGGACGCTTACATTTAAAGTGATACGCGAGCTCGGTTTAGAACCGTCGCGAGACAGTTCGGTCCCTATCTGCCGTGGGCGTTGGAGATCGAGAAGAGCTGCTCCTGGTACGAGAGGACCGGAGCGGATGTATGTACCGACTGTTGCAGGTTTATTCGCCGGCAGCCTGATAGACGACGCCATCCTTCATCACGAAAGTAACTTTTTGAAGTTGTCTGATATCGTCAATCGGGCTTTGTTTAGTCGCGATGATGTCAGCCACTTTCCCAGGCTCGATAGTCCCGAGCTGATCTGCCCTGCCAAGCAGGATGGCGGTATTGATAGTGGCTGATTTAATGGCCTCTTCCTCTGGCATACCTGCCTCTACCATGAACAGAAACTCTCTGGCGTTCAGTCCATGCTTGCTCACACCGGAATCAGTGCCAAAGGCAATTTTCACACCACCCTTATAAGCCCGGGCAAATGTAGCGTGGACTATCGGCCCGATTCGTCGTGCTTTGTCCCGCATCGAAGGGGGGAGATACCCCTCTATTTCCGCCCACTCGGCTACCGTTACACCCGCCGAAATAGTCGGTACGTAGTAGGCGCCTGTCTTGCGAAACAGACGGATAGACTCCTTATCGAGATAGGTTCCATGTTCGATGGAATCCACCCCGGCACGAAGAGCCGCATTAATGCCGTCTACGCCGTGAGCATGGGCTGCAACCTTGCGGCCCAATGCATGGGCGGTTTCTATAAGTGCAACCATTTCAGCATCGGTGAACTGCTGTCCTGTTCCCGCTGCCGTATTACTCAGTACCCCACCCGTTGCCACAAACTTGATGACATCGGCACCACCTTTCGCCAGCACCCTGACCGCGCGGCGACAATCATCAGCACCATTACATATGCCACTGTGTGATGGCTCCGGAAAAATATCATCGCGATAACCGTTGATGTCACCGTGCCCTCCGGTCGGGGACACACCACCACCTGCGGCGATAATGCGTGGCCCCGGTACCTTACCCTTAGCTATAGCATCTCTCAGGGCAAAGATGGCGGCAGGCGGCGCACCCACATTACGTACCGTGGTAAATCCGGCCATTAAGGTTCGCCTGGCGAACACCACTCCATCGATGGTCACATCTTCGTCGCTCACGGTGACATTCCTGAGTTGTTGATCTCGGCTAAATTCGAATGTCACATGGGTATGCATATCCATAAGCCCAGGAAGAACAAAACTGTCGCGCAAATCTATGATTTCGACAGTTTGATTTTTGTCACTGCTAATATCAGAGGCAGAGACAAATCCAGCACGCACTTCGGCAACCTTGCCCGCCTCCACGATCACACTGGCATTAGCCATGGGACCTTTACCCGGTACAGCCAGCAAGGCACCTGCATGTATGATCTGGATATTCCCCGCTTCACCTGTCTTTGCGCTAAGATTTTCAACAAAAGAAAAAATGAAAGTAACTGTCAATACGATCCGTATGAATTCCCGAATCATGATTCTCCTCAATTAAGCTATTAGTATTCTATTGTGCTTCCAAGGCGTTTGTCCGAGCCATCTGCGCCCCAATCCATCCAGGTCCGCGCACCACTCGACCAGGCGTAGCACCGGTATGCTGACCATTCTTTAATACTTGTTTACCATTGACAAAGACATGAACCATCCCCGTTGCATACTGCATCGGCTGATCAAAGGTCGCATGATCCTGGATAGATTTAGGGTCAAATATGGCAATGTCAGCGAAATATCCTGGTGTCAAGGCACCTCGGTTTTTGATCTTGAGGTTTTTCGCCGGCAGGGAGGTCAGGCGCCGAATCGCGTCAGCCAAGGTCAAACTTTGTTCCTCGCGTACATATTTTCCCAGTAACCGGGCAAAGTTACCGTAGGCCCGCGGATGGGTGCTTGATTGGAGAAACACACCCTCCGGGGCGGATGACTCGGCATCGGAACCGAAACTCACCCACGGCAACATCGTCTTCTTGCGCACATTCGCTTCGGTCATCATGAAATACACCGCATCTACCCGACTACCGTCTTCGATGACCAGGTCCATCGCGGTATCAGCGGGAGTGGCGCCACGCATCTTTGCGACCTCCGCCAAAGTTTTGCCGGTGAGTAGTTTTAAGGCCGGGTTCTTGAAGCCAACGAGTAACATTTTATCCGGGCCGGCCTCTACAAACATGTTCTCCCATTCAGATGTGGGCGTCCGCATCTCTTCACGCACCCGTGCACGGATAACCGGATCCTTGAGTCGTTCTATCCAGGTATCCAGTCCGCCTTCCTGCACCCAGGGAGGCATGGCCCCGTCAAGCCCGGTCGCGCTAGCGGGATAGGTGTACATATCCGCCGTGATAAGAAGTCCTTCTGCCCGCGCTTCCTCGACCTTGTCTACCGCAGCATCGAATTTGCTCCAATTTGATTTTCCGGCCATCTTCAGGTGATAGATCTCTGCCGCGACCCCTGCTTCCCGAGCAATCGAAATCAACTCATCGATTGATTCCAACAATCGTGCGCCTTCGCTGCGCATATGTGAAATATACATACCACCATATTCGCCAACGGTTTTAGCCAGAGCAATTAACTCCTCTGTATCGGCGTAAAAAGCCGGCGCATATATCAGGGAGGAACCCACACCCAGCGCACCCTCTTCCATCGCCTGACGCACCAGGTTCTGCATACGCGTTAGCTCTTCTACCGTTGGTGGACGATCTTCATAACCCAGTTCATGAATTCGCACGGTAGTCGCCCCCACGAATGAGGCAATGTTGGGTGACACGCCCCGGTTCGCCAGGTAGTCCAGATATTCACCTAGTGTCGTCCATTCTATTTCATATTTTATGTCGCCCTGTCGCTTAACGCTGTCCGCTTTCATCGTATCGTTGAGTGGCCCCATTGACCAACCCTCGCCAAACACTTCAAGGGTCACGCCTTGTTTGATGTCGCTCATACCACGACCATCGGCAATCAGCGAATCCACTGCCCAGCTGAGCATATTGATGAAGCCCGGGGCCACCGCCAGTCCCGTTGCGTCAATCTCGGCCTTCGCGATTACATCACCAAGATCACCCACTGCGGCGATCTTGTCGCCTTTGATCGCCACATCGCCTGTCACACCCGAGCTACCCGATCCATCGTACAAAGTGCCGTGACGAATGATCAGGTCATAGGTCGCTTGCTCAAGTGCTTGACCCTGTTGTCTCTGCGTATCCGCATGACAGGCTGTCAGCATGACCAGGACACCCGTCAATATTATCGTATGCATTTTCTTGTTCGTTTCATCATGTTCACTGTTCTCCAAAGTGCAGATCCTCGATATTCCGGTTCAACTACTTCAATATGCTGACTTCCGTTCCAATCTGATAAATCCATGGATAGTTTGTCGGGACAACACGGTGGTCTTCATAAATGACCTTCTTTCACTCCCGTTGTCCCTCAAGCTAATAGGCCCACGGCCGCAAGCCGAGGATGCCGTACCAGGTAAAAAAAGCCGTTGTCAGAATCGTCGCGACTGCGACCATTAGAGAATGGACCCAAACTGCTTTACCAATGTCGTTTATTCTGGAGCGATATTGCCATACGGTCAGAAATGAAATAATCGCTAACAGGGCAAACAGCCACGAGAGCAACCAATAACCCACAGTCCAGATATTCATCACGCCCAAGCCAGGCACGCCAGCTGGAGAGTTTATTCCCACAGCCAAAAACAGCACCGATCCAATAAAACTCAAGGTTGTTAGCAGCGGTAAGGCACGTACCCGTAAGTAGTGCACATGTGGTAGTCGCCCTAGCAGTTTGCGGACTCCCCAAACCACGGCGAACAGACAGGAACTGAGCATGAGGATGAGCACACCGGCGGTTAATACCCAACGCGAAATGGCGTAAAACGAAGATATCTTCTTGATGCTTCCAAGCGGTCCAAGTTCTTGAGCAAGTTTCTCACCACGTTCAGTTTCAACGAAAGCCAGTGAAGCCAGCGCGTTCTCACCCTTGATAAACAGGTTTTCACTCACCGGCGACCATGCCTCGTCCTCACCAAAGAGAGAGGAAATAATC
The DNA here is from genome assembly GCA_013151645.1 of Gammaproteobacteria bacterium. Classification (GTDB taxonomy): domain Bacteria; phylum Pseudomonadota; class Gammaproteobacteria; order Steroidobacterales; family Woeseiaceae; genus JAADHU01. Next base: position 7,682 of record JAADHU010000056.1, on the reverse strand, counting down.
AGCTTGCCGTCGTCTTGACGAATACGTTTTGTACTGGACAATATGCTGATGCCACGCAAGATTTCCTGCCGTGGCGCGTCCGGTTGATAGTAGCCGGCAAAGACTTGCAATTGTTCGGTAGTAAGCTTTATACGGGCCTGCTGAGGAGAAGGTTCAAGTCTGCTAGTCACAAAAGCGTGCAGCTCATTGTCGATCAGCCTGGTAGCCTCGAAGTTGCTGGCGTTAAGTGAGAAGAAATATGCCCGCTTGTGCGCAGGCAGATAGGCATATTTGGAAATGAAACCGTCAATAGCGCCCGTATGGCCATGATAAACAAATCTATCTTTTAGACTTACGGAGTTCCCTAGCCCGTAGCCTACTTGCAACCCCTGTTTTGCTGCCAGCGTGCTTACTGCGGTTTCCATTCGCGTCAGCGCCCTGGGCGGAAGTAAGATACCTCCGTCAAATGCGCCGCGATTCAAAAACATTTTCAGCAGCTGGATCATATCGTGACTGGTTGCCCCCATTGATCCTGAGGCCCTGCCACCAATATGCATATAAGGCATTTCTGTTTCGCCATCTGCGCCGTAGCTTTTGGAAACAGCCTTGTCATAGAAAAACGTGGCCGTACTCATTCCCAGGGGATTAAAGATTTCCTGCTGCACAACATCTTCGAAGCTCTTACCGGTTACTTTTTCGATGAGCAATGCGCCGATGAGCGGGCCAATATTTGAATAGGCCATACGGGTGCCGGGCGGCCAGCGAACCTTCCGAATGCTGGCGGTGTACATCTGAATGCCCTCAAGTGTTGTGGCATCCGGGTCGCCGAATGAGTAATCATGAAGATGTAAGTCGTCAAACCCTGCCGTATGTTCCAGCACATGTACAAGACGAACCGGGTTGTCACTCTCCCAAGGGTTGGAAATATCTGCCTGTGGAACAGCCTTGTTGATCTCCATATCAAACGTCAGCAAGCCTCTCTCTTTTAGTATTAACGCTGCAAGGGAAACGAATGATTTCGAGATAGAACCCACCCGAAAAACCGTATCCTTTGTCACCGGACGATTGTTCCGCCTATCCGCCAGACCCACAGCACCCTGCCAGATGACGCCGTCTTCGGTCACAATCGCCCCAATCATGCCGGGCGAATTTGTCTCTTTCAGGATTTCCCGGATGCGCGTTTCCAATTCTTCAACGCTGACAGCCGCAATAAGCTCATCCGCGCAGAGAGGAGAAGCAGAAAAGACAACCGCCAGTAGGGCTGGAATAAGTTTATGCACGTTTAATATGGTATTTCTCGACATAGTTAACGCTCTTTTCATGACGTAAGCCGATATCCGTGATCTGTTCATTGTCTATCCCAATATAAACGTATTGCCCCGGGGACCCGGAACCGTCAATAGCCAAACCATTTTGATAAAAACATCATGGTTCTGTGCGCCAGCCGTGGCTGACAGTAAGGTCAGTACGACGATTCGTAACCCAGGGGAAAACATTTTTCATTTCTCGTGTTCTCTAACTTGATGACGGACCGTATTGTGTTTCACTCTGCCGGTGAACGCCCTTGTCGGTAAGAGATAGCTGCATAGTGGCGTCGCTGCGGAGATGCATCAAAACATACAAAAAAGCAGGACCCCGGTGGTCGGGGTGCTGCCGAGGATGAATCCTTAAAAGGATGCGTGAAGGCCAGCATAGAAAGATTGACCAATAGCCCCTCCTAAGATTGATTTTGTTGAATTCATCTAAGATAGAGCCGGATCACTGCTATTCGGTGCCAAGATAGACAAAATGGTATTTTTCGATTTGGAAATAATATGATGTATTTCGAATAATATCAATTCTCGCATTGAAACATACAAAACAGTTGTTACTACTTCAATACTGGACTGCAGGAGCCTGTGACAATTATCTGGATTCCGGTGGCATCGTAATAACTGATGAGAATTCATCTATGATCCAGCACGTTTCTTTGTCCACAGCCCCGCATTTGCCGACATATATACTGATGCTGGTGGGTGGTGGTAAGATCGTTACGGGGTGGCTGCGCGACACAGGTATTAAGGGGATGCGCGTAGATCGCACCACTGCAACGCTTTTCCGCGAAATCTCGAAACTACCCGCGCCAAAAGAAAAGACCAACAAACTAAAGAAAGCACATGGCGAAAAATAAGACACGTACTATTAGCCCTATTGGCACTCAACTCAAGGCCCTCCGCCGAAAAAACAACTGGACGCTTAGTTTTGTCAGCAAGCGTACCAACATTTCCATTGGCACCTTGTCAAAACTGGAGAACGGCCAGACCAGCCTGAACTTTACCAGTGTCAATAAGCTGGCCGAAGGCCTGGCTCTACCTGTCACCGCTTTGACCAGTCCACAAGCGTCCGCTACGGGCCGACGCACAATTACACGTGCGGGTAGCGGTGCTATTTTTCAAACACCGGATTCAGACTACGAAATCCTGTGCAATGACTTGTTAGAGAAAAACCGTGCCTATCTAAAAGGCGTTATCAAAAAACACTCTGCGAAAGAAATTAAACATTTTCGAAGCCACGACGGACAAGAGTTTTTGTATGTTTTGGCAGGCACACTCGAGTTGCATACGGAATTTTATGAGCCGGTAGTATTAAAGACTGGCGATAGCATTATGTTCGATTCTTCTATGGGGCATAAGTATGTCTCAAAAAGCAAGAAGGATGCAGTCATACTCGTTAGCATGTCACTAATAGGATACAGGGACGTTACGGATTCACTTAATTCTATGGTGGATTGATATTGCCGCTTAGGGTGATCGTCCTGACAGATCGGCAAGAATGAATCATCGTTCACAACCCTGACGCGGATACTTCATGAGTAGTTTCAATACGGCATTTTGGGGTATTGACATTATTTCGATGCATATTACAATGTTTCGTTATCGAAACTTTAAGGGATCTAACTCCAAATCAAGTGAGGAATAGATCCGAACGAGGGTAACGTAACATGCGGTATTTGGTAAATTTTTTAATGATTGGTTCCTTCGTCATCGCTGGTTGCGGCGGGAGTACCCGTCAAATAAGTGATACGCCCAAGACATCATCGACGGTATCCGCACAACGTATCACACACGCTGAATATACCATTGAGCAGTTAATGGAATCGATCAGCTATCGTGGGCTTTCTTTTTCACCGGATAACTCAAAACTGTTGACCAGTAGCGATCAGTCAGGGATCTTTAACGCCTATGCTGTCCCGGTCAATGGCGACACACCGATCGCGTTGACGCAGTCGACAACGGAATCGATACTCGCATTGAGCTATTTTCCGAAGGACGAACGTTTCCTTTACGGTGCCGATCAAGGCGGTAATGAACTTTACCATATCTATATACATGAGCTTGACGGGACAGTTAGGGATCTGACGCCGGGCGCACGTCTTGTCGCGACTTTTAATGGCTGGGTAGCGGATAGAACGTCGTTCTTTGTAACAACCAATGAACGCGATCCCCGCTATTTTGATCTTTATGAATTCGATACGGGTGATTACACCCGAACATTACTCTACGAAAATAATGACGGTTACCAGATTGGCAGTGTCAGCGCCGATCGCCGCTTTGTCGCACTCATGAAATTTGTCGACAACGCCAATACTGACATTTATATCCATGACCGCAAGAACAATAAAACAACGCTACTTACCACCGCAGAGGGGGATATTGACAATCGGCCAGCGACCTTTTCGCCGACCGGTCACACCCTTTATTACATGAGCGATCAGGATCACGAGTTTCAATATCTGCTGCGTCATAATCTGGATAATGGAAAAAGCGAAACCGTACTCAAACTCGACTGGGATATTAGAGCTGCCCGCTTCTCTGAGGACGGATCGAAACTCATTGTCACCTCGAACCAGAATGCGCGTAGCGTTGTCGATATCTATACGCCGGTAACCATGGAGCGTATTAATGGCAGCAATATGCCTGCTGCCTCGATCACCTCCGCCACCCTGTCCGCCGATGGCGAGACGCTGGCCCTGATCGCCACCCATGGTCAAATTCCCGGTGACATTTACGTGCGCTCGAGTCGTCAGCCACCAAGACGCTTGCTTTCTTCGCTGAACAAACAGGTGAAGCCTGAGCATCTTGTCGCCGGTGAAGTGGTGCGCTTCAAGTCCTATGACGGTCTCGATGTGCCAGGGATCCTCTATCGGCCTCATCAAGCCACGGGCACGGCCAAGCTACCGGCACTCGTTTGGGTGCATGGAGGTCCGGGCGGCGAAAGTCGCATAGGCTATCAGCCCTTCATCCAATCTCTGGTCAATGCGGGTTATGTCGTTTACGCCGTCAATAATCGCGGCAGTTCCGGTTCCGGTAAGACCTTTTTCCATTTGGATGATCACAATCACGGTAAGGGCGACCTCGGCGACGTTATCGCCTCCAAGCAGATGTTGATCGATACCGGTTATGTCGATCCTGATCGGATCGGTATTATTGGGGCGTCTTATGGTGGTTATATGGTGTTGGCCGCACTCGCTTTTGAACCGGAATCATTTGCGGTAGGCGTAAACATTTTTGGCGTGGCAAATTGGCTGCGTACGATTGCGAACATGCCTCCATGGTGGGAGGCGCAAAGAAACGCAATGGAGACAGAAATAGGTAATCCCAGAACAGAAGAAGAATATCTCACCAGAATATCGCCGTATTTTCACGCGAGTAACATTGTCCGCCCCTTAATCGTCTTGCAGGGCGCGAATGATCCACGCGTCCTGCAAATAGAATCGGATGAAATCGTCGAGAAAGTGCGTGCCAACGGTGTGCCCGTCGAATATGTGCTATTTCCCGATGAAGGTCATGGCTTCCGCAAGAAGGCCAACCAAATCACAGCCAATAAAGCTATTAGCGCCTTTCTTGACAAATATCTCAAAAATAATGTTCTCCTGACGCAGGCGCAATAGTGAACCGGCGCAATTACATCGTATAAGATTTAAGGAAATCCGTGTCTGGCTGACATGGATGAGATAGGTTCTGACGCCATAATTCTCAATGGATGAACAGACCCCTGCGTGACAGGTTCAGCAAGAACGGACCAGCGTAAGGGTCTGGGCATCTACAGGATGACCCTAGCCGTTTAGGTCTTTCATTTTGGAATTCTGCGGTAGCGGTTTGGTCAGCGCCGGTTCCGATTGGGCAGACGGAAATCTCTCAAACAAACAATTCAGGAAAGGCCAACGGTCTAAGGCTCCGTCGAACACGGCAGGCACGCAGCGGAAAGCTGATTCAAACGGGGAACCAGCATTTCCGTGCGTCCGGTAGCACCGGCTTGCCAGTGTTCGCTAGAAGTTATAGCGAAGCAGAGCGCCGTATTGGATCGGCGCGCCATGTACTGTAACCGGCACATTGATATCGGCCTCGCTTGCAGCGTTCCGTCCGACGGTAATGTAGGTTGCGTAACGATTATCAGTCAGGTTACGCCCATAGAGTGACAACTCCCAGCGGTTATCTGCAGTGACAAAGGTAGCGCGCGCATTCAGGAGTGAATAGTTGTCAGAGCGGAACTGCGGTAAATTATTGCGTTTGAAGTCGACGTTGTCTCGATACGCATAGTCACCACGGAGCATCAGGTAAGCGCCGCTTTTCAGGTTAAAGATGTATTGGGCGCCAAGGGTATACGTCAAATCGGGCGCATTTGCCAAGCGGTTGCCGGAGAAGTCTTCGCCGGATTCAAAAAACACATCATACTTCGCATCCATCACCGCCAATGTGCCATTAACGTCAAAATTGTCAGTGACTCTAAAGGCAATTTCCGCCTCAATACCGTCTATCGATGCTTTACCGGCATTTGACGTCGTCGCTATGCCACCGATGAACTCCACTACCTGCAAGTTCGTATAGTCATAGCTGTACACGCCCAAATTGGCTCGCATGCGGCCGTCCAGCAACATGGATTTCACGCCGGCTTCATAACTCCACAGTTCTTCGGGATCGAATGACCCAGCGTCACCCAGCTGAAAGCCGCCCGACTTGAAGCCTTTCGTGGCCGACACATAGACCATCACATCGTCTGTAACATCGTAGTCCAAAGCAAACCGTGGTGTAACTGAATCCCAATTGTCCGAGGGCGCGCCCGAATCAACAACGTTGCCATTGACCACGGTTGAAAAACTGTAATTTTTCGTTTCGTAGCTGTAGCGAGTACCGGCTGTGGCCCGCAATCTGTCGGTGATGTGGTAAGTCGCCTGCCCAAAAGCCGCATAGGCGTTGGTTGTGTTCTTTTCCTCGATGTTAATGGTTGGATTCGGGAACAGGATGTCGATGCCACCGTCACCATCTTCGCTAAGGAAATACATACCAACAATCCATTCCAGGCGATCCGGATTTGAGTTGGACAATTGTAATTCCTGGGTAAATGATCGGGAGTTCTCCCTGAAACCGATATCGAACAGAAACAGGTCTGTTGCATCGGCATCAATGGTCTGATCGACCACGCTCTTGCGAACTGAAGTAAGGGACTTGAACGTGTAGTCGCTGCCTGCCCAGGTAGCGATTGCCGAGCCCCCCCATGTGTCCGTGTCGTTAACCGGCGGGGTATCGAACGCAACATCGTCTTTCCTGACCGGTATTGTGGCCCCTGCGTCGATAATGTCTTGTTCATAGGTCGCGCGAACCGCGGGGAAGCCCGTCTCATTGTCGCTGTTGACGTCAGCACGCAATTCCAATGAAAATTCCTCGGACAAGTCTATTACGAGCGTTCCGCGCACGGCGATAGTATCCTGATTCTGGTAAGTAGCACCGGTTACGATGTCTTTATACCTACCGTCCCGCTGATTTCTACGCACTGTCAGCCGACCACGGACGTTATCGCTCAAGGCGCCTGAAACCATGCCATCGATGACGAATTTATCAAGATTTCCGAGAGTCACGCCGACGGCGCCCTCGAATTCCTCCGTTGGCATTTTCGAAATGATGTTGAGTGTGCCACCGGTTGAGTTGCGTCCGAATAAAACGCCCTGCGGGCCGCGCAATAGTTCGACTCGCTCTATATCGAACATATCCATTAAACCCGTGGTAGGCCGCGGTTGATAGACACCGTCAATATGAACTGTGGTGCTGGGGTCAGTTGCCACACCGAAAGCCGAAGTTCCAATTGCGCGAATATTCACGATGGCCATTGAATCGTTAGTCACGGTAATTCCTGGCACGAAAAACTGAAATTCGTCAATGCTATCGATACCGATTTTTTCTAATGTATCGCCCGACATGGCACTAATACTTAACGGTGTATCCTGCAAATTGGTTTCCCGCTTCTGTGCTGTGACGATGACCTCGTCCAGTAAACCACCTGCGTTCGCGTTGCTCTGGGCTAACACATTGGCAGGCGACAGAATCAGTGCGCAAATGAAAGCAAAAGACGCGGTCGTTAAAGTTCGATTTGTTCTCATATTTTTCTCCGTTCAGAATAGAGCCGCATTGACGTTCTACCAGAATGGCTCCCCATACGGAAGGGTCACATCAAGCCGATTCCAGTGCAACGATCATAAAGATATATCAGGGCAATTTAGTGACATGCTCTTCAGTGACAGAGCGTCGATCGTAAGCGGTACGTTACCGGCAATAGCCGATAGACGACCCGCTCAACTATAAAAAAAGCCCCTGATCCAAACGGACCAGGGGCTTCGTATTAAAAGCCTGGCAGTGCCCTACTCTCACATGGGGAGACCCCACACTACC
>JAADHU010000027.1 GCA_013151645.1 Gammaproteobacteria bacterium | reverse complement strand
CTTGTCGGCTCGTGAAATTTTCCGTGTACGCTGGATTTATGGGGCCGCCACACATTTCCAAGACACAAAGGCACGCCTGAATAATCGGTAGTGTTCGGCGGAAATTACATGACGCCTTCAAAGCGACCCCAGTCGATCAACTCGGACAGCTTGACCAACTCGTGGCGCGTATCGATGAGGTTTTCAAGACGATGACGAAACAGATAGTCCGTCGGTGTTTCCGGTGGCGTTTGAGGCTTCATTTTGTCGTCCGAATTTGCCAGCTTCGGATACCAATTTTATCTTTTGATGGCAATAAACGCTCAACAAAAACGACCTTTTCTCAAATGCTTTCAGGCATTTATCAATTTTTCAGGGCCGACTACATAGTTTCGATCGACCTTCAGATGTTGTTCACGATACGCAAACGCCACGACCTCGAAATCGATACTGCGATCGGGCAGGTCCTCTTCAGTCACGACGATCGAAGCCGTGCCGGTTGGATGACTGAGCGGAATGCCGACGATGGCATACCAGCCCGCATCCTCGTGCACGACCAGCACGCGGGTGTCGTCAAAAAAAACCGTCGGCTGCGTGGTTCCCTGACCGATGGCGATTACGGCGACGCCGCCCGGTTTCGGCGAATGAACCGGCAGGGCGACGGCTTGTGCACCGACCAGCAGGAGCAGTGCCAGGCGCACATCAGCTTTCGTCATCACGGCCTCTCGTTTCTCTGACGGTGGCGACGATACGTCCACGCGCGAGTCTGGCCTCGATGGCACCGCCGGCGCTCACGGTGGCGGCATCGGTGATTACTTTACCGTTTTTGGCATCGGTCACGATGGCGTAGCCACGTTCGAGTGTCGCCAGGGGGCTGACTGCGTGCAAGCCGCGTAGCGCCAATGCCAGACGGTTTTCAATGGTGGCCAGCGGTATTTTGCCAGCGCTGCGCAAGCGTTGTTGCAACGCGATGCAGCGCAGCTCCATTTGCTGCAGACGTGCATGCGGCGACTGCTGCCGGAGTCTTGCGTCGATACGCTCGATCGCATGTCCCCGGACGATCAGATTATTTCGAATAGCTGAGGCCAGCGTTTTGCGAAGACTTAGCAGTCGCTCGCCTTGCCGAACGACGGTCGCGCCGGGGCTGCTTTGTTTTAAACGTCGAGCAAGCCAGTCGAGCGATTGGTAATAGTCTTCGAGGATACGCTGCATCAGGCTGCTGAAACGAGTCAGTGTTGCCGCGAAATCACGTCGCCATTGCAGCTGGTCAGGGACGACGATTTCCGCAGCGCCGGAGGGCGTCGGTGCGCGGTAGTCAGCCACCAGGTCGGCGATCGTGAAATCGACTTCGTGGCCGACCGCGCTGATGACAGGAACGGGGCAGCTGCGGATCGCTCTGGCGACCGCTTCTTCGTTAAAGGCCCACAAATCTTCCAGCGAGCCACCACCGCGGCCGACAATCAGTACATCGCATTCCGCTCGCCGTGCGACGGTCTGAAAAGCCGCCGCGATCTCCGCGATAGCAGCTTCTCCCTGCACCGCGACCGGATAAACGATGACGGGGACGGCCGGGAATCGACGCTTCAGCACACTCAGCACATCCCGAATGGCCGCGCCGCTCGGCGACGTAATCACGCCGATGCATCGCGGCAGTGTCGGTAACGGTCGTTTCAGCGATTCGTCAAACAGCCCTTCGGCGGCAAGTTTCTTCTTCAGTTCCTCGAAGCGGCGCCTGAGTTCCCCTTCGCCAGCCGCTTCCAGCCGTTCCACGATGAGCTGGTAGTCGCCGCGAGCCTCATAGACGCTGACCTTGCCGTATGCCAGCATCTTGTCGCCGTCTTTCAGATTGATGGTCGGCGCGCGCTGTCGTTGCCGGAACCAGGCGCAGCGGATCTGCGCTGAAGTGTCTTTGAGACTGAAGTACAGGTGGCCGGATGCCGGTCGGGACAGGTTGGACATCTCGCCTTCAACCCAGACGTGCCCGACGCCGCGCTCAATCAGGGTTCGCACTGTGCGATTCAGCTCCGTGACGCTGATGGCCGTCTGCGGTGTCAATTCCAAGCCAAAATCATTCATGTCGGCAGTATAACCAACCTCTTTACCGGGCGCGGGCAGAAATAAATCCGGGTCAGCCGTTTACCGAAAAATGTCGTCCGCGTACAATTGACCGTTTACCCTCCCGCGTCGCAAAGAGGTCACATGCGAATAGCCAAAGAAGCCCTGACATTTGACGATGTCCTCCTGCAGCCCGCTTATTCCGACGTGCTGCCACGCGAAGTCGACTTGTCGACGCAGCTGACCGCCGAGATCACGTTGAATATTCCGCTGCTATCCGCGGCGATGGATACCGTGACCGAGTCGCCACTTGCCATTGCGCTTGCGCAGGAAGGCGGCATCGGCATCATCCACAAGAACATGTCCATCGAAGATCAGGCGCGAGAAGTACTGAAGGTCAAAAAATTCGAGAGCGGCATCGTCAAGGATCCCATCACGGTTTCGCCGGACATGACCATCCGCGAAGTGATTGAGTTGACGCGAACCCTGGGTATTTCGGGGGTGCCGGTGGTCAAAGGCAAGGAAACCATCGGCATTGTCACTCATAGGGATTTGCGCTTCGAGACCAATCTGGGTGCGCCGGTTTCCACCGTGATGACGCCCAAAGATCGTCTCGTCACCGTTCAGGAGGGCGCGGACGATGACGAAGTGATGTCGCTACTGCACAAGCACCGCATTGAGAAAGTGCTGGTGGTCGATGACAACTTCGAATTACGCGGCATGATCACGGCCAAGGATTTTCAGAAAGCCTCCGACTTTCCGCGCGCATGCAAAGACCAACGCGGCGCGTTGCGTGTCGGCGCTGCGGTGGGAACCGGTCAGGATACCGATGAGCGAATTGCCGCTTTAGTGGCTGCCGGTGTTGATGTGGTGATTGTCGATACCTCGCACGGTTTTTCGCAAGGCGTGCTGGATCGGGTACGGCGGACAACGCAGGCCTATCCGGACCTGCAGGTTATCGGTGGCAACATCGTCACCGCAGATGCGGCCGTGGCATTGATCGAAGCGGGTGCCGTGGGCGTCAAGGTCGGTATTGGTCCGGGGTCAATATGCACGACCCGGGTGGTCTCCGGTGTCGGCATGCCGCAAATTTCAGCGGTTGCAGAAATTGCACAGGAACTGCGCAGCAGCGGCGTGCCACTGATCGCCGATGGCGGTATCCGTTATTCCGGCGATATTGCGAAGGCGCTGGTGGCCGGAGCGTATTCGGTGATGATTGGCAGCCTGTTTGCCGGTACCGAACAGTCGCCCGGTGAAGTCGAGCTTTATCAGGGTCGGTCCTACAAGTCTTATCGAGGCATGGGATCTGTCGGCGCGATGGGCCAGAGCCACGGATCGTCGGATCGTTATTTCCAGGATGCGACGGAAGAACTGGAGAAGCTTGTGCCGGAGGGCATCGAAGGACGGGTGGCCTACAAGGGTTCGGTGATCGCCATCGTGCACCAGTTAATTGGCGGAGTTCGTGCGGCGATGGGTTATACCGGCAGCCACACAATTGAGGAGATGCGCACGCGACCGCAGTTCATAAAGATCACCTCCGCCGGCATGCGTGAAAGTCATGTACACGATGTCGCGATCACGAAAGAAGCGCCCAATTACCGCAGTTCCACTTAAAAGAAATGACGCTGAATAAAATGAGTCAGGCGAGCGAAAGATCGTGCAATCCGCAAGCGGACATTCACGCACACCGGATTCTTATCGTGGATTTTGGCAGCCAGTACACGCAATTGATCGCCCGGCGAGTGCGAGAATGCGGCGTATTTTCCGAAGTTCATCCCTGGGACATGGACGATGCGGCTCTGAGAGATTTTGCTCCGTCGGGCATTATTCTTTCCGGCGGACCGGAATCCGTTAACCTGGACGAGCCGCCGCAAGCGTCGGCCGCCGTGTTCGAGCTTGGCGTGCCGGTGTTGGGAATCTGCTATGGCATGCAGGCAATGGCCACGCAACTTGGCGGGAAAGTGGCGGCGTCATCGCATCGCGAGTTTGGCTATGCCGAGCTCGAACCAATGAACTCCGAGTTGCTGAACGGATTTACGGACTCCGACGATGCCGCGGCGCCGTTGCTCAAAGTGTGGATGAGCCACGGAGATCGGGTCGAATCGGTACCACCGGGTTTCCGCATAACGGGTCGAAGCCCCAATTCGCCTTTGGCCGCCATGGAGAACTCAGAGCAACACTTTTACGGCCTGCAATTTCATCCGGAGGTGACGCATACGCTGCGCGGCGAGGATATCCTGTATCGTTTCGTGCGCGATATTTGCGCCTGTCCGGGTGACTGGACGCCGGGCACCATTGTCAAAGACGCGATCGCATCCGTTCGCGAGCAGGTGGGTGACGGCAAGGTATTGCTAGGTCTGTCCGGTGGCGTGGATTCGTCGGTAGTGGCCGCCTTGCTGCACGAAGCGATTGGCGATCAACTGACGTGTGTCTTCGTGGACCACGGTTTACTGCGCTACCACGAGGGCGATCATGTAATGGAGACGTTCGCCGAACACCTGGGTGTGCGCGTCATTCGGGTTAACGCTGCCGATCGCTACTTCGAGGCGTTGCGAGGTATCGACGATCCGGAAGAAAAGCGCAAAATCATTGGTGGTCTGTTTATCGATATATTCGAAGAAGAGGCCACGAAGCTCAAAGACACGGACTGGCTGGCGCAGGGCACAATTTATCCGGACGTGATTGAATCGGCCGGCGCATCCACCGGCAAGGCGCATGTCATCAAATCACACCACAATGTAGGCGGCCTGCCGGAGGATATGCGCATGCAGTTGGTGGAGCCGCTGCGCGAGCTGTTCAAAGACGAAGTTCGCAAGATCGGTGTGGAACTCGGTTTGCCGCACGAGATGGTTTATCGCCACCCGTTCCCGGGACCGGGACTCGGCGTGCGCGTGTTGGGAGAAGTCCGAGCCGAATTCGTCGCGTTGCTGCAATTGGCGGATGATATTTTTATTCAGGAACTGCGCAAGCACGGTTTGTACGAAAAGACCAGCCAGGCGTTTGCCGTATTCTTGCCGGTTCGGTCGGTCGGTGTCATGGGTGACGGACGACGTTATGACTACGTCATCGCACTACGTGCCGTGGAGACGGTCGATTTCATGACCGCGCGCTGGGCGCATCTTCCCTACGAATTTCTCGAGCATGTGTCGCTGCGCATTATTAACGAGATCGATGGTATTTCGCGTGTCACGTATGACATATCGGGCAAGCCGCCGGCAACCATCGAGTGGGAATGAGCCGTATTTACGGGCAGTGCCCGGCAATTGAAAGGGGGCCGGTTTATTTGGCGGGTATCCACAGTCGGTATTGTTCATGGCAGCTCCCCCACAAAAGCTTCGCCTTCTCGATATCCTTTTCATAGCGAATCATCTTGGCATAAGTGTGGCAGCTAATGCGATTCAGGCGTTTCTTGGGAAAAGACTTCTGCATTTCGGCGCTCATTGCGTCCATTTCCGCCAGTATTTCGTCGATAGTTTCAGGTGCTCGCGCAGTGACTTGCTCAGGCGCTGGCGGCTGGCTTTCCGGCGATTTGAACGCATTGTAGGCCTGTGTGCACTGCTGCACCGGCGTCGTCAGGTCAGCGTCGGGGGTTCGGCGGTATTTTCGGTACACGGCGCCGCAAACCGAAGTGCATTCGTCAGCCGGTGTCCCGGTCGCCTGGTCGGGTTTATTCTTGGCGAGGAACAGTCTGCACTCCTTCATTTTTTCCACGGCGTCCACCACCACATCCGGAAACTGTTGCCAGGCGTACGCCTGCCCCGGTTGAAAAC
>JAADHU010000015.1 GCA_013151645.1 Gammaproteobacteria bacterium | reverse complement strand
CTCGGGAGACGCTCCTGCGAGAGTGCCAATAGAAAACCCGTAGGAGCGTCTCCCGAGGCGCGACCCAGCGAACCTAAAGGTTGTTTTTACTCGAGTTCCGGAAATAACGCCGGCGGAATACGATGTTGCGTATGCTGCTCATAGGCATACGCCAGTCCGATCAACAAACCTTCGGAATAAGGCCGGCCAAGAATCTGCAATCCAACCGGTAGGTGACCGTCGCTGTAGCCCATCGGTACCGTCACCGCCGGGAGACCCGTCGCCGGAGCAACCAGCTGGCTGTTGTCTCCTTTGTATTCCTCGATCGCCTTGTCGATGTGCGCCGGCGGATTGGTCCAGCCCGGGTAAATGACCGCATCGACGCCCGCCTCATCCATTGAACGCATGACATCTGCCAGATAGGCTTGTCGACCCGGATGGTCCGGGAAATCCGGGCAGGGCGTTTCCAGGTCCTTCGGGTGCACGTCGGCCGGTCCTGCGCCAAAGAACGACAGCCGATCTTTGATGTAAGGTGAATATTGCCCGCTGTCCAGTACTTCGAGAACGTCTTTAATGGGTGCACTGTCACCGAGCGATTTCAGATATTCGTGCATGTCGTAGCGAAAGCGTGCGCAGAAATTGCTGGCATTCATGTGCTCATCGAGATTACGTATGACAAACGGGTCGACTATTTCCGCACCCGCTGCACGCAACTCGACCAGTGCCTGCTCAAAAATTTCCGTTATTTCCGCATCACTGTCATCCGTATTGACGAGTGCGCGTAACACGCCGATTTTCTTGCCTTGAAGAGTGTCTGCGTCCAGGAAGGCGGTGTAGTCGCTCTCGACTTTATCCCGACCGAGTTCGGTATACGGATCTGCGCTATCGTAACCGGCGATCACGTTAAACACCTTGACGCCGTCGGTCACTGTTCGTGTCATCGGTCCGGCGATATCGCGATCGAAGGCAAGGGGAATGACGCCGTCACGGCTGGTGAGGCCAAGGGTCGAGCGAATCCCAAACAACGCGAGGTGGGAAGCGGGCCCGCGAATCGAGTTGCCGGTGTCGCTGCCCATGCCGATGACACCGAAGTTTGCCGCGATCCCGGATGCGGTACCGCCGCTGGAACCCGCGGGCACCCGATCCAGATCGTAGGCGTTCGCGGTCCTGCCATAGGACGAACTGATGGTTTGTTTCGGGCTGAATGCCCATTCCGCCATGTTGGTTTTGGCAATGATGATGGCGTCGGCTTCGCGGAGTTTGCGAACCATGAAGGCATCGTCGGGCGGTATGCTGGTTTTCAATGCAACGGAACCACCGCTGGTCGGCATATCGGCGGTGTCGTAGTTATCTTTCAGCAGCACGGGTGCGCAAAAGAGCGCTCCGAGCGTTTCCCCTGCCGCAAACTTTCGGTCTATTTCCTTCGCTTTTGCCATCGCATCGGGGTTCGTGAAAATGATGGCATTCAGGCCGGACGGCTTGTCGTACGTTTCGATCCTTCGCAAATACCCGCCGACGATTCCTTCGCAGCTCATGTCGCCGGATTCGATCGCAGACTGGACATCAGCAAGCGTCGCTTCAACAAACTCGAAAGTTGGCTCGGGCTGGTTCGCAGAACAGGATAGCAGGCTGATCGAAAAAATCGTCAGTAAGGAAACAAGTCTTGGTGATACGCCACTTTCTTTCATAACGGGAAGGCTCCGTTGATCGCACAGTCCGGAATCGTGACAGGGAGTTTGCGGCAAAGGCGACTGATTTTCCAGCTTCAATCATGTGTGTATAGAAACCGGTTTTCACGCTTGCTTCGGCTTCGATCACGGTCTGTCGCTGGCGGGCGGCTTGTGAGGCATAATGACGATATTCTATCGCAGCTTTGCTAAACGGATTCCGATGCGACGAGTTTACACGGTCATGTTCCTGCTGTTGTCGGCCTGCACGGTATTCGCCGACGAGGTGAATCTGCCGCACAATGACCTGTCGTTGAACGGTGAAATGGTTCTGGCCCCGGGTCGGTCACTATCGGACGGTGTCATCCTGATTTTGCATGGCACGCTCGGTCACAGCGGTATGGAGATCGTATCGACGCTGCAAACCCTGTTTGCCGAGAACGATCGCAGTTCGCTGGCGATCAATCTGAGCCTGGGTATTGATGACCGGCACGGTTTCCTGCCCTGTGAGACGGAACACACGCATACGATGGAGGATGCCAGCGAGGAGCTCAATGCGTGGCTGTCCTGGTTGAAGTCGATGAATGCCGGCGAGATTGTTTTGCTCGGGCATTCTCGCGGTGGCAATCAGGTCGCCCGCTTCATTGCCGATTATGACCCCGACATCAAAGCCGCAATATTGATCGCTCCCTCGAGCGGCGCTGAGCTGGCCGGTCCAAATCGGGACAGGAACCTGCAGCAGGCGAAAGGAAGCGCGTGGTTGCATGACCTGACCTTTCTGCACTGCTCTAATGCGACGGTGAGTGCCGAGAGCTATGTATCGTACTATGGGCCTGCGAACCCGCTCGGTACCGCACCGATCCTGAATAAGATCGACGTGCCTGTTCTGGTATTCGCCGGCCGTGAAGACCAGGTCGTGCCAGACCTTGTAGAGCACATGAGAATGGTCAACCGCAGGAATATCGTCTTCGAAGAAATTGACGGTGCAGATCATTTCTTCCGCGATCTCTATGCGGACGACATTGTCGAGCGCTCACTGGAGTTTCTTGAGGCAGCCTGTTGTGAGGAAGCGCCGAACAATTCCGGGAGACTCATTACCTGGGCCGAATCGTTCGTCGCAGATGCCCGCCTGTCAATAAAGGAACATCGACCGATCGTGGTTTTTATATCGCAGACCGGTTGCGAGTTCTGCGCGGCTCTTCGCCAGAAGGTTCTTTTTCCGATGATGCGTTCCGGGCAGATGCAGAAGCAGGCCGTTTTTCGCGAGGTTAGCCTCGACGAGGGATTTGCGGTAGAGGATTTCGACGGCGCGATGATCGCCGGCAGAAAATTTGCGCAGCGTTACGCGGCCGATGTCACGCCGACGCTGCTCTTTCTCGATTCAAACGGCAATGAGTTGACGAAGAAAAGAGTGGGAATAAGCAATATCGAGTACTACGGATTTTATCTGGGCAGGTCAATCAAGGCGGCGACAGCCGCGCTCAAATAGTGTCAGGAAGCGCGAAAATATCCGTACACGCCAAGTCCCAACATCACCAATGGGCAGTCCGCAAATCGCAGGTGCTCCTCTGTTGGGAAACGCTGTGGACGGGGTCGCGTGTCAGGTGATGTTCCTGCAGAATTGCGCATAGAACAACTGCAGGAGCGTCACCTCGGGCGCGACTCTCTTAAGCTTTGTCGCGCGTTGGCACACGCTCCTGCAGCGGTGCCAATAGAACGATGTTTCCAACCTTATATCCTGTTGGCGATCAGTCGCAACGCGACCTATCAGAAACGCCAGCTGTAGCTCAATTCAGCTTCCCATTGGAACATCTTGATTTCGATGGTTTGCGACGGGTCAAAAGGATTCGGACCGGTAACTTTGTTGTCGAGCGCATGCATCAGTGCAAAGCTCAATTCGTTGTTTTGCCGCATTTTCTTGGTAAAGCCGAAAGTGATGTGGGTATTGATGACGGCCGGTGCCAGAATATTGAACATGACTTCGGATCTGGCGATCGGCTGACTGCCGGTACTGACACCAGCTCGATAAACCATGTCTGATCCACGTCCCCACTCGAAACCCAGTTTGTAGATGGTCATGTCATCCCAGCCGAAACCGGCACCGTTGGCGCCGCCAAGACAAGAGGTAATATCGGTGCCACCCAGGCTTGGGCAGTTAAACAGGTTGGAAAAGGGATTGCCGACGGAAGCCACTTTGCTGAACCAGGTCCGTTCGATATCGAAGCTGACCGCGGTTGTGTCTGTCGGGCGCAAGGTTAAACCGACTTTCGCGTTGGCGGGAATATCGAAGCCGCCGTCCTGTGCAAACAGGTCCGCATACTTGTCGAACTCGCCCATTGAGATTTTCGTTTGGTACATGGCCGCAAAACTGGTCGTGGGGCTCAGGTTTGCCTGAATGCCAATTTTACCGCCGAAGCCGAATGCGGCGTCGCGGCCACTATTGCTCAGATTTTCCGGCAGTTGGGTGAAGCCGCTGGCGACGAAGGATTCCGTGAATGGCGCAAACTGGCCGAGACCTTTTGCTTTGAACACTTGCGCGACAGAGATCAGCGTAACGCCCCAGGCGAAGTTGTCTCCGGCCTTTCTTGCGTACGTAAGGTCAAGAAATGCCTGGGACAAATCGATGCCGGCTGTGCCGCCACCAAAGGTGCCGGTGAAAGTGGTGATTGGCGCTGGTCCCGGTCCGTCCGGGTCGAGCGTGGCGCTGCCGCCATCCCACTCGGTGTTCATGCCTCCTCGCCCGTAGAATGCGACACCGAAGGCACTCTCCTCATTCAGCTTCCAGGCGTAAGCGATATGGGGAATGACGAAGTAGTTGCGAGAGCTTTTGATATCGTTCGGGCCGATCGTAAACGCGCCCCCCGCCCCGTTCGCCTGACTCGCGCTGGTCTTGTAATCGCGCCAGGGCGTGAACAGTGCGGCGCCCACGTCGAGACGTCCGGTCCCAAACAACGCCGCGGCCGGATTGTTGGCCATGGAAATGGCATCTTCCGGCATGGCCAGACCAGCGCCCGCCATGCCTTTGTTTTTCGTTCCCGTGCCGTGCGTGAAGTAACCGTTGGTTGCCGACGCGCTGCCGGAGGCGAGCGTGAGGGCGACAGTGATCAGCGTGATTGCGAGCTTTTGGATGGCTTTCATTTTTGACTTCCCCTGATTCTGGCTACACTAAAATTAAGAAACGTTAATGTAGAGAAAGCTAATATAAGCAGAAACACCGGCACTCGTGCAACTATTGCTGCGTCGCACAAAGGATTTAGCTTGGCAATCTGCGGTCCGGACGGTTGTCGTATCAATAAAACTAAACGTCATCGGCGCAATAAAGATTGTAGAGACATTCAATAATCTTGCCGGCTTCGTCTGCTTTCAACGAATAAAAAATAGTCTGGGCTTCGCGCCGTGTGCCGACCAGGCCCTCTTTTCTCATGCGCGAAAGATGTTGCGACAGGGGGGACTGGGGCATATCGAGGCTTTGCGCCAGTTCACCCACCGATTTTTCGCCGCTTGCGAGTTGGCACAGGATCAGCAGTCGGCCTTTATGGCCCAGCGTTTTCATCAGTGCGCTGGCTTTGTCTGCCGCCGCATTCATCTGCTCCATATCGAATTCGGCCGTTATTTCCATGCAGTCTTCCTTCCCAACTCTAGTTTGTCGCGATGCAGTCAAGATCATTCGCCAGAATGATGCGACCGTCAAAGTGCTGTTTGACTATCTTAATATTGGTGTCGAGGTCTCTAAGGCTTCTCGCCATAAAGTGACTAAGGACCAGTGTATCAACACCGGCTTCCTGCGCAATGTCGCCGATAACGCTCGGCGGTGCGTGGAGACGGCGGCCGATTCCAGTGACGCCTTCGGGTACGACCATATGCATCACGAGCACGTCGGCACCTTGAGCGAATTCAACGAAGTCGTGACTACCCCCGTTTTGGTCACTCGCGAAGACGATACTCGAATCCCCTGCGCGTACCTTAAACGACAGCGCGGGTACGATGCCATGCGGAACCGGTAACGCATCAATCTGCATTTTGTTCTCTGCACCACTGTACACAGTGACGGCGTCGCTCTTGTCGACGTCGATCTCGACGCTGTCAATCAAGGGTAAATTACCGCTGCCGTCGAGGTAAGCAGAGAGATAGCCGTATGCGCCGTGCTGTTTGCCGAGCATGCTTTGCAGAAAAGCCTCCAATCCCGGGAACGGTCCACCAGCACCCGGGCCGGCGACTGTCAGGCCGCGCTCGCGAGCGGAGAAGGAGCCGGACTTCAAAAGGGCGGGGAAATCGGCTGAGTGGTCGGTGTGAAAATGGCTCAAGCCGACGAAGTCCAGATCGGTAAATTTCGCGCCGGATTCCCCGTAACGAAGAAAGGTGCCGCCGCCGGTATCGATCATGGCAACTGCGATACCGTCGATCCAGACCAGGTAGCCGGATGAAGCTCTCGCATCATCGGCAATGGGGCCGCCGGAGCCGAGAATCTGCAGTGCCACGCCGGCCGTGGGCGGGCAGGATGCCGGTGTTGCAGCGATAGCCGCGGTGGCTGCGCAAGTCACGATTAGCGGAATGAGCGCGGCAAAAGCGCGTCGTACTTTATTCGTCGCCATAGGGGGACGGCTTTCCTTTTATGTTAGGATTTCCTAATATACATGGAAATGGGCCTCGAGACCCAATAAATTTCAGCTAAATCGGGTAGCTTCGATGGCGTCAAAATCTGCAACGACCGCGCAAATGCTGCAGCAAATTTCTGATGAAGGTCAGAAACTTCCGCAGGCTGAACGGCGGAATTTTCTGAAAAACGGCCTGTTGCTGGCCGGCAGTGCGATGGCCGGGGGCACCATTGGTGGCAAGGTCAGCGCAGCCGACGAAAATTTGCCGCCCAACGTGCCCGCCTGGACGCGGTCGCTGGGACAAGGCGTGCTGACGAACCCGTACGGTAAACCGTCCCGGTTTGAGAGCAACATCAAGCGTCGCGCCGTGCCCTGGCTGACTGCGGACCGTTTTGCGTCCATCAGTTTCACGCCATTGGCTGAACTGGATGGGATAATCACACCAAGCAGTCTGGTGTTCGAGCGTTATCACGGCGGGATTCCGGACATTGATCCGGACGATCATCGGCTGATGATTCACGGCAAGGTGGACCGACCGATTATTCTCACCGTCGATGACTTGAGGCGATTTCCAAGCACGTCGATGATTCGCTTCCTCGAATGCCCGGCCAACGGCGGCATGGAGTGGCGTGCCGCTCAAATGGATGCGTTGCAGTTTACGCACGGCATGCTGAGCTGCTGTGAGTGGACGGGTGTCCTTCTGTCGACTATTTTGCAAGAGGTCGGCTTGCAGAAAGATGCGGCCTGGGTGCTGGCCGAGGGCGCCGACGGCGCACACATGAGTCGTTCCATTCCGCTTGAAAAGGCGCTGGACGACGCGCTCGTTGTCTACGCCCAGAACGGTGAACCGCTGCGACCGGAGCAAGGCTATCCGATTCGCCTGTTCAATCCGGGCTGGGAAGGCAATACCAGCGTGAAATGGTTACGGCGACTGGAAGTCGGCGACAAGGCCTGGTACCACCGGGAAGAGACCTCGAAATACACCGACCTGCTGGCCGACGGGCGCGCAAGAAAGTTTTCCTTCTTGCAGGAATGCAACTCGGTCGTGACCTTTCCCTGTCCGGAAAAACCCTTGAGAGACAAGGGGCGTTATGAAGTCGAGGGACTCGCGTGGTCCGGATCGGGCAAAATCAAGCGTGTGGATGTATCTTTCGATGGCGGCGTGAACTGGCGAGCGGCGAAACTGAAAGGCCTGATTTTGCCCAAGGCGCTGACACGGTTTGGACTGGAGTGGGATTGGGACGGCAGTCCGGCGATGATTCAGAGTCGGGCCGTTGACGAGACCGGTTACGTGCAGCCCACGTTCACGCAATTACGTGCGGCGCGCGGCATGAGTTCCATTTATCACCGCAACGCGATCCACACCTGGCGTTTGCAGGCAGACGGGAAAGTGAGCAATGTTCAGATTAGCTAGCCTGGCGCTTATTGTGGCTGCATTGGGCCTGTCCGCGTGTGCGGCGGACGCGGCTGGCCGGAATCAGGTAGCAGGAGAGATTACAGTAACGGAGGCCAACGCTTCGGTTGCCCGGTCATCGGGGCATTTTGGCTACGGTCAGGACGCCAGCGAGGCGGAAATCGCCGGTTGGGACATCGATATACGACCTGATGGCGTTGGTTTGCCGCCGGGCGGTGCCACAGCGGAAGACGGAGAAATGCTGTACGAAGACCAGTGCGCACTGTGTCACGGGTCTTTCGGCGAGGGCGTTGGCCGATACCCGGTACTCGCGGGTGGTGAGGGCACGCTGACTGACGAGCGTCCCGAGAAAACCGTTGGCAGCTACTGGCCGTACGCGAGCACCGTGTGGGACTATATTCATCGTGCAATGCCGTTCACGCAGCCCGAATCGCTAAGCGACCAGGAGGTGTACGCGTTGACAGCCTATGTGCTCTACCTTAACGATCTGGTGGAGTACGATTTCGAACTGACACAGGACAATCTTGCCTCGATCGAAATGCCGAACAAGGACGGGTTTTTTCTGGATGACCGCCCGGATACCAACAACGTCGCGTGCATGAGCAATTGCAAAGACCCGGCGAGCATCAGAATTACATCGTCGCCACCGGTGACCGAAGCCGTGGAACCGGAGGTTGCCGATCCCGGTGTGGCGGAGGCGTCGGACGGCCGATCGATTTACGAGCAAGCATGTGCGTTGTGTCATGCCGCCGGAGTTGGCGATGCGCCGATACCGGGCGACGCGAGCGCCTGGGCAGAACGAATCAGTGCGGGACGCGAGGCCCTGATTGCCAGTGCGCTGGGCGGCAAAGGTTTGATGCCGCCCAAGGGCGGTCAGGTGCAACTCAGCGATGAAGACGTCGCCGCTGCTGTAGACTACATACTTGAATTGACCGCGAACTAGGCTTGTTGCCGGAGTAGTGCAATGCGACCCATCCTGATGCTTTCGTTGCTGGTTCTTTTGACCAGTTCACAGTATGCACTGGCCGACGAAGTTCCGCTGAATGAGGATGCCATCGAGCGGGGCAAAGCCATTGTGTTTGCCCGCAGCCGGGGGAACTGCCTTGCCTGCCATGCGATTAAAGGTGGCGATCTGGCCGGCAATTACGGGCCACCGCTGTTATTGATGAAAGCACGTTACCCGAAGCGGGCGGACTTGCGATCGAAGATATGGGATGCCTCGGTGAGGGAGCCGACCACCCGCATGCCGCCCTATGGTCGGCATCGAATTCTAACTGAAGATGAAATCGATCTTGTGGTCGACTTCATTCATACCCTGTGAGCAAAAGCGAGGAGATGAAAGTGCACAGAAGATTGCTACTAAAGGGCATTGTTGCTCTGGGCGCAATGGCGGCGTGGCCACGCCTGTTGTTGGCTGCACGGCCCGACGCCGCATTCATTGCAGACAACGCCGAGGATGCCATTAAAGATGTGTTCGGACAGGCACCGGTGCACAGCGATCAGATCAAACTGAAGATTCCGGACATCGCGGAGAACGGTGCCGTAGTGCCGGTGACGGTTAGCACCGATCTCGCTGACGTTGAGTCCATCAGTATCATCGTTGCCAACAATCCGACGCCGTTCGTCGCCTCGTTCGACATGAGCCCGCGGGTCCTGCCGTCCGTTTCCGTACGTATCAAGATGGGCGAAAGTTCGCAGGTGATGGCACTGGTAAAGGCGGGTGGAACTCTCTATAGCACGTCGAGAGATGTCAAAGTCACGATTGGCGGCTGCGGCGGCTAATGGAAGCAGGTCGAGGACAAGATAATGGGTAAACCAATCAAGATCAGAGCTAAAATCAAAGGTGACGTCGCCGAAATCAAGGCGCTCATGCCGCACGATATGGAGTCCGGACTGCGTATGAACCCGGACACCGATCAGCCGTATCCGGCCCATTACATTACGGATGTCGTGGTGGAATTGAACGGCGAAGTCGTGATGACGGCCTATTGGGGCCAAGCTGTGTCGAAAAATCCCTACGTGTCTTTTTCCATCAAAGGCGCTGTGATCGGAGATACCGTCAAACTCCACTGGAACGATAACGAGGGCGATTCCAGTGAGACCGAAATGGTACTCAAACCGAAAAAGAAAAGAATCGGCACCTGAATAATCATTGTTTTACGCCAGGCTAACGGAGCAATCGATTGAAAAAATCAATTCTTTCCCTGTGTTTGATCGGCGGAATATTCTCCGTTCTGCCTGCCGTGGCCGGTCCGGAAGAGGATCGATTGGCGATGGTGAAGTACTACAGCGATCGCTTCCCCGATGTACCGATGCAGGAGTTTGCCAACGGCCTGTATGCCTTCGACCAGTCAGCGCGTGAGCAGTGGATCGAAATGGAGGATTTTCCTCCTTACGAGATCGCCATTGACGATGGCCAGGTACTTTTTGAAACACCGTTTGCCAACGGCAAGTCTTACGCGGACTGTTTCGACAATGGTGGTATTGGTGTGAAACAGGATTATCCGTACTTCGATGCCGATGCCGGTGAAGTCGTGACGCTGGAACTGGCGATCAATCAATGTCGAGAGGCCAATGGCGAGAAAGCACTTGCGTACATGATCGGCGAACTCGCGGAAATCGCGGCTTACATGGCCTACACATCACGTGGCAACGAGTTTGCAATACAGGTGCCGCTGGATAGTCCGGGCGCCGTTGCTGCCTACTCGGCGGGCAAGCAATTTTTCTACACGCGCAGAGGGCAATTGAACTTTGCCTGCAGCAGTTGCCACATACAATCTGCTGGCTTGAATCTAAGAGCCGACCGTTTGAGCACCACACTGGGCCAGGCCACTCACTGGCCGGTTTACCGTTCAAAATGGGGTGAAATTGGTACGATTCAAAAACGCTTTGCGGAATGTAACTCCCAGGTGTGGGCAAAGCCGCTGGAAGCGCAAAGCGTCGAATATCGCAATCTCGAATATTTCTTGTCGTATATCAGCAATGGTCTTGAATTGAACGGACCGGCGTCGCGGCGTTAACGAGCGTATCTCAGGAATTCATCATGATCGGAAAATATGTGTTCTTGGCGATGGGTCTCGCCATCGTCGCAGGGTGCGGGCTGCAACCGTCGAGAGATCGCTCGGCGTCGCCGACCGTGTCCTTCGCCGAAACTTACGCCGCCGCCGAGGCGGCATTGGCTAAAGCCGCTGCCAGCCGCAACGTCTGGAGCAAGACGGAAGGCCTTTTGCAACAATCGAAAATTGCCAACGACGAAGGACGAAAAGAGGACGCTATCCAGCTGGCGAACGAAGCCAGAATGCAGGCGGAACTGGCTCTGACTCAGGCGATATCTCAAGAGAAAGATTGGCAGGAAAACGTGCTATTTTGAGTAGTATCTGGTTGCGCCTTACCTAAGCGCGTAACTTATTCTTTGCAGTGGGGAGCGAACGTGAACAGGCGGGATTTCGTTTGGATGTTGGGTTGTGCCAGTTCGGCCGGTCTCTTGTCCGGCTGCATTCGTGGTGAGCTTCGGGACGATCCGTATGAATCGGCCGCGTTTGGTAATGCGCGCCTGCTGCATTTCACGGATTGTCACGCTCAACTGACGCCCATCTATTTTCGTGAGCCGAACGTCAATATTGGTATTGGCGGAGCCGCGGGGCGACCGCCGCACCTGGTGGGCCAGCGTCTGCTTGACTATATCGGCGTTACGGGCGGTAGCCGCGACGCCTATGCGCTGACCTATCTCGATTTTGCGGCGGCCGCGGAGCGCTTCGGTAAAGTCGGCGGGTTCGCTCATTTGAAAACCCTCATTGATCGGCAGCGTGCTGAGGTCGGCGACGGGAACTCGTTGCTGCTGGACGGTGGTGATACCTGGCAGGGGTCCGCGACGTCTCTCTGGACACGCGGTACGGATATGGTCGATGCCTGCAACATGCTGGGTGTCGACATCATGACCGGTCACTGGGAATTCACCTATCGTGACGACGAGGTGATGCAGAATATCGAACGTTTTGACGGCGAGTTCATCGCACAGAATGTTCGCGTCACGGAAGATGCGTTGTTTGACGGTGCAGCGGCCTACGATGAAGACAGTGGGCATGTGTTCAAGCCGTACTCGATTCGTGAAATCGGTGGTCATCGTATTGCGGTGATTGGTCAGGCGTTTCCGTATACACCGATCGCAAATCCTCAGCGCTTCATTCCGGATTGGTCGTTCGGTATCCGCGATGACGACATGCAGGAGCTGGTCGACAGTATTCGCGCGACGGAAAAACCGGATGCGGTGATTGTGCTGTCGCACAACGGCATGGATGTTGACGTGAAAATGGCGGGTCGCGTCAGCGGCGTGGATGCGATCCTTGGTGGGCATACTCATGATGGCGTACCGCGCCCGATTGTTGTGGAGAATTCTGCCGGTAAGACGCTCGTGACTAACGCTGGTTCCAACGGGAAGTTCTTGGCGGTCCTAGATCTCGATATTGGCAAAGGAAAAGTGAATGGCTATCGTTACCGTCTGTTACCGGTATTCGCTAACCTGATTCCGGCAGATGCTGAAATGCAATCGTATATCGACGGCATAAGAAAACCCTATCTGGATAAGCTGGAAGAACCACTGGCCGTTGCCGGAACATTGTTATATCGGCGGGGTAATTTTAACGGTACTTTCGACCAGGTTATTTGTGATGCATTGATGGATGTGGGTGATGCAGAAATTTCTCTGTCGCCGGGATTTCGTTGGGGTACATCGGTACTCCCGGGCGACACCATCACGATGGAACGCGTGATGGATCAAACTGCTATGACCTATCCGGAGACTTATTCCCGGGAGATGTCGGGCGCCGAGATCAAGACGATTCTCGAAAGCGTCGCCGACAACTTGTTTCATACAGATCCATATTATCAGCAGGGTGGCGATATGGTTCGTCTTGGCGGTCTGAATTTCAGCTGCGATCCAACCGCGAACATCAATTTCCGTATCTCGGACCTGATCCTGGACGACGGACGAATGCTGGAAGCGGGAAAAAACTATAAAGTGGCCGGCTGGGCGACCGTTGCGTCTGAATCGCCGGGGCCGCCCGTCTGGGATGTGGTTGCCGAGTATTTGAAAGACAAGAAGACGATCACCGTGGACAAAATGAATTCGCCGAAATTACGCAATGTTGCCGACAATGCAGGTCTTGCAGATTACGCGAATACACTGGAGTAAGAAGCATGGATTTCCGTTTCAAATTAACCGTTTTTCTGACCGCTTTTTTCACCTTGGTGCCATTGAGCCAAAGCTGGTCACAAGCCGGTGCAGACGAAAAACCGTTCGCGGATGTACACGTGGTTCTGCAGCTCAGTGATCAGGAAAGAGAGTCATCCGTCCTTGATGTGGCCAACAACCTGATCAAACACTACGGCGGCCCGGACCTGATCGATATTGAGATCGTCACCTTCGGAGCGGGCGTTCGTCTGTTGTATGCAGATGGAAAATACGATGCGCGAATCGCGAGTCTGGTAGACAATGGTGTACGTTTCTATATTTGCGAGAATACGCTGGACAGCATCGAGCGAACGACCGGCAAACGACCGAAAGTCAGCCCGTATGCGATACCCGTACCTGCCGGTGTGGCGAAAATCATTGATAGCGTCGCCGAAGGCTATACGCTGGTTAAACCCTGAATATTTTTCGCAAAGATCGGGGGCTGTTCAAGGCCAGGGAGTCATCGTGAAACAAATCACTCGTATTAATCACGTCGGTCTGCGCGTCAATGATCTTGCTGTCGCTCGTTTATTCTACGAGAAGCTGGGTTTCGAATTTCTGGGTGGGCCGATGGGCCCGGAACCTGTTGCGGTCATGGAGCATCCGTGCGGAATCAATATCAATTTCATTCTGAATGCGTCGGCCGATGCATCGCCGACTAATATCCTGATGGACGAGTCAGTGAAACACACGGGTTTTACTCACATCGCGCTGGAGATTACCGACGCCGATGCCGTCAAACGTCAACTCGATAGTCTCGGAATAGGCATAACGGAAACAGTTGAATACGAAGGTGCTGTTTTCTTTTTTGTTCGCGACCCTGACGGAAACGTGATCGAATTTCATCGACCGCTTTCTTAGTAGTGGCCGTCGGTCGCCAGATTATGCGGTGTCGGACGACGGCGTAAATCAGAAAGATACAAAACGCCAGCGAAAACCCTCACCGTTGACGTGCTCAGTCGGTTGCGTAAGCTTCCCCGTCAAGTGGATCACTCTAAAGTAGAGACATTGGCGTCAGCGAGGACCTCAGCGGGCGTTAGCCCGCCGGTTGAGACGGAACGCCGAATCGAGACGTTAACTTCCGTAGAGGACTGCGACAGGTTCGCGACGAACGCAACCAGGCTGGATCGCCCGGAGTTGGTGGAGTCTACACCCACACCAAGGTTTGAAATTCGTGCCGAGGATTATGGATCGCCTACAGCGGCTGAGAAAGAGTGCGGTCAGGCTATTGATGTATATGATGAGGTTCTATCCAAAAGGAATGGCTGAAGTCCGCTTTGGCGACGTTGGCCGTGATTGATATGAAAAAATTACTTCAACAGTTCGAAGAACACTTGAGCCTGATTCACGGTATAGAAGATGAACTGCTACCGCCAATCACCTCCGAAGATCTGGATGCGGCGGAGAAAGAACTTGAAATTAAATTTCCCGAGGAGTTTCGCCAACTGTATATGTGGCACAACGGCAACCAGGGGGATTTGTTCTTGTTCGGTCAATATCGAATTTCACCGATTACGGAAGTATTAGAGCTGTATGAATCTACTCGAAAATTTGCTGATAAAGACTGGTACCAGGTTACGAACAACTCAGAGGTTTTCAAAGATTGTATTGCCAATACTAAATGGATTCAATTTGCCGACAACGGCGGGAATACGATTGTTTATCTGGATTTGGATCCGGCTAAACAAGGTGTTGTGGGACAAATTCTGGAATCCTGTGACGGAGATATAGAGTGTCATTTTGATGGAGTACAGAATTTTATATCGGATATCAATAACAATATTTTGCAGGGCAACCTGGAATGGGACGATGAAGCGGGTTCTTTTTCAGAAACTGATGAAGAGTCTGTCGCGGAACGAAAACGGTCTACTGAGAAAATGGCGCTTATTGATGGCTCCACAACGTTGGGTGAACTGAAAGAACTCGATGCTGGCGTCGAGACTGTCTTGATTGGAGCTATTAAACCAAATCATGACAATCAAAAACATCAACTGTTCATTAAGGGCGGATTGGTATGGATCAATGGGGACGTTGGGAAGATACAGACCCCGTTGACTGGCGTACCGCCATTGGTAAGGATAAAAGTCCGAGTCGAAAAGAAAAGATTTTTCGGTTTCGGTGCGCCGGTTTGTTACGTCATTGAATGCGAACGTGTTACGCAATGATCGATGGCCAACAGTGCGCGTTTTCTCGCCCGAATTACGTCGCGCTTCGTTGGCGCTGCATGTTATAAATGCTGGCTTTTAGTCAATGTGGAATCGAATTCGTGAGGAAATCAGAATAACGATCAACGCATTCGACAGGCATTCAGAGACTTGTTGCCAGTCAATATACATTCCCTTCGAGATGCACAAAAAACGGCGGTTCGAGACTTGAGCCATAGCCAATAGGTCATCATTCGGTTTAGGCTTCGTTAGGTAATTGATGTAACTGAATAGTGTCCTGGTAGAAACAATTGGGGAAAGACAAATTGTGACTGTTCGATCACCGATAACTACGTTGCTACGCAACGCCCCTCTACTGTCAATGGCTTGCCTGGCTATGCTCACTTTCCTGGTTTATACGCCGGGACTCAGCGGTGGATTCGAGTTCGACGATGAAGCAAACATCGTTCAGAACGAACAGCTAAAAATCACTGAACTCACACCGGCCACGCTGAAACAGGCGGCTTTTTCCCTGCAGTCCGGTCCGTTAATGCGCCCCGTCAGCTACCTTACCCTGGCCCTGAATCACTACTTCAGCGGGCTGGACCCGTTTTATTTCAAACTGACCAACCTGCTCATACATATCCTGAACGGGTTGGCGCTCTACTGGCTCAGCCAGCAATTGCTCATCGCCTACCGGCGACATTACCAACCTGCGCTTACGCTGCGCCATATTCGATGGGTCAGTTTGACGGCCAGTGCGTTCTGGCTGCTCCATCCGCTGGAGTTAACCTCGGTGTTGTACGTGGTGCAACGCATGAACAGCCTGAGCGCCCTGTTCGTATTCCTGGGATTGGCCACTTACTGCCAGGGCCGCAATCGTCAGGGCGAGGGCAAGTCCGGTGCATTGCTCCTGGCGGCTAGCGTGTTTCTGTTTACGCCACTTGCGGTGCTTAGCAAAGAAAACGGGGCGTTGTTGCCTTTCTTCATGCTCATCGCGGAAATTGTCCTGTTTCGCTTTGCGATGCCGACGCAAAGTGGCAGGCGCGGGCTGCTGGCCTTTTTTGCCATTGTTGCCATCGTGCCGGCGCTGCTGGCCTTCGGCTATCTGTTGACCCATCTTGAGCGCTTGGGCTACAGCGGCAGGGACTTTACGTTGGTAGAACGACTGCTGACCCAGGCGCGCGTCTTGTGGTTCTATCTCGCCATGACAGTGGCCCCAAGCATCTCCCAGCTGGGTCTCTTCCACGACGATATCCCGCTGTCGTCCGGGTTTTTAAGTCCACCCACGACCGGCCTCGCCGTCCTGGGTCTGGCGGGTTTGCTGGCGGGCGCGTGGGCCTGTCGCCGGCGCGCGCCACTGATTAGCTTCGGGCTGTTGTTCTTCCTGGTCGGCCACAGTATGGAGTCCAGCATCTTCGGCCTGGAGATGGTGCACGAACACCGCAACTACCTGCCTGTATACGGGATTCTTCTGCCACTGGCCTACTATCTGCTACATCCCACCCTGTCGGAAAAAACCCGCAATGCACGCGTTGCGCTGGGCATTCTATTTGTCGCTATCCTTGGGGTTAGTACGGCAATACGAGCAAGCTACTGGGGGAATCCGCTGCAACTTGCCCTTGTCGAGGCCAGTAACCACCCGAACTCCGCACGCAGTCAGCACCGGCTCGGCCGCGCGTATTGGCAATTGATGGAACAGTACCCGCAACAATCCGCACAGTATGCCGAACTCGCGCGGGAGCGGTTCGAACGAACGACGGCTATCGACCCGCGCGATACCAGTGGTTTGTTCGCGTTGGTCATGCTCGATGCACGTCAAGGCCTTCCCCTGAAAACGGCGCAAGTTGCTGAGCTCACGCAGCGACTGCAATCGCACGCTTTTTCCAACGCCTCGCTCCACCATCTGACGGATCTCAGCCAGTGCCTGGCTAAAGGGCTCTGCCAATTCAGGCCGGAACAGATCAACCGAATATTCGCGGCCGGTCTGGCCAATCCGACGTTGCGAGGAAACCCGCGCGCCAAGGTATTGGCCGCAGGGATGATTGTCGCCCTTGTGCAGAGCGACCTGGAGCGTGCACTGGTGCTCGGAGAAGCGGCCACACGGGCGGATCCTGAAGACGCCCAGCACTGGCTGAACTACGTCAGCCTGCTAATTCAGTCCGACCAACTTAAACAGGCCGCCGATATCCTGCAGATGCTCAGCAACCGCAAACTTCGACCGTACCTGCAACCGCGCCTGCAGGCCCAGAAAAAGGCACTGCAGGAAGCGGAGCTGAAACGTCCTGTAGACGAATGAATAACTGAGCTCGAGAGCCGATTTCAGAGAGCCGGATTTCAGGACACCCATCAATCATCAGCGGGATTTCAGAGCGGGATTTCAGGACACCCATCAATCATTAACTCATTTCGATACGAAATGACCAGATTTGCGTCAGGCAGTTTCGGTTAGCAATACCGGGCGGTCACGGTAGTCTTGCAAGCTTGATAGACCCCTGCTATCGATTGATTCTGATAGAGTTGCTCCCCGGATGAGCGATTGGGAACTACTTGAATTGACACAGCAGGAAACTACACAACTCGACGCACCGTATCTGATATTCAACGGTGACATCGACGACGAATCCTTTAGCAAGACCGGCAGGGGAATCGTCGACTGGTGTCCCGACCGGGTGGCGGGCCAGATGCGGCTTCCCGGTGGCACGCTTGATATTGGTGTGCCCTATTTGTCGGTGGCGGAAGCGGTCGAAAAAGGCGTCAGAAGCTTTGTTATCGGTATCACGCCGATCGGTGGGCAAATGCCGGTGCACTGGTACCCGGTCGTTGTGGAGGCCATCGAGGCGGGCATCGATATCGTGTCGGGTCTGCACTCGAGACTGACCGATATTCCTGAGTTTGTAGAGGCGGCGAGTCGCTCAGGCGCGCGGTTGATCGATATTCGTGTGCCACCGCGGGGCATCCCTGTCGGTAGCGGCGAGAAACGTTCCGGCAAGCGAGTACTGATGGTTGGTACCGATTGTGCGGTCGGCAAGAAGTATTCGGCTTTGGCGTTGACTCGAGCATTGACGGGACTGGGTATCAACGCAACGTTTCGTGCGACGGGGCAGACCGGCATCATGATCGCCGGGAACGGGATCGCCGTCGATGCCGTGGTCGCCGATTTCATTTCCGGTGCTGCGGAACTCCTCTCACCGGCTAACGACGACGATCACTGGGACGTTATCGAAGGGCAGGGTTCGTTGTTCAATCCCGGTTACGCAGCCGTTAGCCTGGGCCTGATGCACGGATCGCAGCCGGATGCGTTGGTTATTTGTCATGAGGCAACGCTGACACAAATACTGGGTTGGCCTGAATATTCGATTCCGTCTCTGGATGAATGCATGGAGACCAACCTGCGCATGGCGCGCCTGACCAATCCCGATGTTCGCATTGCGGGTCTTAGCATCAATACGTCGAAGCTGGCGGAGAATAAGCGAGGTCAGTATCTCGACGATCTGTCGAAGGAGATGGGACTACCGTGTAGCGATCCGATGATCGACGGGGCGCTGGCGATTGCCGAGAGTATTAGAGATATCTAGGAGGGGTGGAGATTGAAAATTTGCGTGCATATCGAGGAATGGGATCTTCAGAAACCGTTTCGTATCAGCGGCGAGGAATGGCGCTCATCGCGCAGCGTCGTTGTTCAACTTGAAGCGGATGGTCATCGCGGTCGCGGTGAGGCGCAAGGTGTTTTCTATACGGGCGAAACTGTCGAGTCGATGATGGCCCAAATTGACGATGTCGCGGACACTTTGAGGAAAGGTATTTCCCGGGAGGAACTGCTGGGACTATTGCCGAGCGGCGGTGCGCGCAACGCGATCGATTGTGCGCTGTGGGACTGGGAAGCCAAGCGTTCAGGAAAAAGTATCTGGGAGCTTACCGGTATTGAACCCGGGCCAGTGACTACGGTGTTCACGATCGGCCTGGAGGAGACACCTGAAGAAATGGGCGCCAATGCCAAAGCCGCCGGTCGATATCCAGTGTTGAAGATCAAGCTCAGCGAAGACCGGCCGGTGGAGCGTCTGGAGGCTATCCGTGCCGCACGACCGGATGCGAAATTGGTCGTGGACGCGAACCAATCCTGGAATTTCGATCTGTTGCAGGAAGTTCTGCCGCATTGTGTATCGCTGGGTATCAGCATGGTCGAGCAACCATTGCCGCGCGGCGATGATGCGGAACTTGAAGGGTTCGATTCACCGGTCGTCCTGGCCGCCGATGAATCCTGTCTGGATACCAGTGAGCTCGAAATTGCCAGCAGTCGTTATGACATGATCAATATCAAACTGGACAAAACCGGTGGTTTGACCGAAGCATTGCGACTTGCCCATGCCGCGAAAGAAAAGGGTTGCCAACTCATGGTCGGCAACATGGTCGGCACGTCAATCAGCATGGCGCCGTCTTTTGTTATTGCACAGCTTTGCGATTTCGTCGATATCGATGGTCCGTTGTTGCTAAAGAACGATCACCTGGGTGGTCTGGAATACCGGGACGCACAGGTACAGGTATTTGATGCCTCGTTTTGGGGATGAGTGTCAGGGTGTAGCACGAGTAGTGGGGTATTGATCGAATGAGTAGCCTGTTTTCTGCCCGTTGGTTTCGTATTTATGTTGTTCCCGGTGCCGTCGTGCAGTCCGTGATGGTTGCAGGCGGTTACGGCACTGGTCGGGAAACCGTCGAATATTTCACAAATTTCGGGTTTCTGGGCGGCACGATGGGTATCGGTGTGGCGTTCTTGCTGATCGCGGTGGTATTGAGCCTGACTTTCGAACTGTCACGCATATACCGTGTTTACGACTACCGAAATTTTTTCAAGCTGCTGCTGGGTCGTGGCTGGGTTGCGTACGAAGTCATCATGATCCTCTTTTTCGTGCTGGTTTTGGCCGTGCTGGCTTCGGCTGCCGGCAACATACTGCAAGTCCATTTGCACATGCCCTATTTTCTTGGCCTCTCCGCCATGCTGATTTTGATCGGCGTTTTGACCTTTTATGGCCGGGAACTTATTGCGAAGGTGCTGACCTTCTGGTCGTTGTTTCTTTACGTGGTTTTCATCAGCTATTTCGTTATTGTGTTTTCGCAATCGGGCGACGTTATCCTGCGGGTGATCGGCGAGGGTGAAATAGTTTCGGGTTGGGCTACGAGCGGTTTCAAGTACGGGGCCTACAACATCGCGTCGATACCGCTACTGCTGTATGTCGTACGGGGATTCGAAAGTCGGCGGGAGGCGCTGGTGTCGGGTGTTGTCGGTGCAGTCATCGCCGTGGTGCCCGGGCTCATCTTCCACGTCGCTTTTCAGGCGGAATACCCTGATATATTGCAGGAGGAGATTCCCATTTATTGGTCGATGGTCAGGCTTGGCACGGGTACACTCCTGATTGTCTATTCAGTCATGTTGTTCGGTACGTTTATCGAAACCGGTGCCGGCATGTTGCAGGGGATCAATGATCGCCTGGATGCCTATCTGACCGAGCGGAACGGCACCACTCTGAGCAGATCCACGCATGCCGTCATCGCGGTAGCAGCCGTTGGCATAAGTTCGTTATTGTCGCTGGTTGGCATCACGAAACTCATTGCCCAGGGGTATGGCACCATTGCCTGGGGGTTTTTCGCGGTCTACGTCATTCCTGTTGTGGTGATCGGTTTACCAAAA
Organism: Gammaproteobacteria bacterium; assembly: GCA_013151645.1. GTDB lineage: Bacteria > Pseudomonadota > Gammaproteobacteria > Steroidobacterales > Woeseiaceae > JAADHU01. The sequence continues at coordinate 45,901 of JAADHU010000015.1, read as the reverse complement.
ATACTGAAAAGCCGCAGCGGGTAGTAACGCTATGACGAAGGATGCGAGGCAGGCGATCTGGCCGAGCGTGCCCATGGGAAGCAAAGTTTTCGATACGCTCGAAATCGTTAGTGCGAAAGGCGCGTATTTGTTTTCCCGCAAAGGCGAGAAGATTCTCGATGCGTCGGCGGGCGCCGTCGTCGGGAACATCGGCTGGGGTCGGCAGGAAGTGGCCGATGCGGCAGCGGAAGCGCTGACCAAACTGACCTATGCGCTGCCGCCGCTGGCGACACCGGACCGGCTATCGCTCGCCAACAGGTTGACGCGTGACTGGTTGCCGGGTGATATGCCGGCCGTGAGTTTTTTCGGCAGCGGCTCTGAAGCCAACGAAGGCGCAATGCGCCTCGCGCGCCAGTACCAGATCGCGGAGGGCCGGGAATCGCGCTGGAAAATTATCGGCAGAGACGTTTCCTACAACGGTGCTTCACTTGCGACGCTGGGTCTTGGCGGACACGAATCGCGGCGCAAGGGATTCGAGCCGATGATGCAGAAGATGCCGCATGTGCCGGCTTGTTATTGCCTGCGATGTCCTCTTGGTAAAACCTGGCCTTCCTGCCAGGTGGCTTGCGCGACCGAACTTGAAGCGCTCATCGAACGTGAGGGTGCGGATACGATCGCAGGATTTCAGGCGGAACCCATCACCGGTACCAGTGGTGGCGCGCTCATTCCACCGGATGGCTATTGGTCAGTGATCGCCGAAATCTGCAAACACCATGACATAGTTTTCATTGCGGACGAGGTACTCACTGGCTTCGGCCGTACGGGCGAACGCATGGCCGTTGACCACTGGGGCTTGCAGCCGGACATTATCGTGCTCGGTAAGGGTATGAGTGGTGGATATGCGGCGATGTCGGCCATTGCGGCGCGCAGGCCTCTTCCCGAGGCGTTGTCGGCGGCCGGTATTGCGCCCATGTTCCACACCTACGGTGGTCATCCCAGCCAGTGCGCGGCGGCCGACAAGGTGCTCGAGATTATCGATCGGGAACAACTCATCGAACGAGTGCAGGAATTGGCGCCGGTGCTGGAGCGAAAACTCCGCACGTTGCTGGACAATCCCTATGTGATCGACGTGCGTGGCAGCGGATTCTTTTACGCCCTGGAAATCGCCAGAAACAAGCAAAGTCTCGAACTATTTCCAGTCGATGCCGCTGTTACCTTCAAGATCATGGAGGCCACCGTTGCGCGCGGCGTTTTTACTTACTTCGGTGGAACAGGGAGCGTCCGCGACATCATTAACGTAGCGCCACCGTTCATCATTAACGAAAGTGAAATGGACATGATCGTGGTCGCGCTCGACGAAGCCATAACCGAGGTTTGCTCGCAGGTCGAGCACAACCTGGCCGGATCGTAAAGGCCGGCGTCGGTCGTGCCGCCGTCGAGCCTGACGGTCCTATTCGTAACGGTCTTTCAATACCCTGAACACCAGCAGGAACAAAATTGCGCTGAAAGGAACAGCAATCCACAAGCCGGTGATTCCCAATGCACTTGGAACAGTTACTTCGCCGTAGTTGGTGATGCTTATCAGGCCCTTCATGGCCGGGTAGACGAGCGAATAGATTAATACGCCGGCGAGTCCGCCGACAATGGTAACGACGGCATCGGTCTTTCCTTCCGCAGCCGCAACCACGCAGGTACCGGGACAATAGCCGGCTACGGCGAAACCGACACCGAAAATCAATCCGGCCACCGCAATACCGACGATGTAAGTCGGCTTGATACTCATGTTGGCCATATCGACCAGGTCAAGCGCGTAAATGCCGACGGTGGCGACGGCGATACCCGTCAGAATGAGTTTGATGATGGCCATGTCTTTCAACAGCAGGGTACCAATGATTTTGTGGTAGCTGGACGCGCCACCGAGCTGCAGGATGGCGCCGAATGCCATGCCGAGTATCAGTCCGAGAATGAGGAGATTCACGATGCGGTCCTCTTGTTGTAAAGAATGTGTGCGGTGATGATGCCGGATACAAAGATCGAAATACCGAAGACGAATGAACCGATAGTGAGTTGCGAAATGCCGCTCATCATGTGGCCACTGGTGCAACCGCCCGCAAGGCGTGCGCCAAACAGCAACAGTGCGCCGCCGAGGAAAGCGTGCATCATTCGTCGCGAAGAGGATGCACCAAATTGAGCTTTCCACATCGACGGGAGTGCCGCTACTTCGCGCTGGCGTACAGATCGGGTAATGAATGCGGACAAGCCGCCGCCCAGGAACATGCCGACCACGAACATCCAGCCGTAGCCGATGCTCCAGTCATCTTTTTCTCCGTATTTGGCGAGATATTCATTGGACTCCGCCAGATCGGGTGCGGCGCTATGAAGAACAATGGCGTCGGTCACGACGTATTGCGTTGAAACCCCGACGGGTTTGACGAGTGCGGTTGCGGTAATGAGCAATAACCCCAGCAGCAGTCCTGCGATTTTCCAGGATAAAACCGGTTCGTTTGGCATCTGAAATCCCCCCTATAAATGCGGCAACTCGTATATTAGCATTTTAGTATATAAGGTAAAGCTAATATGCGTGTTGCGATGCAGCAAGCTTTGCCGTCGCGGCGTATGTTATGTTAGTAAAAACTAATATAAAGAATCTGAGACCAAATCAGGGTCCGCGTGAAAAGGGGATCGGCATGAAACGTGTAAACAGTATGGCCGTACGGATCGCTGTTGCGATGCTGGGAATCACGCTCGCTACAGCGTCTGCCACCGCGGCCGATAAGTTCGCTATTTTCGAGACTATTCATCAGTCGTCGGTGTCCTTTGAAGACACCGCGTCGGCCGTAGAGTCCGGGCTGCGAGGGTCCGGCCTGAACGTGTATGCCGTGCACGACGTCCGTGTTCCAGAGGGCGTGCAAAAAGCACGCATCTACGTACTGACATCGCCGGATTATCTCGCCGCCGCTGCGGCTGAATCGCCACGCACCGTGTCAGCACAGATACTCAGGGTCGCTGTCTATACCTTTGGCGAAGAACTGCAGACATTCGTTGACATGGCCAACCCTCGCGCGCACGCGATGGTGTACTACGCCGGTTCTGACCAGTACGACGACCTTCTGGCGGCGGCGGATCGCGCGGCTCAGAAAATTCGTGATGCGGTTGCGAAGGTACCCGGCGAGGCGCTTGCGATTGCGCATGGTCCAAGCCGGACCGAGAAGCACTATCGTAAATACAAAGGCGATGGCCCGGCACGCATGATGGCGAAATTTCGCACCTTCAGGAAAAGTCAGTTAGAGATTGGCGAAACAACGGCGGCGGACTTCGATACCACAGTAACGCGCGTTGCGGCCAGGTTGGCTGCAGGTACCGCAGGCGATGCGGACGATGCCAGCGGCTGGGAAGTGATTGCACAGATCCCGATCGGCAAGGACAGTGTCTACCTCGGACTGACCAATCCGTATATCGAAGACAATATGATTCGTATCAACTCAAGATTTCGCAAGGATGGCAAAGGTGAACGTGCTGCTTTTCCTGGTGTCGATCACGTTACGGCGTTGCCGACGGAAGTTCTGGTTGTGAGGGAGGGAGACAAGACCCTCGTTCTGCACTATGGGCAGATGTGGCGAATGCAATTGTATTTTTGGGATTCAGGTTATCGTGCTTTTACCGCAAACGTCGGCGTACCGGGAACGATTGCAAATTCAATCGAGGACGCGCTTGAGGGGTTCTGATTCGGCGGCGCGAACGCGGCTTTATTCAAATTCCATTTTTTCAAAGATTCGACCGGCATTTTTCTTCGCCAGATCGTCGAACGTGTGTAAGTGCGAATAGGCAGATTGGTCGATCCCGTAGGCCGCCTGCATATCTTCACCTTCATCGAGCAGCGACTGCACTTCACGGCGCATGTAAAGCAGGTAGTCCCGTGTATAGCGCCTGACCTGTGCCATGTTGGTGGGATGACCGTGCCCGGGGATTACATACAGCGCTTGCAGGTCTTCAAATCGTTGCCAGGTCTGAAGCCATTCGGCAGTTTGCGTATCCTCGAAAATGGGTAACAGCCGTTCGTGAAAGGCCATGTCACCGGCGATCACAAGGCGTTGTTTCGGCAACCAAACGACCAGGTCACCCGGAGAATGAGCGAGCCCCAGCCAAAGCACTTCGATTCGAAAGTCGCCTTTCTCAATGATACGGGAGTCCGTCAATATCTCGGTCGGCGCCTGCACCGTGGTCCCAAGAGAGCGCTCTCTGGCATAGGCCTTTAAGCGCGCAAGCGACTCATGACCGTCTTTCGCGAAAGATTCAGCCGCCGCTTCGTGCGCCAGCACGGGTACCCCTTGATCGATCCAGTAACCGTTACCCAGCATGGCATGGCCCTGGCCGTTTTCGTTGATGACAAGGATGACGGGCTGACCCGTAACGTTCCTGATTTCATCATGCAGTGCTTTTGCGAGCAGGTAGCTGGCGCCACTGTTGAAGACGACAACGCCATCGCCGGTGACGATAAAAGAGAGGTTGTTGTTGTGACCGGCATTGCCGTAATTCGGTGGTGCAGTTGCCCCAATGGCAGACCAGACGCCCGGAATGAATTCGACCGGCTTCGAGTAAAGGATAGAGCGCGGGTATCGATCGTCAATGGCCTGATCGGCACTCACTGGCGTCGAGTAAATACACGCGAGGAGCAGCAGGAATAAAATCGTTCGAAACATAACGGATCCGAGAGCGGGTGGACGGCAGTCGTTGCCTCTGGCGGAATATTATCGTATCGGTTGTTTGCAGGACAGAATTATATTAGAATTTTCTAATATAAACACCCCGGGCGAGGCGGCTGGCGGCGATGGTCGTCCCTGCCGACGCCAGAGGACCAGGCAAAGGAACAACAATGAATCCGGATGTAAAAGCATTTTTTGACGATGCCACTTTTACGGTGACCTATGTTGTGACGGACCCTCACAGCAAGCAGTGTGCGGTCATCGATCCGGTGCTGGATTACGACGCGGCGTCCGGGAGAACGTCGACAGAATCTGCGGACAACGTAGTGGCTTTCATCGAATCGGGCGGGCTGACAGTCGAACGGATTTTCGAGACTCATGTCCATGCTGACCACCTGACGGCCGCGCAATATCTAAGGGAAAAACTGGGCGGAAAGATTGGCATCGGTTCCAAAGTCGGAATCATACAAAACGTATTCAACGACATATTCAATCTGCAGGATGTCCCGGCGGATGGCAGTCATTTCGATGAACTACTGGGTGATGGCGATACGATCGCGGTCGGCGGCGTGACGGGCCGTGTCATACATACACCCGGCCACACGCCGGCATGCAACAGTTACCTGCTCGGCGATGCTTGCTTCGTCGGTGATACACTTTTTATGCCGGACTACGGAACGGCACGTTGCGATTTTCCCGGCGGCGATGCGGCGACACTGTATGACTCCGTTCAAAAATTGTTCGCGCTGCCGGACGCTACTCGTCTGTTCATGTGCCATGACTACAAGGCGCCCGGAAGGGCGGAGTTTGCCTGGCAAACGACGGTGGTCGAAGAGCGTGAGGCCAATGTCAACATTCACGCAGGGGTCACTCGGGAAGAGTTCGTCGCATTTCGGACTGAACGCGATGCGACGCTGGGAATGCCGAAACTGATACTGCCGTCTATTCAGGTCAACATTCGAGCCGGTCAATTCCCGCCGCCGGAAGGCAACAACGTCAGTTATCTGAAAATTCCATTGAACAGGCTCTAACGGCGTGTTGGGAAAGTCTCATACTCGCCTGAGACTTTTTCGACACGCTGCGAGGAATATCGAAGCAGGAACGAACTGCTCCGCAATTATTCGAACGATCCAGGCAATCGAGGTCGTGTAATGGCAGTACCAATTCTAGCGTGGCCCGGTGCAATCGCGATCGGTGTGAGCCTGGGTTTGCTCGGTTCGGGCGGTTCGATATTGACGGTGCCGGTATTGGTCTACCTGATCGGCCAGGACGAAAAAGTCGCTATCGCCGGATCGTTGTTTATCGTCGGAACCATCGCTCTCGCAGGTAGCCTGCAGTTCCTCAAAGCGAAGCTGATCGACTGGCGCAATGTTTTTGTATTCGGCTTGCCTGGAATGGCAGGCACGTATCTTGGCGCGACGATCGCAGCCTTTGTGCCGGGTATCGTGCAGTTAGCGATGTTCGCTGTCGTGATGCTGTTGGCATCGTATATGATGTTGCGCCCGGTGAACCTGGACTCGCCGGAACGCATATCCCGTGCTGCGTGGAAGATCGCAATCGATGGCTTGATCGTCGGTATGCTGACCGGCCTGGTCGGCGTTGGCGGTGGCTTTCTGATCGTCCCGGCGCTCGTGCTGCTGGGTGGGCTGTCGATGAGAAAAGCAGTTGCGACAAGCCTGCTGATCATCGCCATGAAGTCGTTTAGCGGCTTTTACAAATACATCGCTGTACTGGAAGCACAAAACCTGCAACTCGACTGGAGCACCTTGATGGTCGTAACAGGATTGGGAATTGTTGGCAGCTTTGCCGGCGCGAAGTTGGCACACCGCGTGCCGCAGGACAAACTAAGAAAAGGTTTCGGCGTCTTTCTTATCGTAATGGGTATTTACATTCTCGCCCGTTCTCTACCGGATGTACTGGGGCTCACCAGCTGAGTCGGAGATTGAATTATCATGCAAATCAAAAAAGTATCCCCGCATTTTTCCGTTGCTGAGCAGTTGCAGGTTGCCGACCTCGGTATTGCCGCGGCGCAAGGCATCAAGACCATTGTCAACAATCGCCCGGACAACGAGGCGCAGGGTCAACCGACCTCCGCAGAAATCGCGGCTGCGGCTGAAGCCATGGGGCTGGGGTATTTCTACATTCCAATCATCCCCGGCATAATCAGTGAGCAGAACATCGAAGATTTCGCGACCACCTGCGCGAGTGCGATGGGGCCCATACTTGCATTTTGTCGAACGGGGACGCGATCGATCACTTTGTGGGCTATGTCAGAGGCGAGAACACTGAATGTTGACGCCGTGCTCTCGGCAACCTCGGAAGCGGGCTACGACCTGTCTGGCATGAGGACTATGCTGGCAGAACAAGCGGCGGCGACCCCCGAAGAAAAAACGGCTGCCGCCGGCACCCCGGTTCGCCACGACGTCGTTATTGTCGGTGGCGGTACCGCAGGTCTGGCGACAGCATCGAGTTTGCTCAAGCGCGATCCCGATCTCGATATCATGGTGATTGAGCCAAGCGATGCGCACTATTACCAGCCAGGCTGGACGCTTGTCGGCGGCGGCGTATTTGACCGCAAGAAAACGCAGCGCCCAATGGCCGCCGTAATGCCGAAAGGTGTGAGCTGGAATCGCGTTGCAGTGGCTTCCTTTGAGCCTGAGAACAATTGCATTGTTGTTGAAGATGGCGAGCGTATCGGCTACCGCGCGTTAGTTGTAGCCGCAGGCATAAAACTTGACTGGGATGCGGTAGAAGGATTGACCGATACGTTGGGCAAGAACGGAGTAACGTCTAACTACCTTTACGACATGGCGCCCTATACCTGGGACCTGGTACAGGAACTGCGCGATGGCAGAGCGATTTTCACGCAACCCGTCATGCCGATCAAATGTGCCGGTGCGCCACAGAAAGCGATGTATTTATCCTGCGATCATTGGTTGCGGCATGATCGACTTAAGGATATTTCAGTTGAGTTTCACAATGCGGGTCCGGTTCTCTTTGGCGTCGCTGACTACGTCCCGCCATTGATGAAATACGTCGAAAAATACGATATTGGCCTTCGTCTCGGCGAAAACCTGGTCGCGGTGGACGGGCCTGCAAAGAAAGCCTGGTTCGACAAGGCAACAGACGGTGGTGAGACGAAACGCGTCGAAGTCGATTTCGACGTGATGCACGTCTGTCCGAAGCAGACTGCACCGGACTTCGTGCGTTCGAGTGCGCTCGCGAACGAGGCAGGCTGGGTTGACGTATCGCCGGAGACGCTTCAGCACACCCGGTTTGGCAATATTTTCTCAGTGGGCGATGTCAATTCGGCACCCAATGCCAAGACTGCTGCGGCGGTTCGTGTACAGGCGCCGGTTGCGGCCGAAAATATCGTTGCCGTTCTGAATGCAAGCACTCCTCGTTCGGTTTACGACGGTTACGGTTCCTGCCCGCTGACGGTCGAGCGCGGCAAGATAGTGCTGGCGGAGTTTGGCTACGGTGGCAAGCATTTGCCCAGTTTTCCGCAGTGGTTCATCAATAGTTATGAGCCGTCCCGCCTGGCCTGGATCCTGAAGGAGAAACTTTTACCCGGTATTTACTGGCACCTGCTGCTAAAGGGCAGGGAATGGATGGTAAATCCCGAAATGTTGCCGCAAACGCCGACGCCACACGATGTGAGTGATTTGAATCAAACAAGTTAGCTCGCGACTGCGGCGTGCTTCAACACTCAATAAAATTCACCGGGACCTCGATCACGTTCGTCGCCAAACCACCCCGGGACGTCTCTTTGTATTTTTCCTGCATGTCGTGGCCGGTTTCGCGCATGGTTTGAATGACTTTGTCGAGCGAAACGAAGTGCGTGCCGTCGCCGCGCAGCGCAAGCCGTGAGGCGTTGATGGCCTTCACAGAGGCCATTGCATTTCTTTCGATGCAGGGTATTTGTACCAGTCCGCCGATTGGATCGCAGGTCAGTCCAAGATTGTGTTCCATTGCGATCTCTGCGGCGTTCTCGACTTGTGACGGGCTGCCGCCGAGCACCTCGGTCAGACCGGCAGCCGCCATCGAACAAGCCGAGCCAACTTCGCCCTGGCAGCCGACTTCCGCGCCACTAATTGACGCGTTTCGCTTAAACAACATGCCGACGGCGCCCGCCGTCAGCAAGAATCGCACAATACCGTCCGGCGACGCGCCCGTGCAGAATCGGTCGTAGTAATGCAATACCGCCGGAATGATCCCCGCGGCGCCGTTGGTGGGTGCCGTCACAACGCGTCCACCGGTGGCATTCTCTTCATTGACCGCCAGGGCGTACAGGTTGACCCAGTCCATGATCGTCAAAGGATCACGCAACGCGGCTTCGGCCTGGCTGCTCAGTTGCCGGTATAGCAGGGCGGCACGCCGTTTGACCTTCAGGCCCGGCATTAACCCCGTGGTTTCGCAGCCTGATTTCACACAGGACTGCATGGTCTGCCAGATATTCATCAAGTCTCGATGAACATCATCTTCAGTCCGCCACGCAAGTTCGTTTTTCAGCATCAGTTCGCTGATGGGAAGGTCATTTTTCTCGCAAAGCGCGAGCAGCTCTTCGCCGCTGTCAAAAACGAACGGCAGTCGCCGTGGTGATTCGACGATCACCGGACCATCGGTTTTGTTATCGTTCACGACGAAACCGCCACCGACCGAATAGTAAATACGAGACAGCAATTCTCGACCGTCGGCCGCTAGCGCGACAAAGCGCATGCCATTCGGGTGACCGGGTAACGACTCTCGTTTTTCGAAAATCAGGTCACGACGAGCATCGAATGAAACCGTGTGGTCACCCAGTATTTCCAGCGACGCGTGTTCCCCGATCGCTGCCATTCTTGCATCGATACCGGCAATATCCACCGATTCAGGTTCTGCGCCTTCCAGTCCAAGAATGACCGCTTTGTCGGAGCCATGTCCGCGACCGGTCGCTCCCAGCGAGCCGTATAAACGGATGACGATGCGAGACACCTCGTTGAGCACGTCGTTCTCTTGCAGACGCAACGAAAACCGGCGTGCGGCGCGCATTGGACCGACGGTGTGGGAACTGGATGGACCGATTCCGATCGTGAACAATTCAAAGACACTAACGGCCAAGTTTCTTACTCCATCGTGCCGACTGTCGACACTTGAACACTACACCCAGAAAGAGAAGTAAGTATAGATCGTTGCGACAAGGCTGAGAATGACCACAGTCGCGACAATGTCATTTTTATCCCAACTTGCACGGACGACATCGCGGTCGATAGAAGAGAATGTGAGTCCGCGAATTTTCTCCGGGTCGGGTTTGTCGGAGGTATAAGACATAACGACAATAATAATGCTGCACATGAGGAACAGGACACCGGAAAAATAAAGAAAATTGAAATCACCGATGGCAGCCAGAAATGCCGGGTCCTCGATCTTGCCGCGACCAAATAGTGCCTGGATAGTGAGTTTCGCCATACCCAGGGCAAAACCGAGACCCAAACCCCATACGGCACCACGATTGTTAATACGCTCACTAAACAGGCCGAACAGGAATACGGCGGTGATCGGCGGTGCGAGATAGCCCTGGACACTTTGCAGGTACTGGTACAAGCCGCCTTTTGAAATCATGGGCATGACCGGAATCCAGAGCAATCCCAGAATCACAACGACACCTGTCGCCAGTCGGCCGACGGTAACCAGGCGCTGCTCGGATGCCCCGGGGCGGAGCTTTTCATAAATATCGATCGTAAATAAGGCGGCGGCCGAGTTGAACAAAGACGATAACGAACTCATCAACGCCGCCATAATTCCGGCCACGACCAGTCCGCGGAGTCCGGCGGGTAACAGTGAGGCAACCAGGGCAGGGAAGACCTGGTCACCGGCCAGTCTTCCCTCGTCGTCGACGGGAATGTTGAGCATCCCCTTGCTGTTGAGAGCAGCACCGATCAGTCCGGGAATCAGAAAAATCAGTACCGGCCAGACTTTCAGGAAAGCACCAAACAAGGCTCCCCGGCGAGCCGTCCTGAGATCCTTTGCGGCCAGGGTTCGCTGGACGATGTATTGGTCCGTGCACCAGTACCAGATACCGACGATCGGCGAGGCGATGAGGATCCCGAGCCACGGAAAATCCGGGTCGGATAGCGGCCGCCAGAGTGCATATTGTGCGACATTTTCGCGCGTGAAAGTCTGCAGTTCACCCCAGCCACCGAGCCGCTCAAGACCGAAATAGGTAATCGCCGCGGAGCCGATCAGCAGGACCACGGCCTGCGCGGAATCCGTGTACAGGACGGCACGAAGTCCGCCCGTGACCGTGTAGAGACCGGTCAGGACGACGGTCGTAATCGCACCGACCCAAAAAGCGTTTTCGGGGCCGCCAAACGTGTCGGGCAGCAGGGTCTGGAAGACCAGTGCTCCGGCATAAACGGTCACCGAGACTTTCGTCAAAACGTAGGCGGCGAGTGACACGATTGAGAGGATCCAGCGCGGTCGGGGCCCGAAGCGTTTTTCCAGAAACTCCGGCATCGTCAGTACTCTGGACTGGTAGTAAAAAGGCACAAACACCCACGCAAGCAGCACGACGATCCAGGCATGGAGCTCGTAGTGGGCCATTGCCAAGCCGGTCGATGCGCCCTGACCGGCGAGTCCGACGATATGCTCGGAGCCAATATTGGAGGCAAAAATGGACGCACCGATGGCGAAAAACCCCATGTTCCTGCCAGCAAGAAAATAATCGGTTGAGGTATTCTGGTGCCGTGTTGCCGCAATAACGATGCCGAGCAGGATGGCGAAGTAGAGGCCGATGACCATCCAGTCCAGCGTCGTTAATGTACTCATGAAGCTCTCATCCCCCTCTAAATACGTTTAAGATTGGGGTTGCACAGCGGTGATCGACCAATCGGCGTATTTCTCTTTTTCCCATGATACCGAATGACGGGTGACGAATGGCAAGCCCTTGCCACTTAGTAGGTGATATTGGCGGCACTAATGCGCGCTTTGCCATTGTGGACGGCAGTGATTCGCAGTTTTCGTCCCAAAAGTCTTTGCGTTGCGCCGACTTCGAAACCGCGACGCTGGCGATGAAAGCCTATCTAGAGAGTGTTGGCATTGAACGAGTTACTGCAATTTGCCTCGCAGTGGCCGGCCCGGTCGGGATCGACGGTGTACGAGTAACGAACAATACGTGGCGGGTCGACATCGCAAAACTGCGGGAGGTATTCAATACGGAAGCCATCAGGCTGCTTAACGATTTCGAAGCAATCGCTTACGCAATTCCATTGCTCGGCGCATCCGATTTTTTCGCCATAGGATCTCCGCACCGAATCGATCTCGACAGGCCGGAGTTCACCGTCGCCGTTGTCGGTCCGGGTACCGGCTTCGGCGCAGCCGGTCTGTGCAAGCGCAATCATTCGCTTTTCCCTATTGTGGGTGAACAAGGCCATGTTGGTTTCGCGCCTGAAACGGAGGCACAATTTCAGATTTACAGTGAGTTAGTCGAACAGTTCGGTCGGGTCTCCACCGAACGACTGTTGTCCGGGCCGGGAGTGAAAAATATCTATCGGGTCCTAAGCACAGCTTGTGGCAACGACAAGAGTGAACTATCGACATCGGAAATTTTCAGTAGTGCGGCAGAGCAAAGCGATCCCAGCGCCGTCGATACGGTGAATATATTCTTCGAGGTACTGGGTCAGGTAGCCGGCGATCTGGCATTGGCCCTCGGAGCGGCCGAGGGTATCTATATCGCCGGTGGAATTGTGCCACGGTATGCCGAGATGCTGGCGGCCAGCAATTTTCGCAGGGGATTTGAAAACAAGGGGCGTCAAAGAGCATTGATGGAGAAAATACCGGTACAACTTGTTATTCATCCGCAACCCGGGTTACTGGGCGCGAGTTATTGCGCAGGAGAACTGACTTGAAAGACGAAAAAAGCCGCGAAGCCATGATCCTGCGCATACTGGTTCTCGAAGGCTCTGCAAACGTATTCGTTCTGGGGCTGAAAACTCTGGTGGGTTTCTCCACCGGCTCCATGGCGGTGATTGCCGATGCCGTTCACTCGCTGACGGATGTAGTCAACAACATTATTGCGTGGATAGTGGTTCGTGAATCGAATCAGCCGGCGGATCGGGAACATCCTTACGGCCACAAGAAATTCGAAATGCTGGCGGTTTTCGTATTGGCGACACTGCTGGCGACCATCGCAATCGAAATTGCGATTCGTTCATTGACCCGCGACACCCTCCAGCCGCGGATGAGTTCGTGGGGCTTGTACGTGATGATCGTGGTTTTGATCATGAATATTACTATCGCGACCTGGCAACGGCGTTGGGCCAAGCGCCTTGGATCACCGATCCTTTTGGCGGATGCGAGCCACACATTCGCCGATGTGCTGACAACCATCGTCGTCATTATCGGCTGGCAGCTTTCAGTGCGTGGCTATCCCTGGCTCGATACGGTGTGCGCACTGGGTGTTGCCGCCGTGATTCTCTATCTCGCATTCGGGCTGTTTCGTAGCGTTGTGCCTGTGCTGGTCGATGAAATGGCCATCGAGCCGGAAGAATTGATTGCGGCGATCAGCGTAGTGGATGGCGTTGTCGACGTACCAAGGGTTCGCTCTCGCTGGGTCGGGGCTGACCGCGCCGTAGATGTAATCGTGACGGTTCTACCGGCACTCACAACCGTCGAATCGCATGCTATTGCCGATAAAGTCGAGCATCTTCTGGAGTCTCAATTCGAAGTCGCCGACATTTCGGTGCATGTTGAGCCGGCGCACTAACGCTCAAAATGTACTCCCAGAGTTCTGCTCAGTAACTGCCGGAAAGTGGGTATTGAATCAGGGTCCAGAATATTCAGTGCAGGTACGCCGGTGAGCTTCTTGACAAGATTGATTGCCGCAGAGGTATTGGTCGTGGGTCCTGTGACGAGATCGGGGTTGAGACCGAATGCCTGTTGCACACCGAGGACGGCGTAGGGGTCCGAGGCCGCAAGAAGGGTGCACCTGATGTTGTCACGAAGTTCGTTGATGGCTGCTTCACCGTTGTAAGGTTCCAGCGGCGATGCACCGGCTTCCGCGACCAGAAAGTCCGGTTCCTGCCTCGTGATGTAGTGCAGGAGCGGCCGGATTGCGTCGCGAAACGTGGCTTCCGGCACGACCGTCGTCGGCAAGCCGGCATCGACAAAGTCAACAATCTCAACGGCGCCGGCGTCCCTGAAACTCAGGATGTCGCGGTATCGACCGGCACCGGTCAGTTTCGCACCGAAGATTTTCAGGCCCAAAGCAGACAGTTGTTGAACCACCAGTCGACCGGTCATGGTCTTGCCAGCGGACATTGAGGTGCCAACCAGCAATATCGTGGGCACGTTGAATTCCACTTCGTCCGACGTCATGGCAAAATCTGACATGCACACTTTCTGTCCGTCGCGCATGAGATGTCCACAATAGTTCAACGAGATTGTTTTCGGCAAAAACCGTGAAACCGAGGTGAACGCCCCGAACAGGCCCGCCGTGGTTAGTGCGTCCATTTTGTTGTCGCGAATATCCCTCCAGCTGCCCACGCCTTCCAGCGTCGCTTCGCGGTGACCGAAGGCACCGATGACATGGTCGCCGGGGTGCACGGGAATCATTGTGCCGCGACAGTTTTCGATGTTGTACAGCTCTGACGGTGCCCCCGTCACCAGCCCATTCACATAGTCGCCGGAATCCCACTGCGACTGCGGTAAAGCGACGACCGAATACGGTTGCGTGTCGAAATCCGCGATGCGCGCCAGCGACCCGTAGAGCGTGTTACTCATGCCGGTTTCCTGCCGGCGATCTGAGTGACTGGCGGTGACAGGAGTATCAGGGCGAGCAACGCGGTTCGCTCAAGTGTTTTATCGATATAGAGACGTTCGTGATCTGCGTGTGCGCCATCACCAACCGGCCCGAGTCCATCCAGCGTAGCGGTGAACTGACTGGTTGTATTGCCGTCGGAACCGCCACCCGCTCTTACCTGTTCGAGGTCGAGGCCGAGGTCCTGTCCCAGCGCATGTGCCTGCCTCCATAGCGCACGATTGCGAGGCGTACTTTCCATGGATGGTCTGCCGATACCGCCCTCGATGCGCAGTTTGACGCCGGGGACGCTCGCCTCAAGACTGTGAATGGTTTTCTCGATCTCGTCGCCGGCCCGTGCCGTCGGGACGCGCACATCGACGACGGCTTTGCTGTTCGGGGCGATGACATTCGGCTGCAATCCGCCATCAACGGTTCCCACGTTTACCGAAATGCCATTGTCCGGGTCATTTAGTGCGAACAGGTTTTGTATGACGTGCGCCAATTCGAGTATTGCACTGGCACCACCCTGCGGATCGAGCCCCGCGTGCGCGGCTTTGCCAAAGACCGTAATGGTGAAGCGGCCGATGCCCTTGCGTTCGGTTTTCAACGCGCCGTCTTCGCCCATCGCCGGTTCCAGCACGCAGGCCCGATCGGCCCGGCGGGCCAGCATACGAATGAAACGAGTCGACGTACGGCTACCGATTTCCTCGTCCGCATTGATGAACACGACCGGCGTGAGCAGGGGGGATAGCCCCAGTTCCCGGGTGGTCCGCAGAGCAATGAGAAGCTGCGCCAGACCGCCTTTCATATCGAACGTGCCCGGGCCGCGGACGACATTGCCGTTTACGCTAAAAGGTCGGTGAGCCACCGTGCCCAATGGCCAAACGGTATCGTAATGCCCGATGATAAGCTGCAGCGGAGCATTCTTGATACGCTGTCCGGGCCGTGCATAAATATGCCGCGGACCATTCTTCGGACCGGATTCTCTAACTGAGAATCCAAGGGCATGCAGTTCGGATTCCAGAATAGAGCGAACCAGTTCGTGCTGGTCCGGTTCGGACGACGGCGATTCAGCTTCGACCAGGCGCTTCAAGATATCAATAAAGGTATCTTCCTGTGCCCGCACAGTGTCCAGGATTTCTTCAGCACGGGACGCGTCCATCGCGGTCCTACTTTTTCATATCCCGGGGAAACGGGAATGCGGTTGAGCGTTCGACGGTGGCGAAGCGACCGGGAGCCAGGTAGGCGAGCAGTGGGGCGTTGTGAATTAACTCCTGGTCATCGATCTCGTGCGCACGCAGGAAGAGCGGGTCGGCACGGGCCGCTACAATTTCGCCGGTGATCAGGCAGTTTTCGCCGAAACCATCGACGGTCTTGAAGTGACGACATTCAAAAAACAAATAGGCACCCCTAATAAACCGACCCTCAATCCCGGTGGCCGCAAAAGTCTCAAAGCCTTTGAGTATCGGTTTTTCGCCATCTACCCGTCGCGGGGAGGCGGCCAGGCTGGTGTGCAGAATCTGCGACGGCCTTGGGTAGCTGACCGTAAATACACCCGTGCGTTCGATATTGCTGCAGGTCGTGTGCTGTGGTGAACACACGAAACCAAAGTAATTCTGCCATCCCATGGCGGTTGCCATATGTTTCGGTGCCAGATCGAGTTCGCCGTCGCGGTCAGTCGTACCAATCAGAACCAGCGGCGCTACCGTAAAAAAACGATCCCAGACGGGTCGCGCCGTATTGATTTCTACAAGGCCACTATTGTCTGATGAAGAGTTCAAGTGGTTACCTCTCACGCAGGATGTGTTACCTCATCAGCCTACAAACTACGCGTTCGGAATTCGCTGGAAAATAGGTAGATATCGCGTCGGCTTGCGGCGTAGCACCTCGACAAATCATCGCCACTGACATACGTGAATGTCGCAATAGCTGTGGCATCTGGAATTGATAATATGGACTTGAAGTACGTCTGGGGACAGGAAGATGATTGATATCGAAACCATCATGAGCACCGACCTGATCACGGTTTCACCGGAGGACGATCTGGATATGGCGCGCATGTTGATGCGGGACAATCGTATTCATCATTTGCTGGTGACCGGTGATGACGGTATCTTGCAGGGCATTTTGTCGTTGAGCGATCTGCTTGCAGCGACCGATTCATTCCTGCGGGAAGAGGAGAGCCGCCTTCATCCGCGGGATATCAAGGTGAAGGAAATCATGGTCACCGATCTCGCGACGGTCGACGAGCATGCCGGTCTTCGCCAGGCTGCGCTGTTTCTGGAAAAGCACCGTATAGGCTGTTTACCGGTCGTTACAGACGGCGAACTGCGCGGTATCATTACCGATACCGATTTTATTGGTGTCGCAATCAATCTGCTGGAGCAACTGGAATCGATGGAGCCGCTCGATTCGGGAGAGACGTTCTGACTGTTAGTCCCTGTCCGTATCAGTCCGGCTTTTCGACACTGGATATCACCCTGGAATCGCCCCGATCACGCGGGTCCGAAGCCGGAATCCAGTCATCCGTGCCACGTGAAATAACCTGTACGTCACCAAACTCGAATCCATGCGGTTCGAGGCGGTAGCCCCGGTCAGACAACGCGCGAACGGTTTCCTCAGGGAGCGGACGTGTCACGCTGTAGGTGATCAGGTCCGGTGGCAACAGTTGATGATGAAAGCGAGTTGCGCCGACGGCCTCAAGCGGCGTCATGTCGAAATCCAGAATATTGGTGATCGTCTGAAACACGGACGTAAAAATTGTCGAGCCGCCCGGCGTTCCCACGACCATTTCGACTTCGTCGTTCTTCAATAAAATAGTGGGTGACATCGATGACAACATTCGTTTGCCAGGTTGAATTTCGTTGGCCTTGTTGCCGACTACACCGAATATATTCGGTACGCCGGGTTTGACGCTAAAGTCATCCATTTCGTTGTTCAGCAAAAACCCGGCCCCTTCGACGACAACGCCACTGCCGAAATACCAGTTGATTGTGTACGTATTCGAGACGGCGTTGCCCCACTGATCGACGATGGAGTAGTGTGTCGTCTCCGGCGACTCCAGCCCTGGCTCAACGCCACCCAGTTCGGAAATTTGCTCCACGTTTACCTCGGCCGCACGTCGGGCGATATACTCGTCGCTGATCAGGCGGTCGAGATTGATATCGACGAACGCCGGATCACCCAGGTATTCAGCGCGATCGGCAAACACCCGTTTCTCCATTTCGGCGACCAGGTGAATGTATTGAGGCGAGTTATGCGGCAGGCCTTCAAAGTCGTGTCGCAGGTAATCTTTCATCTTCAAAAGCTGAATTACGGCAAAGCCGCCCGAACTGGGTGGCGGTGCCGATACAATTTCGTAATCGCGCCATGCAGCGCGTAGTGGTTCACGCCAGACCGCCTCATAGTTATGCAGATCGTCAGCCGTAATCAAGCCATTGCTGCGATCCATTTGTGCCACAACAAGTCCTGCCGTCTCGCCGCGATAAAAATCGTCCGCACCCAGATCGGCGATGCGCCGCAACGTTCTCGCCAAATCCGGTTGCCTGAACAATTCGCCGCTGCGGAAATCCGCAAAATGTTCGTTGAAATTCGTACGGCCAGCAAACCAGTCATGCACATTGCGGACATCTTCAACGAGGATGTCTGCGGGCAAAAAGCCATCTTCGGCCAGGTGTACGGCCGGCATCACCAGGTCTTTCCAGGGTAGTTTTCCGTAGCGCTGGTGAGCCGCCCACAGGCCGGCTACCGTGCCGGGCACGCCCGCCGCCTGGCCGCCGATCAGGCTCGCGTTCTCGATTACGTCGCCGTTTTCGTCGAGATACATATCCTTGTTCGCCGCCAGCGGTGCAGTTTCCCGATAGTCGAGAAACGTAGTCTCGCCGTCCATGTGGATCAGCATGAAACCGCCGCCGCCAATATTGCCGGCATCGAAAAATGTCACGGCCAGTGAAAAGCCGGTTGCGACGGCGGCGTCGACGGCATTACCTCCGGCACGCAGGACGTCTTCGCTGATTTGCGCGCCGTATTCGTCGGGGATAGCGACTGCAGCCGTTGCCGTTTTTTCGGTTGCGGTAGTGTCGGGCGGGGCCGCGGCTATTGATTGTTCATCCGGCGGACTGCAGGCCTGGAGGACCAGCATGCCTGTCAGAAGGGAGGGGAGAATTCTGTGGATGGACATGCCTGGGTTCCTTAAGCTGCGGACATTTTGTCGCGATCTCACCGCACGGGTTCTCGATCGTGGCAGCCAAGTCCCTGGATTAGTGCTCGGCAGTATCTTAACAGTGATCTACAGGCCCTGGATGCCGTCGTTGGTGATGGCGGGCAGGCAATTGACTTCGGTGATTTCGGCGGTGTCGGAGAAGCGGAAGTACTTGGTGGTTTTCCATTCGCCTTCCCAGTTGACCGGGTCAGTAAACGTCATCTGCAGTTTCATGGTCCGGCCATCTTCGGACACGGTGATGCGTTCTTCGATGACCAGTTCCTCGCTCATCGGGATGCCCTGTTGCATCCAGTGACGTTCCGGTTCGAGGCCGGTTGTCGAGATCACGAGCGTGTCATCTTCCCAGTGACCGATGGAATCGCCCTGGTAGCTGGGAATGAGATAGTCGTATTCCGTGTGGTCTCGACCGTCGAGAAAGATCATGCGCAAGCCGTTGTCGAAGCCGCTGATCATGACGATGATCGTAGGGTATTGCATGATCATCAGTGGCCAGACGCGCGTCATCATTCTGGGCATACCGGGTGGAAAGCACAGACCTGCATCGTCACGATACGTTTTTCCGGCGGCGAAGGCTTTTTGCTTTTCAGCGTATATCGCCGCCGCTTCCGGTTTCAGTTTTGGCAACGGGAAAAACTCATAACCGCCCGTTGCTTCGTTTTCCGGCCAGCGAAAATTGGTCGTCCAGGTACCTGTCAGGTCGAACGGCGCGGCGGGACGAGGAAAGGCGAGATTGCCCGGAGCGAGCGCGTTGAGTCGCTCGCCGTTTTCATTAACTGGTGGTCCCGTCGAAACGTCCGCGGCCGCCGCAGGGTGCTGGCAGGGGAGCAGCATGCCGGATGTCAGGAGTAACAAGAGGGTGTGAGTGCAAGTTGCCATCCTGCGCTGCATCATTTCTGTCCGACCAACTCGCCATCAGCCAGTGTCGCGCCTTGCAGTCGGCCACCGGGATGGCCATTTTTCATCGGGTTAGCATGAATGGTGACGTGATCGCCGACCTTGAGCATCGAGCGTTTCCAGCCGTTACGCACCAGGTTGCTGGCGCCATTGCCTTCAAATTTCCAGATAACAACGGAGCCATCTTTGTCGGTGACGGCAAGGCTGACCAAAGTGTGCGGGTTTCGCCAGCTGAAAGACCTGACGACTCCGGAGACGGCCACGTTTTTTTCTAGGTCATAGGCGGCTGCAGAGTGATGAGCAGCTGCGCTGGAGGTCATCAAAAGGCCCACTGCGATGCCGACGATCGCGATGCTTTGGTTTCGCTCGAAACTCATGGTTCCATTGCCTCCGTCATCCGTCAGTCAAATTGTCGCCGTTTCGCACGTTCAAAATACATATCGAGTTTTTTCTGCTCATACATCTGTCGATAGAAGGAGTCAGGGTCGCACTCGTAAGGGTAAATCTCCGTGTCCGGATTTCGCACCCACTTGCGGCGACGAACCGGCGGTACCTTGTAATTTTCCGGATCAAGCAGCGTGATGACGGCCGACAGTGTATTGCCATTGTCACTCACGGTGTAGCGCTCGCGCATACGTGCGCCCTCCGATACCGGTTCACCGCGGAAGTCGCGAACGTTAGCTTCGAGGAGTTGCGTATCGATAACGAGGTCGCTGCCGTCCCAATAGCCGTTTGAAAAACCCATTGGCGAGGGCGGGTAGTAGTCCGGCGGACTCTTGCCGTCCAGGAATACGCGGCGAACTTCGCTGCCGACTTCATAAATATAGGTCAGTCGGTTTTCACTGGCGATTATCTCCATCGGGTACGCACCCCATGCAACCATGGCGACAATACCAGGCGATACGCAGCGCACATTCGGCTGATCGTAGTGCATCAGGTAACCGTCGAACCAATCCTGCGCCTTGTCCGTCAGGTCCATGGAATACTTGCGAAAGTCGACACCCGGTGCCGGAGTCCAGGTACCGCCGATGTCCACTGGCTGCGGTGCTTGACGGGGTCGATCGGCGGGCTTTCGGCTCGCCGTCCATTCACCACCGGGTTCCGGGTCTTCGGTCGCACCCTCAATCGTGAATGAACCTGACATCGATTGATCAGAGAACGTTCCGGTCAGACGTCGGTTAAATACGAAGCCGGCAAGATCACGGCTGTCGACCAATACTTCGATCGAGTTCCCGTCGATCGTGACGGCGACCGGGCCTCCTTCTACATGACCGGTCCAGGTCTCTGCGGACGGCTGCAACGTCAGCAGACCGATAATCGGGGGGCCATCGCCTTTGAGTTCCAGCATCCAGTCTCCTTGTGGAGAACTTTGCGCGTACGCAGACGATAACACCGAGGTGCCAACCGCAAAAACAATGATGGACCGTAAAATATGCAGCATCCTAGTATCCCTGGCCGATTTTCGTGCCGTCGGCAAGCTCGACCGTTATTATTGACAGCAGGTGTTTGTCATTACGGCCGAGATGACCGTGAATAGTGACTTTGTCGCCGACCGAAATAGTCTTTTTCGTCCATCCTTTTCGAACCAGTAAAGTCGGGCTGCTGCCGCGGGTATCCCAGCGTGCAATGTCGCCCTCGCCGTCGGCCACGTCGATGAAATAGCGGACGTGCGGGTTTCGAAACCAGATTTCTGTCACGACTCCCTCGATGGTCGCGGTTTCCTCGGCGGTGAACTCTGCCGCAAAGGAATGGTGTCCGTAGGCCGAACCCTGGATCAAGAAAATGCAGGTGACCGCAGCAACGAGTGTCAGGCGTAGAGTCATGTCGATTCCTCGTATAACTATGTATCTGCAAATTATACAATGGGTGCCTTGACTCGAGTGTCCGCTGTTGCACTATCTGATACCGTACGCAGTTCGCCCGGGATATCTTCGATTGGGAGCGTGAAAAATGGCCTATTTACATCGTCAGCGCGGCTGGCCTGCGTTGCTGGCTACGGTTTTGCTATCGGCGTGCGGCGGGCCGGCGGATAGCTCAACGACCGGCGACGACGCCATTTACACAGAAATTCGACAGATCGCGGACGATTTCCTGGCGCATAAACCGATGCCGGGATTCACCCACGAGATGTCGTTGGCGGAGGCCTACGTCTGGCAGGATCGCCTGGTGGAATACATGAAACCCGCACTCGGGCCTGTCGTTGGCTGGAAAACCGGCGGGCATGATCCGGGCCCGGGATTTCCAACGTTTCCACCCGGCGGGATTCGTGGTGCCATTCTGGAGGGCATGATTTTCCCCAGCGGCACAGCAGTGACTCTGGACCAGACCCGCCGGGGATTCCTGGAGGCCGATTTCGCCTTTAGGGTGGGCAGCGACAAAATTAACGATGCGCAGACCGATCTGGACACACTGGCCGGGCTCGATGCCATTATTCCCTTCGCCGAAATACCCGATCCGTACTACGAAGCCGGTACACGCAGTATCAACGGCACGGTCGTCGCCAATATGGGTAGCCGCATGTCCTTCGTGGGTGAGCCATTGATGCTACAGCCGACCCGGGAGTGGATCGACAAGATCAATTCGTTCACTTTCGCCGTACATGATGAGAACGGCAATGAAATTCAGGCCGGCACGATGGCCGGGTGGTACGAACCGCTCGCCGTGGTTCGATGGATTCGCGACCAGCTACGGAAATCCGGCAAACGGCTTGTGCCTGGCCAGATTCTGTCGCTGGGCAATATTGGAATCATCCGGCAATTGCATGAGGGATCGCCGCGCGGTCCGGCCTACACCAGTAACGAGTTCATACTCAGTTACTACGGTCTCAGTGAAGAACCGGTGAGCGTGACGATCAAGGTGAACCGTACGCCGTGAGACTGACG
Organism: Gammaproteobacteria bacterium; assembly: GCA_013151645.1. Lineage (GTDB taxonomy): Bacteria > Pseudomonadota > Gammaproteobacteria > Steroidobacterales > Woeseiaceae > JAADHU01. Next base: position 23,443 of record JAADHU010000015.1, on the reverse strand, counting down.
TTGCACATTCCTGTGCCGATACAGGTTGTGTATCATATCGGCCCCGAACGTGGGCAGGCTAAATAATCAGGAGATTGCGATGCGGTTTCGCAGCAAGCAGATTCATGCAGGAGTAAGTCCGGACCCGACGACAGGCGCCATTCTGACGCCGATCTACCAATCGACCACTTTCGTCCAGGAGTCGGTCGACGAATATCTGTCCAAAGGATACAGCTATTCGCGCTCGGGCAATCCGACGGTGCGAGCGCTGGAAAACAAACTGACGGTGCTTGAGGACGGTGCGGATGCAATTTGTTTTGGCACGGGCATGTCGGCCGTTACCTGCACGATGCTCGCTTTTCTAAGTGCGGGCGATCACGCCATCATTTCCGACGTGGCCTATGGAGGCACTTATCGTCTGTGCACGAAAGTGCTCAATCGCTTTGGAATCGAGTTTACGTTCGCTGACACGGCCAATCCGGACGAAGTTCGAGCCAAGGTTCAAAAGAACACAAAACTGTTTTTGACGGAAACGCCGGCCAATCCCACGATGAAGTTGTCGGATATTGCAGCGATTTCGGACATCGCCAAAGAAGCGGGTGCGGTTCACGTTGTCGATAACACATTCCTGACGCCGTATTTTCAAAAAGCGCTCGATCTCGGTGCAGACTTGTCCCTGCATAGCACGACCAAGTATTTCGATGGTCATAATGCGACCGTCGGCGGCGCCGTAGTTTCAAAGACTGCGGAACTGGACGAACAGATTCGATTTATTCAGAACAGTACCGGTTCGATCATGTCACCCATGGTTGCGTGGTTGACGCTGCAAGGTTGCAAAACGCTGTCCGTGCGCATGGAACAGCAGGCCGCCAATGCGATGGCGATTGCAAAATTTCTTGAGGCGCATCCGAAGGTCAAGCAGGTTGCGTATCCGGGGCTGGAGTCTTTTGCCCAGCACGACCTGGCGAAGAAACAGGCGAGCGGCTTCGGCGCCATGATGTGGTTTGAGGTAGAAGGTGGCCTGACAGCGGGCAAGAAGCTCATGGATTCGATTGAATTATGGACGCTGGCAGAAAATCTTGGTTCCGTTGAATCGCTGGTGACACATCCGGTCACCATGACGCACGCCGCCGTGGAAGAAGCCGAGCGTATTCGCGTTGGTATAATCGACGGATTGGTGCGACTCTCGGTGGGTCTGGAAGATGCAGAAGACTTGATTGAAGCATTGGATAAAGCACTCGAAAGCGTGTAGTCCAGTGCGTCGCGCGGGCTCGATTGTAATCTCCGCGCTTGTGGAGAAATCGTTTCTTTTTGCTGTACGTATTGTCTCCTTAATCCAGTCGTAGCGGGTGGAGGAGCTGGAGAAGAAAGTGATGACACTCTGGACTGCCTGTAAAATGGGATTTCGCTTGCGCGTGATTACCGCGCGGAGGGTGATTCTCCCGGCCTGGCTGATTTTTCTGCCCGCTATTGCCGGCGCGCAAGGACTTCCGCAAGCCGATCCGCAGGCATTGGGATTTTCGACCACCCGGCTGCACCGGGTCGAGAATATCGTCGCGCGAGCTGTTGAAAAAGGCGAAATCGCCGGGGCTGTCGCATTGATAGCGCGTCGAGGAGAAATTGCGTTTCTGCAGTCGTTCGGCATGGCGGATATAGACGATCGAAAACCAATGGAGATCAATACCATTTTTCGCATCGCGTCCATGACAAAACCGGTCACCAGCCTGGCGGTCATGATGCTTTACGAAGAAGGCCACTTTTTACTCAGCGATCCGGTATCGGACTACATTCCCGAGCTGAAAAATCTTCGCGTATTGAAGGCCGGTACCGACGGCGTTGAGACGACAGCGGCCGTGAGCGAAATAACCATCCGGCAATTGCTGACACACACGTCGGGCATCAGCTACCGGTTTATTAGCAGTGGTGCCCAGAGAGAAAAGATTGCACGGCTTTACGCCGAGGCCGGCGTTTCCGATGGTTTATCAGAAACAGACGGACGTATTGCCGATTTAAGTCGTCGGCTGGGCGAGCTGCCGCTGTTGTTCGAGCCGGGGGAGCAGTTTGCGTACGGGCTGTCCATCGACGTGCTTGGTCATCTTGTTGAAGTCGTCTCCGGCATGACCCTTGATGAGTATTTCGTTAGCCGAATCTTCAAGCCACTGGCGATGGCGGACACGCATTTCTATCTGGATGACGACAAGGTCGGGCGGCTGGCCTCCGTTTACACATCAACGGAAGAGGGAGGAATGCGTGAGCTGGGGAACGAGACTGTCGTTAACGATTACCTTGTCTATTCCGCTACTTATCCCTACCAAGGACCGCGCACCTATTTTTCGGGTGGCGCCGGGCTTGTTTCCACGATTTCCGACTACGTCCGTTTCCTGCAGATGTTTCTCAATGGCGGTGAGCTCGATGGCGTGCGTTTATTGAGTCCGACAACAGTCACCATGATGACGAGGAACAATATCGGCGACCTGAATGTCGGGCCGGGTATTAAATTTGGCCTCGGCTTCGCGGTTCTTGAGGATCCGGGCCTTGCGGGGAACCCGGGCTCCGCAGGAAGCTATTTCTGGGGCGGTTTTTTTAATACCCAATTCTTCGTGGATCCTGAAGAAGAGATCATTGGGATTATCATGACGCAGCGCTTTCCGGCGGACCCAGGCAACGTCCGGCAAAAGTTTGCCAGCGGCACCTATCAGGCGATCATTGACTAGCAGAGTATTGGGCCTGCGACCGGCAAGCGCCGCCATACTTCCCGGTATTACTTGCTGTAAATGCTAAGTATCGGCCGTATTGATGAAGATCAGAATAATGCCGTTAAGTACCGCGTACTGAAATGCACCCTGCAGCGCGGCGGAACCCACTTCCGTTTGCCACATTTGGAAGTACGCTCCACCAATGACCGAAAACAATCCGAACCAGATAACAACGGCGATGCCAGCGCCCAATATTGCGAATGTCTTGGCGTTATTGAAATCTTCCGCGTCGGCATTGCGCACTTGCCAGAGGTCGACGGCACCTCTGGCGGCCAGCAGGCCGGCACCGATTTCCAGCGCAATAATGATGTACAGAATTATCCAGATCAGTGCCGGGCTGTGAATGGCCGGGCCGAATGATCTCGGATAGACCACTTGATTGGCCATTGATACGATATCGGCGACGAAATTGAATGCGGCACCGAGGTTGACCAGGTTTTGACTTGCATACATCAGGCACATCAGCGCAACGAACATGGCCAGGCAAATTTTTAAACGTCGAATCACCGATTTTCTCCTTCCCATCGTTAACCAAGGAAATCAGTTTCGTCCCAGTCGCGTGCATTGGCAAACATAATTTCGTCAGTTCCTGCTTAACAGGCGGCAAAAACTTGTGAACCAGGTCTCAGTTTCAGTAGAGATTACGAGCGTGAGGGAGGTTTTGTGAGCAATAGCCCAGATGTCGCAGTGTACTTGCCGGCATTCTCCACGTTCTCTGCCAAATGACTACTGTGACAAATACTATGTGGTTACCGGAATCGCTGTACGAAAAAATTCCACAGTTCTGGTTCTTCGCCGGGCTCTTTCTGATTTTCGCCGGCCTGTATGTGGGTTTCGCGTTTGGACCGACGATCTGGTATCTCGTGCTCGGCATCGTCTGCTGCCTGTGTGGCATTGGCCTATTCATGATGCGGCAACGTTATCGGCAGAAATCTCAACCGACTGACCGGACGATTCTCGCCGACAAGTAGACGGCGCGTCTCGCGCTTCGGATCACGACCTGCCTGTAGCGGTCTGATCTTGCGGTTAATGCGTGCGCGTTGATTCAAAATGCTATTGTAGTGCCTCGGTGGATTTTTCAGGGGCATGGCTCGAATGGACCAGGTGACGATTTACTTGCGCAGGTTTTTACCGCGTATCGCAATTTTTCTGTTGGCATCCGGATTGTTGGGAGCGTCGCTGGCGACCGCTGAGACCATTGCGGTTATCGGTACGGGCGATGTGGCGCGCGCACTCGGACCCGAGTTCGCCGAGCTCGGTCACAGCATTGTTTATGGTTCGCGTGATGCGACGCAACAGAAAGTCGTCGATCTGGTGACCAAAACAGGGCACGGGGCTTACGCAACGACGCCGGTCAAGGCGGTTGACGGTGCGGATATCGTCGTCCTTGCGGTGCCGGGCATGCTCGTGAAAACCATTACTGAAGGGCTCGGTGACTTATCCGGCAAAATCATCATCGATCCGACCAATCCGCTTGGTAAGGACGAAAACGGTTTTTTCATTCATCGCGCGGCCACATCCAACGCAGAGATCATCCAGGCGGCCGCTCCAGGTGCATTTGTTGTAAAAGCGTTTAGCACCGTGGGCTGGAGGACGATGATTGATCCGGATTCGACCGGCGGGCCGATCACAATTCCACTCGTTGGTGACAACGAAGCGGCAAAAGTTACCGTGGCTGAACTCGCGTCAGACCTTGGATTTGAGACGATCGACCTCGGGCCATTGCGTCATGCTGCTTATGTTGAGGGAATGCTGATCTTATGGATTAACAACCGTTACGCCGGCGGTCAGCCTTTCGAATATTATCTTCGCAAGACGCCGCGAAATGAGAGCTGATTCCTTAGCCTGAGGCAGCAAAGCCAGCCGTCAGATGGCCTGAGAGAAGCGCTTGTTCGTATCGGCAGTGGACAGGTAGCGGTCGAATACCATCGCAATGCTGCGCAACAAGAGCCGACCTTTCGCCGTGACGGCAATGGCCGTGTTTGTGATGACGATCAGATCGTCCTCTGCAAGATCGGCGAGTCGCTCCAGTTCCGGGGCAAAATATTCGCTGAAATTGACTGAGTGTTGTTGCCCGAAAACGGCATAGTCAATTCCATCGTGGCACATGATGTCCTGTATGGCGGCGGCCCGTATCCGATCGTCCTCATCGACGATCAGGCCTTTCTTGACCGGTAGCTGCTTTTTCGATATCAGAGTTTCATACTCAATCGTGCTCACCGAGTTCTGCGCGAAAGTATCGCCGATGTTACCGATTGCACTGACGCCGAGAGCGACCAGGTCCAGGCCGCCGTGGGTTGAGTAGCCTTGAAAATTGCGCTGTAGCGTGCCGTCGTGTTTCGCTTGCACGAGGTCGTCGTCAGGCAGTGCAAAATGATCCATGCCGATGTACAGATAGCCGGCATCGGTCAATTTTTCGATCGTGTGTTGCAAGATGTCGAGTTTCGTTTCCGGAGTCGGCAGGTCCTTGGCGTGAATCATGCGCTGACCCTTGAAACGCTCTGGCAAATGCGCGTAGTTATAAATCGCCAGCCGATCAGGTCGCATCGCCATGGCCTGATCGAGAGTCACATCGAAACTCGCGACGCTCTGACGGGGCAGTCCGTAGATCAGGTCGAACGACACAGACCGGTATGCATACTTGCGAGCATCATTGACCAGATTTTGCACGTCTTCGGTTGACTGGATTCGGTTCACGGCGCGCTGCACCTCGGGATCGAAATCCTGAATACCCAGGCTCAGGCGATTGAATCCCAGGTTCGCCAGCAACTCAATGGATTCGCTGTGAACGGAGCGCGGGTCGACCTCAATCGAAAACTCGCGTGATGGTCCGGTCTCGAGCGAAAAGGCCTGGCTCAGGTGGGTCATCAACTGACACAGCTGTTTGTCGTCGAGAAAGGTTGGCGTACCGCCGCCAAAATGCAGCTGTTCGACCCGGCGATCCTGGTCGAACAATTCCGCTTGCATCGTGATCTCGGTATACAGGCAGTCGAGATAATCTCGTACCCGGGCGGCGTTGCGCGTCACAATCTTGTTGCAGCCACAGTAGTAGCAAAGCGTGGTGCAAAAAGGAATATGGACATAGAGGGACAAAGGTCGCCCGCGCTCGTTGCTGGCGCGGGCCGCCTCGCGATACTCCGCTTCGGTGAACGCATCGGTGAATTGCACGGCCGTTGGGTATGACGTATATCGCGGACCTCGTCCACTGTAACGGCTGACCAGATCGGCATCGAAGCTGATCAATTGGAATTCGGTGTCGGAAGTTGTGCGGTGTTCGTTCATGGTGCGCTATGGTCGCTGAAGTGGTGTAGCAGGAAAATGGGTATATACCGTAGTTCAGTCGCGGTCAGTGGCGTAATACAAACGGTGGCAAAGATACAATGCAATAGCATATAGCAGCATCGCAACCGCCTGGTGGGTGGCGGCAAGGAAAACGGGGACCACCAGCAACAATGTGGAAATACCCAGAATAACCTGCAGAGTCGCCGTGTGCAGAAGCGCGTTGACCGCTTTCCCTGCCCCGACCGGCAACTTCGTCTTGCGAATCTTCGTCCAATAAACGACGACCAGCACAAAGGTCGTAATGGCCAGGATTCGATGGTCGAACTGCACGGTCGCCATATTATCGAAAAAATTTCGCCACACGGGATCGAGCGCGAGCATCCCCGGCGGTAGCCAGTAATCGCCCATCATCGGAAACGTATTGTAAATCTTGCCCGCTTTGAGGCCCGCGACGAAACCGCCTGCAACGATCGTTGCGGTAATGAGTATCGTGAGCGCGATGGTATTGCCGAACCACGGGTGTGCGGTGCCTCCGTCTCGGGACGGGTAGAGTCGTGACAAGGCAATCCAGAACATATACCCGAAGATGGCGAATGCGGCGATGAGATGGGCGGTCAATCGATACTGGCTGACCGCGGGAACATTGACGAGCCCACTCTTGACCATATACCAGCCGAGTACGCCCTGCATGCCGCCCAGAAAAAACATCAATGTGTACTTGATCCATTCGTCCCGGCCAATGAAGCCGCGCCAGAGGAAATAGACGAAGGGAAAAAAGAAGACCATGCCAATGATGCGGCCAAGCAGGCGGTGCACGTATTCAAGCCAGAAAATACCTTTGAAATCGTGCACATCCATGTGGGCATTTTTTTTCTGGAATTCCGGCGTCTGCTGATACATTTCAAAGGTCTTTTGCCACTCCTGATCGCCGATTGGCGGTAGCAAACGACTGACGGGCTGCCAGTCGACCATCGATAGCCCCGAGCCGGTGAGGCGGGTTACGCCACCGAGGACAACCATGACGAAAACGAGGCTGCAGCATATGAGCAGCCACTTGGCTACGGCACGGTCTTGCGTGGAAGTGTAATCACTCATTGACAGGGCTCGATGTTATTGCAACTCGGTCGGCAATGTTAGCAGGCTTGATCTGGCGCTTACAGCCGTCCGCGTTGAGGTCGAGAATCCACGACAAGCTTCAGCAGACTCAGCAACAATATGCCGGCCAGCCAGTTGTGTGCGACCGCCAGGCCAATCGGCAGCTCCGTTACAATAGCCGCGACGCCGACTGAAAATTCCGCCAGTACGATGATGAGCATCACTGTAGCGGTGGACCGGTAACGGGATTCCGCTCTCATCGCGGCGATACCTGCCGCAATGATCAGAACAGCAGTTAATATCGCGGTGAGCCGATGCAGCTTTTGAATATCGGCGCGTTCAGCACCGCCGAGCACATTGCCGGATGCACCAATTTGATGTGCCTGTGTAAGGTCAAACGCGGCGGCGAGATTCTTGCCTGGCAGCCAGCTGCCGTGACAGTCCGGCACAGTCCTGCAGGCGGAAGCGGCAAAATTAGCGCTGGTCAATCCGCCGAACAGAATTTGCAGACCAAGAACGGCCAACGCGATGATGGCCAGCACGCGGACGGAATGACGCGAAGCCGCCGCTGTCCGTGGCGATCGGAAAACCATCCAGCCAAGCAGTCCAAGCATTGAAAAACCACCGGCGAGGTTGCCCATCACGATAGCCGGATTGTTGATCCCTTCTGAATAAATTCCGAGCCCGGCCAGAAACACCGTAAGCAACAACAAGCTCAATGCCAGCACCCGGTCGCGCTTGCGAATGACCGCCAGCAGCGCCAGGCCGAGTATCATCATGCCGAGAACACTGGCAACCAGGCGGTGTAGTGGCCTGGCCCAGGACAACGGTTGGCGCGCTTCCTCCAGCAGGCGTTCATAGGCATCGCCAACGGTGACTTTGCTGGCGACGACACCGATGTTGCCATAACAGGAGGGCCAGGGTTCGCAGCCTATTCCGGAGTGTTCGAGACGCAGGTAAGCGCTGAGCGACACCAACAGGACGACGAGTGCCAGTGATGCTATCGCCAGTTTCCGCATAGGGCGATTATGGACCTATTCCTGAACCGGCGTCAGCGCGGACGCAGTACCACGGACGAGGCGCACGAATTTCGCTTCCTTTTTCCAGTCCACGCGATCGTGCCCGTACTGGAAACTCCAGGTCCAGGCAGAGTCTGGCTGGAAACTGTAGTCATTGTCCGACCAGTATTCGTCAGCGTGAGTGAATGGAAAGGCGAATGCATTGATCGTTGGTGGGGATGCAGACTTGCTCAGATCGCTGATGGAGTAGAGTTCATCGCGGTCGGGTAAACGCCAGTCGCTGTAACCGCAAAGCTTCGCCTCGTTGATCGCTTCGACGAAGTGCCAGGTATCACACGAACCCTGCTTGCAGGAACCGCCGTCTTCGGTTCCCCGGTAGTCTATTTCGCCGTTGGATGATGTCGGGTCGAACCAGCTGTATGTGTCGTGCCAGTTGCGCAGACCGGGTTCGCCTGATTTGCGCTCCCACAGGAGGCTGGTGCCGGTATCCAGCACGCAATCCCCGTCGTTGCGTAATTCGTAACGGTCATCGGTCAATGGCGGCAGGCCGGATGTCTTACCGCCGCATGCCCCAAGAAGCACGATAGGTAGTGCTGCAATGAGTTTGTAGAGCATTGTTCGTCCTCAGTAGAACAGGCGTCACATTGGAGCATCGCGTATCGAAAAAAAAACTAGGTATTTTCCCCAGTTTCCTCCTGAACCCGACAAGCATAGCGTTAGCCCGTGTGTGGGGTACCCAGCAAGGCTGCGAATCGTCCGTCGCCATGCTGGCTTAAGCAAGAAGCACAATCAAATCGAAAAAGGCTGCTTTTATGAATGATCAATCCTCTCAGGATGAAATTGTACGTATTCCGATCATGCAACGCATGCTCGACAACCCCTTTCTGCTGTTGTTTATCGGCGTCGTTTTTCCGGCGGTGTTCTACATCATCTGGGGAATCATGGAAATTGTCACCATTCCTATTGCGAACTGATTGCAGGCTGATCAGCAAATAATCACGAAACACGCGGGGTACAGCTGTGAGTGCGATTCAACCGCCTGCTGAAATCGTCTGGTGGAAGCAACCTCTGGATAGAGTAGAGGGGACCTGGATAGCGATTGCGCTGACCTGGTCATTGATCATGTTTTTCATGATGCCATTTTGGCATATCTACGGAAAACAGAACCTGTCGAACGAAGCCTACAGAACGACGCCGCAGGCGTTTCTTGCAAAGACTCAGGCAATGGTCGACGAGTATACGGTGCGTACGGAAACAGCGGCGAATTTGCCGGTTGTGCGACCGCCGCCGGGCAGCGATGTGTACCTCGTAGGGCGGCTCTGGCAATGGTGGCCGCTACTTGAGTTCGAAAAGGGGCAGACCTATCGATTGCACATTTCCTCGATGGACTGGCAGCATGGTTTTTCCCTGCAGCCGGTCAATATCAATACGCAAATATTACCGGGCTACGAAATGGTGCTGACAGTCACACCCGATACCAGCGGCGAACAGACGATTATTTGTAACGAGTTTTGCGGCATTGGACATCACACGATGCTTGGCAAAATCTATGTTACGGAGGGGGGGCAATGAGCGCCGAACTTTTTAGAACGTGCCCGGAATCCGGATTGCAGTTTCATAAACCCGCGGAACGCCTGATGAAGGCGCATGCGGTCGCATCGATCGTGTTTCTCTTGATCGGCGGAGTCGGTGCATTGCTGGTTACGCTGACGCGCTGGCCGGCGGTTCACCTGCTGCCAGCGGACAGGTTCTACCAGCTATTGACCATGCACGGTGTCGATATGCTGATTTTCTGGCTCATCACCTTCGAAATTGCCGTGCTCTATTTTTGCTCATCGACATTGCTGAAATGCCGCCTTGCAACCCCGAAAATCGCCTGGCTTGGTTTCGCATTGATGATGATTGGCATGGTCGTGAACAACCTGGCCGTCATGAATGGCGATGCATCGGTCATGATGACTTCGTATGTGCCAATGCCGGCCAACCCGAATTTTTACCTCGGACTTATTCTCTTCGCCGTGGGCGCACTGATCGGTTGTTTCGTGTTTTTAGGCACGCTGGTCATCGCCAAAGAGGAGAAAACCTATGAGGGATCGATTCCTCTGGTCACTTTTGGTGCGCTGACTGCTTGCATCATCGCTGTGTTCACGATCGCCTCTGGTGCGATCATTCTGATACCAACCTACCTCTGGTCAATCGGATACATCAATCACATCGATCCTGCTATGTACCGGCTTATATGGTGGGCGCTAGGACATTCGTCGCAGCAAATCAACGTCGCGGCTCATGTCGCGGTCTGGTATGCCATTGCGGCTATCGTCTTCGGCGCCCGACCCTTGTCGGAAAAAGTCAGTCGCACCGCTTTCTTCCTGTATATCGCCTTTTTGCAACTGGCGAGCGCGCATCACTTGCTGGTCGATCCGGGCCTGAGTTCGGAATGGAAGATCTTCAATACAAGCTATGCGATGTACCTGGCCGTGCTCGCCAGCATGGTGCACGGATTGACGGTACCGGGTTCTATCGAAGTTGCCCAACGTGCCAAGGGACTGACCAACGGGCTGTTCGAATGGTTGCGGAAAGCGCCGTGGAGCAATCCGATATTCTCCGGGATGTTTATTTCGCTGGTTGGCTTCGGATTCATCGGCGGTATCTCCGGCGTTATCATGGGTACTGAACAAATCAACATTATCATCCACAATACAATCTACGTTCCCGGCCATTTCCACGCGACTGTGGTAATCGGTACGACATTGGCCTTCATGTCACTGACGTATTTCCTGATCCCCACGTTGTTCCGCAAACAGGTGATGTTCCCGGGACTTGTCAAGTGGCAACCCTACCTGTTCGGTTTCGGTATGGCGGTGTTTACGCTGGCGATGATGGGTGCCGGGACATTGGGCGTGGAGCGGCGGCATTGGGACATGGCCTTCACGGATTCGATGCTCGGTTTCGACTATCCAGCCAGTGCCTACACGTTCATGGGTATTGTGGGTATATCAGGTACGGCCGCGGTCATCGGCGGAGCAATCTTCGTGCTGGTTACGGTCCTGTCCGTGTTCTTTGGCAAACCCGTTGATTCTGAATCGGCCTGGGGCTTCACCACCAGCCGCGTACTGCGCGCCGAACCGATTGTCGTGCCGGAAGGCGGTCACGCGGCCGCAGGCAAGTGGGGATTCGCTGCGCCGGGCACGTTCTTGCTGGCGATCTTCTTCCTGGTTATTTTCGTTATTTACTATGTCATCAACTGGAAGTATCTCGCTTCCGTTTGGCCGATATCCTAGCAAACAGGTCCCAACCCCCCGGGACCCCTAGGGGCGGGCATTGCCCGCCCCTTATTTTTTGTGCCGTCAAGGTGCAAATGAGGTTTAATGAACGGCATGGCTGTAGGCAGGAAATCACTGATGCTGGTGCTTGCGCTGGCCACCACGACGGTATTTCCGGCGGAGTATGACCGCGATACAGCGCTTGAGATCTCGCAGAGTGCGATCGGTAACCCACTCGGTGACTATCAGCTGACAGATCGACTCAATCGAAGCGTGAATCTGCGGGATTACGCGGGTCAACCATTGCTGATCAGCATGATTTTTACCTCCTGCCATCATGTCTGCCCCACGACGACGAAGAACCTGGACAGGGCGACTCGTGCGGCACGCGAAATCCTCGGTGACGAGAGTTTCAAAATTGTAACGATCGGTTTCGACTCAGCACATGACACACCGGATGCGATGCGAGCCTTCGCCAGAGAACAGAATATCCATGCGGACGGCTGGGAGTTTCTGAGTGGGTCCAGAGAGACCATCGAGGCATTGAGTGCTGACCTTGGCTTTCAATATTTTCCTTCGCCACGAGGATTCGATCACATCAATCAGGTGACAATCATTGGTCGGGACAACGCTGTCTACCGGCAGGTTTACGGCATCAACTTCGAATTGCCGTGGCTGGTCGAACCACTCAAGGAACTGGTCCTGAATCGGCCGGAGTCGCAGGGCCATGTTATCGCGAGCCTCGTCGACAGGGTGCGCCTGTTTTGCACCGTCTACAATCCGGCGACCGGACGCTACGAGATAGACAATTCGTTGTTCATTCAGACAGCCATCGGTTTTCTGGTCGTATTGTCCGGCTTCGTCTATCTCTGGCGCGGCTTTCGGCGGCCTCGGAATCGCTAGGCCCGCGTTGCTCTCCCTGTTGCAAAAAACCGGTCGTGCCGGCTTTAAGATCCTGCAGCGACCGATGTCCCGGGTATTTTCGCCGGGCCACAGTCCGCTCGATCAGCTCGGTTCTCTGAGCATCTTTTTTTGCTGGATCGTGCTGGTCAGCGGCATCTGGTTGCTGATATTTTTTCACACAAGCGTGTCGGGGGCGTTCGAGTCCCTCGAATACCTGACGCATCAGCAATGGTACCTGGGCGGCATCATGCGCAGTCTGCATCGATACGCATCGGACGCCCTGATTGTGACGGTGCTATTGCACATCGCCAAGGAGTTTTCGTTTGACCGCTATCGCCAGAGTCGGTGGTTTAGCTGGGTCACGGGCATGCCGCTCATATGGATGATATTCCCACTGGGAATCACGGGGTACTGGCTCGTCTGGGATGAACTGGCGCACTACACAGCCATCACGTCCGCGGAGTTGATGGATGCGATACCAATCTTTACCGGATCGATGGCCGCCAACTTTCTCAGCGACTCGGTTTTAAGCGACCGGTTTTTTACCCTCATGGCGTTCCTGCACCTGATAGGCCTGCCAATTTTCCTGGTATTCGGCATCTGGTTGCACTTGTTCCGCATTTCGCGGCCGGTGATCAGTCCACCTCGGACCCTGATGAGTGGCACCTTGCTGGCGATGCTGGTACTCGCGCTGGTGTTTCCCGCGGAAAGTCAGGACAAAGCGAACCTGTCGCAGGCGACGCAGTCGATCAACCTGGACTGGTTTTATCTGCACACCTACCCACTGGTACGGGCGTGGTCACCAGGCTGGGTATGGACGATGCTCGTCGGCATCACCGGGCTGATCGTCATGGCACCGTGGTTACCACCGGGTCGTAAGCAGGAACCGGCCATAGTGGATCTGGAAAATTGCAACGGCTGCAGACGTTGCGCAGATGATTGTCCGTATGGCGCGATCGACATGCGACCGCGCAGCGACGGCAAGAGCTATACGGAAGAAGCGGTCGTCGTAGCGGACCTTTGCGTGAGCTGTGGTATCTGTGTCGGCGCTTGTCCCACGGCGAGTCCGTTTCGCACACGAAGCGACCTCGTTCCGGGTATCGATTTGCCGGCGTTGTCAGCGGCCACGTTGCGTGAAAAAATCAAATCGGCCAGCTACAAGGATGATCACACGAGCCGGATACTGACTTTTTGTTGCGAAGGAAACCGGGTCGGAAAACAACTGCAATCAGCGGGGGAAGCAGTAATCTATGTCGCCTGCATGGGTCAGATTCCGCCGTCGTATCTGGACTATGCATTGTCTCGTGGATACGCCGATGGCATAGTCCTGACCGCCTGTGCAGATGGCGGATGTCGTTTTCGATTCGGCGCGGACTGGACCGCGCAACGTGTTATGCGCACCCGTGACCCCCATCTCAGAAAACGAATCGACAACCGCAAGATCGCGATGATCTGGCGTGACAAGAATATTGCGCCACAGCAGATGTCCAGGCATCTGCAGAAGCTGCGCGCATCCGTGGATAGCGTCGTACGCCACGGGGATGCGGAGTGAGAATTCTCGGGCAAATGGTTTTTTACGCGCTGTTCGTGGTGGTCGTGGGGGTTTTTTCGGCCTGGCCGGTACTGCGCGTACTCGGCAACGACGAAGCGATCGTTTCGGTATCTTTTTCGCTCGCCGGGGAAAGAATCGGAACGTGCCGCAAGTTCACTCAGGAAGAGCTTAACGAGTTGGCGCCCAACATGCGCAGGCCGGCTGATTGTCCGCGAGAACGCCACCCGGTGCGTGTCGAAATATCGGCCAACAAGAAAATTCTGTATAGCGCTACTTTGCCGCCAAGCGGCCTGTGGTCTGATGGTGAATCGATCGCTTACCAGCGCATCGTCATCGCCGCGGGTGAATATGACTTAAGCATGAATCTTGACAATACCGGTAGTGATTCCACCTTTCGCTATTCGCAGTCCGCGCACGTCACTATCGCCCCGGGCAGAAATTTCGTCATTCGTTTCGATCAACTCTCGAAGCGTTTCGTGTTTGAATAGGATTGATCATGCCACTGCTCACCTGGAAACCTGAATACTCCATCGGCATCGATGCAATGGACGACGAGCATCGCCAGATGATCCAGCTAATAAACGAACTTCATGCCGAACTACAGGCGCGGTGCGATGCGAAATCCATTGAGCAGTTCCTGGGTGATACGCACACGGCAATTGCGATGCATTTCGCGCTTGAAGAGCGCGTGATGCGGGAAGCAGGTTACGAAGAATACGACGCGCACAAAGATGATCACGAGGATCTTCTCGATCAAATCCGGGACATGATGGATATCTTTGACCAGGATGCTGAAGCGGGTTTCAAGCTCCTGAGCGAATGCTTGTCAGACTGGTTTCTTGGGCATTTTGGAAGCTTTGATGCCCGGCTTCACGGCAATCTGGGCGTGCATCATTAGGTTCCCGCTCAGGATGACAAAAAGCGCTGCAGTAACGGAAACGATGTCATCGCCAACGTCAGGAAAATGATGAAAAAAATGATCTGACGGTATTTCAGTGGTTCTTCACGAGCCGATTCTATCCGTTTCAATAGCCAGTCCGCTGCAACGTAAATCGCAATGCCAACGGCCGTGAAGAGCAATATTTCCATCAGGTTTTCCCCCGCAGTGATTTCCAGGCGACGATCAGAAACAGGAGTCCACCGATGACGGAAATCAAACCACCAAAACCCATCAGGCCCATTCCCACGATCTCTTCAATTCGGTCCAGGCCTTGCGCGACACCTGCTGTCTTGCGTTGTACTCCGTAGCCGCCCGTCCATGCGAGTCCGGTGATGTGCAGTAGCTGGCCGCCGCCATACAGATACGGCTGCCAGAACGTCATGCGTGGGGGCAGCGGGCCGAATCCGAGACGCGGAAGCAGGTAGAAAGTGAGGCCCATGAAGGCGATCGTTACGCCGACAGTGGCGCCGTGGTAATGCGCCGGTATTACGATGTCCAGTCCGGCGATCATGAACCCGAGTACGCCTCCAGCGGCAAACAGGCCGACAGAAGCGATCAGTGCGGAGCGCAAATAGCGCTGTTCGCCGTCGGCCTTGCCAGCATTGAACAGGCTGGCAAATACGGCCAATCCTAACGGCAGGCAGGAGAGGCCGCCGTATTTCATCAACTCGGTAAAAGCCAGTCGATGTCCGGGCGATGCGACGTCATGGGCTACATAGAGGAATGGCACCGTGATGATCGGCAAGGCGAGAAAGATCAGGAAGACGAGCGTAAGACGGGGCGTCAGTTCGATACGGCAGCCACTTTTGTCGGCCAGCACGACCCAGGCAACCATCATCAGCAGAGTATAGCTGAATTGAATGACATGTCCGCCGCCCCAGAAGAGGAACTCGAAGTAGACCTGACCCGTCATCGTGTCGGGCAGGCCGCGCATGGACGCGAGTACGGCCAGGATGGCGACGCCCGTAATAATCGCCGAGACAGTAATGCCGGCCTGCAGCGCATCTGAGCCAGTCAGCGTCGGACCGATACGCCGGTACGCCAGCAAAGATCGCAACAGGTGACTGAGGATGCCTGCGGCAAAAAGTTCGAGCCCGACAAAAAAGACCGGATGATCCAGTACCGGCACGTAGTTGCTCATTTGCGGGTTGCCGGCACCGATGAACGGCGCAATGATAATCAGCACGGTACCGCTGACCGCGAGCCCGACGGAAATCCGGTCCCAGAGAGGGTGTTTTTTCGTGCTGCTCACGCTCCACAGAACCGCCGAGAACGACAGCAGCCAGATCAATACGGATAGCGTGACATGGACAACGAGTGAGACGCGAAAAAAATCGAGGAACGGGATGAAGCTCTGGACAACGGGCGTTCTGGCAAGCACCAGCAATAGCGAAAAGATGCCAGCGGCTATTAGTGATACCAGGCCCAGGATCAGCCATGCCGAGGTTGCCCAGCGGGTGTCATCCCTGTCCAGGGGAAGATCGTAGGAATTATCTGACACGAAGCAGTCTCTGCAAGTTAGGCCTGCGGTGATACTAGTGCAGGGCCTTTCTGACGGTCAATCAATTCGTCGAAAAAGCCCTCTTTCGACGGATTTCTTGAATTCGCACGCAGCTGATATTCTTTACTCTGTGAAAATACC
This sequence comes from Gammaproteobacteria bacterium, assembly GCA_013151645.1. Taxonomy (GTDB): domain Bacteria; phylum Pseudomonadota; class Gammaproteobacteria; order Steroidobacterales; family Woeseiaceae; genus JAADHU01. Next base: position 7,012 of record JAADHU010000015.1, on the reverse strand, counting down.
CATGAACTTCTTGTTGCGACTGACGAAAACGCGCTATTTCGTCTGGTTCGTGCTCAGTCTCCCGTTCATCAGTACCGTTGTCGACTACAGCGGCGGTCGGCTGATCTTCGCTGAGGCGATTCATGCGTCGGGTGAAATGTCGGCGCGCCTGCTTATTCTTGCACTGCTGGCGACGCCATTGCTGCTCATGTTCCCGGGCAAGGCATTTCCACGCTGGCTGACAAAGAATCGGCGTTACCTCGGCATTGCCAGTTTCGCTTACGCCGTGCTGCACACGGCTGTTTATCTTGAGAAAGCGCATTGGTGGGCGGATATTCTTGACGATGCGAGGACGCCTGCGATAGGGACAGGTTGGGTCGCGCTGATTGTTCTGCTGGTGTTGGCTGCGACCAGCAACGATTATGCCGTTCGCCGGCTGAAAAGTAGCTGGAAAAAACTGCACCGTATGGTGTACGCAGCGGCCGTGCTGCTGTTCGTACACTGGCTGCTCGTGAGCTCCGCTGCCATTGTGGCGCTGGCTCACCTCACGTTGCTTGCCCTGTTCGAAGGCTACCGCGTCTGGAAGCTGAAGCAGATTGCGACCACGGCGACGAAAGTCACCACAAACCATTGATTTTGTATACCACGAGTCCGTAGCGCCACGACTCAAACGATGCAAATCAGCGGTTAATGCACCGAATCCAAAGCCCTGAAGTCATGTTACGCTGCAGCTTCAATTGGTCAGTGCCGCCGGAGAAAGCAGGTGCGACTCAAGAATTGTTACAAGACCGCCGATTTTCGCGCACTCGCGAAACAGCGCCTGCCCGCGGCAATTTTTCACTACATCGACGGCGGTGCTGATGACGAAATCACCTTGCAGCGCAATACCGATGCATTCAATTCAGTCGATCTCGTCCCCAATGTGCTGGCCGGTGTGGAGGACATTGATCTGACCACCCGCGTGCTGGGCCGGGAACTGGCCATGCCATTGTTTCTTTCCCCGACCGCGATGCAGCGCCTGTTTCATCACGATGGAGAAGCGGCTGTGGCGGCGGCCGCAGAGAAATACGGTACCTTGTTCGGTGTTTCGACCATTGGTACTCGCAGCATAGAAGATATTGGCGCTATGACGAACGCGCCGAAACTCTTTCAACTGTACATTCACAACGACACCGCATTGACCGACGACCTGATAGAGCGCTGCAAGGAAGCTGAATTCGATGCGCTGGCCTTAACGGTGGATACGATCGTAGCCGGCAATCGGGAGCGAGACTACCTGACAGGCATGACAACGCCACCGTCGCTGACGCTGAAAAGCCTGCTCGGTTTTGCCCTGCACCCGGAATGGGCAGTCAACTACCTGTTACGAAAAAAATTCGACCTCCCCAACGTTTCGCGCTATACGACCGCGGGATCGACGGTTGAATCGTCGATCGTCGACTACATCAATTCACAAATGAAACGCTCCATTGACTGGGACGACGCCGCAAGAATGATCGAAAAGTGGGGCGGACCGTTCGCGATCAAGGGCGTGATGTCGGTGGATGATGCCAAACGCTCCGTCGAGGTTGGCGCCAGCGCCATCATGATTTCCAATCATGGTGGCCGGCAGCTGGACGGTGCGCGCGCACCATTCGATCAGTTGCAGGCGATCGTCGATGCCGTGGGCGGGCGAATCGAGATTATCGTCGATGGCGGAATACGGCGCGGAACTCACGTGCTAAAAGCGCTGGCGATGGGGGCCACTGCATGCTCGGGCGGACGAATGTATCTCTACGCACTGGCGGGCGCCGGCGCCGCCGGTGTTGATCGGGCTATGGGCCTGCTACGGTCGGAAATGGAGCGAGACATGATTCTGATGGGTTGTCAGAACGTCTCAATGCTCCGACGGTCGATGCTGGCGCGCGTACCGGGCCGTTGAAGTGCCCATCGCGAACACGCCTGGTGTTATCGGTCAGGCCGGCACGCGCCGCACCGTAATAAGCACGCAGCAGGACACTGTCTGGCGGTGTTCTCGCGCAATTGACGCGCCAAGTTAACAAAACCCGGCAGCGCTGCGATTTCGTGGCTTTTCGATCTGACGCCGTCATGTCGCTGTAATCAAAGGGCTAAAATGACCATTATTGGTGGCTGAAGTCGGCGTTTTTAGACTGGATCTAAACCAAAAACTGCCAATCACGCGAAATTTATGATTAATATGCGCGTAGACCCGGACTTAACCGGGCGTAGTCAGAGTGCCGGCTTCGGTCGGTTTTTATTGTTAAGAGGTAGTTATGTCAGGCGAAAGAGTTGATGGAACCGTAAAGTGGTTCAACGATGACAAAGGGTTTGGTTTTATTGAACGTGAAGGCGGAGCCGATGTATTCGTTCACCACAGCGCGATTAGTATGGAAGGATTCAAGACGCTGAAAGAAGGCCAGAAGGTAACGATGGAAGTCACGCAGGGCCAGAAGGGTCCGCAGGCTGAAAACGTAATGGCCGACTAGTTCGACTGGATTGCGTTAGTCCCCAAAATAATAATAAGCAGTACGTACCTGACGAGCCCGGTGGCAACACCGGGCTCGTCAGGAGTAGTGATGCATAGAGCGACGTCGTCGAGCTGTGCTTCCGCGATCACCCTGGACAGGGTATCGTGCATGCCCGGTCGCGCGCCTTTTCTGCTTGCGGGAACGTCCATTTGGTAATCACAGGCTGCCGTCTTTCGTGTATCCGCGGGGTGCTGATGATCCTGCTGGTCGGCCTGGCGGCTGCCTGCCACTCGCCCGACGCGACCCTGCCGGCGTCCGCCGCTTTCACGAACAGCCCGGTCGAATTCCTGGGTTCGACACAATGCGCCGTCTGCCATGCGTCTCAGTACCAGGACTGGTCCGGTTCGCACCACGATCTGGCGATGCAGCATGCGACGGCGAAAACGGTGCTTGGCGATTTTGACAATGCCAGCATCAGGGTTGGCGATGTCCTTAGTTCATTCTTTACGCGCAACGGACGCTATTGGGTCAGGACGGACAATGAAGCGGGCGAATTGGCGGAATTTGAAATTCGCTATACGTTCGGCGTAGCGCCGTTACAGCAATACCTGGTCGAGTTCAGCGGCGGTCGATTGCAAGCGTTACCGCTGGCGTGGGACGGTCGCAAAAAGTCGGCGGGTGGGCAGCGCTGGTTCCACATCTATGCGCAGGAATTCATAGCATCCGATGACCCGCTGCACTGGACGGGCCGGGCGCAGAACTGGAACTACATGTGCGCCGAATGTCACTCCACCAACCTGCAAAAAAACTTCGCCGGCGCGACGCAGTCGTTCGACACGACATGGTCCGAAATCAACGTGGGTTGCGAAGGTTGTCACGGGCCGGGGTCCCGGCATGTGGCGGCGGCGAATGCCGGCACTGTTGAGCGCACGACTGGCCTGCTCGTCGATCTTGACGATACGAAGCAGGCACGATGGCAAATGAATTCTCAGAGCGGTATTGCGCAGCGTAGCGAACTTCGTGTCCGTCCCCCGCAGCAGCCCGAATCCTGTGGCCGATGTCATGCCAGGCGCGCCGCCATTACGGGGGAATATCAATACGGACGGTCGTTGCTGGACACGCACATGCCCGCATTGCTGGACGAGCCGCTTTATTATGCCGATGGTCAGATTCATGGCGAGGCGTATGTCTGGGGATCATTCGTTCAAAGCAAGATGTATCAGGCTGGTGTGAGCTGTACAGACTGCCACGATCCGCATACCGCAACACTACGAACGTCAGGTAAGCCGAGCGACATTTGCGCCACTTGTCACCTGCCGTCCCGATTTGCGAGCAGCGATCATCACCGGCATCCACCGGAGCAGGTCGTTTGTGTCGATTGCCATATGCCATCCCGCAACTACATGGTGATTGATGGTCGACGCGATCACAGTTTTCGCGTGCCGCGACCTGATCTGACGATTTCGACAGGATCGCCGAATGCCTGCAATAATTGTCACGCACAACAAGGGCCGGAGTGGGCCGCCGCGGCAGTGGATGACTGGTACGGCAAGACCCGGCAGGGCCATTATGCGGGTGCCATCCATGCAGGTCGCGGTGTTGCTGCCGGGGCCAATAAAGCGCTGGCGGACGCGACGCGCAATTCGGCGTTTCCCGGAATCGCACGAGCGACCGCTCTTTCCCTGCTTGTCCCGCCGCTGGATTCGAACTCGGTCGGTGCTATTCGTGACGGGCTGAACAACGCCGATCCGCTGCTTCGCCTGGGTGCTTTGCGGGCGCTACGGGGCGCGGCGAGTGAACTCGCTTTGGCGGGCGGGACGCCGCTCCTTGACGACCCGGTGCGCGCGGTGCGCATCGAAGCCGCGAGCATATTGTCTCCCGCCAGGCGCGGTCTCCCGCAGAGCGCACAGGCAGCGTTCAGGGCGGCCGAAAAAGAATACATTGACGCACAGCTGGCGGCCGCGGAACGGCCGGAAGCCCACAGCAACCTGGCGTCCATTTACCTTGCACGGGGTGACACGGAACGGGCAGAGGCTTCGTTATTACGGGCGCTGGCGATGGAGCCGGGAGCCGTCGTCGCGCGAGTGAATCTGGCCGATTTGTATCGGCAATTGGCGCGTGACGAAGATGCCATGTTGTTGTTGCAGGCGGGTCTGGAGCTGGACACCGATAGTGCGGCATTGCGTCATTCGCTGGGACTGCTACTGGTTCGCGGTGGCCAGGCTGAGGTTGCATTGCCAGAGCTGCGACGTGCAGCGGTCCTCGAACCCGGAAATCGGCGCTACGCGTACGTGTATGCGGTGGCGCTCAATTCATTGGGACACGCCGATGAGGCGATGGCCGCGATGCAGGATGCGAGTCAGGCTTTCCCTGGCGATTTCGATATTGGTTGGGGCTTAACGACGATGTTTTATGCCACAGGACGTAACGAGGATGCACGTCGTGAGGCCTTGCGCATGCAAGCCCAATATCCGGAAAATGCGGATATCGCCACACTTCTCGGTCGACTCAAAGCCCGCTGATGCCGTCGTAGATGAGTTTGATGCCAACCACAAATAGCAGGACATAGACGAAGCGAAAGAAAAACCGGTCACTCACCCGGTTGTGCAGCCAGACACCGGCGCCGATGCCGATTGGTGCCAGCGGCGAGAGCACGAGTGCCGTGTACAGGTTGCTGCGGTCGAACTGCCCCAGCCAGGCGTACGGGACGAGCTTTACGTAGTTTACGACGGCAAAAAATACGACGGAGGTGCCCACAAACCGGCTTCGATCCATGCCACGTCGCAGTAGATACATATTGAGCGGTGGCGCGCCGGCATGTGCAATAAAGCTCGTGAATCCAGCGGCGCCTGCGGCAAGAATGCCGACGGACGCGGGATACACGGAGTGTTTCGTCTCCCTCCGAAAATTGTGTACGAGCCAGTATTGTAGCGTGAAGCTGAGCGCGACAATCCCCAGCAGCAGACGAACAACCGCCGGGCTCATGTACTCGAATAACAGCGTACCCACCCCAATACCAAGCAAAGAGGCCGGCACGAGAATACGCAATTCAGTCGCAATCCATTTTCCCCGGTAGGCCCACAGGCCGAACAAATCCATCAGGCACAGTATCGGCAGGAGAATCGCGGCCGCCTGCAGGGGAGACATCACCAGCGCCATTAACGGTATGGCCAGGACTCCGAGGCCGCCGCCAAAGCCGCCTTTCGAGATACCGAAAATCAGTATCGCCGGCACGGTTGCCGCGTAAAACAGGGGCTCGGAAATCATCGAGGTTGCGCAGTTTTCTGCTGAAACATGGTTAAATGACCGCCCCTTCAGGCAACGTTGGTTCGCTCATGAAATTGAGAATACGCGATAATTCGATCAGGTTCAGGCTCACGCGAACCGAGGCCAACACGCTCCGCGACGATGGATCCGTGAGTGCCGATTTGAATTTCCCGAGTGGCGCCAGAATTCGATACGTTGTGGAAAGTTCGGCTGATGGCCTGCGGCCTGAGGCGTTCTACATCAACAACACCATTGGGCTCCGTATTCCCGCGTCTATCGTCAATACATGGGCCGGTTCAGATCAGATCTCGGTGTTGGCCGAAGAAACACTGGGCGAGAACGACACACTCACTCTGCTGCTTGAAAAAGACTTCGTGTGCCTGACGGAGCGGCAAGGTGAGGACGAATCCGATATGTTTCCAAACCCGAACGAAAGGCAGGAGCACGACTAACATGGCACAAGCTCGCTACGCATGTTTCACAGCCGACACGATCGGTTTTCTGAACGAACTCAAGAACAACAACAATCGTGAGTGGTTCAACGAGAACAAAGCGCGGTATGAGGAACACGTGCTTGACGTCGCGCTCAGATTTATTCAATCCATGCACGATCCCCTCGAGAAAATCGCGCCGCGGTTCACGGCGATACCGAAGCGTATGGGCGGCTCACTGATGCGCGTTTATCGCGATACCCGTTTTTCGAAGAACAAAACGCCCTACAAGACCAACATCGGTATCCAGTTCAGACATGAGCAGGCCAGAGACGTGCATTCACCGGGGTACTACGTGCATATCGATACCGAGCAGATATTTGTTGGCGTGGGCATGTGGCGACCGGATTCAGAGCCACTCTTCGGTATCCGGCAGCGCATCGTCGACAAGGAAGCCCAGTGGCTTAGTGCCAGCAAGGACAAGACGTTTTCAAGGCATTTCAAGCTGGGTGGTGAGACGCTAAGTCGCGCGCCAAGAGGTTTTGATAAAGACCATCCGCTGCTGACTGATATCAAGCGCAAGGATTTCATCGCGATCAAAAACCTCGATTCCGGCGCCGCAACCCAGCCGAAATTCCAGCAAAAAGTCGAAACCGCCTTCCGCGCCGGCGAACCCTACATGCGCTTCCTCTGCAAAGCAGTCGGCGTGCCTTTCTAGCCCTCTCCCAGCCCGTCTTCCAAGCACAAAAAGTCCGTATGGCAGCGAGTGGGTCGCCGCTGAGTTCGAAAGACCCTGACTCACTCAGCGGCGACCCACTCGCTGCCATACGGACTTTTTGTGCTTGGAAGACGGGCTGGGAGAGGGCT
>JAADHU010000012.1 GCA_013151645.1 Gammaproteobacteria bacterium | reverse complement strand
ACACGCTCACCCATGTCGATTTCTTTATAAAAAACGTTGGGTGGCAGAAACCAGTTCAAGAAGGCGCGCACCCTGCTGCGGTAAACGGCGCGGTAGGAATCCGCCACCAGGTACAAATCCACAATGCCGTCAAAGGGGTTATTGCTGCGCAAACACGAGCCATAAAACAAAACGGCACTAATCCCGCTGCCATGTTCACGACGAAGCGTCGCAACCAGAGTGTCGAGTGCCGCCGCGTTCGATACCGAAGCATCGCCATTGTTCATCGCAATGTCCGTGGTGTTATTCATTCTAGAGACGGAGAAAAGACAGTTCACCACCGTCACTGACTTCGACCGGGCCGGCATCGACTCGGGCATGTATGATTTCCCCATCCAGGGTAAACGGCCCATCAAAACTCAGACTGATTCTGTCGAGATTGTAACTCAGGTATCCCGGATCCGCGCTCAGGTGACGATTCGGTTTGCCACGCAACAACGAGGGCAGATTTCTGATCAACCTTTTCGCCGGGCTGTGAACGATGGTGGTATGTAGTGGTTTGCCGTTCGCCTCGGCCCAGAAGGGATGCATGTTCAGAAACAATCGTTCCAATGTGCTGACGACCAGCAGTGTCATGTTTTGAGAGGGCGTGACCGGGTCATCGTTGAGGCTAACGGAAATGGCTGTCGGCTGAATAAACCGCGGGTCCTGTCGTGCAATACCCCACATCGATCGCACCAGCCCGAGGCCCAGGCTCAATTCGTTTTTCATACCGCGCGAATGGATATTTTCGTTGGTGTATTCAATTCCCTGCACGACCGCACCGGCACCGAAGAACATGCCGTAGTGCGGTGTCTGCTCGTCGCCCGGTCGCACGCAAAGAATGGAACGACGAATAACTTGCGCATCCCGAGCACCGTTCTCCAGCCAATCACGCAGGCGACCCAAAGTACTCAGAACACTACCGCGAAATCCAATGTCCCCGGCCGTCATATTCGCCGTGCCGCCCGGCAAGATCGCGATCAACGGCATTTCTGCGAACGGTTTTTCGTCGAGCAAATGTGAAAGAACGCGTGAGACTGTGCCATCGCCACCGCTAATCGCCAATACGTTGACAGACTCCGCGGCCAGCTCGGCCAGGCTCTTCGACACCTCGGTCTGCGATTCAGTAATGCGCAGACGAATGTTCGGACTAGCGTTCGCGACCTGTTTGATTGCGTCGAGGTGTCGTTTGTTGCGGCGACTGGTCGGGTTGACCAATAAGCCCAACAATCGAGCCGAAGAATTTTCTGGCAATGGTGTTCCCTGAGATCTGGCTGTCGTGGTAGCGAGACTTGAGCTTACCGGAAAAACCTATCAAAGCGCGTTTCCACACAGAATGGTGCTTTTCTATCGGCCGCTTTTGAACTCCGTCAGCCACTCGCGTGCCTGGCGTTTCGCTTCAGTAATTTCGGCGACCGCCATTAAGCGTGCCGAGGCAAGGCGGTTTTTCTTACCGATTTCATTTCCCAATTCTTCGGCGATCAGGAACCATTTGTGGGCCTGTACTTTGTCTTCAGCAGCACCGTCGCCCGCGAGATACAGCGCGCCCAGGTTGTTCTGGGCAATCGCATTGCCGCTGTTCGCCGCCAATGAATACCAGTGCAGCGCCGTCACATCGTTTTCAGCGATGCCCTCGCCCGCGTCGAACATCGCACCGAGATTGTTTTGTGCATCGGCGTCACCCTGCTCGGCGGCAAGCGTATACCAGGCGATCGCAGCAACGTTGTCTTCAGCGACGCCCTCACCCGTATCGAAAAGCAGGGCGACCGCATACTGCGCCTCCGCCGACCCCTGATCGGCCGCCAAACGGTACCATCGCATCGCTTCCACGAGATCCTTGTCAACACCTTCGCCATTCTCATACATGATGCCGAGATTGACTTGCGCACCCAGATGCCCCTGCTCCGCGGCCGCGGAATACCACTTGACGGCCGACAGATTGTCTTCCGCCAGGCCCTCGCCCATGTCGTACATGATGGCCAGGTTGAATTGCGCCTTGATGTGTCCCTGCGACGCCGAAAGTTCATACCAGGACATCGCGGCGACGTCGTCCACTGGTACGCCCGCGCCTTCGTCATGCATCAGGGCGATTGCATATTGCGCATCAGAATCATTCTGCTTTGCCGCACGCAGATACCAAAATAGCGCCAACGATTTGTCCTCTTTCACGCCGCGCCCAACGTCGTACATATAGCCCAGATTGTATTGCGCGGCGACGTGACCCAGGTCCGCACTCAAACGATACCAGCGCACCGCTGCTTCGTAGTCGACATCGACACCCTCGCCGCTGCCGTACATGACACCCAGGTTAAACTGTGCCTGTTCGTCGGCCTGCCGTGCCGCCGCCGTATACCAGCGAACGGCTTCAAGATTGTCTTCGTCGACACCATCGCCGTAGTCGTAAATTGAGGCCAGATTGAACTGCGCGGAAACATCGCCATGCTCGGCCGGGTTCAGATACCAACGCACGGCGAGTTGCTTGTCCTGCTCTACACCCACGCCCTGGTCGTACATCAATGCAATGTTGTACATCGCGCCCAGATCGCCGCCCTCTGCCAACGGCAGCCAGATAGTGAAAGCAGCCGAAAAATCACCATCGGTATAGGCAGCGAAACCCCGATTGAACTCGTTCGCCGACGACACGCCGGACGCGGCCAGGAGAATCAGCAGTAGCAAACTGTGCATTTGGAGAAAGAATCGGGGCACTGACAATACGCCGTAGTCAACAAGGCCCTCAGATTACCCACGAATTCGACCAAAAACAATGATCCAGTCGACATTGCCAAAAATCGAGAAGTGTCGTGCAAGTCGTTGGAAAATCGCAACAAATCCGAGCATCGTTCTATTCGCCAGAGCTGTCGGGCTGCACCTGTCGGCGCAGGCGCGCCGATTTCGCTCAAGCCGTGTGTGTTCCCCCACCGTACGATTCTTGTTAGTTTGCGTACCAGTCCTCAACAGTCGGTGCAGGTCCGGCTCCTTTCCACGTGGAATCTATGTCAAAGCCGGAAGAAGAAGAGCACGCTCGCTACCAGCATTCAGCAGCCGAACTTCAGGACGTCAACTTCATGCCACCCCTCATCGAGGCGGTGCCGTTGGGTTTTCAGCACGTTCTGGCGATGTTCGTCGGTAACGTCAGTGTGCCATTGATTATTGCCGCTGCCATAAACCTGCCGTCTGCCGAGACGATTTTCCTGGTGCAAGCGACGATGTTTGTCGCCGGAGTTGCCACACTTGTACAGGCGCTCGGCGTCGGGCCCATCGGCGCGCGGGTTCCCATTGTGATGGGCACCAGCTTTGCGTTTGTACCGGTTATGCTGCCCATTGCCGCCGCTTACGGGCTGCCCGCCGTTCTGGGCGCGGCGTTCTGTGGCGGTCTGGCCATGGCGGCCGTCGGACTGTGCCTGCGCTGGATACGCTTTGTGTTCCCACCGGTGGTCACCGGCACCTTCATTGTTATGATCGGTATTATTCTATTGCCGGTCGGCTTTACTTACGTCGGCGGCGGTTTCGGGGTAGCAGATTTTGGTGCGAGCAACCATCTGCTTTTGGCCGCGCTCGTTTTTGTCGTGACTATCGGCTTCAACCAGTATGCCAGCGGATTCTTGTCCGAGATGGCCGTGTTAATCGGCATTGTGGTGGGCTATGTTGTCGCGATTCCGATGGGGATGATCGACTTCTCCAAGGTCAGCAATGCCGGCTGGGTACAGATTCCCATGCCGTTCCATATCGGCCTGGAGTTTGTCCCGGTCGCAATCGCCGGCGTCGTCCTGATGGCGATCGTCACCAGTGCCGAATCCATTGGCGACATTACCGGTACCGTGATCAGTGGCGCCAATCGCGAACCCACAGACGATGAACTCTCCGGCGGCGTCATGGCGGACGGACTGGCCAGTAGCTTCGCCGCGATCTTCAACGCTTTTCCACAGATCAGCTTTAGCCAGAACGTGGGGCTGGTCGCGTTAACCGGCGTTGCGAGTCGCTACGTCGTCGCCATCGGCGGTGGCTTTCTCATCGTCGCCGGGCTTATACCCAAACTCGGTGCCGTGGTCACCACCATTCCCAACGCCGTCCTGGGTGGCGCCGTGCTGATCATGTTTGGTCTGATCGCGGCGGCCGGTATGAAAATGCTGGCCGGCATTCCGTTCAATAAACGCAACATGCTCATCATCGGCGTGACGATGGCGGTCGCCATCGGCCTGCCCGGACAAGAAGACTTGTACGCGAATGCCTCCGACGGCACGAAAGCCGTCTTGAATTCGGGTTTGATTCCGGGCGCGGTGGTATCGATCGTTTTGAACCTGATCCTTCCGGGCCGCACGGACGGACAGTCCCGATGACTGACGGAAAACGCGTTGCCCGTATGCTCGACGTCATCGCTAACGACGTCGTGCCGTTGACGCGACTGGGGGTCGCCGAAGGAAACAAGGTGTTCGGTTCGGCCATACTGCGCAAAGACGACATGTCGCTGGTAATAGCGGGCACCAATAACGAGAACGAGAATCCACTGTGGCACGGCGAAGTTCACACGCTGAAACTATTCTATGAAATACCGGCCGCCGAACGACCGCGTACCGAGGACTGCATCTTCCTCGCGACCCATGAGCCGTGTTCGTTGTGCCTGTCGGCGATCACCTGGACCGGCTTCGATAACTTCTACTACCTGTTCGGCTACGAAGATACGGCCGAGACCTTCAACATTCCCCATGATCTGAAGATTCTGCAGGAAGTGTTCGACGTAAAAGGTGGCAACTACGTGCGCCGGAACGCATTTTGGACGAGCCACAGTCTTGTCGACATGATTGCCGGTTTACCCGGCGCGGAGCAGGAAACGTTGCGCGAGCAGGTCGAATCGTTGATGACGGCCTACGCAGAATTATCCGACATTTATCAGGAAGGTAAGTCGAACACTGACATTCCGTTGCCCTAACCATTTCTGGTACCGATCGTCTTTTGGCGCCCCGTCATCGCAAGCGATGACGCCTAAAATGCTGACGCATTTTGTCGAACGCATGATCCACAGCTTAGATCGGACCGCCATACCCATACGGGCCTTAGGCCCGTATGGGTATGGCGCCCCGACCATGATTCGAACATGGGACCTTCCGCTTAGGAGGCGGACGCTCTATCCAGCTGAGCTACCGGGGCATCTTTTAAAACCAACGAGTTAGACGTTCTTCTTTATTCTTGGGGTTGCTTTTCGGGTTGCGTTTCATGGATTTTTCGCTCCCCCATTCCTCCATTATCCCACAAGGGCATCAATAGGTCGCCATCCGCGATGAATTGCGCCAATGACGCTCGTCACACAGTCAGCGGCTGTTAAGTCTCGCCGAACTCCCCACCGTTGTGAAAATGACTGGCGATAATCAGGCTTCTCGACCTCAATCACGGCCCGACTGCCATACAGAGACTGACTAAATACGCTGCGGAACCATCACTCCAACTCAAACATGACATGAATTGATTGGCGCAATTCAATCGTCGAAGGCTCGAAAATCGTTTCTTGATAATCTGCGCTCATTCGCATCATTGCGGCTGGATAATTTGCACGAACATCAAATGCAAAGGTGGCGACAGAAGAACGAATGGAAGACTTTGAAATAGCGAAGACGCGACCGACAGTTCGCGACATCCCGTGCACCATATTTTCGGCAATGCGCCTCGCATCAACGCCCGCCTCGTTCATTAACTTGAGCTCTACGCTGTCTCGGTTAGTGACATCAAAATCGGCGTCCAGCGACGAGACGTTGTCGAGCTTGGCTATTTCTGCAACAAGCGTTGCAAACTGTGAAATGTCCAGCAACTCGACCTTGAGACGGCGCGACACATGGTAGCCGACGATTTCCATCTCAACCCGATCCTTCCGCGCTCGCTCTACCTCCTTTACCAGGTTGTAGCTAGCTTGTAATGGCATCGTCCGGAATCGAATGCTTCGCTAAGGTACCGAGCAAAATGATCAATTGCTTTTGTACTGTCTCTGCGGCAACGCTAGATTGGGGGTCGAACGCCGATACATAGACTCTTAACGTCGCTTTATCTGGCCGTACATCGGCCAAAGCCTTGCCTTCAACAAGCAAGAACGGAAACGACGGTAAATCGTTCGCCACGGCGGGATGCGACGCGGCGATCACGAGAGTGGCAGTTAAGAGGGAAACTCTGAGGATGGTATTCATGACGGGATGCACTCCTTCGTGTGTTCCCGCACAAATCAACAATACCTCGAACTAATAGGTATGTCTACAGTCCTTTCTATATTGGGTAAGCGTCAATC
>JAADHU010000079.1 GCA_013151645.1 Gammaproteobacteria bacterium | reverse complement strand
ATTATTCTATTGGCACTCCTGTAGCGTGACCTGACACGTGACCTCTAACCCCGACCAGCAATAGCTTCCTGTCAGCCCGCCTGCCATGCGAAGATGCGGCTATGCAGCACGCAATAGTCAAAGACCCGATCCAGTACGCGCTGGAAGACACACCCGACAAGGGCGCGACGTTGCCGGTGGCCCCCGGCATCCACTGGCTGCGTATGCCGCTGCCGTTCGCCCTGAGCCATATCAACTTGTGGCTGCTCGAATCGACGGATGGATGGGACATCGTTGATACCGGTGTCAATAGCGATGAGAGTCGCGCCGTATGGCAGCGGATTTTCTCGGAGGTCATGCACCAGGCGCCGGTTGAACGGGTATTCGTGACTCACATGCATCCGGATCATGCCGGATGCGCCGGCTGGCTTTGCGACGAACTCGATGCCGATCTATGGATGAGCCGCGAAGAATACCTGCTGTGTCGAATTCTGACGGCCGACACAGGGCGCGAAACACCGCAGGCCGGAATCGATTTTTATCACGCCGCCGGATTTCCGCCGGAAGCAATGGTTCGCTACCAGGAGATGTTTGGCCTGTTCGGTCGCTTTGTGTCGCCGCTCCCCGATTCATTCATACGACTACAGGACGGTGACGACGTCGACATCGGCGGACAGACCTGGAACGTCGTCGTCGGGCGCGGGCACTCGCCCGAGCATGCCTGCCTCTATTCGGCCAAGAACAATGTGCTGATCGCCGGCGATCAGTTGCTACCTCGAATCTCGTCGAACGTCAGCGTCTTCCCGACAGAACCGGTCGCCAACCCGCTGGCGGAATGGATGGCATCACTCGGTTATCTGAAGGATCGGATTCCAAAGGACGTGCTGGTCCTGCCCGCCCACGGCAAGCCGTTTTATGGTGCGCACGCGAGACTCGATCAACTCGCGAATGAGCATGAGGCGTGTCTCGACGCACTCGCAAAACATTGTCGCGAACCGCGACGTGCTGTTGACACCTTTTCCGTACTGTTTAAAGCGGAAATTCGCTCAGGCAACCTGATTATGGCGACCGGCGAATCGATCGCGCACCTGAACTATTTAATGCAAGCCGGAAGAATAGAACGATATTCGGACGATGCAGGCGTGCACTGGTATCAATCCAGTCCGTAGGCATCGATAACCACGACCCTGGAACAAACAATGCTGCGTCGATATCCCATAATCCCGTTACTGCTGGCGTTCTCTTACCTGCTGGTCGCTTGCGCCCCGCCGGAACCGCAGGCAACTGCCTCGGTCGAAGAATCAGCCGCATATCACACCGCCGCGGTAGCGATGCCCGACAAATACGGTGCGCAGGTGAGCGAAGATATTCTGCGTGCAGGTGGCAATGCGGTAGACGCCGGCATCGCCGCTGGATTCGCGCTCGCCGTCAGTTTTCCCGAGGCCGGCAACATCGGTGGCGGTGGCTTTATGCTGATCCACATGAATGGCGAAGATGCCTTCATCGACTATCGGGAAAAAGCGCCGGCGGCGGCGGACCGTGACATGTACCTGGATGAAAACGGCGATGTCATCAAGCAAGCAAGCCTGGTGGGCCACCTGTCTGTCGGTGTGCCCGGGACGGTCGCCGGTTTCTGGCAAGCACATCAACGTTACGGAACGTTGCCGTGGAGTCAACTACTCGCCCCGGCCATTCGTATCGCGGAAGAAGGCTTCGAAGTACCGGAGAAACTGGGCGGCGGCATGCTGTCCCGTCTCGAGATGTACGCGGGGAAAACGAATTTCGCCGACTATTTCGGTGCCATGCACACAGGCGAAATGTACAAACAGCCCGAGCTTGCGGAAACGTTAAAACGAATCGCCGACAATGGTATGGACGAATTCTATCGGGGCCAGACCGCGGAACTGATCGTCGCCGAGATGGAGCGCGGTGACGGCCTGATCACGCTGCAGGACCTGGCCGCCTACGAAGCAGTCTGGCGTGAGCCACTGCGCGCGAATTGGCGGGAATTCGAGGTTCTGTCCGCACCGTTGCCAAGTTCCGGCGGTTTCGCATTGATCCAGCTCCTGAAAATTCGCGACTATATCAATCACTACTTCGAGGACGTGGAGCACAATTCCGCTCAGTACATTCATCTCGTGGCGGAAATCGAAAAACGCGTTTTTGCCGATCGTGCCGAATTTCTTGGCGACCCGGATTTTATCGACAGTCGCATCGAGGAACTGCTCGACGACGATTACATCAAACTACGGGCACAGGAAATCGATCCGGAATCCATTTCAATGGATGTCGGGGCCGGCACGGGTCTCGAGACACACGATACGACGCACTATTCTATTCTCGACAAATGGGGTAACGCGATATCGAATACCTACACGCTCAACCTCGGTTTTGGCAGCGGAGTCATTGTCGAAGGTGCAGGATTTTTGCTCAACGATGAAATGGACGATTTCAGCGTGAAAGCCGGAGTGCCTAACGTATTCGGCGTCGTCGGCAGCAAGGCCAACGAAATACAGCCGGGCAAGCGCATGTTGTCATCCATGACCCCGACGATTCTGTTGAAGGATGACAAAGTCGCCATGGTCATTGGCACACCGGGTGGGTCGACTATTTTCACCTCCGTTTTTCAAACGATCCTGAACATTCTCGATTTCGGCATGACGCCTCTCGAGGCGACCGATGCCGCCCGATTCCATCATCAGCTTCTGCCGCCGGATTTGATTTTTCTCGGCCCGAGCCGGCCATTGCCGGAGGAAACGCTTTCCGCACTCGGCGATCGTGGTTATCGAACGATGAGTCCGTTCGACTTTGGCGATGTTCAGGTTATCTATGACGACGGTGTAACGATCGAGGCCGCCTCTGACCCGAGAAACCGCGGTGAATCACGCCTTATTGAAAACCGTTAGGCATTAAATCCAACCGCTTCGCCGAAGTGAATACTCAATACCAGGAAAACAATCGCCAGCGCGAATAGCTTCACGAGCAGCGGTGTAATGAAACGGACCCAGGCACCGTAGGGAATTTTTCCCAGCGCCAGCGCGCCCATCACCAACGCACTGGTCGGTACGATCATATTGGTAAACCCATCCCCAAATTGATACGCGAGCACCGCCGTTTGCTGTGGCACGCCGGTCAGGGTAGCCAACGGCGACATGATGGGCATGGTGACGAATGCCTGACCGCTACCGGACGGAATAAAGAAGTTGCAGATCGTTTGCACAACTAACATACCCACTGACGATGTCTCAGGACCGAAACTGCGCAGCACATTGGCAATCGTGTTGACCATGCTGTCGATAATCTGCCCATCCACCAGCACCACTTCAATCGTGCGCGCGAAACCCACCAACAACGCGGCCGCCGTCATCTCGGCGGCGCCACGAATAAACGTCCTGCTCGTATCCCCTGGAGAAATACGGGAGATTCCCGCGGCCAGCAGTCCGATGGCGAAGAATACCGCGGTCAATTCGGCGACGTACCAAGCATACAGTTTGGCCCCGACAACAAACCCGATGACACCCGCTGCGA
Organism: Gammaproteobacteria bacterium; assembly: GCA_013151645.1. GTDB lineage: Bacteria > Pseudomonadota > Gammaproteobacteria > Steroidobacterales > Woeseiaceae > JAADHU01. Next base: position 40,605 of record JAADHU010000079.1, on the reverse strand, counting down.
AGACCAGGAGAATCAATATTCGCGGACCGCTAAGGCGAATGTCGTTCGGCGCATCGAAACCCGAGCTGTAATCGATGTGCGCAACCAGGCTGCTTGATGGATCGTTTCGCACCCTGACCGCGTAGCGGTAGATATGATGAAAGGCGATCGCCAGGAAGCCAACCATCATTACGGCGCGAATCGCCCAACCGGAGGTAAGCGGCAAGCCCGCAATATTCTGTGCGATAACAACGCCAAACGGATTAAATCCGGCACACGCCCAGCCGATGCCGTACGGAATCCAGACAATGCCCATTGCAACGATCGCGTCCATACGCATCGCGAGACTCATCGTCACGATGATGGGTATCAGTGGTACGTACTCTTCTCCCATACCGATGGTGTAGGAACCCAGACTGAAAAGGAACAAGCAACCCGCAATCAGAATCCCCGGGCTACTGCCGAATCGCGCAACCGCCTTGTGCAATACGGCGTCAATGGCGCCACTCTTACGGAGAATCGCGATCACGCCCCCGGCGATAAATATCAGGAAGATAATGTCCTGTGCCGCTTCGAATCCCTTCGGTATCGCTGTGAGGAAATACCACGGCTCAATTCTGATCTTTTGCCCTGCAATCGCCGGCGCGTAGGTTTCCGGAATCACCATGGAACGGCCGGGATTGTCCTGATAGGGTTCGCGCTCGAACTGTCCCTGCGGAACGACATAGGTCAGCAGCTGCGCGAATACGATAAACGAGAAAATCAGGACGAGCGAGTCGATCGACCAATTACGCTTACTCAAAGACACAATTCCCGACGCCCGCATGGGCGTGTATTTCCAGATGCGCACCATAACAAATTTCTGTACCACATCTGTGTTTCTGCGGGGGAATTTACATCGATGGGAGTCAACAAAAACCCGCCACGCATTCCGGGAAAACGGAGTGTCGGGCGGGCTTTCGGACGAACTATGACGTTGCTGATCGTTCCTGGCGCTGCTTTCCTAGTGGCGGCGATTCATGCGTCGATCAATGCGATTACCCCGGTTGTCCATACGACGATTGATGCGACTACCCCGGTTGTCCATGCGCCGATTGATGCGGTCACCTTTATTGCCCAAACGACGGTCAATGCGATCACCCTTACGATCGAGTCGACGGGCCAACCCGTCGCGACCGGCATTTGCGGCACGATCTGAGCGTCTATCCAGGTTACGGTCAATTCGATCACCTCTGTTGTCCAGCCGCCGATCGATGCGGTCGCCCTTGCGATCGAGACGACGTTCGACCCGATCACCCTTGTTATCGAGTCGTCGTTCAATGCGATCGCCGCGGTTGTCCAGCCGACGTTCAACGCGATCACCCTGATCGGCGCTTGCGCTGGTGCTTATGGCAATCAGGCCCGTGCTCAGCAATGCAACCGTCGCGATCCTCAGTATTTTCAATGTGTTCATGTCCCAACTCCTTTGGTCATCCAATGTTTATTCGTGCTGTTATTGAAAACAACGTCAGCGCACTCGATGCGTTGACACGCTTCGCCACCAGCGGGTTATTGTTAAATCGATCAAACATCGATTCATTGACGGCAATCTGGCAAGCTGCCGCAAGACTTTCAACAAAGGACCCCCCCGCATGGCCGAAACGGTAGCCCTGGTTGCCCCCGCCGACGTCGACCGCGTATATCGCAAACACCGGCTGAGGGTCATGCTGGCGATAACGTTCGGCTACGGTTTCATCTATACCTGCCGGCTCGGTCTGTCGATCGTCAAAAAACCACTGATCGACAACGGCATCTTTACCGTCGAAGAACTGGGCCTGATCGGTGCCGCGCTGTTTTACGGTTACGCCAGCGGCAAGTTAATCAATGGCTTTCTGGCAGACCATGTCCCGCCACGAATCTTTTTCTCTCTGAGTATTTTCATTGCCGCGCTGGTGAATCTGTTCATGGGCTCGTCCGTCTTACTGTGGCTCTCCATGTCCTTGTGGGCCATCAACGGCTTCTTTCAGGGGATGGCTGCTCCCGCGGCCGTCATTTCCATTACCAACTGGTTCAGTATCCACGAACGCGGTCGAACCTACGGTATCTGGAGTGCATCGCACTCCATCGGTGAGGGCCTGACGTTTTACGTCATTGCTGCGATTGTCTCGGTCACCAGCTGGCGTGCCGGCTTCATCGCTCCCGGCATCTTATGCATTGGAGCCGCTGCCTGGGTTTACTCGTTTCTACGCAATGCGCCGACCACGGCAGGACTACCCACGATAAAGGAATGGGCGAACGAACCGACGGAAGCCCCACGAGAAATTGCAACCTGGAAAACGCAAAAGGTCGTTTTCAGTATCAAAGCGATCTGGGTGGTTGCCGTCGCCAGTGCGCTTATGTACGTCACTCGTTATGCGATCAATAGCTGGGGCGTATTGTATCTGCAGGAATCACGCGGTTACTCGCTGGTCGATGCCGGTTTCCTGCTCGCTGTCAATACGGTCGCCGGCATAGTCGGCTCCATTGCCTACGGCTACCTGTCCGACAAGGTATTTGATGCCAGGCGGCCACCGGCCAACCTGATCTTTGCGATCGTTGAAATTTGTGCACTACTGGTCATCTTTTACGGACCGCAAAGCTATTTCGCGCTGACGATCGCCTTTGCCGTATACGGCGCAGCCCTGAGCGGCCTGGTCGCATCCGTGGGCGGCCTGTTTGGCGTCGATATCGCGCCACGCGGAGCGACGGGAGCCGCCATGGGCCTGGTCGGTGTCTTTAGTTATCTGGGTGCAGCCATGCAGGAAAACATCAGCGCGACACTCATCAGCAAGGGTACGAGCATTGTCGAGGGCGTAACAACGTACGATTTCGACGTTGCGATTCAGTTCTGGATTGCAACATCAGTCGTATCGATGTTGCTGGCCGCTTCGCTCTGGAACACCCGGGTCCGTGACTAAATCGGCTTGCGCCCACAGACGATGACGATACGAATGGAACCGAAAATAATTCATTCCGATCTGCGAGGCGTCCTGACGCTATGCTAAGCGCTCTTGCAAAATTGGTGATGCGGATCGGCGGCTGGACGCCGGAAGGAGAAATTCCGCCCTTGAAAAAGGCCGTTTTTATCGCCGCACCTCACACCTCGAACTGGGACGGATTCTGGCTAATCGTCTATCGAATTTCATTCAACATCAAACTGAGCATCCTTGCCAAACACACCCTGTTCTGGTGGCCACTCGGCAACGTTCTTCGCGCCTGTGGCGCGGTACCACTCGATCGAAGCCAGCCATCGTCTACTGTGCAGCAACTGGTCGATATGTTCGAGAAGCAGGAGCATTTCTTCCTCGCGCTGGCGCCGGAAGGCACGCGCAGGAAAATGCCCTACTGGAAGACCGGTTTCTACCAGATTGCGGTCGCGGCGAAGGTACCTATCGTGCTGGCCTTCATCGATTACGAACAACGAAAAATGGGCATCGGCATTCAGCTCGATCCAGCAGACGATATCGACGTCAATCTCGAGAAAATTCGCGAATTCTATGCGCCGTTCAAGCCTTGCCGGCCGGATAGATTGGGACCGATCGCTTTCCCGCCAACGACACCGAACAGCGACTAGCAGTCTGTTGAAAAAACCATCCATGGTATTTTCAACATCGTAATCAGGAGCCGGCAAAGGAGTAAATCGTTGCGCATATCACGTATCATAAAAGTACAGCGCGCAAGCTTGCTGGTCTGTCTGCCACGGCACCAGCGGCGCCGCCGTGCGGTAACGGGCGACGAATTGAAATAAGATAGAGATCAATCGGGTCCACTAACGGGCAACCGGCGGCCGGCCACTCATCATAATATCGATAACAAGGGGAATGAAATGAAAGCCTCCGACCTGCTCGTCAAGTGCCTTGAAGAAGAGGGGATTGAGTACATTTTTGGCGTTCCCGGCGAGGAAAATGCTGATTTTATGATGTCGCTGGAAGCCTCAAAGAAGATTCATTTTGTTCTCACTCGCCACGAACAGGGCGCCGCGTTCATGGCGGAAATATACGGGCGCCTGACCGGCAATCCCGCCGGCGCACTGGGCACGCTCGGACCCGGCGCAACCAACCTGATCACCGGGGTAGCAGATTCAAACATGGACCGGGCACCCATGCTGGTACTGACCGGCCAGGGATCCACCGACCGCCTGCACAAGGAATCTCACCAGATTATGGACGTGGTCAGCATGTTCCAGCCGGTGACCAAATGGGCAACAACCATTCTGAACGCGGATACCATTCCGGAAATAATCCGTAAGGCCGTGCGCCTGGCCCGCACCGAGAAACCCGGTGCAGTGCACGTTGAATTGCCCGAAGACGTTGCCAAAATAGAAACGACCGCCGAACCGATCAAGCCGCGACGATTTCGCCGTTCGGTCGCCGACAGCAAGATCGTCGATCAGGCTTTTGCGATGCTGAAAGATTCGCGACGCCCTATCATCATTGCAGGCAATGGCTGCATACGCCGACGCGCCAGCAAACAGTTGCGCCTTTTGTGCGAACAGACCGGCATCGGCGTGGTCAGCACGTTTATGGCGAAGGGCTGCGTCGATATGGACGTGGAATATTGCCTGTATACCGTCGGCCTCGGCAGCAAGGACCGCATCTCGATGGCGATCGACGACGCCGACCTCGTGATCACGCTGGGCTTTGACATGGTCGAATATCACCCGCAACTATGGAATCCGACTCGCGACAAGAAAATCATCCACGTTGATTTTCTGGCGGCAGAAATCGATGAACACTATCTCCCCGAAACTGAAGTCATCGGCGATCTCGCACACACGTTGTGGATGTTGAATGAACGTATTGCGGAGAAGCCGAAATTCGATTTCGATTTCACATTGCAACGCAAATGTCGTGAGGACATGGCGGCTGATTTTGCGGAGTTTAAGGACGACGAAACGTTTGCGACAATCCGGCCACAAAAAGTCCTCTGGGATGTGCGTCAGGTCATGGGACCTCACGACATATTGTTATCCGATGTCGGCGCTCACAAAATGTGGATTGCAAGGCACTATCAGTGCCATGAACCGAACACCTGCCTGATACCCAACGGCTTCTGCTCAATGGGTTTTGCCTTACCCGGCGCAATTGCGGCGAGCGTCGTCCACCCGGACAGGCGCATCCTGGGGATCGCCGGCGACGCCGGCTTTCTGATGAATGTGCAGGAAATGGAAACAGCCCGACGCATCGACAGCAAGATAACCATGATGGTCTGGGAAGACCATGCCTACGGTCTAATTGCCTGGAAGCAGGAAACGCATTTCGGCCGCCATACCGACCTCGCATTCGGCAACCCGGACTGGGCGAAACTGGCCGAGTCGTTCGGCTGGAACGGCCATATCGTCGATCGCAGTGCGGATCTGGCGAAGACTCTGGAAGTCGCTCTGGACGAAGCAGGTCCGAGTCTCGTCGTTATTCCGATCGACTATCGGGAAAATGCGTTACTCACCAAAAAGCTCGGCGATATCACATGCACGATTTAGACGCCAGAATTGCCGCGGGCTCGTGCGACTTCCCGTTGATGATTGCCGATAGCAAGGCGGCCGTCGGCAAGCTACACGTAATGTCGCCGTATGACCAAAGACAACTTGGTCAGGTCGAGACGAGCGGCCCGGAACAGGTCGAAAACGCGCTGGCGGCGGCGTACGCTTTGTTCCGGGACCGGCGCACCTGGCTTGCCATTCCGGAACGCATCGCGATTCTCGATCGGACCGCAAAGTTGATGGAAGAACAGGCTGGTGACCTCGCGCTACTCGCCGCGAGCGAAGGTGGCAAACCGCTGGCTGACTCGATCGTCGAAGTCACTCGAGCCATCGACGGGGTACGCCTGTGTGTCGAATCGTTACGTGGACATCCCGGCAAAGTCATTCCGCTTGGCACGACACCCGCCACACAGGGGCGCGTGGCATACACGCAAAAGGAACCGATTGGCGTCGTGGTCTCGGTCAGTGCCTTCAATCATCCGCTCAATCTCATCGTGCATCAGGTTGGCCCCGCGATTGCCGCTGGCTGTCCCGTGATCGTCAAACCCGCTCCCGACACCCCTTTGTCTTGTTTGCAGTTCGTATCCCTGCTGCGAGAAGCCGGCCTGCCGGACGCCTGGTGCCAGGCAATCGTCACGGATGACCAGGCAACCGCCGAAAAACTGGTCACCGACCGGCGGCTGGGTTTTTTCAGTTTTATCGGTAGCGCCCGCGTTGGCTGGATGCTGCGATCCAAACTGGCACCGGGTGTGCGCTGCGCGCTCGAACATGGTGGCGTCGCACCGGCCATCCTCACAGCCGATTGTGACCAGGAGCTGGCTCTGCAATCCATTTTGAAGGGCGGCTTCTATCATGCCGGTCAGGTATGCGTGTCTGTTCAACGTGTGTTCGCGCCACGGCAAGTCGCGCAGGAGTTTGCCACCAATCTCGCGGCGGCCGCTACTGAACTACGCGTCGGCGATCCGCTGGATGCATCGACCGAAGTTGGACCATTGATTCGACCGGCAGAAGTCGAACGGGTCGGCGAATGGGTCGACGCCGCCATTGCCTCCGGCGGTACGCTGATGTGCGGCGGGAAGAAAATATCCGCTGCCTGCTATGCACCCACGGTGATTCTCGATCCACCTTTGGATGCTCGTGTCAGCGTCGAGGAAATTTTCGGTCCGGTCGTCTGCGTCTTCAGCTATGACGAGATCGATGATGCCGTCGACACCGCCAATTCCCTGCCCACCGCCTTTCAGGCAGCCGTTTTCAGCCGTGATATCGATCTCGCGATGTCACTTGTCCGGCGTCTGGACGCATCGGCGGTGATGATCAACGATCATACGGCCTTCCGCGATGACGTCATGCCCTTCGCGGGTTTGAGAGAGTCCGGCCTGGGGACCGGCGGCATCCCGTACACGCTGGAAGACATGCAGATCGAAAAAATGACGGTCATTCGCTCCAGCGGGGCTTGAGTAAAATCATCTGTAGGAGCGTCACCTGAGGCGCGACCCTCCGACATCGATCGCGCCTCAGGAGACGCTCCTACAGCAGGTTTATCAAGGAGGCGGGCGGGTTTGCGACGATCGCAGTTGTTCCTGAAGATCAGCGACTTCGGCTTCCAGCCGGCGGACACGCTGCTCCAGATCAGATAGGCTACTTCGCCCGGAGCTACCCGACGGCGTCACCGCGCGAGCTTCAGCAACGTGCGCTTCAATGTCGACCGGTCCGGAGAACAGGTGCATATACTCGGCATCCTTGCGTCCGGGTGTGCGCGGCAACTTCACCACCAGCGGCGAGCGGTCGTACTCAAGCAAGCTTGTCAGCGCATCTACAACAGCAGCGTTATCAGCAAAGGAATGCAGTCGCCCGCTGTGCGCCCTCAGTTCGCCGGGTGTCTGCGGACCGCGCAGCAATAGCAGGCAAACGATGGCTAGTTGCGGTGGATCGAACTGAAAATCACTGTAGCGCGTATTGCAGAAACGTTGTGCATGCTTCTCCGCCCGGCTTTTGAAATTTTCTTCCGTCCGCGCGAGGTGTTTCATTTCCAGATCGCGGACCGTACGCTGCACCGCGCCTTTCTCCAGTGACATCACCGGGTTGCGGCCGGACTTCTGATTGCAGGCGTTGCTCAAGCCGTTCAGCGTCATCGGATACTGATCCGGCGTGACAACGGATTTTTCAATCAGGCAGCCAATCACGCGGGCTTCATTAGCCGTCAGTGTTACAGACATCAGTGACTGACTCCCATCGGAAGAGGGGCGCTGCACACGCCAATACAATCCACCGAATAGCCGATCCGACTCTCGCGTCTCTCCTCCGGATACCAACCCATGGTTATTGGGTAAGACCCAAAGCCAGAACGACCAGGAGGATGGGTGGAATAATGTATCGGATCATGGTGCGCCAAAACGCGAAAAACAGCCCGTCTTCAACTCCCATCTCGTCCAGCTTGAGTTGTTTCGGCACCAGCCAGCCGAAGAAAACTGACAGCAATAGTCCGCCCGCCAGCAACAAGATATTTGCGGCAAGGAAATCCAGTGCGACAAATATCGTCTGCTCTGCAAATGCCGGAATAAAGTCCAGCGGATAGAATTCCGACCAGTCGCCCAGCGACATGATCGACAATATACCCAGCAGCCAGCCCGCCCCGACCGTCAGCAAAATGCCCTTCTCTCGCTTGATGCCCCAATGTTCGTCAACCCAGGAGACGACGCCTTCGGCAAGACCGAGGCACGATGAAATCGCGGCGCTAATCAGGAGTACAAAGAAGATTGAGCCGAAAATTCGTCCGCCGGGCATCTGGCCGAATGCCAGTGGCAACGTTTCAAAAATCAGCCCGGTGCCACTTGAGGTTTCCAGGCCGTAGGCAAATACCAGCGGAAATATTGCGAAACCCGCCAGCAATGCGACGCCGGTATCCAGGAAAATCACGGCGGTCGCCGAACGCGGAATGGAAAAGTCCTTCGGCATGTAGGAGCCAAATACAATCAACGAACCCATGCCGATACCGATCGAGAAAAACGCCTGTCCGATCGCGATCATGACGGTGCGAAAGGAAACTTTGGAGAAGTCCGGTTCGAGCAGGAACCGCATCGCGGCTTCCATGTCACCGGCCACAACGCCATAGATCACCATAATGATGAGCGTTATGAACAGCGCGGGCATCAATATCTTGACCGCCCGCTCGATCCCCGATTGCACGCCCTGTCGAATAACAAGAACGATCAGCACGTGCACGACGGTATTCCAGACCAGCAAGCGACCCGGGCTGTTCATCAGGCTGTTCCACATTGTTTTGGAGCCTGCGGAATCGATGTTAACCAGGTCCCCGCCGGCAGCACGAAAAAAATAATCCAGTGTCCAGCCGGAGATCACCGTGTAATAGGAAAGGATGACAAACGCACAGAAAACCCCGAGGCTGCCAACCATGCCCCAGGCCTTGCTGGCACCGGTTTCGCCAGCCACCGCCTGGATGCTGCCCGATGCGCTCCGACCGCCGCGCCGGCCGATCGTCAACTCGGTGATCAGAAGCGGCAAACCGATAGCCAGGGCGCACGCCAGGTAGACGAACAGGAAAGCGCTGCCGCCGTTCTCGCCGAGAACATACGGAAACCGCCAGATGTTGCCCATGCCAACCGCGAAGCCAACCGCCGCCAGCAAGAAACCCCATCGTGATGACCACTGCTCTCCGGAGCCCGTTGATCCCGCCATACTCTCCCCCTGATTTGCACTTGTTCTGATCGCCGTATTCTCGCACAAATAGTGACACTAATTGCTGACAAGGGCTCACCGGCGCTAGAATGTCCGCCTCTTTCTATCGTCCGCAGCCATTCAACCAGCGAGCTCGCCACTATGAAAAATGCCATCGCGTCCTTACAGGGTATCCTGCTATTGGTTTTATTCGCCAACATCGCCAGTGCCGATACGCTGATCCATGCCGGCCGCCTGATCGACGGCGAATCGGATCGTGTCATGACCGAGATGACCGTGCGCGTCAGCGGCCCGGTCATCAAGAGCATCGAAAAGGGCTATACCGCCGCAGGTATGGGCGACTCCGTCGTCGATCTCAGAAACCAGACCGTGTTGCCAGGCCTGATGGACATGCATGTCCACCTGACCGGGCAGTACAGCCCGGACAGCCGGCTGCGACGCTTCACAATGAATGAAGCCGACTACGCGTTCGATGCCGCCCGGTATGCACGGCGTACACTGGACGCCGGTTTTACGGTCGTGCGCAATCTCGGCGATGCATTCAATGTCACCATTGCCTTGCGCAAAGCAATCGACGCCGGCGATGTCGTCGGGCCGAAGGTTTTCAGTGCCGGCAAATCGCTGGCCTCGACCGGCGGTCACGCCGACGGCACCAATGGCTGGGCGAATCATCTCCTTGGCGACCCTGGTCGTCCGCGTGACGGCATCGTAAACAGTGTCGAAGACGCGCGCCGATCCGTCCGCCAACGCTACAAGGACGGCGCAGACTGGATTAAAATCACCGCCACCGGCGGCGTTCTCAGCGTTGCCAAGAGCGGCCAGAACCCGCAATTCACAGCCGATGAATTTCAGGCCATTATGGATACCGCCGCCGACTATGGGCTGCGTGTCGCTGCACACGCACACGGTACAGAAGGTATGAAACGCGCCGTCATGGCCGGTGTCGCTTCCATCGAGCACGGCACTTTCATGGACAAAGAGGTCATGCGCCTGATGAAACAACGCGGCACCTATTACGTGCCGACCATTCTTGCCGGTAACTGGGTGGCCGAAAAAGCCAAAATTGACGGATTCTTCCCGGACCTCGTACGACCGAAGGCGGCCGCCATCGGGCCATTAATCGAGAGTACATTTGCCAAAGCCTATGCTTACGGCGTGCCGATTGTGTTCGGCACCGATACCGGTGTTTCTGCGCACGGCGACAACGCACAGGAATTCGCGCTCATGGTCAAAGCGGGTATGCCGGCCATGGAAGCCATCCAGTCCGCCACGAGTGTTGCGGCGAAATTTCTTGATATCGCCGAGACGCATGGCAGCCTGGTGGTCGGCAAGCAGGCCGATATTATTGCCGTCCCGGGGGATCCGCTCGATGACATCACGGCGATGGAGCGGGTGAGTTTTGTGATGAAGGGCGGGGTGGTCTATAAGAGGCTTTAGGCGTCTTTTTCAGGCACGGGTATTCGGCGTCGTACGTCCCGGGACTTACTTCGGTGGTAGTGATTTATCCCAGTTCAGGACACCGTGTTTCTTCAGGATGCGTTGCAGGTCTTCGATAGGGATGGCGCGGAGTTCTCCGCGGGAGCTTGTCACTGTCGTGGCTTTGAAGATCGCGTTGTAGATCGCTTCTTCCGTCGCTTCAGCCGTGGCTGCAAACAGGGGTGACATGGAGGCGTTGACCAGTACTTCTTCTTTGACTGGCGCATCGCTGATTCTTGGTTTGCGGACGGACGGATTCGTTGAGAACGCGATGACATAGTCGCCGGAACCGTTGCTCGCGTAAGAACCGGTTCGCGCCAGGCCCATAATCGCGCGCATCGCCAGGCGGTCCAGACTGCGTGCATTGAGTGGCGCATTGGTTGCCACCACCATCATGATGGAACCGTCTTCCTTGTCACCGTCGGTTTTCGCCGCCTGCAGCTCACCGCTGTAGGCATAGGTGCCCAACTCCCGACCTACGGGTGCACCGTTGATCACCAGCGTGCCACCGTAGTTGGTCTGCACCAGCACGCCGATCGTATATCCACCGAGTGCCTCCGGAAGTACACGTGAACTCGTGCCGATGCCGCCTTTCCAGCCGAAAGCCTGCGTACCTGTACCCGCGCCGACACTCCCTTCCGCGACCGGTCCATCACTTGCGTTGGCGAGCGCCGCGAAAACCTCGTCATGCCCAATCGGGTCCGCCCACATGTTGTTGACCCGTGAGTCGTTCGTCTCGCCAACAATCGGGTTCACTGTATGCTCACCCATGCCCGGCTGTTCGTACGTCCAGTCCTTGAGTGCATTCGCCGCGCTCCAGACACACAATGTGCAGGTCAGCAGGATGGGCGTTTCGATTTCACCGAATTCACGCACCTGCGTTTCACCGACCATCTTGCCGTAGCCGTTGCCAACATGAATCCAGGCCGGAATCGGATGGGTGTACAGGTTTCCCGCAGCGGGAATAATCGCGGTCACGCCGGTGCGAATGTCGTCGCCCTCGATAACCGTGGTATGACCAACTTTGACACCGCTAACGTCGGTGATCGCATTCAACGGGCCCGCTTCAAATGTGCCGACAATGAGACCAATATCTCGCGCCCGCGGCCGTTCTTCCGCCGCGCCTGCGATCGTCGCCATACACAGGCCGAGTAACAGTGCAGTGACCATGACCGGTCCTTGCTGATTCAATTTCCGCATCTCACCACCTCCTCTCGCCCTTGAACGCGTTACTTGAACACGTCGAACAAATAGTTGTATTTGATAATGATCTCGCGCCCTCTGGGCGGCGCACCCGGAAACTGCTCGTCAATTTCGTTGTACACCACGTAGAGACCGGAACTTGCTGTCCTCAGCAACGAGAATCGCAAATTTGTCGACAAAATGTCGGTTTGGCCATTGTACTGGACCAGCGCCTGCAACAGAATTTTCGGTGAAAACGAGTAAGAAAATCGCACGCGAGTTAGCGTTACCGAAAACTGGCCACCGGGTATTGGCAAGTCAAAATCATTGTAGACGACGGACAATTCTGAATTGAACGTGTCGCCAACCCGAAACCTGACGGTCGGTTGGAGTATCACCCGGTCGCCACCGAATCGCGTGCCGAAAAAAGCCCGCATACTAAAACTGAGCGGTGCGGACAGGTCCGTGTTTGCTGATATCTGGCCCTCCGAACCCGTCGTTGTACCGGCCGGCACGAATATTCCGGGCGTAATCTGGAACGGTTCTTCAAACCCGTCTTTTCGGAAATTAACACCTGTATCGATGCGATAACCGTTCTTGAACTCCCAATGCGTATCAAAATGCTGGAATCCGGTTTCCAAAAACCCGTCCAGATCCCAAAAATTTTGAATTACCGCATGCGGCCGGATTTCGAGCAGCCCCAAAAAATCGTCAGGGCGGAAACGTCGCATGAGAAAAGCTTGTCCGCGACGATAATCATCACGCCGAAGAAAGCCAACTTCCGGATTGAAATCCTCGGATATCTCGGTGTAATTCAGTCGCCCGAACCATTTCGCCGAGTCATAGCTCGCTTTTAGTGCGAAAGCGTAGTCGTCTCCATCCAGCCCCGGCGTCGAGGTCTTCGCAATCCATGTTTCCAGCAAGGTATTTTCACCGATACCCCAGCGCCCGTCGACCGCGTAGGTCTGGTTTTCATCCTGTGCGCTCGGTACACCGAGGCTACCGTTGCCGTCGCGACTGACAACCATTGCGCCAATGGAGGAGCGATTCGGCAACTCCTGGTTCACTCGAGCAACGATAAAGTCGTTCTGCGGCGAGACACCATTGATGCCTTCATCACGCATGTAGAGAAACCCGAGATTTGTACTCGTACCGACCTTGCCGGACAAACGTACCCCACCTTCAATCGGTACGGCCGCCCCCCTGTTGATGCCGATCCGGCGGCTAAAAAATAGCTCGACCGCCCGCGCATCTCCCACCGTAAACTGTCCGGCATTTTCGAGGAAGAACGGCCGTTTTTCCGGCAGAAAAATATTGAATCGATCCAGGTTCACGACGAAGTCGTCAGACTCGACCTGAGCAAAATCGGTGTTGTAGGTGCCGTCGAGCGTGAGGCTTGGTGTGAGCGAGTACTTTACGTCTACACCGATTTCCTGGTCACTGTCGGATCCAGGCAAGCCCCGGCCGCTGGTCGTTCGCGTGAGCGCGTAAGGTGTAATTTGCAGGTTTTTCGCCGCGACGGGCTTGATGCCCTCGAGCGAACCAGCATCGGAAACGCGATTCAGATTGCGTTGCCGGCTGAGCGGCGCCCAGTAGACGATTTCGTTGTTGTGTCGAATATTTCGCTGGAAATTGATGCCCCAGGTTTGCTCCTTGTCCTTTCCGTAACGCAAGGTCGTAAACGGAATTTCCATTTCGGCGCTCCAGCCGAACTCGGTCAACGTCGCCTCAACGTTCCAACTCCCGTCCCAGTTCAGGTTGAAGCCGCCGCCGCCAGAACCGAACTGGCCAGCCGACCCTTCCTTGATCACCTGCGCATCGTATTCGACCCCGGCCGGATTGGTGCCGAACAGGTAACCGTTTTGCCGGTCCAGCAGGCCATCGATGATGACGCGGAAGCTGGCGCCATCGTCGAGCGTCGAATCACGCCGACTATCCGAAACAACGATGCGACTCGGGTCTTCTTCGTAGGCAATAACACCGATGTACAACGCTGTATCCGTATAACCGATAAAGACTTCCGTCTTCTGCGTCGCCGGAATACCCTCATCCGGTTGCACCTGCGTAAATCCCGTCGCCGGCACCATGCCCTCCCAGGCTCGATCGCCAACGACCCGGCCATCGAGTTTGGGCACGATGCTCAGCGGTGACGCTTCGGCCGTTGGCCGCGGTCGATGCTCCGGCGCAATCTGCGTTTGCGCCATTGCCTGGCTAAAACAGGCCACGACAGCAAATATTGCCAAGCGCACTCGCGAACCTGGACGATGGCTTACTTCACTCACTGGGTTCCCCCGGACGGGTTGCAAACGCAACCGGAATGGATTGAATACGACAGGAATTGAGCGGCTAGTTTAATGGCCGGTCAATGGGTTTCAATGCACAAAATCACTATGCGATACAGGAAAGTCCAAAGAAATGTTAAGAACTCGGATCCGTGGACAAACGATCTCTGTAGGCAAACAATCCGGCAGCACCACCCGTGTGGATAAAGACAACATTTTTCGCGTCGCGGAAATATCCGTTACCGACCAGATCGATCAGGCCTGCCAGCCCCTTGCCGCTGTATACCGGATCGAACAGCAGACCTTCCAGTCGCGCCAGCAACAAGATCGCATCGTTCATGCTTTTTGTCGGCACGCCGTAACCATCACCCACGTAATCGCAATTGGCGACAATGTCGTCACGTTCGATCAATCCCGGCGCACCGATCAGGTCGGCGGTGCTGCAGGCCAGTTTGTAAACTTTTTCTTCCTGCTCGGTTCTGCCTGCATTCACGCCAATGCCGAGCAGCGGAATGCCGCTGTGCATCGCCTTGAGTCCCACGATCAATCCCGCCTGGGTCCCTGCGCTCCCGGTCGCGTGCACGACGTGATCCAGAACCAGATCCCGAGTATTCGCCTGCACGATCAATTCGAGTGCACAGTCAACGTAACCCAGCGCGCCGATCGGGTTAGAACCACCGCCTGGAATGATATAAGGCGTCTCACCGTCAGCGGCAAGCTCATCAGCAATGGATTGCATGGCGGCATCCATATCAGTGCCCTTCTCCACCTCGCGAATGTTCGCCCCGAAAAGGCGATCGAGAAACACGTTGCCCGATTGCAGATACGGTTCGCTGGCATCGCTGACCCGCTTTTCAAACACGAGTTCGCATTTCATACCGAGTTTGCAAGCTGCCGCCACGGTCTGGCGTGCGTGATTCGACTGCACGGCACCCTGGCTAATAATCACCGTCGCGTTCTTGTCCTGGGCGTCCGCCATCAGGAACTCAAGTTTGCGTGTCTTGTTGCCGCCGGTGCCCAGACCTGTGCAATCGTCGCGTTTAACGTAAATATCGGGACCGCCCAGATGCCGGGTCAGGCGTGGCAGGAACTCCAGCGGTGTGGGCAGGTGAGCGAGGGATACTCGGGAAAATCGCGATAGCAGCACGGCTTCGTCCTTATGATCTGTCAATGTCCGGCATTTCAGCCACGCCTGTCGCAAGCGCCACGGTGCGTTTCGCCAAAACATCGGTCGATAAGATGAGAGGTACCTTTATATCATTGTTGCCCAGAACAAGTGGGATTTCCGTGCAGCCGGCGATCACGGCATTGGCCCCTGCCTCGATCAGTCGTTCCGCCAGACCGACCATGCGCTTGCGTACTTCCTCGTTCGCATCGCCCGCCTTGATGCGAGCGATCAAATGCATGCATTCGTGTTGATCGTCCGTCCCTGGCAAGATTGGTTTCTTGTCCGCGGTCTGCAGGGCATGCTGGTACACGCCGGCGATCAGACAGGCATCCGTCGCCAGAATACCCACCTGCAGCACCTGCGGATACTCGCGCTCAATCTCGCTGACCGTCTCCTCGACAATGTGTACAAAGGGAACGTCTATCGCCCGAATCGCGTCGTCCACGAACGCGTGTGCGGTGTTACAGGGCATGACCAGAAAATCGGCTCCCGCTGCCTGCAGTTGTCGGGCCATCTCGACCAGTGCTGCGCGCACGGCAGAATCGTCTCCCTTGATGGCCGCCTGGCGGTCAGGCATTTTTGGATTGTTGTCAACGATCATTCGTATATGGTCGTCATCACAACGCGCCGGCGTCAGGGCAATCACCTTGGACATGAAGTCGACTGTCGCTTCGGGTCCCATACCACCGATAACGCCCACAATGCGTGTATCGCCCGACCGCTTCGTATTCAATTCATGCACTCGTTTCTGATGTCATCCGCCGTGGCCGGAATTCTGCCGCAAGACCTTGCCGATGATCGATAGGTATTGATGAGTTGTGCATTATCTCGCGCAACGCTTCCGTCGGGCAACCACAAATTGTTTTCAAAGCCGATGCGAACATGACCGCCTGCCTCGGTCGCTTCGAGCATGGCTGTATTTTCGTGTTTCCCGAAACAACACACCGCCCACGGAAATTCGCGACAGTCTGCCGCCCCCAGCATGGCGGTGAGTTCCGACAAATCGCCCTCAAGGGCATCGGAATAACGGCCCATCACCAATAGACAGAACGGGTACTCGTCGGCGAACACGCCACGTCGTCGCATGTGCTCGAAACGCCGGACGTCGTCCGCTGAATACAAGATGTATTGCGGCCATATTTTTTCCTTGCGCAGCCAGGCGAAAAACCCGGCCGCCTCAACCTCGGCGTTGTCATCGGGACACAACTCCCGGAGCCCGAGAGAAACGGCCTCTGGCCGTACATGCCGGACCATGGCCATCTGCTCATCGCGCGTAAAAACGCCGACAGCCTCGGTGGTGACCTGCAGCACCAGCGAGTCGCCCACCCGTGCACGAACAGCCTCGATGGCCGCACGATAACGATCAGCATCGAGCGTATGGCGCTGATGTTTATCCCGCACATGAAGATGCAGGACCGAGACACCCTCCTCGACCAGGGACTGTGCGCAATCCGCAAGCTCGTCGGGAGTGATGGGCAATGCAGGATGATCGTCCGCAGTGCGACGAGCACCGTTCGGCGCCGACATAATGATGACGCGTTCGCCCGCCAGGGCTTGATGAGGTAAAAGCATCTAGGTAACTACGATGTCTGTCAGTGTCCTGGCGATTTTTTCGACCAGTTCATCGGCATGCGCTTCGGTGTAGATAAAGGGCGGTGCCAACAGGATATGCACGCCGTCGCGCCCGTCGGCCGTACCCCCGGCCGGGTAGCAGATCAGTCCGTTTTCCATCGCCAGGTCGCGAATGATGTGCGGCAATCCCAGCTCAGCCCTGGGCGGTTGCCGGGTCGCTCGATCCGTCACGAGTTCAATACCAATAAAAAGTCCCCGCCCGCGTATGTCGCCTACGTACGGATGCTCGCTGAACGTGTCTTCCAAGGCCGCCCTCAGATAGGCGCCGACCTGGCTCACATTCGACAACAAATCCCGTTCTTCAATCACCTGGGCGACGGCGACACCTGCAGCGCAAGCCGTCGGATGACCGACGTAAGTATGTCCGTGTGCAAAACCGGCAAAACGTTCAACGATCGCTTCCTGAATAAAACCGCGTGACAAAGCAGCGGCGATCGGTTGATAGCCACCGCCAAGGCCTTTTGCCATGGTAACAATGTCGGGCCGAATGCCTTCCTGTTCCCAGGCGAAATAACTTCCGGTTCGGCCGCAACCGGACATAACTTCATCCAGAATCAGCAACACACGGTGGCGATCGCATATCTCACGAATTTCGCGAAAATAACCCTCGACGGCCGGTAGCGCTCCCATCGTCGCCCCGGTAACGGTTTCGGCGAAAAAGGCGGCCACGTTGTCCGACCCGAGCCGTTCAATCTCGGTTTCCAGTTCCGCCGCACAACGTAAACCATAATCTACATCCGACTCGCCGGACTGCTTGAAGCGGTAGGCGTAACACGGCGAGATCTTGGGCCAGTCCTGCAGGAGCGGCTCGAATACTTCGCGCCGTCCCGGATTGCCGGACAAGGAAAGCGCACCGAGCGTATTGCCGTGATAGCTTTGCCGGCGACTCAGGAACAGATGCTTTCCCTCTTCTCCTTTGGCAACCCAGTATTGGCGTGCAAGCTTGATGGCTGCTTCGTTTGCCTCGGACCCGCCGGAGAGGAAATAGACTTTGGCATCTTGCTCGCCAAACTTGCTGACCAGGCCGGCAGCCAGCGCCTCCTGCGGTGCGTTGGTAAAAAAGGTGGTGTGCGCAAATGCCAGTGAATCGAGCTGATCTTTGAGCGCCTGAATGACCGTCGCATTGCCGTGACCGAGGCTCGACACCGCGGCCCCACCACTGCCATCGAGGTATTGCTTGCCGCTCGCGTCATAGAGGTATACGCCCTCCCCGCGAACCGCTATCGGGTATGTATGTGTCGGCTCACGGTAGAATACGTTTGCCATCGGAGTTTCCAGTTCGGTGTCGTTTCCCCGGCGAGCTTAGCATTGTTGCGCTATCCGGGCGATGCCCGCAAGTGGGCTTGAATATCGGGTAGTCTGGGCGTCCCGCAGGTTCACAGAGCGTCCTTGCGACGGGGGAATTATGTTTTCAAAATCAACCATTCGTGTTCTGTACGTCAGCATTCTGCTATTGGGTTTCAGCACGAGCGCATTGCCACAATATTCACAAGCGGTCGATGCACGGTCCTACCAACTCGGCATCCTGGGTGGATTCTCCGAAGTCGTTCGCCTTGGCGTCAAGCAACTAGCCCTGTCCGAAGTCATGTCCCCTGAGGAGATGGACGATATTATGCCGGACGCACGAGTCATCGCGGACCGCAATGAGGTGTTGCTCTACCGGGAAACGGATTTGCTGGTTTCCGACTTGTACCCGGCCGACGTTGCCCGCGGCAAACACGTATTGCTTGTCTACACCGGGGACACACTGGACAAATATCTCGCCATCAAAGCAGACAAGCAGGCGCTCGTCGACTCAGGGAACTACAGCGGTGAAGCGCGCACCGATATCGCGCGGCGATTCGGCCGGCTACTCAGCTATCCGATGCCGGTGATTGAGGGGCTCATCCGCAAGCAACGTGACCACTAGATTACAATCAGGACCGACGGCGGTTCCCACAAACGGGCAAGAGGAAAATTCAACCATGAAAGCGTTTCTGTCACTCATTATTACCTACAGCCTGATGGTGGCTTGTACGGCCACGCCTGTTTCTGAATCTACCTCAGCGGTGACCGACGCCATACCGGGTTTTCAGAAACCGATCGACTATATTCCGGAAGCGCTCGGCGCTTTCTCATGGACGATATCGACCGATGAATCTCGAGCACAGGAATACTTCACCCAGGGCATGCAACTTCGCTGGGCTTACAATATCGACGATGCCATTCGATCCATGACCGAGGCTCGACGGATCGATCCGCAATGCGCCATGTGCTACTGGGGGGAAGCGTTTGCACTTGGATCCTTTTTGAACGGCGGCATGAGCGAAGAAAAGGCGCCGTATGCCCATGCCGCTATTGTCAAAGCAGCGCAGCTGGTCGCGGGCAATACGACGGAAATGGAGCGCGATCTGATCGTTGCGGCGCAGGTCAGATATCCCGAGAACTATGATCCGAAAAACCGTCGTCCTGTGGACGAAGCGTTTGCCGCCGAAATGGCGAAGGTGTATGAAAAATATCCGGACGACCACCAGGTCGCTACCGTGTATGCCGTTAGTTTGTTCATGCTCGAGGAACGCCGGGGTTATCGGGATATTAACGATCCGGACCTTAAACGTTTGCACGGCGTACTGACTCGTGTCCTGGCGGAAGACATTCGTCATCCCGGCGCTTGTCATCTCTACATACATGCAACCGAGTCGAGCCAGCAACCGGAACTGGCACTCCCCTGCGCCGAATTTCTGGGCAGCGCAATCCCGGTCGCCAGCCATATCCAGCACATGCCGTCGCACACCTGGAACGAAGTCGGCTATTGGGGCAAGTCCGTGCGCGCCAATGTCGCTGCGCAGCAATCAGATCAAAAGGCGGCGAAGAACTGGGGATTCTCCTACGCCCCCGCACACAATCTGCACATGCTGATATTCGCGGCATCTTTCGACGGACAGGGCGCCGTGGCCACTCAGGCTGGCAAGGACTACCGCAAGGTAACTGGCAACCCGATGTACGAACTTTTGACGTTGATTCGCTTCGGTCGCTTCGATGAAGTGCTTGAGAAAACGACCCGACCCAGGGATGAAGTAGCCGGGGCGATCTGGGATTTTGCACACGGCTATGCCAGCCTGAAAGAAGGTGATATGGACACGGCTGTCGCCCTGCGGGACAAGGTTCTCGATTTCTCGGCAACGACGGAGACGAAATTTCGTTTTCATCCTGCGGGTAATGTCGTCGGTGCCATGGCTCATATTCTCGAAGGCGAGATACTGCGGGCCAATGGCGATCTCGATGGCGCCGTCGCCGCCTTCCGGCAGTCAGTGAAGGTCGAGGATGCATTGGACTACGACGAGCCCGAGCCGCTGCCGTTTGCGGCACGCCACTGGCTCGGTGCTGCTTTGCTTGAGTCCGGACAAAACGAGGCGGCTGAATCAACCTATCGCGAAGAACTGGCGGACCACCCGCACAATGGCTGGTCGCTGTTCGGCCTGAAGGCGGCGCTGGCCGCACAAGGCAAAACTGACGATGCCGTAAACCGGGATTTCGTGGCCAGCTGGGCGAGGGCCGACAGCTGGATTATTGCCTCCAGATTCTAACGAAAAATGCGGCGGCGACGAGCATTTCAGGATATAATGCGCGGCTAATTGCTCTCAGGAGCGCTCAGCCTCCTCCTCTGCAGGCCGGGTCCGACAAAGGGCAGGCGGACCTGTTTGCCCGAACGTGAAGAAAATATGAACGAGCCACAACCGATACCAAAATCCCAGTTCTACGCCATTACCTCCATCAGCAAGGCCGACCCGCCTGCCGGTGCGGAAGGAACCAACTGGCATTGTTATGTCATCGAACAAGGCAGCAACTGCATTCGCGGCTTTCGACAGGGCACGCAAGCAGCGGTTCGCGAAGCCGTAGAGGAAATCGTTGCACAACTGAACGAACGGCGCCTGGGCAAGCGCGGCCGCATCAATACACCGGCGGCCAAGAAAAAGAGCTAGGCGATCGGGACGCCGGACGACACCCGGCTTCGAACCAGGTGGTCGGGAGTTCGAATCTCTCCGGGCGCGCCAAATTTCGAAATTAGATCAAGCGGTTAGTGCCTAGGCGTTCGCCGCTTTTTTCTTCAACATTACCAGTGCGGGACTTTTGCGGGACCCCTGCCCGACAACTTTGTCTTGTATTCGACCTTGAGATCAACAAGGACGTGATAAGGCGAGTTCTGGCAAAGCACTATCGACCTGACCCCGGCGCATACAGGCCCTCCTGGTTATCAGTACTCGGTCACGCGAAAGACAGCTTGTGGAGCATCGATCTTTTCCGCTGCGAATCCCTCATGCTCAAGAGCCATTGGGTCCTCGTCGTCATGGATCAGTACACACGTCGAATCATTGGCTTCGGCGTACACGCGGGCGCAGTGGATGGGCCATCGCTTTGTCGGATGTTCAACCGTGCGATCCGTGAGGCCGCTTCACCAAGGTACATCAGCAGCGATAATGATCCGCTTTTCAGATTCCATCAATGGAAGGCTAACCTTCGGATACTCGAGGTAACCGAAGTGAAAACTGTGCCTTACCTACCGATTTCGCATCCGTTGTTGGAACGACTGATCGGGACGATCAGGCGAGAGTACCTCGACTTCGTGCCCTTTTGGACTGCTCGCGACCTGGAGAACAAGCTTCTCAGCTTTGAAGAGTTCTACAACGACCATCGGTGCCATTATGCGTTGAATCGTGACACACGCGGTGAAATAACTACAAGAATACGACCCAAGCTTACAGACCGGGATTCTTATCGCTGGCAAAGTCACTGCAGAGGCCTGCACCAGCTACCCGTCGCCGCCTGAGCGGGAATTCGCCACAGACACGGCATTTGGCGGCAGAAAACGGTGGGGCGCGCCATTTTTCCTTGACGTGTGGTGTAAATATGGTGTAATAACGCACCGTTTGGACTTTTGGAGAAAACGCCATGTCACGACAAAGCATCTCCTTCACCGACCCCAACACCGAGTGGCTCAAGCATAAGGTTGATGTCGAAGGGGAGTACAAGAGCAACAGCGAAGCTGTCAACGATTTGATCCGCAAGGCGCGTGAAATCGAGTTTGTCCGTGCCCGGTTGATTCACGCCGAACAAAGCGGGTTTACGGCCATGACCGCAGAGGAGATCCTAGCCCAGTCCAAGGACGAGTTGCGGAAAAATGGGGAGCTATAAACTCAGTGAAGATGCGAAAGCCGATCTAATCCGTATTCACCAACACGGTATTCGTCGGTATGGAGAAGCCCAAGGCGACAAATACTATTACGCGCTATTTAGCCGTTTCGTACAACTTGCCGAGCAGCCGCTGTTATACCAAGCGGTTGATGAGTACCGCAAAGGTTACCGGCGCAGCGTGTGCGGTGTAGACAGTATCACAGTATCTATTATCAAATCGACGGGGATACCGTCGAAATCATGGCAATTATTGGTCAGCAAGATGCTGACAAGTGGCTTTAGTGCGCGGTGTGCGTCCGATCTGACGTGGTCCAATGGATTTGGACACACCAGTTAAGGATAATTGTCTTAACTGAGGAAAGTAGAAATGACGACACGAAAGAAATATTCGAAGGAATTCAAATTGGATGCAGTGTGACCTTGAAGTGCATTGGTAGCGCGGCGCCGACCAGTGGAAACTGGACAGCACAGTGCAAGACACCCATCGCAATGTGTTCTACACCCAGACAACAGACGACATAACGAATCCGCCGCGGTTCGCTGCGCGATGGCTCAGCCGGGCTCGCGACCGGCTCCTCTATTTTCCTGGCTTCTTCCCGCCTCGCTTTGCGTCTTAATCCAGCGGCTTTTCCCAACTGTTCAGCACGTACTTGCGCAATCGTCTGGGGCCGACTTCCGCACCGTAGATATTGCCATCGTCATCAACAGCGACACCTTCCGCGGCGGTGGTCCCGCCTTTATACGGGTCGGGCTGACCCGGATCCGGAATAAACGCGGTGACCCAGGCATCGCGGACACTGCCGATGCGGATACCGCGTTTCCAGCCCCAGTTACCTGACCAGACCGCATGCGACTCGGAATCCGCCGCATAGAGGATGTCGTTCTTGTCGACGAACAAACCACTGGGTCGTCCGAACTGGGTCCAGCTTGCGATCCAGTTGCCGTCCTGATCGAATATCTGCACGCGATTGTTGTAACGGTCGCCGACAAACAGGCGTCCTTGAGAATCCATGGCCAGTGCGTGTGGCTCACGAAACTCTCCGGCTTCCGCACCGGTCGTACCCCAGGTCTTGATAAAGGTACCGTCACTCGCAAACTTGACGATGCGATTATTGCCCCCGGGGCTGTGACCGTCGGCCACGAATATATCCCCGTTGGGGGCGATGAGGACATCCGCCGGCTGGTTGAACTCGTCGTTGCCGTTACCGGCAACCCCGGCTTTGCCGAGACGCATCAATACATTGCCCTGCGAATCGAATTTGATAACCTGATGTCCACGACCCTCATCGCCACGTGCGTCGGTAATCCAGACATTGCCGTCAGGGTCCACGTATATGCCGTGTGGCCAGGTAATCAGGCCAGCACCGAAACTCTGCAATAGATTGCCGTCGGTGTCGTATTGCAACACCGGGTCGATATCGTCCTTGCCGACACAACTATTCTGCCCGCATCGTTCCGCAACCCAGAGCGTGTTGTCGGGGCCCGGAAAAACGGCGCTGGTTGCTCCCCATACCCGGCCCTCCGGCAGTTCGGCCCAGTCGTCGATTGCACGCCACGGGTGATCGGCCGCCACGGCCTGAACGGCAAACGCCGTGAGAAGCAGGGCGAAAAAGGCTCGAATCCAGCGAATAGGTTTTCCTGACATGATGTCTCCCTCCCGTTACTGTGAGTACTCTTGCAGGAGCGTGTCCTGACGCGCGACCCGATCAAAAGGGTCGCGCGTGAAAGATGCCTCTGCATTCATTCTTTCGGCGGCTTGCCACGGGTATTTCCTGGCTCACTGCAGAACCTGTATGACGTCAATTTGCTCCAGCGCACGTAGATATTCACTAACCAAATCCAGCGGAACCGGACCCAGTTCTGCTGTCAGCCAATCGCGAATCTCACTCACCGTACGCTTGCCATTAACCAGGTTGAGCGCTTCGTAGAGGTATTCCCCGGCACTTCCGTGGCTGCCGGAATATTCAGGCAGGCGCAATCGGGCATAAGACTCGTCACCGTACTTGTCGCGCATGTAGGAATAGCCAAATGCGCTCATCGTGCCCTGTACGTTGTCGTTACGGGAGTACACAGTGGTATCCCCGCCACCTGCATCGCCTCCCTCCGGTGTCGCGATCAGCGCCTCAAGCTCCGCGATAAATCTGACCGCCACATCATGCGACGTTGCGGGCAGTTCGGCGAAAGCTTCGATGCTGTGGATCTTGCGTCGTTCGACGGCGAACAGAATGCGGGACACAGCCGCCGCGTCGTACGCGTCCAGCGGCTCAATGCGTTCGAGCAACGTGCCACTGCGAGCGAGCGCGTTGCGTCTGAGAAGTTGCAGCAACGCCGGTACATCCCGTGCCGAGAAGTTTGCCAGATAAAGTGCCGAAACAGCACCAATGAAAGCCGCTCGCTTTAGCTTGGTAGGATCAATCATGGCGGCCGAGTCGAAATTCGTGTGGATGTACCGGTCCGGCCAGTCGTGCAAGTACAGCCCCGGTATTCGCCAGGATCCCTCACGAAAGACATCGTGGTCACTGCCCATATCAATGCCTTCCATTAACGCGAGCAAAGGCTCCTTGCCACCCTCGGGCGCGTTCAGCGGAAAACGTACATCGTCGCCACTCGCAAATCGTTCCGTTTGCTCGTTCACGAAATGGCCAATCTCAAAGCCAACGTCGGCGATAAAGGTGGGCACGCTGATCGGTCCACCGGAAATGCGAAAAACCGATTTCGTCTGCGGACCGCCGCCCACCATGTCCATGTGAATGTTGGCCTTGAGCAGCGCGGTGTCCTTACGCTGCGTGAGGTAAATAATGCTGCCTTCAATCTCCGCCGGCCACAGGAAACGAATCGTGCGCGCCGGACGGGGCAGCACTCCGTCCCCGATCAGCTTGCTCAATGTACGTGCGGTTTCCAGAATGGACACACAACCTGACGCATTGTCGTTTGCGCCCGGCCGCGGATGATCCAGGTGACAGGTCAGGATAATTTCCTCGCGACCGACTTGCGCATCGGCACCGAGAATCGCTGCCTGCGCGAATCGATACTGACCAACCTCGTGACTGGCATCGACTTTCGCATGCAAATTGATGATTTCCCCTGCCGCCAGGCGCGCCTGGAACTTCCGCGCCTCGCCAAGGGAAATCATGAAACCGAACGATTCAGTTTTCGGAAAACTGCTCAGATGGCCCCAGCGCACCAGCCGATCGTCTTCTTTCCACCAGGCCGAACGTTGATTGGGCGCATAGGAAATAATGCCCGCCGCCCCAAGCTCGCCCACCGCTCGCTCGACAACACGGCCAGGCTGACTCGACGTCAAAACCAGGCGCCCGCGAATGTCCTTGCCGTCGTAGTCGCTGTCCGCGGTACCGGCGCCGATATCGACCAGCGTCGTCGTTACCTCGCCGGAAAGACTATCCTGCGCGAGCGACAACGGCACCGCATCCCAGTTTGCCAGCCGCCGCTGGCGCACGAATGTACCATCTACCTCAACCAGCTCCCACAGTTCAGCGAAACGAACGTCCCAAACCTTGCGGGACTTCTGCGTACCGAACATCGTCTCGCCATCGGCCACGTACTCCAGGACGGCTACCTCGTCGAGTCCGTATTGTCGCAGTTGCTGCACAATATGCGTGCTTGCACGATCGAATTGATCGCTGCCACGCATGCGGTGATTCAGCGTCAGTGTATCGAGATTGCGCTTCGCCGCTTCACCCGACGTTTCTTCCGCGATCTGATGCAACACGTCCTCAGGCATCAGTGTCCTGAGGTCGGCGCTGGTCACCGACGATAGCAGGGCGAAACCCGTTAGCAGAACAAGCCTCGTTAGCACATTCATCTCCCCTGACGCCTTGGCGAAGTCTAGTCTAGTTCCTTACCGGCCGCATCAACACGACTAATTACTCAAGTGGTTCGCCATTCGCAACGCCTGCTGCGGGCAATTGCCGTGCAATCGTCCGATTGCTACTCGATGCACCTGTTGGCTGGGGTACTATCCTGATGTCCTGTCGGCTGATACCTGGGGAGTTCCGATGAAGAATACGTACGCACTTGTGTTGATCGCTCTGGTGGTTGTTGCTTGCTCCGCCGAATCGCCTGACCAAGCAGCGCAAGACGTCAGCGATCCTGCTGTTGAAGCAATGCCTGTAGCCACCGAATCCACCACGCCCCCGTTGACCGGTCTCAAAGCCGAGGCGGCCGAAAAAATCGACAGCATGCACAAACTTACCCAGGAAATAGTCGACAGCCTGTTTTCGTTCTCCGAGCTGGGCTTTCAGGAATTCGAGACACAACGTTACCTGACAAGCATCCTTGAGGAGAACGGCTTCACGGTTGAACGAGGCGTATCCGGTATTCCCAGCGCCTGGTGGGCTAGCTGGGGCAGCGGCAAGCCGGTGATTGCGCTGGGCTCGGATGTCGACGGCATTCCGAAATCGTCACAAATGCCCGGTATTGCATATCGCCAGCCAATCATTGAAGGCGCACCAGGTCACGGCGAAGGTCACAATTCCGGTCAGGCCGTGAACATCACCGCCGCACTGGCGGTAAAAGAAATCATGCAACGGGACGGACTGCCGGGAACCATCATCCTGTGGCCCGGCATTGCGGAAGAACTTGTCGCCACCAAAGCATGGTTCGCGCGTGACGGCCGCTATAACGAGGTCGATGCAGTTCTGTTTACCCATGTATCCGACAACATGAGGACCGGCTGGGGTCGCCCCAAGGGAACCGGACTCGTATCGGTCGAATACAGTTTCGATGGCGTAGCCGCGCACGGTGCAGGCGATCCGTGGAAAGGTCGCAGTGCGCTCGACGCGGTTGAGCTAATGAACGTTGGCTGGAATTTCCGTCGCGAACATCTGCACCCGTTACAACGCTCACACTACGTCATTGTCGATGGCGGCGACCAACCCAACGTGGTGCCATCGAAAGCCACCGTCTGGTATTTCATCCGTGAAATCACCGCGGAAAAGATTCGCGAAAATTTCGCCACACTACAGCGCATCGCCGAGGGCGCCGCAATGATGACCGATACCACCGTCTCTCGACGTATTGTCGGTGCCGCGTACCCGCGCCATTTCAACAAACCGGTCGCTCTGGCCATGGACGAAAATATCAAGGCTATTGGCCTGCCCGAGTGGACGGAGGACGACCAAACATTCGCCCGAGCGCTGCAGAAGTTGATGGGAGCGGAAGAAATCACCGGCCTGGCGACACAACTGGAGGACATTGAAGAAACCACCGAAGAACCGGTATCCGGCGGCTCTGACGATATCGGCGATGTCTCCTGGAACACACCAACAGTGACGCTGCGATTTCCATCCAACGTCGATGGACTACAATTTCATCACTGGTCGAGCGCCATGGCGATGGCAACACCGATCGCCCACAAGGGCGCCACTGCCGGCGCGAAAGTGATTGCGGCGACGATGCTGGATTTACTCACCGACCCGGCGCTGGTTGAGGATGCATGGCGCTACTTTCGCGAGGAACAAACTTTAGATACTCAATACGTGTCCTTCGTCGGCGCAGACGACGATCCGGCGATCGAGAAAAACGCAGGCATCATGGCACAGTATAAAGAACAACTTGCGGAGCTCTATTACGACCCCTCGAAATACGATACCTACCTCGAGCAACTCGGTATCGTTTATCCGCAAATAGAAAGACCCGGTACCGAAGGGGCGGCAGCGGATTCGCCATGATCGTAGCGCGAAACAATCGTACTCGTTGCGCGGAGTGTCCGAACAACCCGCGTGCTAATATCCGCTGCTCGCCATGAATGTTTTCCCAGCGGAGACGAACGTGCGTCAGCTAAGCCGAATTATCGCACTGTACATTGCACTGCAGATGACCGCGACTGCGGCTGGCATCGTCAAAGTCGACGTTATCAAGAACCCTTACAGCGGTGCCCGCAACGTCGCCGAACTGTCGATTAATCCCGACTACATCCATGCGGCCGGACTCGAGCGCCTGATTCGTGAATGGGGCGGTGAACTCATCCGACCTATTCAGGATATTCGCTTGAGCGACGAACAGGAAAAACAGTACGGGTCTTGGAACCGCATGGCGCTCGCCAATTCAAATTTCGCCGAAGTCGTGCGTGAAGGATTGCAGGACAACCTGCTAACGGTCGGCCTCGAAGCTAATTGCAATGACTTGCTCGGCATGCTCGCAGGCCTCAAATACGACGCCGATGGCAATGCCCGCCGGGTTGGCCTGGTATTCATCGATGCGCACGGCGACTTTAATGTTCCCGAGACGACACTGTCAGGCATGCTGGGCGGCATGCCGGTTGCCGTCGCAGCCGGCCATGCTCTGCACAACCTGCGCCAGACGGCGGGACTGAACGAACCGTTGCCCATGAATCACATCGTATGGGGCGGAGTCCGGGACCTGGACCCGCTGGAAGCCGATCGCTTTCGGGAACACAAAGCTCAGCAGTTTTCGGTACGGGACATTCGTGAACTGTCTGCCAAATTCGTCGAAGAGATGAATAACCTGTCCGCACGAGTGGATGTAATCTATGTGCACATCGACATGGACGTACTCGATCCCGCTGAAGTTGGCGGCCACCCGCTCACGGTTCCGGACGGGCCGACCAGCGCCGACCTCGCCGAAGCAATGACGCTAATATTTCGAAATCCGAAAACGGTGGCATTGGGAATTGCATCAACACCAGCCGGACCGCTGGACGCAAACAACAGCAGCAGACAGGCCGCATTGAATCTGATCGAGGGTGCGATCAACGGGGTGAAGGCTCGCTAACAGATGGTATGCCGGCGGTGCATGGTCTTGGGCGAGTTCCCGAAGTAGTCGCAGATTCAGGCCCCACGCTTACCCGGTCAGTGACAGCCGCGTTCAAGCCAGGTCGCTACCGCGACGGTCAGTTCAACGCGCTTCGCCGAAAAACTGTGATCGGCATTTTCGATGACGTTTGATGTAATTGCGGACGCGCCAGCCTCCTCACCTGCGGCGACGACACGGGATACCTCAGTGGCGTCAAAGTTGCTATCCAGCGCACCGCCGATGATCAGGTAAGGCTTGTCGCCTATCGACCTTACCGTCGTTGTCATCGCCCATTCCTCTTTATGTGCCAACAAATCCTCAATGAGCGTCTGTCCCGGGTAACCGGACACCACGCGCAGATTGTCCGTGTATCGCGCCAATCCCTGTTGCTCCTCCTCCGAACCGACCATCAGGGTCATATCCTCCGGTGCGAGAGAAATAACACAGGTCACGTCCGGATGGGTGGCGCCAACATCCAGGGCCGCTACCGCACCGTAGCTGTGGCCGAGTAAGATAATTCTATTGCGATCAATGCGTAAATTGCCCGCGTTCTTGCTATCCACTACGAACTTGATCGCGCTTGCCGCATCTTCGTAACCGCCAGCGACCGAAAATTCCGCCGGGCCGCCCCAGATTCCGCGGTAGTCGAAATACAGAACGTTGTATCCAACTCGTCGCAACGATTGTGCAAGGTCCAGATTCTTTTCGTACCCGGGAAACGCATGCAACATGACGATAGTCGGATGAGGCCCCTCCCCGGCCGCGGTGTAAAACGTTCCGGTAAGTAACTCTCCATGCGATGGGATCGACACCTCTTCCATCAAAGGTGGCCACTCCGCCTCAAAGTCAGCGGGGTCCTGAAAAAGTGCCTCGCCGGCACCCGCGTAAGCCGGCACTATCAGGAAAACGAAATTCGCGATTGAACGACTGAATTTTCTCATACCGATCTACCCTGTGGATGTAGCTCTTTGGATGCAAACAATAACGTCATCATTCTCACCCAGCGCAATAAGGGCGTTTCGACAGACACTGTATTGGCAGTGCACTCAAGTTCTTGCGGTATGATGGCACACATGAGTGCTCGCTTGTATATTTCCCCTGTCGTCTTTGCGCTTCTGATAATTCTCAGTGGCAGTGGCCATTCCACGGGTGAATACTGGTCTATGGAATCTTTTGTCGATGACAACAGCGGTGAAACCATCGCATGGTTGCGGCAGCAATCAGTCGATTCCATCCCCGCCGAGTCCGGCACTGAAACCGTTTATCCAGTAATGGGGTTTCAGTGTTCCCCGGGGACCGATCCGAACATTCGTCTTCGTATCGACTGGCGGCGATTCATTGCCAGCTTTAACACTGAAGTCGGATTTCGAGTCGATGGCGGCAAACCATTATGGTTAAAGCTTGGCGTCGGTCCTAAGAATAAAGTCACGATGTCGAAATCAAGTGCGGACGTCCGTAAGCTTCTCCAACAACTGAGCAATGCTGCAACCGTCGAACTCGAAGTCGCACCGTATTCAGAACCATCCGTTTTCGTCGATTTCGATATATCGACTTTCAGTTCTGCATTTACTGTCTTTCGCGAATCTTGCCAATAGCGTCGGCCCTTACGTTCTTCCGGGCCCGACCTTCAACATCACAACCAGCTCCCACACCGATCAGGGTTGAGCAACTTCCGCAGTTGTACGGCCACCATTTGCATGCATGTAACGAAATAACTCCTCTATCGACGGCAACCATTTTCACGCGATACGCATCTATGTAACAAATGGCTGGTAGTTTGCTTTCCTCACATTGGTCAATTCGTGTATGTGGTGACACAAGTCTGCAACCATTTTGTCATTCCCCGCATCAAACAAGTAAGCGAATATGATCTCGTTGCCTATTAGAAAGATCAATTCTCTTCGAGGGACTTGCATCTCTCAAGATAAGAATCGTCAAACCTGGTGTCGTTAACAATTGAGGTAGTAGACAATGAAAAAATCAATCGTAATAAAAGGTCTGATAACGGCCGCTGCAATTGTTGCAATCAGCGCTCCCGCCGCCGCTTCCCTCGGCACGGATAAAGCGCTGGAAAGTAATTCTGTCCGAGTATCCTATGCAGACCTGAACCTTGAAAAAGAAGCAGGTGCACAGACGTTGTATAACCGCCTCCAACGGGCATCGAAACAGGCCTGCGGCGTAAAGTCATACAGGAACGCCGGCTCGATCGGGGCAAAAACTGCCATGCATCGCTGCTATCGTGAGGCTCTGTCCGCATCGATTAAGAAAATCGATAACGACGAACTGACGAAAATCCACGAGGGCTGATCCGAATCGGCAGGTGCCTTAAGACCGGTGCCATTGAGTCAGTTGAAATGACTCATTGGCATCCGGCTCAGTCATCAATACCGAGTCTCTCGTGCATTATCGGACTCGTGGTTGTGTATTGAACATGCACTTTCTTATCCGGCTCGATGCGTTGCTTGATCGCAAAAGCCGCGAGGGCCGCTTCGTGAAAACCGCAGAGAATTAATTTTTTCTTTCCTGGATAAAAATTAATATCGCCCACCGCGTAGATACCCGGCTCTGACGTTTCAAACTTTTCTGTATCGACGTTAATCGTTTTGCGATTGATATCGAGACCCCATTCGGCGACCGGCCCCAGCTTTGGCGACAAACCGAAGAATACGAGCAGCGCCTCGACATCGACGGTTACGGCTTCGCCTTCCTTCGGCTGCACGACGATGGACGAAATCTGTTGACCTGACCCGGAAACTTCGGTGACTTTTGCTTTCTCGATCGTGCTAACTTTTCCGGCCGCTTCAAGTTCCCGCATCTTGTCGATCGATACCTGCATGGCACGGTATTCGTCACGTCGATGCACGAGCGTAATGTGCTCCGCAATGTCCGCTAGCTCGATGACCCAATCAAGTGCTGAGTCGCCACCTCCAAGAATTGCGAGCCTCTTTCCGGCAAACTGTGCCGGATTCCTGACACGATAGTTGATCGCATCCTCCGCCAACGCTTCAATGCCTTTGGCGCGCAAGGGCCTGGGTTGAAACGAACCAACGCCCGCGGCGATAACGACAGCCTTCGCATTGAATTGTTTGCCGGCACTTGTTTCGACGAAAAACGACCCGTCCTCCTGTCGTCGCACCACGGTCACCTCCTCACCAAGGTGCATGCCACAACCGAAAGGCTCAATTTGCTGCAGCAAAAGCTGCGTCAGCTCTTCACCAGTGCAAACCGGCACCGCAGGTATGTCGTAAATCGGTTTATCCGGATACAGTTCTGCGCACTGTCCACCGGCATCACGAATGGTGTCGATTACCTCGGCTTTGAGGCCAAGCAGCCCAAGCTCGAAAACCTGGAAAATTCCGCACGGGCCGGCCCCGACAATCACTACGTCTGTACTAATCACCCTCGAACTCCGAAATGGCTGTGCCGCGCATTGTCCGGTCTAAGCGGCAAGGCTGCAAATATATTTGTACCAACCAGGTATCTCACGAGGTGCCACCGCGTTTTACTTTAATCGCTGCGAAAACTTCAACGTCCTCTTCCGGGCTGTGATCGGTCAATAGCGACACGATGATCAAGACCGGCAGCCCGATTGTCCATCCCGTGTACGACGCCGCGAAACCCAGCGGCTCGCCGAGCATCGCCCAGACAACCGCAGACGTACCTCCGCAGAGCATGCTCCAGAATGCGCCAGTCGCGGTCGTCCGACGCCAGAACAGCAGGCCAAGCACGGGGAAAAAGATTCCGGCCGCACCGAATGTATAGGCATAAAGAATCAGCTTCAGAACGTTGGGCACCAGGTAGGCAATACCGATAGCCAGAACGCCGAGCACGATGGTGGCGATACGCGCGACTCTAACCAGTGACTTTTCGTCAGCGTCGGGACGCAGGTATTTATGGTAGATATCATTGGTGAAAATGGCGACCGGCCCGATCAGGCATGAGTCTGCGGTCGACATGACGGCCGCAATGTACGCCGCAATTACAATTCCAGTGATACCCGCCGGCAGCAGCTTCATGAGAATCATTGGCGTCGCGAATTCAGCGTCTTCGATCTCCGGGAGCAGCATCCGGGCAATAAGGCCAATCAGGGTACTGCCGATCGCGAAGAGTGGCCACTCGATCGGAATACCGGTCAGAAAGAAGGCTCGTCGAGCCGTTTTCACATCACGTGCAGCCACGATGCGCTGCATGGCGGCGATCGAAATAAACCACACCGGGAAAATGGCAAAGAACCAGCCGAGCGCCTGTTTCCAGCCAACAGCACCCCAGTCGACGAGGCTGGCCGTGTCTGCCGAAGCGCTGAAGTGTTCCACAATTCCGTTCCAGCCGCCAACCTCGATCAGGCCAATTGGCACGGCAATGAAAACGATACCGATCATTAACACGAACATCTGGAACACGTCCGTATAAATAACCGCTTTCAACCCGCCCATGGCGGTATACGCGAGTATGACGGCACCCGACAGCGCCACTGCGACCGTCAAATTCATTCCCAGTGTCACCTGCAAAAGCTTGCCGCCGGCAATGATTTGACCACCGACAAACGTAAACCAGGCAAGACCTATCACAACGGCTGCAACGGTTCCGGTGCGACGATCAAAACGTGCCTCGAACATATCTCCGGTGGTCAAACCTTTAACGCGATCAGACCAGCTCTTGACCCTTGGCACCATCAGGAAAGAGACCATGACGATACTGATGCCCGAAATCGCGATAAGCCACGAACCTGAAATTCCGAGCGTGAAACCCAGACCACCCATGGCGATACTGAATCCACCGCCGAGATCCGTTGCGGCGGTGCTGCAAGTCGTCTGCACGAGATTCATATTGCGATCGGCTGCAAGAAATGACTCGCTCTCTCCTTCACCCCGTCCCGACCGCGCGACACTGACGCCGATCCAGATGAGAACCGCGAAATAGAGGGCCATCGCAATGAAGTCCAGAAAATGCAACGACGTTTCCACGAATCAGGCGCTCAGGCAGTCACGTTGTGTGACCGCGTCCGTCGAGTTTATGCCGATCGAATTGCGGGAAAAACATGGCGGGCAGTGGCGACAACGCGAGCCATGTTTCCTGTTGGCTACGCATGGCAACGCCGGGAAAATCCGCGCCTCGCCCAAGTAAGTCCAGAATCAATTGGAAATGCAGATGCGGTGGCCAGTTCCCGTTCTCCGGCGGACGACCGATGGTCGCAATCGGCTCTCCGATTTGTACATTCTGACCCTCCTCCAGATGCGCGATGCCGCTAAGACTCAGGTGGCCGTACAGGGAATAGAACGACTCACCGGTCGCGGTCGCATGCTCGAGAATCAACATTGGCCCATAGTCCAGCTCGGCCGTATTGTTGGCCTTGATATGGACACGCCCGGCGAGCGGTGTGCAGACGACCGTCTCCGCTTTGCAAAAGACGTCAATACCCATGTGCACGACCCGCGGTTCGGTAGTGTCGGGCGAGTCATTGTCAAACAAATCGCTGCTATAGAGTTCTCGTGCCTCACCCCAGCGCCCGAAAGCGAATTCAGTCCCTGCAGTGGCCATCGCCTGATCGACAAGCCGGGCAAGACGCTCGACCGAAATATTCGACAACGACTCCCCAAGCGCTGTGCTGCCGATCCCGAGGTCCAGAACAATGGCTCGCTCATCGATCTGCATCATCGAACCGGGCTGCAAACGATCCGAATCAAGATGCTCGGCGATCGCAGCAAGTTCATCGGGACCTACTGGCCTACGCATTTCCAAACCAGGAAACCGCGACTCAGGGGGCGGGCTGCAGAACACGGCCGAACAATTCGTCCGCCTGCTCACCGTCCGCGCGAGCGATTTTTCCGTTCACAATCACTACGTCAAAACCGATGGCGAGTTGCAGTGGATCGGGGTAGGTTGCGGTTTCGTGAACCCGTGCGGGATCGAAAATGATCAGGTCGGCAATCATGCCGGGCTTCACGGTGCCTCGGTCGGTGATGCCGAGCACGCCGGCTGCGAATGAGGTCATCTTGCGCACCGCTTCCGGTAGCCGCAGTTTTTTCTCTTCCATCACATATCGCTCAATGATCCTCGCGAACGTCCCGTGTCCGCGAGGATGAAATCCCGTCGGCCTTCCGTCCGAACAAATGCCTACATTGGGGTCAGTCAGGATGGTGGCCTGCAATTGCTCGTTCATCACGAAATACGCAGCCGATGCCCCGGCCGGGCCAATGACATCGATCAGGACATCTTCGAAGGGCATTTCAAGCTCGTGTGCAAGATCCGCCAGCGTCTTGCCGGTGTAAGGATCCGTACCGAGCAAAGTCGCTTCGGGCCCGTTACGTCGATTAACGCGATTTCGCAGGAACTCGGCAAGCTCATCACGCCGCTCCACCTTGGCAACGTCGAATTGCTCGACTGTTTTCGCCCAAACCGGGAAGACGATACCGATACCGGTATAGCTTGCATTGTAGGGATACATTTCAGCCGTTACCTGAATTCCCGACTCCCGCGCATTGGCGAGTATTCCCAGGATTTCCTCGGCTCGCTCTGATCCTTTGCCGAACACGGACTTCAGGTGGGAAATGTGCACCCGGGCAAAGCGGCCCTGATCCAGTAACTCGGCAATCGAGTTTTCAAGCTGGTCGTCATCTTCGTTGCGCATGTGACTCATGATCAAGCGGTCATTCCGCCCGACGATCTTCGCCAGCGTCTCAAGCTCTTCCCGTTGCGCATTGAGTCCGGGATTGTATTCAAGACCCGTAGTCATACCGAACGTAACCTTGAGCGACGTATCGAGCATCTCCTGCATACGCTGCAGATCCTCCGTCGCAGGAACCGGTGTACGTCCGATTCCAGACAGCGTGCGCAGCGTGCCATGACCGACGAACATGGCGAGATTGGTGCCGATTCCGTTACGACCAACCTCTTCCAGCCAGTCCGCCAGATCGGCCACCTCCGGACTGTCACCATCCTGGCCGAGAGAGATCGTGGTAACACCCATTGCCAGGAAATTTTCGAACGCCGGTGTTTCAAACGGGTCGCCGTGCGAATGGAGATCGATAAACCCCGGCGCAACGGTGCGACCCTTTGCATCGATGCGTACCCTTATCCGGCTATCGAGATCGCCATCCGTGAATTGTGCGTCACCCACGAATACGATCTTGTCGCCAACCACAACGACATCCGCGGATTGCGCCGCAGTACCTGATCCGTCGAGGACCTGGCCGTTTTCGATTAGAAGGTCGATGGATGCGTACTCTGCCAGGAAGGGTGGCGGCGCTTTCGCGCATCCACCAAGGGCTACCGCAAAAACCATACCAATCAGAATCCTGTTTTTTGACACCATCATGACTTCCTATATTCGATACTGTGAAATCTGAACTTCCGCACCGTAATCAGCATAATCGCCATCGGTCCGCCTGCCACGATAATCTGACCAGTCGATGCTCCGGTAAAGCGCCGGCTTTTGCCTGCTAACGACCGTGGACAGGGGCTGCACAACGGTACTGGCGGCGGGATTGTAGAAAAACGGAATACTGAAGCGGTCCTTTTTATCCATCGCGAGAACGCGGTGAATCGCCGCGTGATAGACGTCGTTCGACCACACCTGCATCATGTCGCCGGTATTGATAACCAATGCATTTCGCACCGGCGGCACATCGTGCCAACACCCGTCCTTGTGCACCTGCAAGCCGCCGACATCGTCCTGCAACAGGACGGTCAGCGCGCCGGCGTCTGTATGATGATGTACACCGAGACCGGCCTCGTCTATGTGGGTGATGTCCGCCCGATCGCGCAACGGATCTTTTACTGGATAGTAGTTCAATCGAATGAATCCGGTGTGCGAAGGGTGAAAATTCGTATTGAGGAAATCCGCTGGCAGTCCCAGGCCACGGCAGAATGCCTCCAGCAACCGCAACGACAACCGAACGCAGGCATCACGATAGTCTTCCATGACGTTTCTGAACTGTGGATCGAACTCTGGCCAGCGATTGCGTGCTTTGTAAATCGAGTCAGGACCGCCCGACGTGTAGTCGAAAACTTCCTTCTTATCTCGCCGGTTCTTGGTTAGCTCGTTGTTGTAGTAGCCCCAGGGGTTATCACGAGTTCTAAGGACGGCTTCTTTCGATGCCATGGGCAATGCGAAAAATGCTTCCGCCTGCTCACGGACCTTGTTAACGAGAGTCTCGGAAATGCCATGGTTAACGATCTGGAAAAAACCCCATTCAGCGGCGGCCGCCGCGATCTCACTCGTCGACCGATCACCGCCCACGCCGGTATCGGCAGCAAGATCGCCAACGTCAATGATGGGTACCGACTTACCGAGCTGGCCGCTCAAATCCGTCCGATCTTTGTCGAGGTCCGCTTCGCCATTCATCCTGCGCGATCCGCCTAGTCCGCTGTCAGATTTAACCCTATCACGACCGGGTCGTGGTCTGAGGCACGAAACGGATTCGTTGGATCGAACAGCGTATCGTCGCGGCCGAAATCGAGGTTGTAGTCGAGGACCGGTGGTTCATCGGCGTTAATATGCCATTCACTGACGGCGGAAATTTGCGGCAGGAGTGACGCGGATGCGAATGCGTGATCGAGCACCCCTGACTCACCGCGAAAAACGAACGTATAGGCGTTCGTTCCAGCCAACGCCTCGAGAACGTTCTCGTAGCCAGCGGCAACAATCGTGCGCACCGGATCCTCGCGAGGATAGGCGTTCATATCGCCGATGATCAGAATATCGGTATCGCCACTCGCCGTAGGATCTGTTGCCAGCCAGTCCGCGAGTGCAGCCGCCGCGTTGGTGCGCGTGATGTTGCAGTTTCCCTGTCCGTCACCAAGGTCCGGATCCCCGAGCGAGTTGCAGTTTGAGCCTTTGGATTTCAGATGATTGACTGCGATCGTCACACGCCCGCGATTAGCTGTCGCCGAAAACGTCTGCGCGAGTGTCTTTCGATTCCTTGAATCCAGGAAACGCGGATCGATCGTCGAATCCAGAAGCGCAAATTGCCCGACCGGCGTCACAACCGACGTATCGTAGACAAGTCCGACACGAATCGTGTCGGTACCGATGATTCCTGTGTCGATGAATGACCAATTGCTCGTCCCGCTCGCGGTATTGAGCCCGTCAATAATGCTCTGCAAAGATGCGACCGGATTGTTTTCAATTTCCATCAAACCGACAATATGTATATCAGCCATCAGGATGGCATTGATCGTCTTCTCGCGCTGACGATCGAATTCTGCGATCGAGTCGGCACCCCGGCATCCCGAATTTCCGCCCGGCCCGCAAATATTCTGCCCACTGTCGATCGTTGTAAAATAGTTGAGCGCGTTGAAACTCATTACTCTCACATTCCCACCCACGGCCGGTGGCTCAGGCCGAACGTTGACGGACCTGAATTCCGGCTCCGCCACAGGCTCCAGGCGATACGCTTGGGTACCAGACGCTCCGCTGCCGCGACTGTATCGAATGACACCGCTAACTCCGGCCGTCAGATCCCCCAGGCGGATGGGAAATTCCGGCAAGTTCCCGGCATCCGGGCGCAGATAACGAGCCGGCGAAATATTCTGCCGCGACGAACCGTCATCCAGAACGATACGTCGCAGCGCATGCGTTCGCTGATGTGCGGCCTGGCCAGCTACATCCGGCAGGTTCGAGTTCGTAAATTGCTGTAAGCGTCCGTCAACGGAGAGCGACAGCTCACCAAATCGCCCCAGATCAAACAAGTCCGTCACGGTCAGTTCCTGTGGCAACGTGACCAGCATGCCCTCAAAGCGCTCTAAATCCGCGATCACCTGGCCGACGCTGTTGATGGTCGTATTGGCCAGCGGCAACAACAGGTCAATAGCGACAACAGTGCCAACGCCGCTTGTCTCGATCATCGTCGCACTGATCTGCGTTTCACCGAAGCGTTCCTCCACGGTTCCCGTGACATTGACCCTGTCCCCCACCCGTACATCAACGCTCGCAATGCCTCCATCGTAGACAAATATTCCGTCAGACGTTTGTACGTCGTTGTCCGATACCTCCTCCTGCAGGAAGAATCCACCGAGATCGTTTTGCGTGTCGGCGTCGTCATCCTGGAAATCTCCGCTGACGATACCCACGACAGTAACTAACTGGCCTTCCAGGGAGCTGGTATTACCCGATCCCTGCACGGTGTAAATCGGCGTGACGGTAGAACTGGGTGGCGGCGGTGGCGCGACCGTAGTGTTCGTTCCACCACCTCCGCCACAGGCAAACAAGGTCAGGAATAGTGGCAACAGGAATATTGATCGACGCAAGAGAAAATCTACCCGGTAGTTAGCACCCAGGTAGCGATTTATAGCATGAACGCGAAGTGCTTAGCGCGATACTTCAACAAAGGTGGATAGAAATTCGAGGCCTCTGCGCAACTGGTTACGATCAGGTTCTTCCGGCGGGATGGCGTGGTAATCCGCAACCACCCAGCGAACTTCGTGCACGTCGCAATAGCCCCACAACAATCGGCCGATTTGCCAGACATCGCTATGCGTTCCGCAATGCGGACACGTGCGCAGATCGCGCCGCCTGCTCAGCGGGAATTGCAGCACATTGTCGGGAATGTTCATCATAGCTTTCCGATAACCGGTATCGAATCCAGATATTCGGTCACAAGTTGAACGTTTGACTGTGATATGACTCTCAATGCCGGCCCAGGCACGCATTTTTTTAGCCAGATTGAGACCTGTGTCGGGCCTCGAACGCGTGGCAAACCGGCGCGCAGTGATGTACAACAGAGCGCTCGGCTGTTGGGCTTTTCGTTTTGAGGAAACTTGTCATGAGATTCAGGTTATTTGCAGGCTTGGTATTAACTGTCGCATCAGGTGTGCTACCCGCCCAAGAGGATGAAGTCACGGTACAAAGCACGGAAGTTGTGCCTGGGCTATACATGCTGGACGGGGCTGACGGCCAATTTGCCGGTGGCAACATGGGCCTGCTGGTCGGCCCGGACGGCGTAGTATTGATCGACGACGGGCTGACCACCATCTCGGCCTCATTGCTGGCCGCCATCGCCGACATTAGTGGCGAACCGGTCGATTTTCTGATCAATACGCACGTACACGCCGATCACACAGGCAGCAACGCCGCGCTGCATACCCATGGCGCGACTATTATTGCCCATGACAATATTCGCAAACGATTACTGCAGTTGACGGGGGATGAAGCCGTTGCAGCAGCGGCATTGCCGCAGATCACTTTTTCGGACACAACGACATTTCATCTGAACGGGCATACCGCACACGTCTTTCACGTACAAAACGCACATACCGATGGCGATGCGGTCATTCATTTTACGGATCTCAATGTCATTCATTCGGGTGACGTCTTCTTCAACAAACTGTTCCCGTTCATCGACTTTAACTCCGGTGGCAGTGTTCAGGGATACCTGGCCGCGCAGGACAAGATTATTGCGATCGCGAATGACGACACGATCATCATTCCGGGACACGGGGCGCTGGCGACGAAAGCCGACCTGGTACTCGCACGGAACATGCTGGCCGACAGCTATGCACGCGTCAAAAAACTCGTTAACGCCGGCCTTTCGGAAGACGAAATCGTTGCCAGGAATCCGTTGGCCGATTACGACGACGGCTGGAGCTGGGTCTTTATCTCCGCCGAATCGATGACACGCTCACTGGCGAAGTCACTCATGCACCAGGTCACCTCTGATTAATTCCTGCCAGGGTTAATCTGTGGTGGTCGCGCCTCAGGAGACGCTCCTGCCGGGTTTCTATCGCAGTGCCTGTCGGAGCGTCTCCTG
>JAADHU010000019.1 GCA_013151645.1 Gammaproteobacteria bacterium | reverse complement strand
CTCCTGAGGCGCGACCCCCAATGGATCAACACTAATCCACCCCCGGCGACTCAGTCTCATAACGAGACCAGCCTGCCAGCAACGCCTGCACCACAGTATTGCCGACCAGGAAAGCCGATTCCAGTGCCGGCACACCGTTGTCGGGATACGGCACGGTGCGACTCCATGCCGCTGTCTTGCCGGGCGGAGGAAGTGTGTAGTTGCTCGCAGTACGCAGAATCAGCACGCGATCCGTATCAACGAGGTTTGTTCGAGCGAGCCGGTACAGGGCCGTCATCGTGCCGCTGTCTTCCATGTTGGCCGTCATGAAGTTGGCGTCTTCACCCGCATAAAGCTTGAGCCAGTCATTGGCCCAGCGGTTGAGTAACTTGCCGTGCCAATAGGTGCTTGAACTCAGCGTATCCCCGAGCGTAACAAAGGGCGCTTGCTGTGCCAGCGGATAGCCTTCATACAGCTTCCGATGTGTCGCGATGCCCGCTGAATCCGGCAACTTGAGGTCGCGTGTGATCGAATAGGCCCAGTCGACGAGGGCACTGTTCAGGCTGAAGGAAATCGTGTCGAGCGTCCAACCGGTGTAAATGTCCTCGGGACGTTCGGCGGGTTCTTTCGCGCCGAGCGGGATAAGGCCGTACGGCCAGTGCTCGGGAATCTCGCGTGCGTCGATTTCATACAACAAATCACCGTCCACCACATGCCGGGCCCAGGCCGCCGAGCCCAGAGACATGTCGGCCGGATCGCCTCCCGCGACGCCGGCGATCAGCCAATAAGTTTTGCTCAGATCGAAGCGAGGATCAAGGCCCAGCGCCATGATGGAGGCCGTCGCATTGGGAATGCCGCCGCCCAGAACGACGGCCATGACGCCCGTATCGTTCAGGTAAAGATCGCTCTCTCCCATTGGAAACGGTAGCTGTCGGTCCAGATGCAATCGTTCGACCCAGAACTGGATTTCTCCGGGCGCATCGCCCCGCACCTCTCCATTTTCATACATCGCGGCAACAATAACTTTAATCGGTTGGCGGGCCGGGTTGGCCAGGACGGGGGGCACGAATACCAGCAAGGCCATTGCCAGCCAACACGTTGTGAGCCTGTTTCGCCTGCAAGAACGATAATCACCGGTATTTCCCATCGTTGTTATTCCCCCCATCATGACCGCAGCGCAGATCGACAAGCCATCTTAACCCAAGGAGCCTCCGATCCATTCCGCATTCGATTCTTGTGACCGAAATGCCCGGCCTTCTTCACAGTAGATCAGCCGTTTCATGACACGGTCCCTGATTTTGCTACCATGCTGGCAGACCTGTCCCTGATGGAGCACCTAAGCGGCTATGAAATACTTCACCCCCATTGCAGTAACAGCGATCCTGATTGCCATTTTTGCCACGGGCGACACCGCGTATGGCGCGGGCAAGAACACCGATAAGAACGCATTGGTGATTCAGGCAGACTTTCCCGGACTCGTCATGACCGGTGTCGCCTACAGCGTTAGCAAGGAGCTGGAAATCTTTAACGTCCGGCCCTTGATTCCCATGTACGACATTGTTTCTGCAAGTGCCAGCCTGGCGTACAACGCGCAAACGTGGCCTGCCGGCACCGTGTTCGTGTCGGTCGTTGATCCCGGTGTTGGCACCTCGAGAAAATCCGTGGTGCTGAAAACGAAAAACGATCTGTATTTCGTCAGCCCCGACAACGGCTCACTGTCGGGACCGGCCGCGTCCTACGGAATCGACGCCGTACGGGAGATCGACGAGAAGATCAACAGAATCCCGGGCAGCGACTGGTCGCACACGTTTCACGGTCGGGATGTCTACTCCTATACCGGCGCAAGACTGGCGGCGGGCGTGATTTCGTTTGCGGGTGTGGGTCCGTTGTTGGAGCCAAAGGTCATTATGCTTGAATCGTCTGTCGGTCGATTCGAGTACGGCGTGCTGTACGGCAATGTGACCGGAGGAACCGGACGATTGGGCAATATTTCGTTTAACATCAACCGTCACCTTTTCGAGGAGATTACGCCGGCCTTCGGAGAGGTCTATGACGTCATCATCAGAAACAACGGCAAAATCGTCTGGCAGGGCAGCATGCCGTACGCAAAATCTTTTGGTGATGTGCCGTTGGGCGAGAACCTGTTATTTATCAACTCGAGTGGCGAATTGAGTATCGCGATCAACCAGGGGAATTTTGCACATACGTTCAACATCGAATCCGGTGAGGGCTGGACGATTGAGATTGAGAAACAATAGGAAAACGGCTGCAGTTGCTTACAGTAGTACTGCTTGCATGGTCGTAAACACATGGACATGAAATATCGAATCAACTATGCCTTTGCGGCATTTATGGCGATCTCGTTCCTCGCGGCGTGTTCGAAATCCGAGCAGTCGCCTGCCGCTGATTTTGAATACCAGTCGATCGAAACCACCGTTTCTTCCCGGGGTGTCCCGGTGCCGGTGACCTACGTGCACCCAATCGGAAAAAAAGGGGATTCGTTTCCATTGGTCGTGATGGCGCACGGGCATGGCGGTACAAGAAACGAGGCAGGCGGATTTACGAGCGTTGCCGAAGGGCTGGCGGCCAGAGGCGTGGCATCGATCAGGATGGACTTTCCCGGTTGCGGGGAAAGCACAGAGCCGTTTACGAAAAATAACCTGAGTAACATGCTTGCGGATATTCAGGCATCGCGTGACTTCGCATTGACACAATCGCAAGTCGACGGTGACAGAGTGGGGCTGTTCGGCTTCAGCATGGGAGGCCGACTGGTCCTGATGCTCTCGTCCCGGGACCCGGGTTACAAAACGATTGCGACCTGGGCACCGGCGGGTGCCAATGGAGCGGATAATGAGGTCGATTTCCTGGGTGGTTCGGAGGCCTATCGGCAACTAAAAGACGTTGCCGATGCGCAGGGTTCTGTGCCATTCACAACGCAATGGGGACAAGATCAGCAGTTGGGTGCCCAGTGGTTCAAGGATCTTGAAGAAAGCAATCCGCTGGATTCCATCAGTCATTTCAAAGGCACGCTATTCGTACTTTACGGCGATCTCGATGACGTAGTGCCGCCCCGAATTCCCGAGGCTGTGATCGCGGCGGCGACCGCCAGTACGGAAGTGGTGCGACACGTCGTTGTCGGTGCCGGACACGGTCTGGGCCTGTTCAACGACAAACCGGCACTCAGCAAAGAAGCCGTGGACGCGACCGTGGATTTTCTAAGCACGCATCTGTAAGTCCCCACAAAACCAGACTTTCACTCCACCGACGACATTGCGTACCACGATCAAGGACTCGTGTGGAGAGGTCGATTCCTGAGACCGTGCCCCGCAGGGATGCGGGGCCCGAGCTTACAGGGATGTACTTGCAGCGGGTCTCAGGAATCGACCTCTCCACACGAGTCCGTCGTACCAACGTCCATGACGCGCCACCTACTCAAGCGATTCGTAGCACTCAACGGTAAACCGTGGCAAACATACACAATCAAATACGAGGCTGTCGCGGCCCGTATTGGTGATGCGCTGCGGTGCATTCGCCGGAATAACGACCACGTCGCCTGCGCTAACGGCAAACGGAGCTTCATCGCCAACTTCCATCAGACCCTCACCGCTGGAAATGAGATACCACTCTCTGACGGTAAGGCGGTGCAGTTGCGTAGTAATGCCGGGCTCGACCCGCGTTTCGGCAACGGAGACATCGGCGACTGAGCGGTCATTCAGTCGTTCGCGGATAAAGCAGCGTTCGGCAGTCAATACCGCATCGATTTTGCCACGAAGGAGGGGGGGATTTGCCATTGTCGTTTCCGCATGTCTAAATCGTCGCAATATATTGAATGCGCTCAGACTGAGAAGCAATGGGGCAGGGTATGGACATC
Organism: Gammaproteobacteria bacterium; assembly: GCA_013151645.1. Classification (GTDB taxonomy): domain Bacteria; phylum Pseudomonadota; class Gammaproteobacteria; order Steroidobacterales; family Woeseiaceae; genus JAADHU01. The sequence goes on along the minus strand of JAADHU010000019.1, from coordinate 143,594 downwards.
GGTAGTGGCAGACCACAGTTTGGTGAGTTGCTGAGTTTGCGCGGCTCACGAGCCCTGGTGACGGGTGCGAGTGGAAATATCGGCCGCGGTATCGCGCTACGTCTGGCGGAAGCGGGCGCGAAAATAGTGGTGCACTATTTTTCAGACACCGCCGGCGCCGAGGAAACGGTTGCTGCGATTGCAGAAGTGGGCGGTGAGGCTATTGCGGTTCAGGCGAATTTGCGGGAATCGAATGGCGCCGAGCATCTTTTTGCGGCGATCAGCAATAGCGGCTCGGCCGTCGATTGCGTCGTCAACAATGCGGCCGTGCAGCCAGTGCAGGCACTTGGGGAAATGACCGTCGAGGATTGGCAGAACGTCATGACGGCGAACCTGGACGGGGCGTTCGGTGTGACGCAGGCGGCGGCAAAGGCGATGCAGCAGCAGCGGATCGCAGGGGCGATGGTCAATATTGCGTCAATAGAGGGGTTGGACCCTGCGGTGGGTCATAGTCACTACTCGACCAGCAAGACCGGGTTGATCATGTTTACTCGCACCTGCGCGCTGGAATACGGGTTCGCCGGGATCCGCTTCAATAGCGTGTCACCCGGGCTTATTGATCGGCAAGGCCTGGACAAAGACTGGCCGGCCGGCGTGGGACGCTGGCTCGGCAAGGTGCCGCTTGGGAGACTGGGTGAAATCAGCGATGTCGCCGATGCGGTTCTTTTCCTGTTGAGCCCGGCCGCGCGCTGGATAAGCGGTAGCAATCTGGTCGTCGACGGCGGTATGTCCTCGGTGTCCAGATGGTAGACTAGCCGGCCGCCACTCAATTTGAATGCAGGTTATTTTAAAGATTAGTTATGGCAACAAAACACATGAACGCGGCGCCGGGAGACTTCGCCGAGACAGTGCTGATGCCCGGAGACCCACTACGCGCGCAGTACATCGCAGAGAAATATTTCGACAATCCGCGGCGGGTGACCGACGTGCGCAATATGTGGGGTTTTACCGGCGACTACAAAGGCAAGCCGATCTCCGTGATGGCCCACGGCATGGGGATTCCGTCAGTATCCATTTATTGCCACGAACTGGTAAGAGATTACAACGTAAAACGGCTGATTCGCGTGGGCAGTTGCGGCACAACTCACCCCGATGTGAAGCTTCGCGACGTTCTGATCGCCATGGGTGCGAGTACCGATTCGGGTGTGAACAGGATGCGTTTCGGCGGATTCGACTTCGCGGCGCTGGCGACATTCTCCCTGGTGCGCGATGCGGTGAAGGCTGCTGAAGAAAATGACGTGCGCTATCATGTGGGCAATATTTTTTCGGCAGATCTTTTCTACACACCGCGACCCGAGATGTTCGAAGTGATGGCTCGTTACAATATCCTGGGCGTGGAAATGGAAGCCGCCGGTATTTACCCGATTGCGGCCGAGCACAAAATTGAGGCGCTGGCGATTTGTACGGTGAGCGATGACATCGTCAACGGCGAGGCGTTGTCAGTGGAAGACCGGCAAACGACGTTCGACGAAATGATTCTGGTCGCGCTTGAAACAGCGCACATGAGCGGGTGATGGGACAATGAGTGTAATTGCCTTGCCGATCGCATCCGCGCTGCCCGACTTAAAGCGGATCACGCCGGTCGACGAAGTCGGTGTCAATGAACGCGTGGCGCGATTTCAGACTCGCAGCATAAAAAAAGAGTCGAAGATCGAGGCATTGAAAACGGTCCTGAGCATGATTGATCTGACGACGCTTGAGGGCCAGGACACGCCGGGAAAAGTTCGTCAGCTCTGTCAAAAGGCCATTCATCTGCACGACTCACTGCCAGACCTGCCACACGTAGCCGCCGTATGCGTCTACCCTACGATGGTCGGGATTGCGCGTGCAGCGCTGGGCGATCGGGGTATTAACGTCGCCTCGGTTGCGACGGCTTTCCCCAGCGGCATGTCATCGCGGAAGATCAAGCTCGAGGAAACGCGTACGGCGGTTGAAGAGGGTGCCGATGAAATCGACATGGTGATTTCCCGTGGCGCATTTCTGCAGGGCGATTACCATTTCGTCTTCGATGAAATCGCGGCCGTAAAGGAAGCCTGCGGCGATGCGCATCTCAAGGTGATTCTGGAAACCGGTGAACTGGGTACGCTGGATCATGTTCGCCGTGCCAGTGTGCTGGCGATGCACGCCGGCGCGGATTTTATAAAGACGTCGACGGGGAAAATTCAGCCGGCGGCGACCATGCCGGTGACCTTCGTAATGCTCAAGGCGATTAAAGATTTCTATCAGGAGACCGGCCGTATGGTTGGCATGAAACCGGCCGGCGGCATATCAGCGGCGAAGCTCGCGGTGCACTACCTGGTGATGTTGCGCGAAACGCTGGGCAATGCATGGATGACGCCCGAGTGGTTCCGTTTTGGTGCGAGTTCGCTCGCCAACGACGTACTGATGCAATTGCAAAAACAGGCGACCGGTGTCTACCAGTCCGCCGATTACTTTTCGAAAGACTAGCCGGAGACCAAGGTGGAGAGTCAGGCAAACAAACTCGCTTTCAATGACGGCTGGCAGTATGCCCCGGCACCTGAAAGTACGGATCACATCCGAATCGACGAGAAGTACGACCTTTTTATCGGCGGTGAATTTGTGGCGCCGGAAGAGGGTCGCTACTTCGAGACCATCAATCCAGCCAATGAAAAAACACTGAGTTCGGTCGCACTGGCCAACGAGGCCGATATCGACCGTGCGGTCAAAGCCGCACGCAAGGCTTACAACGGCCCATGGTCGAAAATGAAAGCCAGCGAACGCGGTAAGTACATATTTCGAATTGCACGCATGCTGCAGGAACGGGCAAGAGAATTCGCGACCATTGAAACGCTCGATGGCGGCAAGCCGATTCGCGAGTCCCGCGATATCGATATTCCGCTGGCTGCGGCGCACTTCTTTTACTACGCAGGTTGGGCTGACAAACTTGCTTATGCCTTTCCTGGCAGAGACACCCGCTCTCTCGGCGTTGCGGCGCAGATCATACCGTGGAATTTTCCGCTCTTGATGGCCTCATGGAAAATTGCGCCAGCGCTGGCGTGTGGCAATACCGTCGTGCTGAAACCGGCCGAAACCACACCGTTGACGGCCATGAAGCTGGCCGAGCTTATTCAGGACGCAGGCCTGCCTCCAGGCGTTGTAAACATTGTTACGGGCGCGGGCGCGACGGGTGCCACCATGGTCAACCATCCCGACGTCGATAAGATCGCCTTTACCGGATCGACGTCGGTCGGTCGAATTATCCGAAAATCACTGGCCGGAACGAACAAGAAGTACACGCTGGAGCTGGGCGGCAAGGCGGCCAATGTTATTTTCGAAGACGCCGCCATCGATCAGGCGGTCGAGGGCATCATCAACGGTATTTTCTTTAACCAGGGCCATGTTTGTTGTGCTGGTTCTCGCCTCCTGGTGCAGGAATCGGTGGCCGATGAGGTTATCGATAAACTGCGTGAGCGCATGGAGACGTTGATCATTGGCGATCCGATGGACAAAAATACCGATATCGGCGCGATCAATTCTGCAGAACAACTGGAGACCATCCAGTCCTATCTCAAAATTGGTCAGGACGAAGGCGCCGAGATGTATCAGAGTTCCTGCGACGTACCTGGCAGCGGCTACTGGTGCCGGCCGACTATTTTCACCGGCGTATCGCAGTCGAATCGCATTGTGCAGGAAGAGATTTTCGGCCCGGTACTCGCCATCCAGACTTTCCGTACCCTCGAAGAGGGACTGACCAAGGCAAACAACACACCCTACGGACTGTCCGGCGGCGTTTGGACAGACAAAGGGGCAAAGATTTTCAAAATGACGCAGTCCATGCGTGCCGGCGTCATCTGGGCCAATACGTTCAATAAATTCGATCCAACCTCTCCATTTGGCGGTTACAAGGAAAGTGGTGTTGGTCGTGAAGGCGGCCTGCACGGGCTGGACGCGTACGTGAAGGTGGAGGTATGAGCATGGCAGAAGCATCCGCGCGGGTACCGGTTGAAAAAACCTACAAGATTTATATCGGTGGCAAGTTTCCGAGAACAGAGTCCGGCCGGTATTTTTTGCTGCAGGACCCGAAAGGTGCGGTCATCGCCAACATTTGTCGAGGCAGCCGCAAGGACTTTCGCAATGCGGTGGTTGCGGCCCGCGGCGCCTTTGCCGGCTGGTCGGCGGCGACAGCCTATCTTCGCGGCCAGATCCTGTATCGTATTGCCGAGATGCTGGAAGGGCGTCACGATCAGTTTGTGGCTGAACTGGTGTTGCAGGGCGTTAGCAAACGCAAAGCAAAGAAAGAGGTCGATGCCACGGTCGACCGCCTGATTTACTACGCCGGATGGGCTGACAAATACCAGCAGGTTTTCAGCTCGGTGAACCCGGTTAATTCATCGCATTTCAATTTTTCGGTGCTGGAACCGACTGGCGTTGTCTCCATGCTGGTACCGGACGATAGCGGTTTGCTGGGTTTGGTTTCGAACATCGCGCCGGCGATTGTTGGCGGCAATACCTGTGTCGTGCTCGCCTCGGAATCGATGCCGCTTTGCGCCATCAGTTTTGCGGAAGTGCTGCATGCGTCCGATGTGCCGGCGGGCGTGGTGAATATTCTGACCGGGTTTCGTGAGGAGCTGACCACGCAATTCGCGTCGCACATGGACGTCAATGCGGTCGTTTTTTGCGATAGCGAGGTTGGGGTGGCGAAGAGTATCCATATCGAAGCGGCCGACAATATGAAGCGCGTGATTTCCCGGGTGGATACCCGGTGGACGGACGATTCCGCCCAGAGCCCTTATTTTGTGCGAGACACTCAGGAGACGAAGACGACCTGGCATCCGATCGGGGGCTAGCCATTTCGCCGGTTGTGGCATTGCCGAGATGCGCCGGAGCACCTCTACTTCATACGTATTTCAATCGCCTCAGAATTCGGCACGTGCGTAGTCGTCAAGTACGCCCTTTTCGAGTCGTGCGCCGAGCTTTTGAATGACGGCGGTTGCACACCAGGTACCTAATTTCGCGCACTCGGCCAGCGGCTTGTCGGCCGTCCATCCGTACAGGAATGCGGCTGTATAGGCATCGCCGGCGCCCGTGGTATCGACAATTTCGCTGATCGGAATCGCGTCCTGTAGCACATTCTCTTTACCACATACGATCACGGAACCCTGTGCTGCGCAGGTGATGACGAACAACGTGTCCGACCCCTTGATCGCCGCAAGTACTGCATCGAGTGAGTCGACCTTATACAGCGCCATGGCCTCGTCTTCATCGGCAAAGACAATGTCTGCACCACCAATCACCGCCGCCATGAACGCTTCCTGATGCCGTTCGACGCACAATGAATCTGACAAAGACAGCGCCACCCTGGATCCGGTCGCCTTGCCGATCGCGAAAGCGGCGGCCGCAAGTGCAGCGCCTTCGGGTATGTCCCAGACGTAGCCTTCCAGCAGAATGACCTTGGCTTGCCCAATCGTTTCGGGGGTAACGTCCGCGACGCCAAGTTCAGTGCAGGCCCCAAGATAGGTCTGCATGGTTCTTTGCCCGTCGCTACTGATCAGCACGTGGCTGCGCGCGGTCGCTGCGCCGTCTTGAGCCGGCTCGAGTCGCACATCGACGCCCAGTGAGCGCATATCATGCACAAAAACATCGCCAAACTGGTCGTTTTTGACCCGCCCGATATAGGCAGCGTCGCCACCGAGATTGGCGAATCCTGCGACCGTGTTGGCAACAGAACCTCCGGACATTTCGGTCGCCGGGCCCATTCGCTGGTAAATGTCGCGGGCTTTCGTCTCATCGATGAGTGTCATTGAGCCTCGCGGAGCCCCGATGCTGTCGAGGAATGGGTCGTCGACATGCGCAAGTATGTCGACAATGGCATTACTGATGCCGATCAGCTGTACTTCCCTGGTCATTATTTCTCTTTACTCGATCAAAACGAGCCGTAGCGTATCATCAGCGTACGCGGCGTGCGGCACTTTTACCGTCTGGATGGTGTGACAAGAAACAGGCCCGTGTTGTACCGGGAGCGTTGTGGAGGTGGAAAACTCGTTCGCGTGCCGGTATTGTCCTACTCGCTTCGATCGACAATCCGGATGAATACCATTCCGATCAATCACCCTGGGCAACGCCAATGAGAAAATCGGCCAACTTTCTGATACCGGCATCGTTGATAGCATTCTACTACCTGTTCTGGATCGGCTCGATCTATTTTCTTCTCGACAAGTTTCCCGGTTTACGTGATTTTTTTCCGGTCGGTGGTGTCGGTGATCTCTCCGCACGCAATATCGACAGCTTCGAACCCATTTATTCGAGTGTCGAGGAAACGATTCTTGCGCCTTACGGTGCGCTGCGATTGTTTTTTGCGAGCCTCGGCGCCACCGTAATGATCGTGCCGGTTTCGTGGGTGTACTTCATCACCAGTCGAGCCAAGGAGATCGATCAGTCGTTCGCACAGACGATCATACTGATGCCGATTGTTGTGACAGGCATCGCCTCGATCGTACTTAACAGTATCGCCCTCGCGTTTAGTCTGGCAGGCATCGTGGCGGCCGTACGATTTCGTTTTTCGTTAAAAGTTCCGGCTCATGCCATGTACATATTTGCGGCGATTGGAATTGGTCTTGGTGCAGGAATTGGTGCGCTCGGCGTCGCGGCCGTTATCTCAATGACGTTCTCGTACAGTACGCTGGTTATCTGGAAGCTGGAGTACGGCAAGGTCCTGTCAGGACCGTTTTTCTCCATGCTGACGCGTCGCAACCGGATTGAGGACGACTATTGACGGGTCGTGAGTTGTGATACGAAGCGGATATCAATGCATTGTCGTTCTGCTGTTTGTTTCGAACTCCGCTTGCGCGGAGACCGGTTATAGCGGCGTAGACATCGCTCGATACTCGTCGGCGGGCCAATCGCAGTGGAAGCTGCCGAAGCGACTGCGAGAAGTATCCGGGCTGGCGCTGGCGCCGGACGGGCGGTTGTTTGCCGTAGATGATGAACAGGCCGTTATTTATCAAATTGACTACACCAGCGGACGTCTGCTCAAAGCCTTCGCAGTAGGCGAACCGGTCCTGCGCGGCGATTTTGAAGGTATCGCTTACCTCGATGCGCACTTGTTTCTGATCACCAGTCAAGGGATGCTGTTGCAGGTCGACGAGGGTGAGGACGGTGATCGGGTCGTCCATCGGGAAATAGACACCGGGGTGGGTGAGCAATGTGAGGTTGAAGGCCTTGCGCAGGATATAAAAAACGCAAGGCTCCTGATCGTCTGCAAAAAGCTGCATAAGAAGGCGGCTATTGAAACACTCGCGATTTTCGCCTGGCGTCCGGGGAGTGGTCGTGTCGATGTTGACGACCGAATTGATATTCCGCTCGATAAGGTATTACAAAGTACGCAGACGGACGATTTTAATCCGTCGGGTATTGCAGTCGATCCTCTGAGCGGGTCGATATTGATCGTTGCCGCTCGGCAACGTGCGGTCGTTGAACTTGATCAGAAAGGACATTTTGTAAGCGCTATAATACTGTCGCCGGCGAATTGGCACCGGCAGGCGGAAGGCATAGAAATTTCGGTGTCCGGGCAATTATTTATCAGCGACGAAGGAGGCCGGTCGCGCGCGAGACTGACGGTCTATGAAGCACCTGATACGGAAACGACTACCAAAGACAAAAAACAATGAAGGACCTTATGCACATTAGCGGGGACACTGATCGGAGCATCATTTTCGTCCATGAATGCGGCTTCAAGCCGTCAGCCGCGGACTACCTTGATGCGCTCATTGCCTCGTTGGCGGCGGGCATCGCCTGCGATCATGAGGAGGCTTTGAATTTGTTCGGGTCGGTCAACAAGTATCTTGCGTACTACAGCGACCTCAGCAAGGAATTTCTGGCGGCGCAAAGTCAATACTACGATGAGAAGCTGGATATCAGCGATCTTGCCAGTGCGCTCCATGAACTGAAGGGCATTGATCGCAAGAAAGGGTTCAGAGTCGGTAACTACGATAAATTGCCGGGAAAATCGTCATTTAAGGAGTTTGCCGTCAGCCTGCTGGCACCCCTGCTTTCGGCGGTGGGTCTGGAAAAACGACTGGTAGCCGGTATTTCAAAGGATCTGGGGGAGTACTGGATAGACGGCAGTGATCTTAACAACGCGATTCTCGAGCGTGTGAGAACAACGATTCAGACCGCGCTGGATCGCGACGAACGCATTATGCTGATTGCGCACGGGACCGGTGCAATAGTGGCCTACGATGCCCTTTGGCAGCTCTCGCACGACCCGCACTACGCCGATCAGTACAAAGAGTCCAAAATTGACGTGTTCCTTACGCTGGGTTGCCCACTAAGCGATTCGACAGTGCGTCGTCAATTGAAGGGCGCTCGCCGCAAAGGCAGAGAGCGCTTTCCGACAAATATCGTAGCCTGGCACAATGTCGCCGCGGAAGATGACTACATTTGCCATGACCAAACGGTTGGCAACGATTTTAAAGCCATGCTGAAGCAGCGGCAGGTTAGCACCATTCGGGATTACCACATCTACAACATGGTGATTCGCTACGGGATTTCCAATCCGCACAGTGCGGTAGGGTATCTGGTGCATCCGCGCGTTACGAGAATAGTGCTGGACTGGCTAACGCAGTCTTTCGGCAATTCGCTGCCTAAAAGCATTTTCTAGCGAATTTGTTCCTGATTTTTTGCGGGTTGTCGAGCTCAGCATAAAATTTGCCGATGAAATTCAAGGTGCGCATACGCTCCCGATTCGACAATCCTTCCTGGGTTTCTACAAGCTCAAACACAGCATCCTTTTTTTGCGCGAACATTGCGATGGTCGGAGCCAGTTCCGCGTTCACGGAACAATGTCCACGATAAAGCCGCTTCGTCACACTGCCCAGGCGAAAAGTCGGGTGTGGCTCCGCATAAGATGCGTTTACCAGGCCGGCGAAGTCAAAGTCATATGGGACAGGAAAGAAAGTATCGCCGTCTTTTGAAACCAGAATTCCATTGTGGCAGCAGGCGTCATCAGAAGCTCCTTTGACCAGCGAGAAGTCGGTATTACCAATCAGGTACTGAAAAACCGATGCCGTACCTGCCTGTGTACGATTAAGCCGGGAATGTCTTGTGCCCGGTATTTTCGGGATCGTGACACTCAGCCGATTGGCTAATTCGCTCTTGTGCTCGATCACGAAAGCGTATTTCTCAAATGTCGGATTGCGCTTATCAGTATCGATCCAGGTAATCTTCAGTAGTCGGGTACGAAAGCTGTAGGGTGTATGTAATTGCAATATCTTATAGGCCAGATATTCCTTGAGGATGTACTGTTCGTATCTTCCTGTTGTCGGTTTGCACGGACTGACCAGCTTGAGGATATTTTGTCCGGAAAACTCTGTACCCAGTACTTGCTTTTTTTGCAGATTGAGACGTACCGGCGGAAAGTTGCAGGTGGTACGCTCGCGACGATAGTTTCCGCGGGTTCGAAATTTCAGGTCAAATTCGTGCGTGCTGCCGGAATCGTCGGTGTAGGACAATTTTCCGTCGAGATAATCGCTGTTGCTGCGTTTTTTTATCAACGTCGATAACGGGCCTTCGATACGAATATGCAGCGTGCTCTGATGATCGAACAGCGGCGACTCACCGGTATCCGCTTGCGCGGATGACATGGAACCGATAACAGTGAGGAGCAGTCCAATGACGTACAAGTGGATGCTGGATGGCTGCATTTTGTCGATGATCGTCGTTGTTGTTTGCGGTCGATGAATGCAGGAGTTTAACATGGGCGAATTCGCTAATCGGTTCTTCGGTGATCTTACCAGCCACCATTCGTCCCGACACGGCTAGAATTAATGTACGACAGAGACTGTAAATGAAAGAACGATCAAGCACCCGGCGACAGGACTGGACTATCGGCAGCATCCTGTTGCTCGCGGTAGTGCTGTTCCCGAACAAAATATTCGCCGCCGACGCGGCCGAGCAATGGCAATGGTCGGGCGTGGAACGCGTGGTGGCAATCAGCGACGTGCACGGCGCCTACGGCGCAATGGTCGGCACGCTGAAGAATGCCGGTATACTTGACGATTCGCTGCACTGGTCTGCGGGTTCGACCCACCTGGTTATTACGGGCGATCTGCTGGATCGCGGGCCGGATTCGCGTCGTGTCATGGATTTGATCATGGGCATCGAGCCCGAAGCGGAAACAGCCGGTGGCGAGGTCCACCTGTTGCTTGGCAACCATGAAGTGATGAATCTGGTTGGCGATCTCCGCTACGTATCGGTTGAAGAATATGCGGCATTTGCGGCCGATGAGTCCGCCGATGAGCGTGAACACTGGTATCACATTTATCGTGACAAGCAATTGCTTGTCACGAACGAAGAAGCACTACGAACGAAGTTCGACGCAGACCGGCCAGCAGGATTTTTCGCTCACCGCAGAGCGTTTCGCAGTGATGGAAAGTACGGTAAGTGGTTACTGCAAAAGTCACTGATCGCCGTCATCAATAACACGGCCTTCGTACACGGCGGCCTGGCGCCTGTGGTTGCAGAAGTCGGGCTTGCCGGCATCAATGGCAAAATGAAAGATGAGCTGATGACTTACGTGCGTCAGCTGGAGGTGCTCTACGATGCCGATCTGCTGACTCCGGCGGAGAGCTTCTACAACCATGCCTCGGTAGTGGATGCGTTGCCTGCCAGCGTTGATCGGCCGGCCGAAGTCAGCGCCGCGATTCAAATCGTCAGTAAGTCGCGCGATGCCGCTATTCACGATCCCGATTCACCACTTTGGTATCGAGGTAACGTGGGTTGCGGACCGTTGATCGAAATTGATCGAATCGGTCCTGCACTCACCGCTGTCGGTGCAAGCCGCGTTGTGATCGGCCACACGCCTACAAGGACGCGACGCGTATTGTCACGCCTGGACGGTCGTGTGATCGAAATCGATACGGGCATGCTCAATGCCTTTTACAAAGGCAGTGGCAACGCGCTAGTGATGGAGGGTGACACTATTTCTGTGATTAACGAGCGCGACCAGGAGGTTCTCGGCGTCGTTGAGCACCCGCGCCGGGTTGGTATACGCGGCAAGGGCATCAGTATCGATGATCTGCAGCGCATTCTCGCAAACGGCAGTATCGAATCGATGCAGGAGAATGACGCCGGGTATGCTGACGTTAAACTCAGTCAGGACGGCGTCACGCTGGACGCGATTTTTCTGGCGGCACCTCGCTCACGCGGATTCGCGCCTGAACTGGCGGCCTACCGACTGGATCGGTTTCTCGATCTGGGGATGATTCCCGCGACAGTCAGCCGGACAATCGACGGCAAGAAAGGCACACTACAGTTCAAACCGTTGTCGATGGTGACGGAGGGCGAACGCAATGCGGCGAGGAAAGGAAACTCCGGCTGGTGTCCGTTGCCGGAGCAGTGGAATGCGATGTATGTCTTCGATGCCTTGATTTACAATCCGGGACGAAGCCAGCAACACATGTTGTACAGCCCCGACTACTGGCAATTGATTCTGACCGGACATGGCACTTCTTTCGATACGAGCGGGTCGCGCCCAAAATACCTGAAAAATGTCGCACTCAATATCGGCACTGACTGGCAGCAAAAACTCGATGCGCTGACGGATGAGGTCCTCGATGAGACCCTGGGCGACGTGCTCAATCGCCGGCGGTTGAAGGCGCTGGCGCGACGGCGAGATCAGCTACTCGAAGACGCTCGAAAACACTAGCAGTCTGTTGAAAAAACCATCCAAGGTATTTTCAACACCGCAATTCAAAAACGTGGTTTTCGAATTGCTCACATTTTTTTTCAATGGCTTGCAGCCATCGAAAATGACGGTACATCCCTGTACCGTACGCAGCCTGTCGAAAAACGGCGTTTTTCAACAGGCTGCTAGTTTATTCTTGTCGGCCCGAACCTCAGATTTCATTGGCCCTTGCGGCGGCGGCGATATGTTCAGCGGCGCGAAACGCCAATGCCATGATGGTCATCGTCGGCTGGCCCCGTCCCGATGTCACCATGCTCGAACCGTCACAGATGAACAGATTGGAAATATCGTGGCTGCGATGATAGCGGTCAACGACTGACGTTTGTGGATCGTTGCCCAGTCGACAGGTGCCCAATAGATGTGGGCCGCCTCGCTGCGGTTCGACCTCGTGCGACCATTGCTGGATTGCGCCGGCGGCATCAACCACTTCTTCGGCAACACTTTGCAGGAACCTGGCCGTCGCCAGATCGTCGTCATGATCGCGGTAGGTCACTCGCAATGAGGGCCGACCCCAGGGATCTTTGAGCGTCGGATCGATGGTTATGTTATTGCGATCGAGTGGCAGCGACGTCGCGCCGCAGGAAATCGTCATTTGGTGATTGAAGTTGTGTGCGAGCTGATCCTTGAATTCGGTGCCCCACTGCTTCGTGCCCGGTGGCTGGCCAAGCAGGGCGTACATGATCGGCGTTGCATGCAGGAAGGGTCGGGCATCGAAACCGCCACCGCCGTAAAAGCCGCGCGCGGGATCGGATTCATAATAGTCGTGCACGATGCGAGTGCACTGCACGCCCTTGTAGTCATTGAGCGGATGTTCAAAGGTACAGCTGAGATTGGCGTGGCTGTTGTACATTAAATTTCGGCCGACGAAGCCGCTCGAATTTGCGAGGCCGTCCGGATGCGCTGCATTGGCGGAATTCAGCAACAGCCTGGGTGTTTCCGCGCCGTTGGCCGCTACAATCACCGCTCTGGCTTGCTGCGCCCGTTGATTGCCCTGCGGATCGATATAGAGCACTTCGCTCATCTTGCCATTCGTGCCGGTCGCAAGCTCGTAAACCGCGCAATTTGCACGGATCTCACAGTTTCCGCTTGCCTGAGCTTGTGGAATCATCGCCGCCAGCGTGGATGATTTGGCCCCGACCTCGCAACCGAAGCCCATGCAATAACCACAATTAATGCAGGCGGGGCGCCCGTTGTGCGGTTTCGAGAGAATGGCCATTGGCGCGGCCTGAGCGTGCAAACCAAGCGCTTTTGCGCCTTTCTCCAACAGTGCACCGGACGACTTGATCGGTAACGGCGGCACCGGAAAGGGTTTCGAGCGTGGAGAGTCAAACGGGCCAGGCGCACCCGATACGCCGATTTCCCAGTCAACTTTGGTGTAATACGGCTCAAGTTCGTCGTAAGTAATCGGCCAGTCAGCAAAGTTGGTGCCGCTGATTGCTCCGAGGACACTGCGTTCGTTGAAGTCGATTTCACGCAGGCGCCAGAAATTTGCACTGAAATGCACGCTGGCACCGCCCACCCCTGGCGCATACATTGCCGGTGCGGGCCCTTGCGTTCTTTGGATTTCTGCCACCTTGGATTCGTCATCGCGAAACGTCTGGTTGTCCGGGTGTGCGGCACCGCCCGAGAGCTCACTCATCATAAATACATCGAACTCGTCGTGGCTGAAGTCTTTCGCTTCACGAAACGGACCTTGTTCCAGGACCACGACGCTGAAGCCGCCGGTCGACAATTCCTTGGCAAGGATACCGCCGGCGGAACCCGAGCCCACAATGACAAAATCGACCGGCTTGTCGAGCGCATACTCAACCTGGTTTTCAGTCGTCATCCCGCTCTCCCTGCATGTACTGTGCGTCGTAGTAACCAAAAGGTGGTTGGGCGGCGCCACGACCATCGAAGCCGATCAGCTTCCAGCCGATGTTGTCCTTGTTGCCGCCGTAGGAACTCATGGCGAAAAAACCCATCATGGTGAAGGCGTGCAGCATGCCAAAAAAGGGCGTCTTGTCATGGTCGGTGAGATAGGCGTCCTGATCGGTCTCATTCAGGTCCGAAAACATTTTCGCGCCGGCGAAGCGGCCTTCAATACCGCCCAGAAACTGCCCCATCAGGGCGCGAAATCCGCCCAATTGGCCGGCGAACTGGTCGCCGAGAACAGTGTCGAAGAAATACACGACGCCTGCTTCCCGCGCACCCGGCGTGTCTGTGGTCGGCAGGATACGGGCCGAGATTGCGTCCAGTTCCCGAGCCTCGGCCGACGTCAGAGTTTGGTAGGCGTGCGCTTCGTCGCGTGCGGTGCAGGCTGTTTCTGCCAGTGCCAATGCGGCTGGCACGCTGATTCGGAGTAATGAACTGCCGGCCAAGGCGCCCGAATTGCCCATGAAACGCCGCCGCGTTATCGGATTATCTTGCATCACGCCCCCCGGTTTCGATGATGTTCAGGGGGGCAAACTAGCACAGGCTGCTCGTCAAGTATTCCCCAGGCAGAATGCGAGCTGGGCGACGGACTGGTATATCATTGCGCGACAGGCCAGCGACCAACGACGCTGTCCGAATACGACGACGATATAACGGTCAACACACATCCTCGGGAATAGCCAAAGAATGACGACGGGACGACTGACAACACACATACTGGATACTGCGCACGGTCGGCCCGGCGCCGGTATCCGCGTTAAACTGTTCGCTTTGCAGGGAGAACGTCATTTGGTCGCCAATACGGTCACCAACGACGATGGTCGTACCGATGTCCCCTTGTTGAGTGACGAGACGTTTCGCGCCGGGCAATACGAACTCGAATTCTCCGTCGGCGACTATTTTGCGGCAACGGGTCTCGAGACCGACGAGCCGCCCTTTCTCGGCGAAATAGTGATTCGTTTCTCGGTCAAAGACGGCGAGAAGTACCATGTGCCATTGCTTGTGTCGCCCTGGAGCTACTCAACGTACCGTGGCAGCTGAGTAATTTTCCAGGCAGGCGATATGCACCCGAGTTCATCTGACAAACCGGCGGCGGAGAAGATTTCTTTCTTGCTCGATGGCGAGATCATCGAGATCAACGATGTCGATCCGACTCGTACAGTGCTGCAGTATTTACGTGAAGACTTGCGTCGCACCGGTACCAAGGAAGGTTGCGCCGAAGGCGATTGTGGCGCTTGCACGGTGGTCGTAGCAGAGCTCGATCACGACGGCGAATCGGTTCGTGTACGTGCCGTCAATTCCTGCATTCAGTTCCTGGCCACTCTTGATGGCAAAGAACTCATCACGGTCGAGAGTTTGCGCGGCAAGGACGGATCGCTGCATCCGGTACAAAAAGCGATGGTCGACTGTCACGGTTCGCAGTGCGGCTTTTGCACGCCGGGTTTTGTCATGTCCCTTCTGGCGCTGTACAAGAACAATGCGTCGCCGACCCGGCTCGACGTCGATGACGCGCTCGCCGGCAATCTTTGTCGCTGTACGGGTTATCGCCCGATCGTCGACGCCGCCCTGGCAATGTATGACGAAAGCAGTCAACGCGATGCATCGGACGACTGGTTGCTCGGCGCGAAGGGCACTAATACCGAAAAACCGTTGCAGGAAAAAATTTCGAAACTTAAATCGATCAGACGCACGAATAACCTGGCCATTAAACAGGCGGGTCGTCGCCTCAGTTCACCTCGATCTGTCGCCGAGCTTGCCGATCTCATCCAGGCTAAGCCCGATTCAACCCTGCTTGCCGGTGGTACCGATGTCGGTCTCTGGGTGACAAAGCGACATCGTGAGCTCGATGAGATTATTTACCTGGGCAACGTGGCGGAACTGCGAAACATTTCGGTTTCCGCAACGCACATCGAAATTGGTGCTGCCGCTACTTTGAGTGACGTTATGCCTGTGTTGGTGGAACACTTTCCGGCGCTGCAGGAATTATTCGTTCGTTTCGCTTCGCCGCCCATACGCAACGCCGGCACCTTGGGGGGCAATATCGCCAACGCTTCGCCGATCGGCGATTCGATGCCGGCATTGCTCGCGCTGGATACCGTGTTGGTATTGCGCGAGGGGCAGCAGCAGCGGGAGCTGCCGCTCGATGAGTACTATGTGGGTTATCAGGCGACCGCGTTGCAGCCGGGGGAATTCCTGGAAAAGATTCGTGTGCCCCTGCCGGCAAGCAGTTCCGG
The DNA here is from genome assembly GCA_013151645.1 of Gammaproteobacteria bacterium. Lineage (GTDB taxonomy): Bacteria > Pseudomonadota > Gammaproteobacteria > Steroidobacterales > Woeseiaceae > JAADHU01. The sequence continues at coordinate 127,703 of JAADHU010000019.1, read as the reverse complement.
CCTGCAAACCTATAAAGTATCAAAGCGCTTCGACCAGGATATTTCGGCCATTTGTGCGGCCTTCTGTATCGGGCTCGATGGTGATGAAATCGTAACCGCACGAGTGGCGTATGGCGGTTTGGCGGCCATACCGAAACGGGCTAAACAGTGTGAGCAGATGCTGCTCGGCAAAGCGTTCGAACGTGCAACGATCGACGCTGCGATCAATGTGCTCGATGCAGATTTTCAACCTATCGACGATATGCGCGCGAGTGCGGAATACCGCATGCAGGTGTGCCGCAATCTGTTGCTGCGATTTTATCTGGAGAGTACCGGCGCCGAGACCGAAAGGGTGTACGGGTACAATCGTGCCTGATTCGCCACTATCCAACGTGAAGGGCTCGGTCGGTTCGTCTATCCCTCACGACAGCGCACATCTGCATGTTAGCGGCGAAGCAAGTTACACGGATGACATCGCAGAACCGCGTGATCTCTTGCACCTTGCGATCGGTATGAGCGAACGAGCTCACGCGCGAATAAAGAGCATTGACCTGCAGCCGGTTCGAAGTGCGGTCGGCGTGGTTGACGTCATTCTTGTCGATGATATTCCGGGTGAGAATAACTGTGGTCCGGTCGTTCACGATGATCCGATATTCGCCCCGAACCGGGTGCAATACGTCGGTCAATCTATCTTCGCGGTGGCCGCAGAAACCGTTGATGCCGCGCGTAAGGCGGCGCGACTTGCGATAGTCGACTATGAAGATATGGACGCCGTTCTCGATCCGCTCGAGGCTGTTGAGAAAAAATCATTTGTTCTGCCGAGCGAAACACTGACTCGCGGTGACAGCAGAAGTGCCCTCAAGGTCGCGCAAAACCGGCTTCAGGGACGGGTGCATCTTGGCGGGCAGGATCAGTTCTACCTTGAAGGCCAGATTGCCATGGCGTTGCCGCGCGACGACGGTGATCTGTTCATTTTCAGTTCGACGCAACATCCGGGTGAACTGCAAACACTGGTGGCAGCGGCGACCGGCAAACAAGCGAAAGACGTGGTGGTTGAATGCCGGAGGATGGGCGGTGCATTCGGCGGCAAGGAAAGCCAGCCCGCATTGATCGCGTGCATTGCCGCACTGATGACACAACGTACGGGCCGCGCCTGCAAACTGCGCCTCGACCGCGACGATGACATGAGGTTAACGGGCAAACGTCACGATTTCATCATCGACTACGACGTCGGCTTTGACGACGACGGCAATATCGGAGCGGTCGAATTCGTATTCGCATCGCGCTGCGGTATGTCCGCCGATTTATCGGGCGCAATCAATGATCGCACCATGTTTCATTGTGATAACGCCTACTACCTGCCCAATCTCAACGTAATTTCTCATCGCTGTAAAACGAATACGGTATCGAATACCGCGTTTCGCGGTTTCGGCGGGCCGCAGGGAATGTTTGCTATCGAATGTGTGATAGACGACGTTGCTCGCTGCCTGGGTATTGACGCGTTGGACGTGCGTCGCCGGAATTTTTACGGTGTCGGTGAAAGAGACATCACACCCTATGGGCAGAAGGTCGAAGATAACATCATCGCCGAACTGGTCGAGCAATTGCATGCGTCGTCGGATTACCTCTCGAGAGTGGCCGAGATCCGGTCGTTCAATGCACAAAACGAGGTTCTGAAGCGCGGTATTGCACTGACGCCGATCAAGTTTGGAATTTCCTTCACAGCGACGCACCTGAACCAGGCGGGCGCGCTGTTGCATATCTACACCGATGGTACTGTGCATCTCAATCACGGCGGTACTGAAATGGGGCAGGGACTCTTCACCAAGGTGGCACAGGTGGTGGCGGAGGAACTGCAGATCGACATTGATCAGATCAAAATCACCGCGTCGGATACAAGCAAGGTGCCGAACGCATCCGCGACGGCGGCGTCGAGCGGTTCGGATTTGAACGGTAAAGCGGCGCAGGCTGCGGCACGGAAGATCAAAGGTCGTCTTAGCCGGTTTGCAGCCGAGCATTTCGGCGTGGCAGAAGCGGAGGTTGTCTTCAAGAGGAACGAAGTTCTGGTTGGCGACAATGCCATGCCGTTCAAAGAACTCGTTCGTCTGGCGTGGTTCGCACGCACGTCGTTGTCGGCCACCGGTTTCTACAAAACACCGAAAATTCACTACGATCGGGAAACATTCAGCGGGCGCCCGTTTTACTACTACACGTACGGTGCGGCCGTTGCCGAAGTTGTTATCGATACGCTGACCGGTGAAAATCGTCTGCTGCGCGTCGATATTCTGCACGATTGTGGCCAGTCGTTGAATCCTGCCATCGACAAAGGTCAGATCGAAGGTGGATTTATTCAGGGGGCCGGCTGGCTGACGACCGAGGAACTCTGGTGGAATGAGCGGGGCGAGCTGAAGACCCATGCACCATCGACTTACAAGATTCCGACAAGTTCGGATGTGCCGATCGACTTTCGAGTAGATATCCTGGAATCGGCTGCGAACCGTGAGGAAACGGTTTTCCGTTCCAAGGCCGTTGGAGAGCCGCCGTTAATGCTGGCGCTATCGGTTTACCATGCACTGAAAGATGCTGTGGCTAGCACGGCGAGCGATGGGCAGGCTGTCTTGTTGCAGGCGCCGGCGACTCCTGAATCTGTTCTCAATGCGGTGCGTGCACTGCAGTGCACGGATACAACAGACCATGCATGAATGGATCGACGATCTGCAGCGCAGCAGAGAAGCGGGTGAGCGCGCCATTATCGTGACGGTTGCGGATGTGCGCGGTTCCGCGCCGCGAGAAATCGGTGCGAAGATGCGGGTGTCGTCCCGCGATACCCTGGGAACGATCGGCGGCGGGCAACTGGAGTATCAGTGCACGCAAATCGCCTGTGGACTCTTGCGCGACGCAGACACGGATACCGATATTCGCCTGTTGCGCCGATTTCCGCTGGGCGCCAATTGTGGCCAGTGCTGCGGTGGTGTCGTCGATATCCTGTTCGAGGAATGTGTTGCTGGTAGCGGCTGGTTCGATGACCTGTTGCATGCCTACCGTTGCGGACAAGCGGCATTGATGCTCACTCGACTGGCAAACGGTGGTGACATTGTCAGGACAACGGTTCGGCCGGACGAGTTACGAGTAGCCGGCAAGTTCGAGGGCGCCATAACGGACGCGGCGGAACAGGCTTTAAACGACGGGCACGCGCGTAACCTGAAACTGACGGCGAAGCACAGTGTGTTGATCGAACCGATTACGGCGGCCGGGTTCGATATCGCCGTTTTCGGTGCCGGCCATGTGGGTACAGCCATCGTCGCAATGCTCGCAACACTGGATTGCGATATTCGCTGGATTGACAGCCGGCGTAAAGTCTTGCCGGCGAGCCTGCCAGCCAATGTGCAATCTATTCGTACAGACACGCCGGAACGCGAAATAGCGGCGATGCCGGCAAACGCTTTTTATCTGATCATGACGCACAGTCACCCGTTGGACTACGCTATTTGCAGTGCGGTGCTAAAGCGTGGAGATTTTGCGTATTGTGGGCTGATTGGGTCGCTGTCCAAACAACGTCGTTTCACAAAACGGCTGCGTCAGGACGAAGTAGCGAATATCGAGCGACTGATTTGCCCGATCGGCGTCGCGGGCATCAGCGGGAAGAAGCCGCCAGAGATCGCGATCGCCGTCGCCGCCGAGCTGTTGCAGGTGCGTGAAGCGGTTGGTCTGAACGAGACCAGCTGTTCGGCTGCGAACGTGTCTCACCTATAAGAGTTGTTGGTTTATGGAAGCGTATTTACTGGATTGGCTGAATATTCTCGGACGCTGGGTACATTTTATTACCGGCATCGCGTGGATCGGCGCATCATTTTATTTCATCTGGCTCGACAATCATCTCGAGGCGCCAAAGCAGCCGGCCGATGCTGAAAAGGGCGTGGGCGGTGAGATCTGGTCCGTACACGGCGGCGGTTTTTACCACGCACAAAAGTACAAGGTCGCACCGAAGGTTTTGCCGGAGACGTTGCACTGGTTCAAGTGGGAGGCGTATACCACCTGGTTGACGGGCATGTTCATGCTCGCGCTGATCTATTGGTACGGCGCCGATGTCTATCTGATCGACCCCTCCGTCGCCGAGCTGACGCCGGCTTTTGCGGTGGCTTCGGCGATGCTGATTCTGCTTGCCGGCTGGGTTGTTTACGATTTACTGTGCAAGTCCCCGCTGGGGAAAAACGACAATATACTGGGTGTCGTGTTATTCGGGCTGGTTACTTTTCTGGCCTGGGGACTGTGCCAGCTCTACAGCGGCCGGGGCGCTTATATTCACTTCGGCGCCGTGCTCGGCACAATCATGGTCGCCAACGTATTCTTTGTCATTATTCCCGGGCAGCGACGCATGGTCGAGGCCGCGGGTCGCGGCGAGGCGCCGGATCCTGCGGACGGTATTCGTGCCAAACAGCGTTCGGTACACAACACTTATTTCACTCTGCCGGTCCTGTTCGTCATGACCAGCAATCACTACGCCATGACCTTCGGTCATGAATACAACTGGCTGGTGCTGGTCGCCATTTCGTTGGTCGGCGCACTGATTCGTATCTATTTTGTCGCCCGTCACAAGGGCAATGCGTCACCGGTCCCCATTGTTATTGCAGCGTTAATCATTATCGCGATGGCAATCGCCATGGCGCCGAAATCGAGAGCGACGACATCGGTGGCGTTAAGTCTCGACGATATCCGTCCGGTAATCGAACATCGCTGCGTTACCTGTCATTCAGCCGAACCCACGCACGTTGCTTTCCCGGCGGCTCCGGCCGGGGTGATGTTCGACAGTGAAGCGCAGATTCTTGCCGATGCGGACCGCATCTATCAGCAAACGGTGGTGACCCGTGCAATGCCAATCGGAAATCTGACCGGCATCAGCGAAGAAGAACGTTTGATGATCGACGCGTGGTACCTCGGCGTGACGGGTGGTTCGAATGACTAAGGAAAACTATCCGCGCAACATGCAAGGCTATGGTCGCGTCGGTCCCGACGTGCGCTGGCCCGCCGGCGCCCGAATCGCGGTGCAGTTCGTCATCAACTACGAGGAAGGTGGCGAGAACTGTATTTTGCACGGTGACGATGCGTCGGAAGCGTTTCTGTCAGAAATCGTCAGTGCCCAACCCATTCGCGGGCAACGGCACATGAACATGGAGTCGTTGTACGAATACGGGTCACGGGCCGGTTTCTGGCGCTTGCATCGCCTGTTCAGTGAACGCGAATTGCCGCTGACTGTGTTCGCGGTGGCGATGGCTCTGGAGCGAAACCCCGCGATCATTGAGGCCATGCAAGATGCCCAATGGGAAATCGCCAGTCACGGATATCGGTGGATCGACTATCAATCAGCAACGGAGGACGACGAGCGCGCGCATTTGCAACAGGCTATTGAGCTGCATGGCGCGTTGACCGGCGAACGCCCGCTTGGCTGGTACCTGGGACGCTGCGGCCCGAACAGCCACAGACTGGTCGCAGAAGAAGGTGGTTTTCTCTACAACGCCGATACCTATGCCGACGACCTGCCGTATTGGGACTACTCCTTTGCAGTACCGCAACTGATGATTCCGTACACACTGGATGTCAACGACATGCGCTTCACCACGGCACAGGGTTTCAATTCGGGACAGCAGTTTTTCGACTACATGAAAGACACCTTCGACTATTTGTACGCGGAGGGAGGCGAAGCGCCGAAAATGATGTCGATCGGTTTGCATTGCCGGCTGGCCGGTCGGCCGGGTAGAACGGCGGCGGTGGCGCGATTTCTCGACCATATTGCCACTCACGCCGATGTCTGGGTGTGTCGCCGTATCGATATCGCCGAGCATTGGCGGCAACAGCATCCGGCCGTACGCTCATGACGCGAGCAGAGTTTGTTGCACGTTATGGTGGAATTTATGAGCACTCGCCCTGGGTCGCAGAGCAAGTCTACGACAGCGCGTTGTCCGGTGAGGACGAGGCGCTGCCGAGGTTGTTCGCTCAATGTGTTGACGATGCCGATGACGAAGTCAAACTCGCGTTGATTTGTGCACACCCGGACCTGGCGGGAAAAGCGGCCGTATCCGGCGAGTTGACTGAGGATTCGAGCGAGGAGCAGCACAGTGCTGGCATCGATCAGTGTACCCCGGAGGAGTATCGACGATTTCAGTCATTGAATGAGCAGTACAAAGCGAAATTTCACTTTCCGTTCGTGATGGCGGTGCGTAACAGTAACCGGCACAGGATTCTGGCGGCGTTCGAGGAACGCCTGCAAAACGGACGGGATGAGGAGGCGGCCAAAGCGATCGGTGAAATCCACAAGATCGCCCGGCTGCGCTTTGCCGCGATGGCAACCGAAAAAGGAAAAGATGCCAACCATGAGTGACGCAGAGAAGAACCCGTTCCATCAGTGGGTGCGCCTGGAACAACCGCGGCTGGATACGCGGGTGGTCTATGCAAATGACGAATTTTTCGCGGCCAAAGAACGCTTGATTGAGCCCCAGGACCCGGTGTTCATTGCTGACAAGTACGACGATCACGGCAAGTGGATGGACGGCTGGGAAAGTCGTCGTAAGCGCGGGCCGGGTCACGACTATTGCATCGTCAAACTGGGCATTCCTGGCGTGATTCGCGGTCTGGATATCGATACCAGCCACTTTACCGGCAACTATCCGCCTGAGGCATCGATCGACGCCTGCGTCAGCGATGAGCCGGTGCCCGACGATGTTGATTGGCAATCACTCACTGGAAAGTTGAGCCTGCACGGCGATTCCCACCACTACATCGCGGTTGATAACGAGACCGCATTTTCGCATATCCGCCTGAACATTTACCCCGATGGAGGCGTTGCGCGATTGCGCATCTACGGTGAGGTACGACCGGATTTCACTCGTTTTGAGGCGAATACGCTTATCGATCTGCTGGCGCTCGAAAACGGCGGGCGCGCCGTTCTCTGCAACGACGAGCATTTCGGCAGCATGCACAACCTGAACCTGGCCGGGCGCGGCATCAACATGGGCGATGGCTGGGAAACGGCGCGGCGGCGCAGGCCGGGTAACGACTGGGTTATTTTGTCGTTGGGTCATCGCGGTATTGTCGAGGAAATCGAAATCGATACCGCACATTTCAAGGGCAATTACCCGGACCGGGTGATATTGCAGGCTGCCTCGGCCGCAGACATCGGCTTCGATAGTCTGAATGAGGCAAGCAAAACCTGGCCGGTGTTGTTGCCGGAACAAAAATTGTCAGCCGACCAGCAGCACGTTTTTAGCAATGAGGTCCAGGCCATTGGCGCGGTCACCCACCTTCGCATGTCGATTTTCCCCGACGGCGGTATCAGCCGTTTGCGTGTTCACGGTCGCTTGGCGAGCGAATCATGACTGGCCCTGTTGTCAGGGCATTGCCCATTACACCGGAGCAGTTCGCGCCCTTTGGAGATGTGATTGCTGCATTGCCGAGCCACAGGCAAGCAATGAATGCGGCACGCTTTGAGCGCTTCAACGATCTGGCAACGGTCGATGTCGATACCGACGACGGGGCGCATGCCGCGATTAGCCTGGCACGTTCAATGTCGATGACCGCCTCGCCGTACCGTTTCGATCTGATGGAGCGTCATCCATTCGGCAGCCAGGCGTTTGTGCCGCTGTCACCGTTTCGTTTCGTTGTCGTGGTTGCGCCGGCGGGCGACTCGGTCGAAGCATCTGATCTGCGGGCCTTCGTTACCGACGGTCATCAGGGCATCAACTATCACAAGGGCGTCTGGCACATGCCCCTCATTGCATTCGAGACCGGCCAGGATTTCCTGATTATCGATCGTGCCGGCGGGGGCAGCAATTACGAAGAGTGTATTCTCGGCGAACCCGTAACACTTGAGGTCGAGTAGAGAAGATGGCCCGTGTCAAAGCGTTTCGCGCATCCATTTTGCACTGCCTGGCCGATCCGGGGAGTGATACCGGATCGAATGCGGTCGAATATTTCGATGATGGCGTGATGATCGTTGCCGACGGTTTCGTCAGTGAGGTGGGTCCGGCGGGCGCATTGCTGCCGTCACTTTCTGATGATATCGAGCTTACGAATTTCACCGGTAAACTGATCATCCCGGGCATGATTGATTGCCATGTACATTACCCGCAGATAGACATCATCGCATCATACGGCGAACAGTTGCTGGACTGGCTGACCCGGTATGCCTTTCCCGTAGAGGGAAAATTCTCGGACTTATCGTATGCCAGCGAGGTCGCAAATTTTTTCGCCGATGCGTTACTGCGCAACGGCACCACCACCGCGCTGGTGTTTTCGACAGTGCACCCGCAATCGGTCGACGCTATGTTTACGGCGGCGAAGCAGCGAAACATGCGCTTGATAACCGGCAAGGTGGTGATGGACAGAAACTGTCCGCAGGGTCTTCGGGACACGGCCGAATCGGCCTACCGCGAAAGTCGGGAACTGATCGAAAAATGGCATGGGGACGACCGGCTGGGTTACGCCATCACGCCGCGATTCGCCGTGACTTCGACGGAAGCGCAATTGGCGTCGATGGGCAGGCTCGCCCAGGATTTTCCGGACGTGCACATCCATACGCACCTGGCTGAAAACAAGGCAGAGGGAGACCTGGTCGCTGAACAATTTCCGTGGAGTCGCAGTTATCTCGATGTCTACCAGCGCTACGGACTGGTCAGGGAGCGTTCGATGTTTGCGCATTGCCTTCACCTCGATCAGGAAGATTGGCACACGATGGCGGAACTCAAGGCGTCGATCGCTTTTTGTCCGACGTCCAACTTGTTTCTGGGCAGTGGTCTGTTCGATTTGCACGCCGCAGAGCAGGCGGGTATCCGGGTTGGAGTAGGCACCGATGTGGGAGGCGGAACGAGTCTCAGTATGCTGACTACGTTGAGCGAAGGCTACAAAGTGCTGCATCTGCAGGAGCAATCGCTGGCGCCGTTCAAGGCGCTCTACCTGGCGACATTGGGCGCTGCGAAGGCGTTGTATCTCGAGGACAGGATTGGCAATTTTTCCGCTGGCAAAGAAGCGGATTTCGTGGTGCTCGATGCGCTGTCAGCACCGATGACGGCGCGCCGTCTGTCGCACACCGATGAGATAACTGAAACGCTCTTTGCGCTGCTCATGATGGGAGACGACCGGTCAGTGGCCGCAACCTACGTAATGGGTGCACCGGCGTACATTGCGAGTAGCGCCGCCTGAGGCTCGACCCGCGGAGGTACCGGGCTATGGACTTCGCGGGGTTTCCGCCGCAAGCTCTCGCAGCCGATCAATAACCGGCGCAAGTTCCGGTTTGTGTGCTTGCAACTCATCAATCGACAATCCCGACAATTCATACGGCAACACCAGCCAGTCGCTGGTCTCATGGACATAGTAGTCCGGCTCGCGAATAGTTCTTTCCGTCGGACGGTACCAGACGGTTGCAATGCGAATATCGTGCGGTAGATTGCGCCGCGTCTTTTCCGTCAGTCGATCAATGACCGCCTTCACACTTGAACCAGTGCTATAGACGTCATCGACGATCAGCAAGGAATGTTCCCGAGACAGGTTTTCCAGCAAATACTGCAGGCCATGGACGCGGATATTTTCAGCCTTGTTGACCATATCCGTGTAATTCGCCTGACCACTGTACGACGTGCGAATCGCGATGTGGTCCGTCGGAATACCGAAATGATCCAGACCCTCCTGCACAGCGATGCCAACCGCACTGCCGCCACGCCACAACCCAACCAGGAAGTCAGGTCGAAAGCCGGCGTTATGAATAGTCGCAGCCAGCTTGAAAGAGTCGAGCAACAGATCATCTGCGGTGATGAATACTTTGTCCATTTTCGTTGTCTCGGTGGAGCGCATTTAAGGTAGTATACGCGGCAGGCGGCCGGTCGACACAAGCATAAAAAAACACACCCGACCCATCCGGTTTGAGCAGAGGAATCCCACATGGAAAAGACGGTTCTGACGGCGCAGGATCTTCTCGAAGATTCGTTTCGCCTCGGCGTCAAGATTCTGGAAAGCGGTTTTGAGCCAACCATGATTATTGCAGTTTGGCGCGGCGGAACGCCGGTCGGAGTTGCCGTACAGGAAATCATGTCCTATTGCGGGGTCGAGTCAGATCATATTGCGATACGAACCTCGTCCTATGCCGGTGTTGATCAGCGTAACGAAGTTTCCGTGCACGGTCTGAACTACATTGTCAAAAAAATCTGCCACGACGATCGGTTGCTGATCGTCGACGACGTGTTCGATACGGGCAATACTTTTGCGGCCGTCATTGGTGAATTGAAGCGCCGCGCCAGGGGCAATGCGCCGACGGATATACGTATGGCAGTTCCGTGGTACAAGCCGACACGCAACGAAACCGATCTTGTGCCGGATTACTACCTGCATGAAACCTCAGAGTGGCTGGTTTTTCCGCACGAGCTCGATGCGTTGACGCCCGAGGAAATGAAGTCCCGTAGGCCCGATGTGTATGAAGTCGTGTACCCGAAGGCATCGTCGGCGGCCTGATTGGCTGTGGTTCGATGAAGAGGCGGTCTGGAATAGTGACTGATTGTGTGAAGTGAATCGGGAGCTAATCCATACTTCCGGTAGTAATTAGAATGTAACAGGCAGCAAACGTTACCAGAGCAGCCGCCAGCTGCCGGTCTCGGTCATGCTGCGGTTGCGTCGACTTTTCATGCTGGCGTGTAACGATGCGCGTTTGTCGGCCAGCCAGTCTTCTCGCTGGACGTGCGGGTCAAGTCCGTTCTTGCGGCGACGCTTCTCTTCTTCGTCGCGAAACTGGCAAAATTCTTCGTAGGAACCAATTTCAAGTTTAAGCTCCTGAACCATGAGTTCGACATAGATGGCGTCGTCGAGAAAGCCAAGGCCGGGGATATCATCCGGTATCAGGTCGTCCGGATCACAAAAATACATCATTGCACTCAGCACACGCTCCCGCTCCGCTTCTCCGAGTTTCCATTCCTCGTCACCCAGCATATCGATCACGACCTGTAGTTTGGCGAGGCGATCGGTAATGAAATCCGGTAGCCCATCGGCTTTGGCATCGGCGATGAGTTGTCTCGCCGCTTTCTCGATTTCTTCATTGCTGTGATTATCGTTCATGGCCGACTTTGCCCGATCGATAACCTGCTGAAAATGCTGCAAGTCACTGTCACTCAGTGTAAAAGTAATGTTAAGGGGCATGGCGGGTATCCTGAATCAGTGTGTCCCGATTGTAGTCGTATCGGCCGCCGTCGGCCATGTGGGTACCATCAAAAATTCGTATTGAGGCAGCCTTGTCGCCGAAAGATCAGGCCCGCATACTGATCGACTTACGTATCCGCTCCAACACAACAGCAGAAGAGTTTCTGAGGAACTATCGCTTTGACTACGCAAAACCCCATGGATGTTGTCGCCTCGGGACCGCCCTCGTTTACGCGGCGGCAAGCCGTGGAGATCGCCCGCAACTACTACGGACTTAGTGTGACGGCGGCGGTTCTGGTGAGTGAGCGGGATCAGAATTTTCGTCTGACGCTGCCGGATGGTGAACGTTTCGTACTCAAGATCGCTAATTCGCTTGAAAATCCGCTGGTAACTGATTTTCAGATTCAGGCGCTGCTGCATATCCAGGCGAAAGCTGACGCATTGCTCAAGACACCCGCGGTAGTCCGGGCGACGAGCGGTGAATACAGTATTACAGTTGTGTTGAAGGGGCGTTCACACGTCGCGCGCGTGGTCAGCTACCTCGAGGGCACGCCACTCGGCGGTGCCGTACCGGATACGGTTCTGGCTGGCGATATGGGCCGTTACCTTGCTCGCCTCGGGCGAGCACTCAGTGACTTTTCGCATCCGGGTGCAGACCAAAGTTTGCTCTGGGATATGAAACAGGCGGCGTCTTTGCGGGAGCTCTTGCAGTACATTGATGATCACGAAACCCGGGATCTTGCGAGTCGTACCCTGGACAATTTTGAATCCAGTATTCGTCCTGTATTTAGTACCTTGCGCAAGCAGGTGATCCACAATGACATGAATCCGGATAACGTCTTGCTGGAGGAATCGACAAGCAGCAAAATCGTCGGCGTCATTGACTTCGGCGACATGTTGCGATCGCCGCTTATTATTGACGTTGCCGTCGCCGCTTCGTACCTGCGCACACTCGACGGTAACCCGCTAACACTGATTGCGGAATTTCTGGCGGGCTATCATGGCGAGACGCCCTTGTCGCGCAATGAAATTGATATTCTGCATGATCTGATCAACGTGCGGCTGATGACCACCGTGACGATTTTGGGTTGGCGGGAATCGTCACGCGGCACAGACGATGCGTATTTGCGGGTAGCGGCTGCCGTGGAAAGTTCCGCGGCATCGTTTTTCAGGAAAATGTCCGAAATACCGAGTGAACACGCTGCACGAATCTATCGTCAGGTTTGTGCCTCTGTCACGGACGCTCACGGATAAAAAGAACCTGTTTGAGGTTGTCACTGCGCATCGGTGTTCACAGGGCCTTAACGGCTGTTGTAAGGATCGAAGCCACCACCGCCGCCATCGTCCGACTTCAGCTTCGCATCGGATTTCGTTTCAGTGTCCAAAACTTTGCGCAACATCTGCGTACTGACCAGCGACAGCGGCTCCACAGGAACGGCGTTGTCGGTGCTCGGGGTTGCAAGCGAGGCCGTGGCCGTTGCGTCTCGTGGTCGTTGCTGTTCTTCGTCCAGTATTGCCTGAACGTCGAAATCATCGATAATTTCGAAAAGCCCGGTCGCAGCATCGCGAACCAGCACACCGTCGCCGTTATCCGTTGCGATAGCCTCGATCGAGCGGCGGCCTTCAATATCGTCGGAGGCGAGAAGAGTTTGCAGTTGTTGCGTTGAGACAAGTTCGAATTGCGCCGTCTCAACCGCATCGGCCCATACCGATCGTCCTTGATCGTCAATACGGATCTTGGCGGGTTCGCGCGGTGTCTCTTCCTGATCGCGGTCTTTCGGCATATCACGGCCCGTCGTTGCTGGCTTCCCGGGAAACTTTAGAATAGATGAATCGGGGAAGCCAGCAAAATGCCGATTGCAAACGTTCAGCCAAGGCGGACTGCGGGGCGCAACAACACGGCGCCGGGCCGCTTGTGAGTGGCGACGGATCAATTGCGCCAGATCGACCATAAACAGCGGGCGGCGTTACATAAAGCTGTGAATTGGATCGCGGAACCAAGGCCTCGTGCGCAGTACCATCGTGCCTGTTCTTTCTGCTGGCCAGCAATTCTGACGCGATGGAAATGGTTCTCCCCTTGGCAATCCTGCTTTGTTTCAGCGCTGTCTGTTACATGCTGCTGGCTGCCCGGCTTTTCGCTCAGAAAAACGAAATCGGCCATCTTCCGATCGGGCTGACCTTCGTCGTTATCGGTTTTTGGGTCCTGGGTGGAGCGATCGAGTTGCTGGCGACGACCTACGACGTGTTTTCGATCGGGCGCATGGGTCATTTCGTCGGTACGGCAATTCTACCGGTGACCTTGTTACTCTATTTTCGCCAATACACCGGCCGGGATATTTCTCGTAGCATGATCATGGCCTTAATGATCGTGCCGGTCTTCTCAATCGTCGTTGCCCTGACCAATCCATTGCACGAGTTCATGTGGTATTTGCCGGCGAAAAATGTTGCGGGAGTTTTCTTGACGCGGCCTGTCGCCTGGGGCCCCTGGTTTCTGTTTCTGCATGCCCCTCACAGCTATATTGTCGTAGGCCTTGGCGTAATGACGCTGATGATGCACAGCACCGCCGTTGCTCCGGCGCATCGTCGCAGATTGTTCATGCTGGCCGGCGCAACGATGGCACCGATACTCGCAGTCGTCGCCTACGACTTTGGTATTGGGCCGGATACGATTTCTCCGCTGCCGATGGTGCTCACGGCGATGTTGCCGATTTACGCATGGCTGTTTATTGGCGAACAAATCACTCAGTTTTCACCGCTCGCGTATGAAACAGTCTTTCAGAATATGCAGGATCCGGTCGTCGTCGTGGACGAACGGAAACGCATTATCGGTCTGAATCATGGTGCGGAGAAATTGCTGAACCTGAACGAGACCAACGCACTACGCGCATCGCTGGAGTCGGTATTCGGGGAGGAAGTGCCGGAAGTGTATGCCGCACTGGAGACCGGCGAACCGCAACGGATGATGACAGCGACCGGGCGTTTCCTGCATGTTCAGGTGTCGCAGATCAAGAGCGCCGGGGATTCTGAACGTGCAGGTCGTGTGCTGATGTTTCGTGATGTCAGCGATGTAGAAAAGGCGGAGCGAGAGGTCCGCAATAGCGAACTCATGTTGCGAACTCTCGTCAATCATTCTGTGAATGGAATAGTTCGGCTTCGCTGGGTGACCGATGACAGGGGCAACAAGACGCTGCGCTGCATTTTTGCCAATACAGCTGCCGGACGTTTCCTGCATACGGATCCGGAAAACATGATCGATCAGACGGTCGATCAGTTGGTAAGGTTGGCATCGAGCGGTATGGTCGCGCGCGATGCCGATGACGTACAACAACGGTTTCGTTCGGCCACGGAGCGCGGCGAAATAATCGATACGGAAGTTCGCGCTGACGGAAAAGACACGGGCAAATGGATACGCGTTATTGGCGAACCCGTGGGTGACGATGTTGCAATTACCTTCATCGATATTACGGAAAAGAAAGCCAAGGAAATCCAGATGGAGTCCTTCGCGTGGTCTGATCCGCTGACTGGCATACTGAACCGCCGTGGATTCGAGCGCGATGCGAGCAGCCTCCTGTCAGATAGCGATGATGAAGCGATGGGCGCACTGTTGTTTATTGATCTTAATGAGTTCAAGCAGATCAACGATCGTTGTGGACACCTGGTCGGCGACCAGTTGCTTACTATCGTCGCGGAACGTCTGCGCAGTGGATTACGTTCCTGCGATATCATCGGCCGTCTCGGCGGAGACGAGTTTGTTGCGCTGGTGCCCGATGTAAACGAAGAAATAGCCGAAAAGCTGGCACATCGGCTGAATCGATCGTTGCAGGCCGAATACCTGATTGGAGAGCGTAAATTGACTTGTCCTGCGAGCATCGGTCTTGCGCTCTATCCGGAGCACGCCAGTACACTGACCGGCTTGTTGCGTGCGGCCGATCAGGCGATGTATCGCGCCAAGGCGCGCTACCGTGCGCTTGACGAGACAGGCCAGACCAGCCCGCTCGAAAAAGCGGTGTAGGGCGAGAAGCCAATTTTCGCTCCGCGAGCCATTCCTTAACAGTTCTTGACCGATATTGGTGCATATCATCACCCATTGTCGGGATGATTGATCATAATGGGGCTTCACGCTGGCCCAATTCCGGCTCCCTCGACAAAGAATTCACACCGACGCGATGAGCGCAGTATCTCGACCCAACCTTGCCCTGGACCCGGTGATCCGGTTCGATAACATCGGACGCGCCTATCAAATGGGTGTCGAGACTATCCACGCGTTGCAGAGCGTGTCGCTCACGATCACGCGCAATGAGTATGTCGCGATTATGGGAGCATCGGGTTCGGGCAAGTCCACACTGATGAATATTATTGGTTGCCTCGATTCACCAACGCGCGGGCAGTACTGGCTCAACAGTCAGTTGGTATCTAAAATGAACGACAGGGAACTGGCGCGGGCCAGAAACGAGGAAATCGGCTTCGTCTTCCAGACGTTCAATCTGCTAACGCGCATGACAGCCCTGAACAACGTCGAAGTTCCGCTTATCTACGCCGGATTGAAGCGCCGCCAACGTCAGAAACGTGCGCAGCACGCGCTGGATATCGTCGGCTTGGCGGATCGCATGAACCATCGTCCCTCCGAAATGTCCGGTGGTCAGCGACAGCGAGTCGCCATTGCTCGAGCACTGGTGACAAAACCAAGTATTCTTCTCGCGGACGAACCAACCGGTAATCTCGATTCAAAAACAGGCGCCGAAATCATGACCCTTTTCGATAACTTGCACGATAGCGGCAATACGCTGATTCTGGTGACGCATGAGCAGCATGTTGCGGATCATGCACAGCGCACCATTCGTCTGAGCGATGGCAAGATCGTGAGCGATGAGCGACCCGAGGGAGGACAATGAAAGTAGTGTCCCTCCTGTTGATCGCCTTATCGTTTTCCGGCTGTGCGGAAGAGGAGGCTTCGGCGCCGATTTACGATTCGACGGGAGTCGAACGTCGCACTATTGAGGTCAGCGTGGGTTCCGCCGGTATCGTTGAACCGCTGGCGACAGTTGAAGTGAAGTCGAAAGCTTCGGGGGAGGTGCTCGAGTTGCTGGTCGAGACTGGTGACGATGTGGAAAAGGGCCAGCTCATGGTGCGGATTGATCCGCGTACGGTGCGAAACCGACTCGCACAGTCGGATGCGGAATTAAAAGCAGCGCTGTCGCGCCGGACTATTTCTTTGTCGCAAATGAAACGCGCCGAAGCGCTGGTCAAGCAGGGCACATTCACGGAGGCGGACCTGGAACAGGCGGCGCTCGAACTCGCGAACGCACAATCGCAGGTCGTTAGTGCTGAAGTTTCCGTCGAAAATGCCCGTATCGCGGTTGACGATACGGAGATTCGTGCGCCGGTAACGGGTACTGTTATCGAAAAACCCGTTGAGAAGGGCCAGGTGATCTCGTCGCCGACACAGGATTTCGGTGGCGGCACACCGCTGCTGAAAATGGCCGATTTGAGCGCCGTGCAGATTCGTGCGCTGATCGATGAGACCGATATAGGCAAGGTAAAACCTGGCATGCTTGCCCGCGTCACCGTGGCCGCTTACCCGAATCAACCTTTTTCCGGCAAGGTGTTGAAAATCGAACCACAGGCTGTAGTCGAGCAGAACGTGACCATGTTTGCGGTGCTTGTTTCGATTCAGAATCCAGAGGGTTTGTTAATGCCCGGTATGAACGCCGAAGTCGATGTATCCATTGCCCGGCGTGAAAACGTGCTGACCATACCAGTCATGGCGCTGCGTACCGAACGGGACGTCGACGCGACAGCCGGCATTCTCGGCATGAGTGCGTCCGACATACGCTCGCAAATTAGTGCGGGCGGCACGAAAGTCGAGACAACACAGCCCGATGAGAAGGTCGGGGCAACGATCTCAATGATGGGGCGCACGATTCAACTGCCGCCGGGCATCGATGCGGACACCGTACGGGCCGCGATGCAAAAGCGCCGTTCCGGTGCGAGTCTCAGCGCCGATGAGCAGAAGCTCCTGCGTAAAGTGTTTGCGCGGACGAATGGGCCCGGCAATCACAAGCGATCACGCACGCCGACCAGTGACTATCGTTTTGGCGGTGATTTCTGGGTCGTCATCGAGGAAGACAATGGCGATACGCGTATCGCGTCGGTGCGCGGCGGTATCACCGATCTCGATCGCGTTGAGATCGTCACCGGACTGGATGAGACTGATCGCGTGCTGATTTTGCCTAGCGCCCACCTGGTGGAGACGCAGGAAAAACTGCAGCAGTTCATTAACCGTCGCGTTGGCGCCGTGCCTGGCATCAAGTCGAAATAATGTTGCTCTCGGAGACACTCTGGATCGCGCTGCAATCGATCAGCGGAAATCTGTTTCGCGCGGCCCTGACGATGCTCGGCATCGTGATCGGCGTGGCGGCCGTCATTACGATGGTAGCATTGGGCACCGGCGCGCAGCAGGCCATCGATCAGCAAATGGAAGCGCTCGGCGGAGATATCCTGTCCATTGGCCGGGTTAACCGAATGAGTCACGGTGTGGCACGCGATCAGTCAGCACTGACGACTGATGATGCCGCCGCATTGGCAAGAGACTCCCGTTATCTCGATGGCGTCGTGCCAGAGATCAACTCTCGTTTTCAGGTCAAGTACGGCAACCGGAATCTCAACATATCGGTGCTTGGCACGACGCCCAACTACGTCGACGTGCACGGATTCATAATCGCGGCCGGCAGAATGTTCAATTCGGCAGACGATTCGAGCCGACGGCGGGTAGTTGTCGTCGGCAACGAAATTCCGGCAATGCTGGACACAGACGCGGTCAGTATTATCGGTCGCACGTTGAGGATTCGTGCCATCGGCTTCGAAGTCATCGGCGTGCTTGAGGCGAAGGGATCCAGCGGCTGGCGGAATCCGGATGACGATGTCTGGATACCATTGCGTACGGCGCAATTTCGCGTGACGGGTAATGATCTGGTGGAATCCATCAGCGTCAAGGTCCGTGACGGTATTGCCATCGAACAGGCGATGGTCGATATCGAGCGTATCTTGCGGCGTGAGCACGGTATTCTTCCCGGCAAAGACAACGACTTTTCGATCTTCAATCGAAAACAGTTTCTCGACTCTCGCCAGGAAGCGGCCGAAGTATTTACCTACCTGCTGGCAGGTATTGCCGGCGTCAGTCTGCTGGTGGGTGGCATCGGCATCATGAATATCATGCTGGTCACGGTGACTGAGCGAACGCGCGAAATCGGTATTCGCAAGGCGCTGGGGGCGACGAAGGGAAATATCCTGCTGCAGTTTCTGGTTGAGTCGATGGTCTTGTGCCTGATCGGCGGCGGTCTCGGCCTGGGGCTTGGGGCCGGAGCGGCCTACTTCGCCGCCGAATTTGCCGGTTGGCAGACGGTGGTGACAACTGCATCGGCGGTCACCGCATTCGCGTTCAGTGCGGGAGTCGGCCTGTTCTTCGGTATCTGGCCGGCGAGACGCGCGGCAAGTCTCGATCCGATTGACGCACTGCGGCATGAATAAAGATCGGACGCTGGTAATAATTGCCGTCGAACGCTGGTCTTTAACAGGGTCATTGATGGAGCAAAAAAAATGAAATTGGGTCAAAAACTTCTTTACACCTCCTTTGCGGCGTTGCTGGTTGCAACACTGGTCCTGTCCCATGCATCGCGCGTTGTTGCGGCAGACTATGAGTCGTTGCCCGCGACCGCCGAGGAAACCACGCCGCTCAAGACCGGCGATCGCGCTCCGGCGTTCACGGTCCGCACCGTTGACGACGAACCCTTCGAATTCGATCCGGACAATCTGCAGCGTCCGACCATCCTGATTTCCTTTCGCGGTGGCTGGTGCCCTTACTGCAACTTGCACTTGCAAGAGCTGCGTACGGTGATTCCACAGATTCGCGAGGCCGGTGTGGACGTTCTTTTCCTGTCCAACGATGCTCCGGACAAGTTGTACAGCAGCCTCAAGCTGGAAACGCAGGAAGACATCGCCGGTCTGGATTACACGATTCTCTCCGACGCTGACATTTCCGCCGCTCGTGCGCTTGGCACCGCGTTCCGCATTGATAAACGCGTGACGGGCTATCTGGATAGAGTGAAGAACGACTACAGTGGCTCGTCCATCGGCATTCACAATGCGCTGGCAGTACCTGCCGTTTACGTGATCGACCGGTCAGGCATGATCGTCTACGACTTTGTGAATCCAAACTACAAAATACGCCTGTCAGCAGATGATCTGCTGGCAGCCGCGAAGGATGCTGTCTAGACAAAAAGAGTTACCATCAAGCAGTAAACACGCGGGCTTTATGCCCGCGTGTTTCGTTTGGCCTCTGCTCTTAAATGAGGGATAGTGTCCCCTGGAATCGAGGCGGGGTGAGGCAGGATGAAAGAACGTGGCGGGGTGCTCTCCCGGTTTTTGACGTCAGCAACGAAGATCGAGGAAGGCGAGATCAAGGCGACGCTATTGTCGTTCAGCTTTATTTTTCTATTGATGGTTGCCTATAACATGCTGAAGCCTGCGCGGGATTCGATGGCGCCGGAGTGGAGTGACGTTGAGGTTGCCTGGCTCTGGACGATCAATTTCGTCTTTAGCACCATTGCCGTCAGTCTGTACGGCCTGCTGGTATCCAAAGTAAAACTGAAAAATGTCGTTCCGTCTGTATACGCGTTTTTCGCGGCATCGTTCGTCGCGTTCTACCTTGGCGCGGGCGCGCTGCAGGACAGCACGAATCTGAACAAGGCTTTTTATGTCTGGCTGAGTTTGTTCTCGCTGTTTCACGTGTCGGTTTTCTGGAGTTTGATGTCGGATCTTTTCACTAAAGATCAAGCACCACGACTGTTCGCTTTTATCGCCAGCGGTGCCAGCATTGGTACGATAGTTGGCTCGACGGTCATGCTCTTGCTGACCAAAATAGTGGGCACACTCAACCTGATGCTGGTGGCATCAACCATTCTCGTTCTTACCATACCGTTGATAGCGATTCTGCGGACGGCGGTCGAGGACAGGGCGCCCGGCACCGATCAGGAATCGTCGATCAGCGGTAACCCGTTCGCAGGGTTCGGGCGTCTCGTCAGAAATCCCTATTTGCTGGGTATTGCGCTGTTTCTTTTTCTGTATACCTTTATTGGGTCGTTCGCGTACTTCGAATTGAAGAACCTGATGGCGGGCAATGATCGCGATACCAATACGGCCATCTGGGCCGGTATCAACCTTGCCGTCAATATCATCACGATTGGCATCGCAATGTTTGCGACGGGTCGTATAGCGACGAGTATCGGTGTCGGCAAAACCCTTGCTCTGGTGCCGTTGCTGGTGGCACTCGCGTTGCTGGTGGTTTTCATCAATCCAGTACTGGCCATCGTCATTGCCATGTGGATCGTTCTAAAATCGGGCAACTACTCGATCACGCGACCGGGCCGCGAAATGCTGTACACCAACGTCAGCCGTGAGGATCGCTTCAAGACGAAACAGGTCATCGACATTGTCGTATACCGCGGTGGCGATGTTTTGTCGGGTTGGGTATTTGCATTCCTGACGGCCTCATTGGGACTTGGCATGGGGCCGATTGCGATTCTCGGCGGGTTCGTGGCTATTTTATGGGCCTTCGTTGGTCTCCGGCTGGGTAATACGTATGATCGCAAATCTCCTTCCCAACCGGATGTCATCAAATGACCGATGCCTGGATTGTCGATGCCGTACGAACACCCATCGGCCGATACGGCGGCGCCTTGTCCTCGGTTCGGCCGGACGATTTGGGTGCTATACCGATCGCCGCGCTGCTGCAGCGAAACGCCGCCCTTGACCCGAACGGTATCGATGACCTGATCCTCGGCTGCGCAAACCAGGCCGGCGAGGATAATCGTAACGTCGCGCGCATGTCAGCGTTGCTGGCGGGGCTGCCGGTTGGCGTCCCGGCTGCAACCGTGAATCGCCTCTGTGGTTCGGGCATGAACGCCCTCGGCAATGCGGCACACGCCATCAAAGCGGGCGATGCCGATATCGCAATTGCAGGGGGCGTGGAATCCATGTCGCGTGCACCGTTTGTGCAGGCCAAGGCGACGAACGCGTTTTCTCGCAATGCGGAGATTTACGACACTACGCTTGGCTGGCGTTTCGTGAATCGCCGCATGGAAGAACTCTACGGTGTGGATTCAATGGCGGAGACGGCCGAGAACGTGGCGGCCGATTTCGGCGTGACGCGTGAGGATCAGGACCAGTTTGCGCTGCGCAGTCAGCTAAAAACCGCTGCCGCGATGGCGAACGGTGTTCTGGCCGAAGAAATGGTGTCCGTGTCGATACCGCAACGTCGCGGCGATGCGCTGCTCGTCGATACCGATGAACACCCGCGAGCAGATTCGACACTGGACGGATTGACCCGGCTCAGGCCGTTCGTCCGTGCAGACGGCACGGTGACGGCGGGCAACGCTTCCGGAATCAACGACGGCGCTTGTGCCTTGCTGGTGGCTTCGGATGCAGCGATCCGAAAATATTCGTTTACGCCGATGGCGAGAATCGTGACCTGGGCGTCCGCTGGCGTTGAGCCGCGCATCATGGGTATCGGACCGGTCCCTGCTGCGAAAAAGGCGCTGGCGAATGCGGGCCTCGAAATCGAGCAGATGGACGTCATTGAATTGAACGAAGCATTCGCGGCTCAGGGACTTGCCGTTCTGCGCGAACTTGGCGTGGTGGACGATGCCGACCACGTCAATCCGAACGGCGGTGCCATTGCGCTCGGTCACCCACTGGGTATGTCAGGGGCACGTCTAGCCACGACCGCCGCGTATGAATTACAGCGCCGTGCAGGCCGCTATGCTCTGTGCATGATGTGCATAGGCGTTGGTCAGGGTATCGCAATGATTCTTGAGAGATCGCCATGAGTGGCGCGCCCGTCACTGCCTTCAAAAAAGCACTGCAGCATCTGGGTGAACGTATTCGTGCACGTCGAACGGTTAACCTGTTTTTGCAACAACCGGTCAGCCGGCAATTGATCCTCGATGCGATCGAAGTCGCACGCTGGGCTCCGAATCACCACCTGACGGAGCCCTGGCATTTTTACCTGTTGGGCGACGAAGCTATTCAGCAAAGCATCGAATTGACGCGGATCGTCGTGACAGAGCGCAAAGGCGCGAAGATCGGAGATTTCAAGGCGAAGGAAGCGGCAGGCCGTCCGGGGTGGCTGGTCGTTACTTGCAAGAAGTCATCGGACCCGCAGTTGGAGCAGGAAGACTATGCGAGTGTCTGCTGCGCCGTGCAAAATCTCAGCCTCTATATTTCGGAAGCCGGCCTGGCATCAAAATGGGCGACCGGACCGATCACACGCGATTCTCGATTTTACGAGTTGTTGAAAATTGACCTCGACAAGGAGTTCATCGTCGCGCTGATCTGGTACGGCTATCCGAAAATTACGCCAACGCAGCAGCGTAAGGACGTCGCTGATATTGTGACCGAGACCGACTAACCGGCAAGTTCCGTCGTTGGTCGCAAGAGTCAACCCGGGATCGCGCTTCAGGAGACGCTCCCACGATATTCTTATCGCCACTCCTGTAGGAGCGTCTCCTGAGGCGTGACCGATATCAAATATTCGCTACTCTGCCGGCACATGAATAGGCTGTCCGCGTAGTATCAACGAGCGCAGCGTAAATGTAATGAACGTCAAAGTGCCGAAAATTCCCATAGTGATCACCACACTACGAATCGTACCGTCATACATCGCGCTACTAACTAGTGCGCTAATAGCAGCAGCCAGGTTTTGCGACGTGCCAAGTATGGATGCTGCAACGCCGGCAATTCCGGGCACCGGGTCGAGCGCCATCGCCGTCGCGTTGGCCAGCAGAAAGCTGGTGCCGAACAGGTAAAGGCACACGTTGCCCCATACCCACCAGAAGTTAACGTTTCCCAACCAGGCGATGAGCAGCATCTGCAGCGCCGCGACGCCGATTAATGTCGCACCGAGTCCTGATAACTGCACGCCATTGAAGCGTAATAAAAGATTTCTGTTCAGGTAGGACCCTGCCAGTATCGCTATGCCCGCCAGTGCGAAAATAAATCCGAACTGTTCCACGGAAAAGCCATAGATTTCGATAATCAACGCCGCGGAACCGGTGATCATGGACATGAAACCCATCGCCGGTAGCACCACGAGCAATATGCCGAGCACGCTTTGTCGATGTGAAAAGAATTCGGTCAGACTGTGCACGAGTTGCCGCACGATGTGATGTTCTCTGTTTGGGCGACGTGTTTCTTGCAGGCCCTTGCTGATCGTAAACAGAATAAGCGCGCCGAATATCGTGATTGCAACAAACGGTGCTCGCCAATCGAACGCGGTAACAAGGTATCCGCCGGCGATTGGCGCGAGCATTGGTGCCGCCGTAAAAATCATGATCATAATTGACAGCAATCGAGCGGCTTGCCTGCCGCTGGCAATATCCCTCACGATCGCGCGCGCGATCACGACACCCACGGATGCGCCGAGGCCCTGCACGAATCGTGCGAGTAACATAATTTCCATGTTCGTCGCGATACTGGTGGCAATGCCGGCGATGGTGAATATACCGACGCCGGTGAGCAGTACCGGGATTCTGCCGATTCGATCAGAGATAAGGCCGGCCGGTAGCTGGCCCAATGCAATACCGATCACGAAGACGCCGACGATTTGTTGTCCCACGCCGATAGTTGCAGAAAAATTTTGCACCATGCCAGGAATGGAAGGCAGACTCATGTCGACCGTAACAGCACCGATACCGGTCAGGCAGCCGAGCACAATGACGAAGCGACGTTTGGTGGCGAGTCCGGTGTTCATGCGGAAGGATTATTTGGTGTTGACACGATAATGCGGCAGCATAGCCTGAATAACGACCTGCGAACAACGGAACCCGACTAAATGAAAAACTGGTTACGAACAGCGATACAACAGGATATCGTCATGCGCAGCCTTAAGGTCGGGGGGATTGTCGGCACGATACTGGTCGCGATCAATCAGGGCGATGCATTGCTGACCGATTCCCTCCCGACCGCCGCCGTCTGGAAAATTCCGATGACCTATTGTGTACCGTATTGCGTGTCAACTTACGCGAGCGTTTCGGCGGTTCTTACGAGGAGTCATGCGGATCGGCCGCGGGCGTAGTCCGGGTACGCCAGACGATATCGGGCACGAAAGACCGCATATCGCGCTCCTGAGAGCGAACTACCCAACGTTATTGCGAGCCCACAGGGCATGACGATCCGTATACGCTTCGGTTTCCATGTTCTATCGGTCAGTGACGTTCGCTACAAATGCAGTGTGGTAGGCTGTTACGACGTAGCAGCCGCCTACGGTTGACCCAGCGGACGACCACCAGGGCCGCTCTGGTTCGTCACCAACAAAGAGAACAGATGCTCAGCACAATCGCTTTATTCGCCAGCGCAAGACGTAGTGGAAATACGGGACAGTTGGTGGACCGAATTGCAGATGAGTTGCAGATAGAGGTTGTCGACCTCGCTCAAAAATCGATCTCACCATTCGACTACGAACACAAAAACAGGAGTGATGATTTTGAGCCGCTGATGGACTACGTACTCGGCTTCGACCAGATCATATTTTCGTCGCCCGTTTATTGGTATGCAGTCGCGCCGCCGATGAAGATCTTTATTGACCGAATTTCAGATTTACTGGAGCTGCCCGATCTATTGAATCAAGGGCGCCGGCTAAGAGGTAAAACGGCCTATATAGTTTGCACATCGATTTATCACGAAACGCCTGTTCCTTTCCTGGACGCATTCAGAGAAACATTCGGCTATCTTGGGATGGAGTACGGCGGTTGTATGCATGCGAACTGCGTCGACGGTTACGCAGCAGCCGAGTATGAGGAGGATATCAAGAACTTCATCAATCGCGTCCGGGGTTGATGCTTCATCTGTTCGCATAGCCGCCGGTCGCAGAGGCTGAGTTATAGTGACGGCTATTGACCCGAAACGCCGTCGGAGAGTCTGGGTTACAATGATGGTAATTGCCCCAAAGCCGCCCTTCAGCATCATGTTTGATGCCGATTTCGATTTTGCCGTTGTTGGCTTTACGCTAGATGCAAGCTACTCTCAATGACAACAGCGGACCACTAAGAAGCCAGCCCTTGTCCTTATTCAATGAGCTCAAACGTCGCAACGTTATCCGCGTCGGCGTCCTTTATTTGGTAGCCGCCTGGCTGCTGTTACAGCTAACCGATGTGCTGTCTTCATTGCTGCCGGTGCCGGAGTCAACCGGTTCATTGGTCATTGTGTTGTTGGTGCTGGGTTTCTTTCCCGTGGTGATTTTCGCCTGGATCTACGAAATGACCCCGGAGGGTTTAAAACGCGAGGTCGACATTGATCGCTCGGAATCCGTCGTGCCCGACACGGGGAAAAAGACCAACACGCTGACTACTGTTTTGCTGGTTATTGCCATTGCCGGACTGGTCACTGACCGTTTGATTCCAGAGTCATCTGTCGATACGAAGATCGCATCCGTCGACGTTGTCGAGGCACCGTTGCCCGTCGACGATCGATCTATTGCCGTTTTGCCGTTTGCTGATTTGAGTCCGGACCAGAATCAACAGTACTTTACCGACGGTCTTTCGGAAGAATTGCTGAACTTGTTGGTTCGTGTTGATGAGCTACGAGTCGCCTCACGCACGTCGTCATTTGCGTTTCGGGGTTCGTCACTGGGTATCCCCGAGATTTCAAAAGCCTTGAACGTCGGCCATATCCTTGAGGGCAGTGTGCGCAAGGATGGTGATCGCATACGCATCACAGCGCAGCTCATCGAGGCTGGAACTGACACTCATTTGTGGTCGGAAAACTTCGATCGCGACTTCACCGATATCTTCGCCATCCAGGACGAGATTGCTAATGCGATTGTCAGCGCATTGACGGGCGAGTTGGGTATGGGCGGCGTCAGGGCCGTCACAGTTGAGGTCGCCACTGAAAACCTCGATGCCTATGAGATGTATCTCACAGCACGAGAGTTGTTTATCAGGCGCGATCAGTTGCCGGAGAGTATTCGTCTATTTCGCAAAGCGGTTGAGCTAGATCCCGGTTTCGCTCGTGCGTGGGCGGGTCTCGCTGCTGTCGAAGCTATCATATACGATTATGTTTTCGACGATGGTATTGATCACTTTCCAATAGCGAAAAAGGCGGCCGAAACAGCGATTTCGCTGAACCCCGATATGTCTTTGGCGCTGGCGGTATTAGGTAGTCTGGCATCTGACTGGGAAGGGGACATCGTTAGTTCGATCAGGTATTACGACGCCGCTCTTGAGAAAGACGCCAAAAATACCTCTGCGTGGTTATGGCGTGGAATAGACTTAAGCAATAGCGGCTTTCTGGATGAGGCCATAGCATCTTTGCAAAGATGCATCGATATTGATCCCGGTTACCAGAATTGCCGCCAGCATTTGGCAAGGGCGTACCTGTACAAAGGTGATACGGCTACGGCGCACAGACTTCACGACGAAACGCTGGAGCACATGTTTTACGCCAACAGCGATATATTCGTATCAACTTTCGTTCGCAGTGGGCATCGCAATCTGGCATTGCTTATCGCCGACATGGTCCTGGGTTCTGCTGATGCACCGGCCAACGAATGGATTCGGGCGATTGAAAATCCGGGCGGTGATAATAGCGCCGGCTTCGCACTTCTGAAGGACTGGGAGTCTCGAACGAACACCGGGAAAAGGATTGCCACGGAACCCGTCCTGCTCCTTTCATTCCGAGCCTACGACGAAATCGCAACCATACCTATATCGGCCCGTAACGTCTTGTGGCATCCGGACGGCGATGAATTTCGTACAACGCCCCAATTCAAGGCAGTCATTCGTGAGATGGGAATATTCAAATACTGGCAGGCGCGGGGATTTCCATCGCAGTGTAAGCCAGTCGGTGATGACGACTTTGAGTGCGGTCGACCGTAGACTGATTAAGGATATCTATAGAAAGAAGACTAGCTGCTGATGATCGCCAGACACGGTACCGGGCATCACCTGGAAGGTCTGGTCAGCAAATACCGACGCACCAGGCGCCTGCAGGAGATGGATGAATGCCGCAATCCCGAGGGCCGGCTCATTCCCCGCATCGGCGAATTGCCCCCATACCGCCGTCACTCGATCTCACGGAACGCATGCGCAATCGATACGAAGACCTGTTCATCGATGCCAATACCTGTGTCACTCATTATGACGGCAGTCCCATGGACTGGAATCTCGCCGTGGGGGCGTTGTTTCAGTAATCGGCAAGGGTGCTCAAATTTTGCCATTCACATACAAGGCCAGCAACGGGTTTAAACCCATCCAGTAGGACAGTTCGCTGGGATGCTCGATATTCCAGACAGCGATGTCGGCCCGCTTACCTACTTCCAGAGTCCCGCGGTCCGTTGCCAACCCGAGTGCTTTGGCGGCTTCCCTCGTAACGCCCGCCAGACATTCTTCCGGTGTCAGTCGAAACAGGGTAGAGGCGAGACTCATGGCAGATTGCAATGAACACAGTGGCGACGTACCCGGATTGCAGTCAGTGGCAATGGCCAGCGCAACGCCGTGATGCCGCAACGCGTCCAGCGGCGGTTTTTGTGTTTCTCTTAACGTAAGAAACGCACCGGGGAGCAGCACCGCAACCGTTCCGGCTTTGGCCATCGCTTTTACACCCGTCTCCGACGTGTACTCCAGATGGTCGGCCGACAAAGCGGCGAAGCTGGCGGCAAGCTCGGCGCTGCCCGTGTCACTCAATTGATCGGCATGCAACTTGACTGGTATCCCAAGCTCCGTTGCGCGCGCAAACAGTCTCGCGACTTCGGCTGTCGAAAACGCGATGCTCTCGCAATAAGCATCGACGGCGTCGAGCAGACCGCGTTCGCTTGCGGCCGGCAAGACTTCGTCGCAAACGAAGCGAACGTAATCGTCTGTGCGACCCGCAAACTCCGGAGGAATCGTGTGCATCCCCAGAAACGTGGTTCTGACGGACAGGTTATTTTCTTCGCCTAAGGCCTTGCCAACTTCCAGCATGCGAATTTCCGTGTCGAGATCCAGGCCATATCCCGACTTGATTTCGATCGTGGCGACGCCGTCCTTTTTTAAAGCCAGCAATCGTTGTTGCGAGGCTTCTCGAAGCGTTGCCGCATTAGCGTCGCGCGTCGCGCGCACGGTCGACATAATGCCGCCGCCCGCTACGGCTATTTCTTCGTAAGTCGCACCGTTGAGTCGTGCCTCGAATTCGGTTGCCCGGTTGCCCGCAAATACGAGGTGGGTATGACAATCGATGAGGGCAGGGGTCAGCCAATGACCGGCCAGCGACCGTGTTTCCTTGCACGTGGTGTCGGGACATTCGGCCATGGGGCCCAGCCAGGCGATTTTGCCGTCAACAATAGCCAGCGCGGCCTTGTCGATGGCGCCGTAGGGCCCGGCACCGGCACGCATCGTCGCGATGCTGACGTCAGTCAATAAAAGGTCCCATTCGGGCATGGCTTGGCGCTCAGTGATGTGTGCCTGTATTGCATTGGACGGTAGCATGGTTTAGCCTGTATATACAACCTGGAGGCGACACCGATATGACCACGCTTTTCGCGCGCAAAGCCTTGCTGGCCAACGGCTGGCAGCAAGATGTACGGCTGACCGTCGAGGCCGGGCGCATCGTTGCGATTAGTATGGCCTGTGAACTCGAGGATGAGGATACGCCGGCCGGGATCGTGATCCCCGGACTATGCAATGCGCACAGCCACGCATTCCAGCGGGCGCTGGCCGGACACACCGAGTACCGCGGACCGGCCGAGAAGGACAATTTCTGGACATGGCGTCAGCTGATGTACCAACTGGCGGCGCGCATCGATATCGAGGCCCTGGAGAACATCGCTCGACAGCTGTACGTGGAAATGGTCTCGAGCGGCTACACCACCGTCGTCGAGTTCCATTATCTGCATCGTCAGCCTGGTGGCGGCGAATTGACGTCGGCTATGCTGAAGGCATTGATCAGAGCAGCGAACGACGCCGGCATTCGCCTGACCTACGTACCCATCCTGTATGAGCGCGGCGGTTTCGATGGCAAGCCGCTTTCCCCTGAACAGCAGCGCTTCGCGCTATCGCTGGATGAATTCACGGATCACTATCAGCAAGCGACAACGTTACTGAAAAGCCCGCATTCGCTTGCCATTGGCGCGCACAGTCTGCGAGCCGTATCCGCGGAGTCATTGGCTCGCATTGCCGAAATCGCAACCGCTGACAATGTACCGTTGCATATCCACATTGCGGAACAACAGCGGGAAGTCGATGAATGCATGGGCGCCTACCACGCGCGCCCGGTTTACTGGTTACTGGATAACTTCGAACTCAACAGCCAGTGGTGCCTGGTGCATGCAACCCACATGGACGATGAGGAGCTGGAACGGGTCGCGAAATCCGGAGCGGTCGTCTGCCTGTGCCCCAGCACGGAAGCCAATCTCGGTGATGGCTTGTTCCGTCTGCAGCCCTTCCTGCAGAACGAGGGCCGTATTGCTATCGGCTCTGACAGTCACGTCACCGTCAATCCGTTCGAAGAGCTGCGCTGGCTCGAGTACGGGCAGCGTCTGGCCTCGCAGGAACGCAACGTCGCCGCCATCCGGATGCGCAATACCGGTCGCAGTCTCTATGAACGTGCCGCCAGCGGCGGCGCCATTGCGGCCGGTGACCCTTCAGGTGGCCGTCTCGAAGTCGGTGCGCGTGCCGAACTTATCGTGCTCGATGATCACAGTCCGATGCTTGTGGGCCACGAAGCGGATTCACTGCTGGACGCGCTGGTCTTTTCCGGATTCACCTTGCCCATTGATCGCGTCATGGTCGACGGCAACTGGCAGGTGGTGGATGGCAAGCACACGGGCATCGAGATGGCGGCACAAAAATTCGCGGAAACTATCGGTCGCCTTAACTGGTACGAAATGGCGGCACCATGAACGTATCCACACGACCTCGTTACCAGCAACTCAAGGACCTGATAATCGATCAGATCTCCAGCGGTGATCTGCGCCCGCATGATCGCGTGCCATCCGAAAATGAGTTGGTCGAGTCCACCGGTGTGTCTCGAATGACGGCCAATCGCGCATTGCGGGAGCTAACCGATGAAGGCTATGTCGATCGAGTCGCGGGTCGTGGAACCTTCGTCTCCGACCTGAAAGCCAATTCGCATGTACTGGAGGTTCGCAACATTGCCGATGAAGTTGCGCACCGCGGTCATGCACATTCGGCACACGTCGTGCGAAAGGTTCGCCAGGTGGCCGATGAAGAGGTCGCGCGCGTCTTGCAGATTCCCGCGGGTAGCGACGTGTTCAATGTGCTACTGGTGCATTGCGAAGACGCTGTACCCATTCAGGTCGAGGATCGTTACGTCGTGCCGGATTTTGCGCCGGAGTTGCTACAGCAGGATTTTGCCACGGTCACGCCAAGCGCCTATCTGAGTGACATTTCCCCGCTGCAGGAAGCGGATCATGTTGTACGCGCAGTCATGCCGGATTCGGCGGTGCAGGAGTTGTTGCAAATGACCGCGCAGGAGCCGTGCCTCGTTGTCATCCGGCGAACCTGGGCGAGGGGCCGGCCGGTTACCTACGGACGTTTGCACCATCCGGGCAGCCGCTACGAATTGTCCGGCCACTATGCAAAACCAGTCGCGCCCCACAAACCGAAAACTGAAATTCAACGAAATGGTGTGAAAACATTATGACTAAAAAGCGAATCATCAAAGCGGCAACAGGCTCCAGACTGCAGGCCAAAAGCTGGTTAACGGAAGCGCCTTTGCGCATGCTTATGAATAATCTGGATCCGGAAGTCGCTGAACGCCCGGATGACCTGGTCGTTTACGGCGGCATCGGCAAGGCGGCACGAAACTGGGAGTGTTTCGATGCAATCGTCAAGTGTTTAACCGAGCTCGAAAGTGACGAGACCTTGCTGGTTCAATCCGGTAAACCGGTCGGCGTTTTCAAGACACATGCCAACGCGCCGCGTGTACTCATCGCGAATTCGAACCTGGTACCGGCCTGGGCGAACTGGCAACACTTTCGGGAACTCGACCGAAAGGGCCTCATGATGTTCGGTCAGATGACGGCGGGCTCCTGGATCTATATTGGTAGCCAGGGAATCGTGCAGGGTACCTATGAAACCTTTGTTGAAATGGGGCGGCAGCACTTTGACGGTGATTTGGCGGGGCGCTGGATCCTGACGGCCGGACTGGGTGGCATGGGTGGCGCGCAGCCACTAGCGGCCACGATGGCGGGTGCCTCGATGCTGGCCATCGAATGCCAGCAGGATCGAATCGACAAGCGGCTTGAAACCGGTTATCTCGATCGAAGTGCCGCCACTCTCGACGAGGCGATGGCGATCATTGACGAGGCCGTCCGGGAGCGCAAGGCAATTTCGGTGGGTCTGCTGGGTAACGCGGGTGAGTTACTGCCCGAGATGCTGCGTCGTGGTATCAAGCCTGATGCGTTGACCGACCAAACCTCGGCACACGATCCGGCCAACGGCTACCTGCCGATTGGCTGGTCGGTTGAGCAATGGATCGAGCAACGGGAAACCGATCCCGATGCTGTGGTTGCGGCATCGGTCAAATCGATGGCGATTCACGTCAAGGCGATGCTTGAGTACAACGACATGGGGATACCCACTTTCGACTACGGCAACAATATTCGTCAGGTCGCGCTGGATGAGGGCGTAGAGAATGCCTTTGACTTTCCAGGCTTCGTGCCGGCGTATGTGCGGCCACTATTCTGCCGTGGTGTCGGACCGTTTCGCTGGGCGGCGTTGTCCGGCGATCCCGAAGACATCTACAAGACCGATGCGAAGGTCAAGGAATTGATACCCGACGATGCACATCTTCACCAGTGGCTGGACGCCGCTCGTGAACGCATTCAATTTCAAGGTATGCCCGCACGAATTTGCTGGGTCGGGCTCGGCGAGCGCGATCGCCTGGGTCTCGCGTTCAACGAAATGGTGCGTAGCGGCGAGTTGAAAGCGCCGATTGTGATTGGTCGGGATCACCTGGACAGCGGCTCGGTGGCGAGCCCGAATCGTGAAACCGAGTCCATGCGCGATGGCTCGGATGCCGTGTCCGACTGGCCATTGCTCAATGCGTTGTTGAGTACGGCCGGCGGCGCAACCTGGGTGTCATTGCACCACGGCGGCGGCGTTGGCATGGGCTATGCACAACACGCCGGCTTCGTCATCGTTTGCGATGGTAGTAAGGAGGCGGATGAACGTATCGCACGGGTATTGTGGAACGATCCGGGATCGGGCGTCATGCGACATGCGGATGCCGGTTATGAGGAGGCGATTGATTGCGCGCGCGAGCATCACCTCAATCTGCCCATGGTTGATCTCTAGGCGATGGCGATGAAACTGCATATCGACGATCAGGCACTATCGCTGGCGGAGTTGCGTACTATTTGGGAAAACGACGTTGAGGTCACGATCGGCGACACGGCCCAGCAGCGAATCGCCCGATCGGCCACTGTGATCGAGGACGTGCTGGCGCATGGCGACCGGGTTTACGGCGTCAACACCGGTTTCGGACAACTCGCGCAGGTCAAGATAAGCAACGATGACCTGGCCAAACTACAGGTGAATCTCGTGTTGTCGCACGCCGTGGGCACGGGACCGCTCTTGCCCGACCCGATCGTCCGTTTGACGATGGTTATGAAGATAGCCGCATTGGCACAAGGCTATTCGGGCGCGCGACTGAAGCTGGTGCATGGTCTTTGTGCGCTCTTGCAGCACCGGATTTATCCGTGCATTCCATCGAAAGGCTCGGTCGGTGCGTCCGGTGATCTCGCGCCATTGGCGCACATGGCCGGTGCATTGATCGGCGTCGGCGAGGTTCGTGTCGGCGGCGAAACGATGTCGGCGAAGGACGCGCTGACGGCTGCCGGCCTGACAGCGCTCGAACTGGCACCAAAAGAAGGGCTCGCGTTACTCAATGGCACCCAGGTATCGACAGCATTGGCACTCGCAGCGCTGTTTCGGTGTGAGCACGTTCTGTCGGCGGCCATGGCGGCAGGTGCGATGGCGGCCGACGCCATCAAAGGCAGCGATACACCGTTTGACGCCCGTATCCATGAGATTCGCGGCCATGCCGGGCAGGCCGATGTCGCCTCGTTATTGCGTAAGCTCATGCGTGGCAGCGAAATTCGTGCGTCGCACGTTGATTGCGTGCGCGTGCAGGACCCCTATTCGATTCGTTGCCAGCCGCAGGTCATGGGCGCCTGTCTCGATATTGTTCGTCATGTCGCAAGCGTGCTGACCACCGAGGCCAATGCGGTGACCGACAACCCGCTGGTATTCGTCGATACGGGAGAGATCCTGTCGGGCGGCAATTTCCACGCGGAACCGGTCGCCTTTGCGGCCGATCACCTGGCACTGGCGATCGCCGAGATCGGCTCGTTGTCGGAACGACGCATTGCCTTGTTGATCGACTCCCACCTCAGCGGCTTGCCGGCGTTCCTGGTAGAAGACGGCGGTTTGAATTCCGGTTTCATGATGCCGCAGGTGACCGCGGCGGCACTTGCCTCTGAGAATAAATCCATAGCGCATCCCGCCAGTGTTGACAGCCTGCCGACATCGGCGAATCAGGAAGACCATGTAAGCATGGCGACGTTCGCCGCCAATCGACTGCACACGATGCTCGACAATACGGCCGACATCGTAGCCATCGAATTGCTCGCAGCGGCTCAGGGCATCGATTTCCATCACCCGCAACAGAGTTCCGGCGTGCTGGAGGGTTTCATGGCCCAAATTCGCGCGGTATCGCCAAACTACAGTACCGACCGGTCACTGGCCGGTGATATAGCGGCAGTCTCGAACATGGTGGATCACGGCACTTTCATGGGACATTCGCGGGCAATCCTGCCGAGTTTCGGTGCATGAACGAATGTTTCGAGGCTCGTGACGGCGATTCACCGCTGCTCGTGAGCGTACCCCACGACGGGCGCAACATTCCGGCGGATATTGCGCGGCAAATGACGCCTGAGGCCTTGTCCATTCCAGATACGGACTGGCATGTCGCCCGATTGTATGAGTTCTGTGCCGAACTCAATGCCAACATGATCATTGCGACCCATTCACGTTACGTCATCGATTTGAATCGGTCCGCGACAGATGCAGCGCTCTATGAAGGTCAGGTGTCGACCGGCTTGTGCCCGGCGAAAACATTTTCCGGAGCGCCGCTTTATCGGCACGGTGAAGGCGTATCGGCGGCCGAAAAAGAACAGCGCATCGTTAACTACTGGCAGCCCTATCACGAGCAACTGCAGCGTCGTTTACAACAAATAAAAGCGCGCTTTGGCTATGCGCTTTTGTGGGATGCACATTCAATCCCGAGTCAGGTGCCGTCGCTGTTTCCCGGTGAGCTGCCGGTACTCAATCTCGGCACCAATAACGGCAACAGCTGTCCGGAATACCTGCGCGATGCGGTGGCGGCGGTCGCAACATCCTCGTCCTGTTCGGCCGTGATAGACGGACGGTTTCGCGGTGGGTTTATTACACGCCACTACGGCCGTATCGAGGAGCAGCAATTTGCCATACAGCTCGAACTGGCCCAGCGCAGCTACATGGACGAGGATACTGGTGAGTACGACGAGCCGCGAGCGGCGCTACTGACGAAAACGTTGCAAGCCATGCTTTCAACGTACATGGAAACGGCAAACTCGCGGACGGTGGTCTGATCGGCGATTTTATGGCGCTTCGCCGGGTGGTGGAGTCAATGATGAACGACTGAGCGAGCGCCGTTCAGCTCAGCTTCAGCCAGCTTTCGGCATAATTTCGGCTGCTATCTGCTAGTGCATTGTTGCGCTATCATGGTGTGGACGAAGCCGTCCAAATTTGACCCACGGGAAATGAAATCATGAAGATTCTGATGCGCTGTGCCAGTACGTTCATCGTCGTTGCCATGTTCGCGGCACCGCTCTCCTCGTATGCAGCATCCGGCGCGGAAATTGATGTCGACGTTAACGAGACACTGAAGATTTTCAAAGCCGAAGTGAACGGCGCAGACGTTTTCCTGGATCAGGCAGCGGGCATCCTGGTTTTCCCTCGCGTGATTAAAGTAGGTATAGGCATCGGCGGGGAGACGGGAGAAGGTGCACTGCGTATCGGCGGTAAGACGGTCGATTATTACCGAACAACAGCAGGCTCGATCGGCTTTCAGTTGGGTGCTCAGGCAAAGGCGGTCCTGATCGCATTCATGACGAAAGAAGCGCTCGAGAAATTTCGTCATAGCTCGGGCTGGAAGGTCGGTGTCGACGGCTCGGTCGCGTTGATCGACATTGGTGCCGGCAAGGCGATCGATACCGGCAACATCAAAGACCCGGTTGTCGGCTTTGTGTTCAATGCCAAGGGCCTGATGTACAACCTGACCCTTGAGGGCTCGAAATTCAAGAAATTGAAGAAGTAGCAAATCCATTTCTGCCATTGATTTCATCGATGAAATGCCGGTGCCGGTGAACGGCAGAATCGGCAAGGGGCACCGATAGCCGGTAGCAAACGACGGACAGGCGGTCAGCAACTGACCAGCGGTGCGTTTTTCCAGACCACTGACATTCACCTCGACGTGAAAACTCTTCATCATAAATCATGAAGAATCGCCGGAGGTGATGAGCAGATGGTCAGCAAAACCAGACAACAGGGAAGTGCGCTACGGCGGACGATCAATATCGTGCCTGACGTTAAAAACCCACGGGACATAGAAATCGTCCAGGCAAGACTGCAGGCATCGAAAACGCTGACGCTTGCCGATGAAAATAATCTGGGTGGCGATCCCTATAACAGTACCGGACAGCACGCCACGCTGGGCGCAATGAAGAAAGACTAAGCCCGGCGGCTTACAAGATCTTTCCTTGTTCCCTGGCTTTCTCGCTAAACTCTTTTTGCCATTTTGAGCGATGTGTCGCGGGCGCGATCTGTACCGCGGTAACTTTGTATTCAGGACAACTGGTCGCCCAGTCGCTGTATTCGGTGGTCACGACGTTGGCACCGGTTTCCGGGTCATGGAAGGTTGTGTATACAACGCCGGGTTGCACCCTCTCGGTTACCTTGGCGAATAGCGTGATGTCACCCTTGCGGCTGGTCAGCGAGACGCGATCGCCATCGTTGATGCCACGCGTCTGCGCATCGTGCGGGTGGATCTCAAGCAAGTCCTCGTGGTACCAGACGATATTTGCCGTGCGGCGGGTCTGCGCGCCCACGTTATATTGTGTCAGCGTGCGGCCGGTCGTCAGCAACAGCGGGAACTTGCGATTGGTACGTTCTTCCGTGGGCACATAGTCGGTTTCGACAAACAGTCCCTTGCCGCGGACAAAGTTATCGACATGCATGATCGGTGTGCCGTTCGGTGCATTGTCATTGCACGGCCACTGGATACTGCCAACTCGATCGAGCAAGTCAAAGGAGACACCGGTAAAGGTCGGCGTCAAAGCCGCGATTTCATCCATGATCTGCGCTTCTTCGTGATAGTCCATCGGATAACCAAGCGCTTGAGCGAGATCCTGCGTGATACGCCACTCTGCCTTTCCCTGTTGCGGTTCCATTACCGGACGTACGCGATTGACGCGTCGTTCCGCGTTCGTAAACGTACCATTCTTCTCCAGGAAGGACGTGCCCGGCAGGAATACGTGCGCGAATTTCGCCGTTTCATTCAGGAACAGGTCCTGCACGACAATGCACTCCATATTGCCGAGTGCCGCTTCGACATGATGTGTGTTTGGGTCTGACTGGGCAATGTCCTCTCCCTGGATATACATGCCCATAAATTCGCCAGCAATGGCCGCGTCAAACATATTCGGTATGCGATAGCCCGGCTCGGCATCGATTTTTACGCCCCAGTGTTTCTCGAATGCTCCGCGTATAGTGTCATCCTGCACGGGCCGGTACCCGGGTAGCTCATGCGGGAACGAACCCATGTCACAGGAACCCTGAACGTTGTTTTGCCCGCGCATAGGATTCACGCCACAGCCCGAGAAGCCGAGGTTGCCGGTCGCCATGGCGAGATTGGCCATGCCCATGACCATGGTCGAACCCTGGCTGTGTTCGGTGACCCCGAGGCCGTAATAGATTGCGCCGCGAGTTGCGCTGCCATACAGTCGTGCCGCCGCTCGAATGTCAGCTGCAGGGACACCGGATATTTTTTCTACAGCTTCCGGCGAGTTTTCGGCTTTCAATACGCAACGTTTCCAGTCTTCGAAGGAATCCGTATCACACCGTTCGGCAACGTACTGTTCGTCGAACAGTCCCTCGTGCACGATCGTGTGTGCGATCGCATTGATCACGGGCACGTTTGTTCCGGGTAACAATGCAAGATGGTAGTCCGCCTGGATTCGAGGCGAACGTACCAGGTCGATTTTCCGAGGATCGATGACGATGAGTCTGGCGCCCTCGCGTAACCGGCGTTTCATTTGCGATGCGAACACCGGATGACCCTCGGTCGGGTTCGCGCCGATAACCACGATGACGTCGGCATCCATTACGCTGTTGAATGGTTGCGTACCGGCGGAGGTTCCGAGTGTCTGCTTCAGGCCATAGCCGGTAGGTGAATGGCAAACCCGGGCACAGGTATCGACATTGTTGTTGCCGAACGCTGCGCGCACCAGTTTTTGCACCACATAAACTTCTTCATTGGTGCAGCGGGATGAGGTGATTCCGCCGATGGCCTTGCGACCGTATTTTTCTTGCAGGACCTTAAAGCGCTTTGCCGTGTAGTCGATGGCTTCTTTCCAACTGACCTTGCGCCACGGATCATGAATGCTTTCCCGAATCATCGGCTCAAGAATCCGGTCTTTATGAGATGCGTAACCCCACGCGAACCGGCCTTTGACACAACTGTGTCCATGATTGGCCTGGCCGCCCTTATCGGGCGTCATGCGAACGACCTGACCGCCTTTCATGTCGGCTCTGAATGAGCAACCGACACCGCAGTAGGCGCAGGTAGTCAGGACACTGTGATCCGGCTGACCGTTATCGATGATCGTTTTTTCAGTCAACGTCGCGGTGGGACAGGCTTGTACGCAAGCGCCGCAGGAAACACATTCCGAAGCAAGAAAAGATTCGTCGATGCTTGCGGATACCTTCGAGTCGAAGCCGCGGCCTGCGATCGTCAATGCCAGCGTTCCCTGGACTTCGTCACACGCACGTACGCATCGCGAGCACACGATGCACTTGCTCGGGTCAAAGGTGAAATACGGGTTACTGTCGTCGATCGCTGCGTCGAGATGATTCTCGCCACTGAAACCGTAGCGCACGTCGCGCAAACCGACGGCACCCGCCATATCCTGTAACTCACAGTCGCCGTTCGCAGCGCAGGTCAGGCAATCCAGCGGGTGGTCCGATATATACAACTCCATCACATTGCGCCGCAGTTCGGCGAGTGGTTCGGACTGGGTACGAATCTGCATGCCTTCTTCGACCAATGTCGTGCAGGAAGCGGGGTAGCCTTTTCGATTCTCGATCTGCACCAGGCACAATCGGCAGGAGCCGAAAGGCTTCAGGCTGTCAGTCGCACAGAGTTTGGGAATGTCGATGCCGACTTCCCGGGCGGCGCGCAGGATGGTCGAGCCGGCCGTGACGGTGGCGGGGAGGCCGTCGATTTCGATGTTGATCCGTTCTTTTTGCGGGCTTGCGGGCGTACCGAGATCGGTTTCGTGTGTAGAGTTCATCAGCTTCCTCCCGCCGTTGGAGCAAAGTCCTCGGGAAAATATTTTAGCGCGCTGCGTACCGGCAACGGCGTTAATCCACCCATTGCGCACAGCGATCCGTCAATCATCGTCGTGCACAGATCATGCAGCAATTTCAGGTTTTCCTCACGATTTTCGTTCGCGACGATTCGGTCAATAACCTCGACACCGCGTACCGAGCCGATGCGGCACGGCGTGCATTTTCCGCAGGATTCGACGGCACAGAATTCCATCGCAAACCGAGCCTGTGCGGCCATATCCACTGTATCGTCAAAGACGACAACGCCGCCATGGCCGAGCATGCCATCCAGCGCCGCGAAGGCTTCGTAGTCGAGCGCGGTATCCAGCAGCGATTCCGGAAAATACGCGCCCAAAGGGCCACCGATCTGTACGGCGCGCAGGGGGCGTCCCGACGCCGTACCGCCACCCCAGTCTTCGATTAGCTCCCTGAGCGTTGCGCCGAAGGCCAGTTCAACCAGTCCGCCACGCTTGATATTGCCGGCAAGCTGAAAGGCGAGTGTGCCCCGGGACCGACCGACACCGTAGTCGGCGTAAGCATCGGCACCGAGCCTGGCGATGTCGGGAACAGAGGCCAGCGTGACAACATTATTGACGACGGTGGGTTTGCCGAACAAACCTTCGAGCGCGGGAAGCGGTGGTTTGTAGCGTACGAGGCCCGGCTTTCCTTCCAGGCTTTCCAGCATGGCCGTTTCTTCGCCGCAGACGTATGAACCGGCACCGAGATGCAGTTCGATGTCGAATTCGAAACCGCTGCCGGCAATATCCTTGCCGAGCCAGTGATGGTCTTTGCAAATCGATAACGCTTTTTCGAGTACCGTACGAGCCAAGGGGTATTCCGATCGCAAATAAATGTAGCCCCGGCTGGCGCCGACTGCGAAAGCGGCGATCACCATGCCTTCAATGAGCGTGAACGGATCGCTCTCCATCAGGATCCGATCGGAGAATGTGCCGCTGTCTCCTTCGTCGGCATTGCAGACAATGTATTTTTGATCGGCCTGTGCGCCAGCGACGGTTTTCCACTTGATGCCCGTCGGGAATCCAGCCCCGCCGCGCCCGCGCAGTCCGGATTCAGTCACTGCTTCGATAATCGCGGTGGAACCG
Source organism: Gammaproteobacteria bacterium (assembly GCA_013151645.1). GTDB lineage: Bacteria > Pseudomonadota > Gammaproteobacteria > Steroidobacterales > Woeseiaceae > JAADHU01. The sequence continues at coordinate 87,751 of JAADHU010000019.1, read as the reverse complement.
GTTTCGAAGGCCTTGCGCAGGCCCGCAAAGCCACCGTGTCGCTGGTAATCGGCAACAGACAGCGGGTCGATCAGGCCGCAGCGCCGGAAGGTCCAGCGTTGTTGCGATTTGAGGTAGGGAATGTTCGCCGTATTGCCGAGCGCCAACGCATGCTCGCCACCGTGCAGGAAGTCGGCCGCAAACAGATCAACGATATCGGCAGGGCGCACGGGCCCGTAAGCAAAACGATCTTCACCAACCTGAACTTCTACCATTGGTTCGAGATAACTGAGGCCTCGGGAACCATTGCGAATGACCTCGAGTTTGCATTTAAGTTCTTTGGCGGTACGTTCGACGGCGTCGGCGACGTCATCGGCTCCCAGTGAAAGAGCCGCCGTTTCGCGCGGAACGAAAACCCGGATTGTATCGGCTGCGCTCATTGGCTTTCCGCATCCGTCACCAGCGTATCGAAACGCCGTGTATCGACGCGGCCGTAGACCTGGTCGTCGATCATTACCGCGGGCGAGCAGGCACAATTTCCAAGGCAATAGACGGGTTCGAGCGTATGCGCGCGATCGCCGGAACCCATGCTGATGCCCAACGTTTTTTCGGCATGCGCGGTAAGGTCGCGACTGCCCATCGCCTGACAGGCTTCCGACTGACAGATTTTGATCACCGTTCGGCCCGGCGCCTCGGTACGAAAATCATGGTAGAACTTCACGACACCCCAGACTTCGGCTCGCGATAAATTGAGCTCAGTGGCGATCTGGCGAACGCCATCTTCACCCAGGTATGCGAAGCGTGCGACGAAGGCGTGCAATATTTGCACGAGCATCTCGGGCCGGTTGTCAAAACCGAGAATAATCTCCGTCGCTGCTTTCTTGTCGTAGTCTGTTTTCATTTTTTCTCAACGATTCGTTGTGCGCCGGTATAAATGTTAAAGCCCGGGTCGCGCAGAAAACCCACCAGCGTCATAGCGGATTCCTGCGCCAGTCTAACCGCCAAACTTGACGGCGCGCTCACTGCGGCGAGTAATGGCATGCCAGCAACCCATGCTTTTTGCACCAATTCGAAACTGGCTCGACCCGAGACCAGAATACCCAGGTCGCCGGCAGGCAAACGCCCGTCACGCAGCAAGCTGCCAATGACCTTGTCTACCGCATTATGGCGGCCGACATCTTCACGGGCAACGATGATGTCGCCCTGAGAATCAAAGGCCGCCGCAGCGTGCAAACCACCGGTTCTGTCAAACACGGCTTGATGCGCGCGCAGTTTTCCCGGTAGCTCGAGGAGTTTTTCACGACAGATGCAGAATGCGCTGTCGATTGCCGGGTGTGTGTTGATACGCAATGCTTCGATCGATGATTTGCCGCAAACTCCGCAGCTTGAGGTCGTATAGAAGTGTCGCTTCAGGCGATCGAAATCGAACCTCGTGTCGGGATGGAGCTCAACCCTGACGGTGTTCCTGAAGCCGGTTTCCGGGTCGGCTTCGCCGCAGTGCTCAGCAGACAAAACTTCGCTGGCGTCGGCTATGATCGCTTCGCCTGCGAGAAAACCCAGGGCGAGATCGATATCGTCGCCAGGAGTTCGCATCGTTATCGAAATACTTTTTGCAGCCGAGCCCGTTGCAGTCGGAGAGCAAATTTGCAGTTCCAGCGGTTCCTCGACGGCCACGCTGTCCTCGAACCGAGTTTCCTGCGCGCCGCGAATCTTGCTGATATCGACGGCGGTGCTTGCACCCTTCATGATGATTTACGCCCGCAATTCTGATGGCAGAGTATATATCAGCATCTTGCCGATACCGATCAATTCACGGCAAGTCGCTGACGCCAGCGCGCCGTTTGCGGATCCATTTTCGTCATCGACGACCGAATAGCGGCGAGTTTTGCGTCGTTGTGCAACTCGACCTTGCCGTTCGTGATGTGGACACCCAGTTGTTCCAGCGCATTGCTCACATCGGGGAAACCAGCGGTATTGGCATACTGACGGTACAGCGGCATAAAGACCGGTGAACTCACCATTGAGTCCAATCGCGCCATCAGTTCCGGGCCGGTCCAGACTTCCGTCGCCGGTAAACAACAGGCCTGTAACCGATCCAGTGCAAGGTCCAGCGATTCCGCACCATCGGATTGCTCGCGCAATTGCATGTCGGCAAGCAAGGCCAGCGCCGCACCACTCCAGTACACCTTCATCAGTCCATCGCGAAAATTGCCTGCCGCGGCACCGTTAGGCGACAGTTCAGGGCGCGACTTGCGACCTCGCTCGAGACCGTTATAGAGCTTTTGCCAGGCATGAGCGGGTTCGTAGGCGCCGGAGCGCGCCAGCAGGATATTCTGGTAGTACTGCGCGAAGCCCTCCGAGATCCATTTTTGTTTGCGGCTGACATACGGCAGCATCAAGTGGCTGAATTCGTGTGTTGCCGTCCAGTCCAGCAAGAATTTTTCCAGCGGCGCGCTGTGGTTAACAAAGAGTTCCACGGATTCCCCGCCATCCCGTACAACGCGGCCGAAACGAACGGCTTTGGTGCTGCCGGTGCGAAAACTGCGATCCGTTCTCCCTCGTACGCCGGCGGGAAGAACGACGATTTGCGGCGACGGATTGGGGAACCGTCCATAGGCCAGGGTGATATCTGTCGCGGTTGCTGCGAGCCAGCTAAGAATCGTATCGGTGTTCATTGCCGTGTCGCTCTTGACCAGGCTAACGCGGAGAGTGGCTTGCGGGACGCTCAGTTCATGATATTCGAAGCGGCCGAACACGACGGTGGCATTCGCACTTTCCGGAGAACGGCCAAGCAGAAAAGTATTGCGACTCTCTTCGGGCCACGGTACTGAAACACGTATTTCGTCCGGCAAGTTGAAATGGACACGAATCGATGTGGATTCATCGAGTTCGGGTCGCCATAGCCAGACGGCCGGAGAGACTATAAAGTTTTCCGCAGAGAGCGACGCGTTGCGCCGCTCGTTCCTGGCGGCGCGCTGCAGATCGATTGTATATCGCAAGCAGCGGAAGCCAGCAGCCGGCGACACCAGGTGACGGCCGCGAACGCGTATCTTCTTGCCCGTGTCGCAGTCTCGCGCCTCGATCAACACGTCATTGGCATCGCGTGCGCGAGCCGCAATTTGACGCTCCTTCGATGCGAATCTTGCCTCGACTGACATTCGCTTCAAACCTGGCTCGAGCGTCACCGAATAATCGTGTATGACCTGTGCGGAAGTGACGTGGGAGAAGGATAGCAACAGCGGAAACGCGGCGGCGATAAGGAATCTCGAACCGCGATGAGACGGGATAGCTGAACGCAAAGAGGTGCTTCCTTTCAATTTGCTCGAACGTAATGTGACCTATCGTAGCCTGCGCAGTTGCATTTGTGAGCCACAAACTGTGGATTTGACCAGCAGATCGTCAAATTGCGGCAACAAACGCTCGATTCTCGCCCTTAATCCGGCCGTCGCAGCCGCTCTCGTTCGGCTGCTGTTCAGGTTAAGTGGCTATAATAGGGGTCTGAATTCGGTGAGTTTTATCGATACGCGTATTGGAAATGGGAACCATTCGCAAACCCCTCAAAGAAAAGAATATGTACTAAAATACGCTTCGCTTGAATTTCAGCAGGCGACTAATGAGAACCAAGGAGATTCCGTTGAGTAAAATCGCAAGACGTCAGTTTTTGAAATTATCGGCCGTCGCTGCTGCGGGCTATGTCGTTCGCCCGGGCGCAGAGGCTATAGCGCAGGAAATGCCACATCTCGACCCTGCCGACGCTTTTGCCAAGACGATGAAATACACCGAGGATGCAAGCTCGGTCGATCCGGCCTCACGTACCAACCCCGCCGAACACCAGGTGTGCTCGAATTGCGCGCTTGTGCTGGGGACCGATGGTGAGCCGTGGCGCCCGTGTCAGATATTCCCAGGCAAACTCGTGAACGCAAATGGCTGGTGTTCCGTCTGGGCGCCCAAGTCGTAAGATAGTGTCGGGTCCCGCATCATGCGGGGCCCGATGTATTCTTCCCGTCCCCGGCATCTCCGCTGCCCGGAGTTTATTCGGTCGGTGCAGTATTTCCAGTCTCTGTGTACAATTCGCGGCGCGCACCGAATTTGGATAGCGCCGGAGACGCCCGTTGTTTGAATCCCTCACCGCTCTGCCACCCGATGCCATTCTCAAGCTGATCGGCGAGCACCAGAACGATGCCCGCGAGAACAAAGTCGATCTTGGTGTCGGCGTCTATCGGGACGAGCACGGCCAGACGCCCATTCTCGCCGCGGTGAAAAAAGCCGAGCGGTATATTCTCGATCATCAGCAAACCAAGGCGTACACGGGATCAGCGGGTGACCCGGTCTTTAACGAGACCATGCAAGACTTGATTTTCGGTGATCATTCATCGGCGAGTGGACGCATTACGACGCTGCAGTCGCCCGGTGGTTCGGGCTCTCTCAGGGTTGCGGCGGGATTGATCTTGCGGGCGAAAGCCGATGTATCCCTATGGGTCAGCGACCCGACCTGGAACAATCATGTGCCGTTGTTAGGCGGTGCCGGTGTTCAGCTCGAAACCTACCCCTATTACGATGCGGATAAAAAATGCCTGCGCATCGACGCCTTGCTCGAGACTCTGAGCACAATCCCGTCGGGCGATATCGTGCTGTTTCACGGTTGCTGCCATAACCCGACGGGTATCGATCCGTCGAGCGAACAGTGGCGACAGATAGCAGATATCGTCGTCGAACGCGGCTTGTTGCCGTTTATCGATATCGCATACCAGGGTCTGGCGAACGGTATTGACGAGGATGTGCAAGCGATAAGACAGTTGGCGGAGCGCGTGCCGGAGATGCTTGTATCCAGTTCCTGTTCCAAGAACTTCGGCCTGTATCGAGACCGCGTGGGTGCGCTGTCCATTGTGTCCAGCGATGCAGACGTGAGCCAGATCGTCTATAGCCAGGCGAGCCAGATCGTGAGAACAATTTATTCGGTGCCACCGGACCACGGTGCCGCCGTCGTTAGTCACATACTGCGCGACCCGGATCTGCGCGCACAATGGGCGGCCGAACTGGGTGAGATGCGTGAGCGGCTAAAATCGGTCAGGTCGATGCTGGTCGAGGCGTTGCAGGAGACGGCGCCGGCGCACGATTTTTCTCACATTGGCAGTGCCAACGGTATGTTTTCCTACCTCGGCATCAGTCCGCAGCAGGTGACCCGGCTGAAGACTGATTTCGGCATCTACATGGAAGGTTTCGGACGCATTAATGTCGCGGGAATTACGGCGAAGAACGTGGGCTACCTGGCGGAGTCAATCGCCCGGGTCTTGTGACCAGACGACCGGGTTGCCGGCCACGATCTTCAATCGGTCCGTTACGCCTGCATTGAGCTCAAGCACAAACGTTACTGGTTCAATCGAACTGATGCTGCGCAACGAGAGCGGTTCGGTCTGCGAGACCAGCGAGGATATCGTGCCATCGTCACGGATAAACAGCATATCCAGCGGAATATAGGTGTTTTTCATCCACATCGAGCGGCGGTCAGGGGCGGTGTAAACGAACAACATGCCGGCGTCGGCCGCCATATTCCTGACGTGCATGAGTCCTCGGGAGTGCTGTTTGTTGCTTACCGCGAGCCACACGTTAAAGCGATAACAGGCATTTTTTGACGCCGATATGATGAGTGTGCCCTTGCCGAAGGCAGCATCAAGTTCACTGGCGGTATAGGACTGTCCGCTTAACAGCAGGGCCAGGGTCACGGTTACACCGACGCGGGAAGCAGCATGGGTCATCACTGATTTGATGCTCATACTGAGATCACTGCGGCGGCTGCCAGTCGATCCGGCCCGAAAACTTAAGGTCGCTTAGCGACACGTCACCGGTACCGTTTAATTCTGCCAGGGCGGCAACGCAGTACAAAACACCGCTAATCCGGTATTCACCGGCTTCCCCATTGGCATCCTGCTCTTGTTCGTCTATGTCACTGAAACAGAAAGACGCCTCGCTGCTGCTGAAAAAGCGACCGGCATTTTCTTCGATGATCGTGATGTTCGCCGGCGTTTCCCGAGCCGTTTGGCCTTGTTTGAGCGCGGGCAGGCCGACGATGATGGCGATGCGCCGGGCCTCGCCGGCGACCTCGGCGGTGCCGGCGAAACGCAGTCGGGCGCCTTCGTTATCCGGTCGTGGCATGCCAAGGCATTCGAACTCCGCCGCCGTCCAGTCGAGCGTGGTCCGAATGCCACCGTACAGGGAAACCGTGAGTCGGCCATCGGCCGCGCACGGCGAGACATCTGCCAGCGGCGACGATAATTCCTGGGCCTGGCCAACCTGTGCGGCGAGTAGAAAAATCACCGCCAATAACCCATGGCCCGGCAGTGGCGGGCCCGAGAATTGCTGTTTTCCTGGGAGAATATGCAATGTCTGTCGTTTTTCGTTGTCGTACATTTGTCACGCAATACGTAAGACTACTGGAAGGAGCCGCCGATTACAGTTACCTGCGAGCCGAATTCGAGCTGTGAACCACGATTTGTTGACGTCAACTGTTGGCCTGTCGGCGCATCCTCTCTACAATGGCACGCCATTTTCACCATCGGAGTCCTTGATGACCGTCCTGGAACAATTTCAGCAGCTGGAAGCGCATGCCAGCAAACTAATCATCGGTCAGTCGCATCTGATCAATCGCATGTTGATCGCGCTGCTGTGTGATGGCCACATCCTGGTCGAGGGGGCGCCCGGGCTTGCGAAAACACGTGCAATTAAAGTGTTATCAGACAGCCTGGAGGGCGATTTCCAGCGCCTTCAATTTACTCCGGATCTGCTGCCGGCTGACCTGACCGGCACGGAAATTTATCGTCCGCAGGAAGGCACTTTCGAATTTCGGGAAGGGCCGTTGTTTCACAATCTTATTCTGGCTGATGAAATCAATCGTGCGCCGGCAAAAGTGCAGTCGGCCCTGCTGGAAGCGATGGAAGAACGCCAGATCACGGTCGGCGACAAGAGCTACAAGTTGTCAGATTTGTTCATGGTCATGGCGACACAGAACCCGATTGAGCAGGAGGGAACCTATCCGCTTCCCGAGGCGCAACTTGACCGTTTTCTGCTGCACATCGAGTTGGGCTATCCAACGATCGAGGATGAGCGTCGCATTCTGGTGTTGAATCGCGACGAAGCGAAGTCCGGCGAGCGTGATGCCTTCGTGCCGCCACAACTGTTGCGCCAGGAGTCGGTAATGGACGGGCGGCAGCAGATCCTGCGCCTGCATCTGTCTGACGAACTCGAGCAATACATTGTGAACGTTGTGGTCGCGACTCGCGATCCGGGCAAGGTCGACAAGTCGCTGGAAGGACAGATTCTCTATGGCGCCAGTCCGCGCGCTTGCATGGGTATCGACCGCGCTGCACGCGCACGCGCGTGGCTCAGAGGAAGCGACTTCGTTGCGCCGGAAGACATCCAGAACGTAGCGCCGGACGTACTACGGCACCGCCTGGTGTTGAGTTTTGAAGCGGAGGCGGATGGCGTTAACCCGAATTCGGTGATCGAAGGCGTTCTCGATGGAGTGGGGGTACCCTAGCCCGGACTATTCATGAATATGCCCGCCCCCTTGCTCGATTCTTGTTTGCACAGCAGTCGTTCGCATGATGCGCCACGATAAACTGCCGGACGACTCGTCTCCTGTCAGCGTCAGCCAGAAGGAGTTGATTCGCCTGAGCGGACCGGCGCGCGCAATTCCACTGGATGTGCTGCACATCAATTCGCTGCAGGCAGGTGCCTACGTCTCGCACTTTAAAGGCCGCGGAATGGAGTTCGACGAGTCACGTCCTTATCAACCGGGAGACGATCCGCGCAACATCGATTGGCGCGTGACCGCTCGCAGTAGTCAGGCTTATACGAAATTGTTTCGGGAGGAACGGGAGAGACCCGTCCTCATCATGGTCGACCTGCGCAGCAACATGCATTTCGCGACCCGCGGCTGCTTCAAATCGGTCAATGCCAGCCGAGCTGCAGCACTGATTGCATGGGCCGCACACCATCGCGGTGATCGGCTTGGTGGCATTGTCTTCGGTGATACAACGCACCGCGAATTAAGACCGAGACTGGGTCGCCAGTCTGCATTGCACTACCTGCACGAACTGGTTAGTCACCCGGACTGGGAGCATACCGTGCAGGCGACTGGCGAACGTCCGCAAGAACCCTTGCAGCAAGCGATGGCCGCGTTGCGGCGAGTCACTCGTCCGGGCAGCCTGGTGGTCGTCATTAGCGACTTTCTCGGTTTTGGCAAGATGTCGCAGTCACATCTGGCCGGTATTGCGCGCCACAATGAAGTGCTGGCTATTTTTGTCAGCGACCGCCTGGAGCGTGAACTGCCGCCACCGGGTCGCTATCGCCTGGTCAGCAACGAGGCTGAACTGGCAATAGATACCTACGCCCGCAGTGCACGCGAAGAATACCGGCATGAATTCAGTGATCGACAGGAGAAACTGGAGCAGTTCTGCCAGCGTTACGGCATACATTTGATGAACCTGTCGACCAACGTCGATCCGGTCGAAACGATGCAACAAGCGCTAGGTCGCCGCAGCCACTGATTGATATGGATCCCGAGCAGCTACCACTGAGAGATTTGCATTTGCCGCCGGAAATTGGCGGCTGGCCGCCAGCACCTGGTTGGCTGGTATTGCTGGCGATTTTGGCGGCGGGACTTGTCTGGTTGCTGTATCGGTCATGGCTGCGCTGGCGCGCGGGTAGGCCACGGCGCGCTGCGTTGCGCCAACTGTCTCAGTTAAAAAGAGCGTATCAGGAGAGTGGCAATATTCAGCGCTTGAGCATCGACTTGTCCGAACTGCTGCGCCGCGCAATGCTTGCGTATGCGCCGCGCAATGAGGTGGCGGGACTCAGCGGAAAACACTGGCTGGCGTGGCTCGATCAGGGAATGGACAAAAAGGCATTCACTGACGGGGCGGGGAAGATGATCGAATCGCTACCGTATCGCAACCCCGCACTCGGTGCCCAGGGCGTTGACGTCGATGGCCTGCTCGATGCGGTATACCGGCGATTGCGAACACCGATTACCCGGAGTACGAGCTGATGTGGTCGCTCGCCTGGCCCTGGATGCTGCTCATGTTGCCACTGCCCCTGCTGGTCCGCTGGTTGCTACCGGCCGTTTCGGGCACGACGGAGGCTGGCTTGAAAGTGCCGAGTTTCGCAGGCTTCGATGTGCTGGCGGATCGTTCCGAGGTTGAATTGCTGCTGAACTGGCGACTCTGGCTGGCGGTTATCGCGTGGCTGTTGCTGGTGTTGTCGAGCGCCAGACCGGAGCGCATCGGTGACGAACTTGACGTGCCGGTATCGGGTCGCAACCTGATGTTGGCGGTGGATTTATCCGGCAGCATGGATGCCAAGGATTTCGAACTCGCCGGGCGTCGCGTCGATAGACTGACGGCGACGAAAGCAGTCGCCAGCGATTTCATCGGCCGTCGCGAAGGTGATCGAATTGGCTTGATCCTGTTTGGTGAGCGGGCGTACCTGCAAGTGCCACTGACGCTGGATCGTGAAACGGTAAAAACGCTTTTGCTGGAGGCATTTATCGGCCTTGCCGGGGAAAAGACAGCCATTGGCGATGCCATCACGCTCGCGGTCAAACGAATCTACGACCAGGAAGAAACCGGTGAGGACCAGGTGCTGGTCCTGTTAACGGACGGCGCGAACACGGCAGGCGAAGTCGATCCTCTCAAGGCAGCGGAACTAGCCGCACAGATCGGTTTGCGGATCTACACGATCGGCATTGGCGCGGAGCAAATGGTGGTGTCCTCGATTACCGGCGGCATGCGCCGTGTGAACCCCTCTGCCGATCTGGACGAGGATACGCTGACGAAAATTGCGCAGCAGACAGGCGGACGCTATTTTCGCGCGGTAGACACGGCGGGGTTGCAGGAAATTTACCGCCTTCTCGATGAAATGGAACCGGTGGCAGAACCGGAAGCGGGATTCCGACCGGTGAAGTCGTTGTACTACTGGCCTCTTGGCGGTGCGTTTTGCCTGGTGTTGTTGTTATCCGTTTTTAATTTGCTGGCCGGTTTCAGACCGGGGCAGCGGCGGAAGTTCATTAAGGTGAAGACCCATGCCGGCTGAATTTCACTGGCTTCGACCGGAGTGGCTTTGGGCGCTGCCCGTAGCGGCCATTGTTGCCTTGACGTTCGCGCGCCGCCAGCTTGCCCCCGGCAGTTGGCAGCGGGTTGTGGACCCTGCGCTGGTGCCCTATGTGTTGTCGCGTGAGCAGGTCAGGGCCAGTGGATACCGATGGTGGCTGGTGTTGCTCGGCGGTGTACTCGCCGCATTGGCGATGGCTGGCCCAAGCTGGGATCGCGTTGAGCAGCCGGTATTTCGTTCCGAGCAAGCCATCGTGGTGGCGCTCGACTTGTCGCGTTCGATGGACGCGCAGGATGTAAGTCCTAGTCGGTTGACCCGGGCGCGACTGAAAATTCTCGATATTCTGGAGCGTCGCAGGAGCGGGCAGACGGCTCTTATCGTCTATTCATCGAACGCATTTACGGTTACGCCGCTTACCTCTGACACAGATACCGTCGCGGCGCTGGTGAACAGCCTGAGTACGGACATCATGCCAAGCCGCGGCAGCTATCCGCCGGCTGCGATTAACAAGGGACTGAAGTTGCTTCAGCAAGCCGGTGTTCGTTTCGGCGAAGTGCTGATGATGACGGACGGAGGAACGTCTCCCGCGGCTGAACTCGCGGCCAAAGAACTGAAAGAAGCGGGTTACTCATTGTCGGTGCTTGGTGTTGGCACTTCCGAAGGCGCGCCCATCCCACGTCCCGGTGGCGGCTTCGTAACGGATCGATCGGGGCAACTCGCCGTGCCGAAGCTCGAGATCAACGAACTCAAGGATCTGGCCGCCGCAGGCGGGGGTCGTTATGCAACGCTGACCGCGGATGACCGCGATCTGACATTGCTGTTGTCCGGTGAAGTGGGCCGCGGGGCGGAGACCGATCAATCGCTGGCGACCGATCAATGGCGCGAAGAAGGCCCGTGGTTGCTGCTCCTGCTGGTGCCGTTGGCGGCCCTGGCTTTCCGACGCGGGTGGGTCTTGTGTTTCGTTTTCTTTGCATTGCCGGTTCCGCAGACGGCTTACGCCCTCGACTGGGTGGATTTGTGGAAGACGCGGGATCAGCAGGCAAGCGCGTTGCTTGCTGATGGCAATGCGGCGGAAGCCGCGGCCATTTTTGAGGATCCGTTGTGGGAAGCAGTTGCGCGTTATCGGGCGAGCGAATACGAGGGTAGCGCGCAGCGATTCGCGGGTTTCGACGATGCAGACAGTCTGTATAACTTTGGCAATGCGCTTGCCCGGATGGGAGAGTTTGAACCTGCCATTGATGCCTATGAGCGTGTCCTCGAGATGAACCCGGATGCTGAAGATGCGGCTTACAACCGCGATCTGGTCAAGGAAATGCTGCAGCAGCAGGACTCACAAAGTGGTGAGCAAGGCGATGAGCAGTCTTCGGAAGAAGGGGACGGCCAGCAATCGGAGGGTGAAAGTGAGTCTGACCAGTCGGGCGAAGAAGGCGCCGATGGTGAGCCTGGCGACGACTCCGGCGAAGGCGACGAATCGTCACGCGATCAGGAGATGAGCGAGGAGGACCTCGCCGCAATTGAGCGCGAGCTTGAGCGCGCCGCGCAAGAGGCACAACAGCAGGCCGGCGAAGGTGACGAAGACGAGGAACTCAGTCAGGCAGAGGCTGAAGCTCAACGGCGGGTGCAGGAGCAACAACAGGCAATGGAACAGTGGCTGCGGCGAATTCCGAATGACCCGGGCGGCCTTCTGCGGCGCAAATTCAGATATCAATATCAACGTCAGGGGCGAGACCAGGATGGTAACAATCTGTGGCCCGATGACGAGGTGCAACCATGGTGACGGAGACTTTGATGCTCATACGAAGGACCTCCTGGGTCGGGATATGTCTGGCGCTGGCATTCTTGTGCGCGCCAATTGTTACGGCTAACGCCGCAGTGATCGCCAGTATCGATCGGGTCAAAGTCGAGTTGAACGAATCTTTTACTCTGGAAGTGCTGGTCGATACTGCAATTGATGTAGAGCCGGATGCGAGTGCGCTGGAGAACGATTTCTACGTGGGCTCGCGCAGTCAGCTCAGCAATACCACCATCGTCAACGGCCAGATTACGCGCAGCAGGACTTGGAAGTACGTATTGATGGCAAAACGCGCCGGCAACCTGGTGATTCCATCAATAATCATCGGTCGCGAGCGAAGCGAGCCGGTCAATATCACGGTTGTGCCGCAGTCAAAGACGGCGCCGGGTGAAGCCGATATTTTCGTGGCGGCGGAGGCCGATTTCGATCAAAGCTACGTACAGGCACAGATTCTTTACACGGTGAAAGTGTATCGCGCGGTTGCCACTCGCCAGCCGCGGCTCAGCGAACCCGAAATCAAAGGTGTCGATGTGCTTGTTGAAATAGCCAGCGAGGAACGCAGCTATGAAGCGTTGTTGAACGGCAAGAATTACAACGTTGTTGAACGCGTGTATGCGATTTTTCCGCAGGAATCCGGCGAGATTCGCATTGGACCGGCACGCTTTGAAGCGCGTGTATTGCGCGATGGGCGGATTACCGGGCGCAAAGTGTTTCAATCCCAGCCGATTGTTGTCAATATCAATCCAATTCCTGCACCGCCGAGCGAATTTCCCAAGGCGGCGTGGTTGCCGGCGAAAGCGGTATCGCTCAGCGAAGAATGGTCGCGGGAACCCGGTAGCATGCCGGCGGGCGAGCCGATAACACGGCATGTGCAGGTGACCGCACTCGGTCAGTTGTCCACGCAGATTCCGCTGATCGACCTGAGCATGTCTGACAGCATCAAGGTGTATCCGGACAAACCCGAATTGCAGGTTCGCGCGGTAGCGGGTGGCATTCTTGCATCGCGGACGGACCAGTACGCCATGATTGGTATCGTGCCTGGGGACGTCGAATTGCCGGCGATTCAATTGCCGTGGTGGGATATCGCCGCGGCCGAATGGAAAGTGGCTACGTTGCCCGGTCGCACCATTACGATTTTGCCGTCCGCAGACGAACCGTCGCCGCAGGCCACGTCACAGGCAGAGGCGCCGGACGTCGGAACAGAGTCTGAAGTCAGTCGTGTGCAAAGTGAGTTCTGGCGAACCGTAAGTGAGGTGCTTGCGGGAATCTGGGTGTTGACGTTGCTGGTGTGGTGGTGGTCGGGAAAACCGAAGCAGAAAACGCCGGTCGTCGAAGAAGCACCGATTCACAAACAACAGTCGCGTCTTCTCAAGGAGACGCGTAAGGCCGCGCTGCGGGGCGATGCGGTGGCCGTCAAGGCCAGGTTGCTGCAATGGGCTCGTCTGCAGTGGCCGGAGAATACGCCACGCAGTATTGGCGAGATTGCCGATCGTGTAACGGCACCGCTCGATGCAGAACTGCGGCAGTTATCGCGGGGATCGTATGGACCTTCGACCAGCGGGGAATGGAAGGGTGATGCATTGGCGAAGGCGCTGCGGTCGTTCGCGGTGCGAAAAGAGGTCGCAGAAATTACGATCGCCGATACATTGCCTCCGCTGATGCCCGGTCCGCCCTGAACGACGAATAAAGGCCACTCTGGCCAAACGCGGACCGACCTTTAGTCCCGTATTCAAGCAAAACCAAATCCCGCAACCACAATTCAAACAGAACCATATTTCACTACCACCCCTGCATCCGACGCGCGACCGGGCTCAATAGAATCGTGATCTCTCTAGAAAACTACCATTCACCGCTATTCTCCATCGACGCCCACGGCTCCGCTGCGGCCAGCGCTTCGCCTGCCTGCAGCAGTTCGATGGAAATACCGTCCGGCGAACGCACGAACGCCATGCGGCCATCCCGAGGCGGACGATTGATCGTCACTCCGGCATCCATCAGTTTCTGGCAGACCGCATAGATATCGTCCACCGCATAAGCCAGGTGACCGAAATTCCTGCCGCCGTCGTATTCTTCCGGATCCCAGTTGTAGGTGAGTTCAACCTGCGCCTCGTCGTCAGCGGGTGCGGCAAGAAATACGAGTGTGAAACGACCGTTTTCGTTTTCGAATCGCCGCAGTTCAACAAGACCCAGCTTCTGGCAGTAAAAATCCAGGGAGTCATCCAGATTGCTGACGCGAACCATGGTATGAAGGTATTTCATGGTGGTTGTTCCATTAGATGATTGACTGTATTGAATCAAGGTACATTATCAGACGACAATATACCCGGTCCCCCCGGTTAGGAATTGCATTGCATCGTATTCGCGCCATTACACTCGATCTCGACGATACCTTATGGGAGATCGGCCCGGTTATTCGGCGCGCAGAGGCAGATCTGTGGGCCTGGCTTGAGGAAAACTATCCGAAAATACCGGCGGCGTTTACCCCGGACGTCTCGCTGGCGTTGCGCCAGCAGGTGATCGAAGCCCATCCGCACATGGCACACGATTTTCGTTTCCTGCGCAAAACTGTGCTGACCGAGATGGCCGCGACCGTTGGCTATCGGGCCGACTTCGTCGAAGATGCGTTCGCGGTATTTGATGTGGCGCGCAACGACGTTGAACTATTCCCGGACGTCGTGCCCGTTCTGCAGGAATTATCGGTCTGTTTCCGGCTGATTGCCGTGACGAACGGTAACGCCAATCTCGACACAATCGGCATACGGAAATATTTCCACGCTGTTGTGACGGCAGTCAACTCCGGGGTAGCGAAGCCGGAACCAAAAATCTTCCACAAGGCGGTGCAAGAGGCTGGCGTCGAGCCAGGGGAAATTCTGCATGTCGGCGATCACCCTGAATCGGACGTCGTAGGTGCAACGAATGCGGGTTTACGAACAGCGTGGATGAATCGGAATGACGCCGAGTGGCCCGAACATTTGCCCGCACCGGACGCAACTGTGAGCTCGGTTTCGGAACTTCGCGATTTACTGGCGGTGGCCATTAACAGGATTGGCTCTACGAGGTGAGACCGGAACCAATCATTATCTACGTTCCCGGGTTGATGCCCAAGCCGGAACCGGAGGTCCACCGGCAAGAACTGTTGCGTTGCCTCATTGAAGGAATTCACCGGGTCGACCCCGGGGTCGCCACCGAATTGCGTGAGGGTAATCGCTGCTTCGATATTGTCAGCTGGACCTACGATTTTTACGGCGAACACTATGATATCAACCTGGATATCTCCGCCATCGAAGCAGTGCGTAGACAACAAAAACCGACGGCGCAGGATATCGCCGAGGCCGAATCGTGGAAACGGAGATTACTGCGGACGATTTATATGGCGGGCGACATTCTGCCTTTTCTCATTCCGCAGTTGGCGGACGAGACCACTGAGCTGCATTTGCGCGATTTGCGGCGTTACGTGAAAAATGAAAATGACATTGCGGAATACACACGTCGATTACTGAAAATACCGCTGCAAGCTGCGGCAGCTGCCAACCGCCCGATTCTCCTGCTGGCGCACAGTATGGGTTCGGTTATTGCGTACGATGCTCTCTGGCAACTATCGCGTGATCAGCAACGAGACGTTCCCGTCGTGCAGCTGATTACGATGGGTAGCCCATTGGGCCAGCGCTACATTCAACAGAGGTTGCTCGGTCACAAGGAAAAAGGGGCAAAACGCTACCCGAATAATATTCGTCGCTGGGTCAATATATCGGCAATCGGTGAGACGACGGCGCTCGATATGAAGCTGCGGAACGATTTTGGTGAGATGGAAACGCTGGGCCTGGTCGACAGGATTGAAGACCTGGAGACTTTCAATTATTTTCGTCTGGAAGGTGTCCTGAACGTGCACGCTGAATACGGTTACCTCGTCAACGAGGTAACCGCACGGCAGGTTAGCGACTGGTGGCGTCGGCAGCGCTGATGTCAGTTGTTGAAACTTGTTTGCTGTTCCAGAGGTTCTAAATTGGGTTTGATTACGACGTCAATGCGCCGGTTCTTGGCGCGGCCTGATTCCGTCTCATTGTTGGCGACCGGGTGAGTTTCGCCGTATCCGGTCGCGATCAGTCGATAGCTCGGAATACGCATGGCATTAACCATGTACATCTGCACCGCTTCTGCGCGCTCTTGTGAGAGTTTCTGGTTGAGCTCATCGCCGCCGTAAGAATCGGTGTGCCCTTCGATAATCAGTTCACTGTTCGGAAAGACGTCAATGGCTTTTTCCACTTTCGCGAGCAGATCGAAGCTGTTGGCACCCAGAGCCGACTTGCCGCTGTCAAAAGTAAGCCCTACCAGGCGCAAGATGACATTGTTTCCTTCCCGAAAAACACGTGCTTCGCTGCGCGTGAACATTTTTTCGACCTGTTCAAACTGTTCCTTGATACGTGCCTGCGCTTCGAGGCGTTGCACCAGTGCGGCTCGCTCGGCCGTAGCGCCGCCGAGTCGTTCGTCGAGCGCGCGGATTTCCTCCTCCATGTCACCGAGACGCACCAGGCTTTCCTCTGTTTCCTGCTGCAGGCTTTGATTCTCGTTTTGCATGTTCTCGATAAATTCGACCAGCGCCTGCTGTAACGCCTCGTTGCCCTCGGACATGGCCGGCAAGATATCGGCGGCACCCGCGATGGCCTGCAACGGTGTTTCCCAGTGCAAAATCAATTGTTCGACCGACAAATCCTTGCCGCGCACATCGCGTACGACGTCGGATAGATAAATGGCATGTTTCGCTTCGTAATTGGCTTGCTTTGCAAGACTGCGCGGGCGATCGGTGTCGTAGCGATTTTCGCTGAGCTCTTTTTCCGCTTCCGCCAGCAGCCGCTTGGCTTTGCGCAGTGTTAGCGGCGCGTAACGATCTACCTTGGCACGGTCCGCGGCTTTGATGAGTTGGCGGGTCTCGGTGAGGTACTGTGCCTTTATCGCAACCAGCTCTGCATCCCGATAGAGGCTGGTGCCCTCAATATCGTAGCGTTTGGCTCGCTTCAGATCGCCACGCTCAAGGTAACGGATCGCGGCACCGAATTTTTGCTGCGCTTTGTCCCAAAGCTCCGGCGACAGTTTCGGTGCCTCGGCGTTGGCGGCATCCTGACGGCTTTTTCTGACCTGGGACAAAACGGTCTTGGCAAGCTGCGCTGCCTTGGTCGCGGCCTTATAGTACTTTTCGGCCTCGGCCGTCTTGCCACGTACATATTCTATATTTCGTCCACGGGCGAGACCCTTGTCGCCGGCTTCATAGGCGAGCGTGGCGCGCTCGAAATTGCGCGGTGACAGTAGCTTGGCGTCGGCCACTTTGGCCGCTTCCTGGGCGGCATCCGCGTCCTTAAAGAAGGTCTTGTGTAGTTCGTCCTGCGCCACGGCCGTGACCGTTGCGAAAAGCAGGAGTGTAAGCGCAGTAAATCTGACAAAACTGGTTTTAGCAGCCATTTTGTAGTTCCAATCCAAATAAAAAACAACAAGTTAGAGGCGAAATCGCCGAGTTCCAACATACTAGCGGCGCGACCGCCCGTTTTCTGTGCCGCACCTCTCTTTCTGACCACACAATTTGACGTAACGCCGTGATTCTACGCTCATCTTTCTTGAGCAGCGAATCGTGGTCAATACCTGGCGGTGAAACGCGCCATGGTTACTACAGCATTGTGAGTTGGGTCACCATTCCCGGTTTTGGTTCCCCGCAGCCCGAATTTTGTGGCGTAGCTCACAGATCGTTGTGTGAGGTCTGAGTATTCTTGATCCATGTCCACGAAGTACTACACCCAGTTCAGATTGAGCGACACGAGTTATCGTGGCGGCAATGAGTTCAGCGGTGTGGTCGAACTCAATCAGCCAATGGATAAAGATACTGACGCGGCTGATATTGAGGCGGTCCTGGCAAAAAATTTCGATCTGCAACGTAATTCAGTCACTTTGGTGAGTTGGTCACGGTTGCACTAGCAAATCCTTTTACTCTGGCGTTTCCATTTCCCCCCTGATTATCCCGGCCTTTGAGTCGGGATTTTTTTGCGCCAATAAAATTCGGCACCTGTTCCACAATTCATGCCAAAATGGTTGTCTCTGACAGCGTAACCGCACTCCAACATGACCAGCAGCAACAAACAGTTTCATGGCATCCCGATTGTCCTGTCCGGCAGCAAGTACACGACAGAGTCGGGGTTCGCGGCGATCAAGGACGGCATCAAGAGCCGCCGCGATGCGCCTGAAATCGCCACCGGCCGAAAACCTCGCTGGCTCAGGGCGAAATTGCCGAGCGGAGCGAATTTCTCGACAGTCCGGCAGACCGTGCGTGAGCACCGTTTGAGTACCGTCTGCGAAGAGTCGATGTGCCCGAATATCGGCGAGTGCTGGAATAACGGCACGGCGACGATCATGGTCATGGGCTCGGTCTGCACCCGAGCCTGCCGGTTTTGTGCGGTGGATACGGGCAACCCACGTGGCTGGCTGGATCCCGAAGAACCACTGAATACGGCGCGTGCGGTCAAACTGATGAACTTGTCCTACATCGTCATTACCTCCGTTGATCGCGACGATCTTGATGACGGCGGTGCAGCACATTATGCCGCCTGCGTCAGCGCCATCAAGAAAATGAACCCGCAGACGGCGGTCGAGGCGCTCACACCGGACTTTAACGGCGTCATGAGTCACGTCGAACAGGTCGTGGACTCGGGCCTGGAAGTATTCGCGCAGAATATTGAGACGGTGCGACGCCTGACGCACCCGGTCAGGGACCCGCGCGCCAGCTACTCGCAAACGATGGATGTCCTCGAACACGCCAAGAAATTTCGGCCAGGCGTCTTGACGAAATCCAGTCTTATGCTGGGCCTCGGCGAGCACGACCACGAGGTCGTGGAGACGATGGATGACCTGCGTGCCGCCGGAGTCGATATCCTGACGCTTGGCCAGTATTTGCGACCGACGCCCAATCATCTCGCGATTGAGCGATATATTACGCCGGATGAGTTCAATGCATTCCGGCTTGAGGGTCTCGATAAGGGATTCGTTGAAGTCGTTGCGGGACCCCTTGTGCGCTCAAGTTACCGTGCGGAACAGGTGCTGCAAAAAAATAACGTCGGCATCGCCGTCTAACTTCGATCAAGAGAAACCATGAGCGAATTTTTCATTGAGTACGGACTTTTTCTATTGAAGACGATCACGTTCGTCGTTGCGATCGTTATTCTGATCGGAGCGGTCGCAGCGGCCGGGCGCAAGGCGGGTAGCCAGGAAGGTCTTGAAGTCGAGAACCTGAACGAGAAGTATCAGAATCTTGCGAACGGTTTGCGCAAGGTTATTCTGAAAAAAGATGAGTGGAAGGCTGAAGCGAAGGCGGAAAAACGACGTCTGAAAGCGGAGGCTAAATCCAGCGCGCACCGACCACGAAGTTTCGTGATCGATTTCAAAGGGGATCTAAAGGCAAGTGCCGTGCCGTCGC
The DNA here is from genome assembly GCA_013151645.1 of Gammaproteobacteria bacterium. GTDB lineage: Bacteria > Pseudomonadota > Gammaproteobacteria > Steroidobacterales > Woeseiaceae > JAADHU01. The sequence goes on along the minus strand of JAADHU010000019.1, from coordinate 68,420 downwards.
TGCGTGAAGAGGTCAGTGCAATTCTCGAAGTCGCGAGCAAGGAAGATCAGGTGATTTTACGTCTCGACAATCACGGCGGTGTTGTCCACGAACATGGTCTGGCGGCATCGCAGCTGGCGCGTATTCGACAGCGTGAAATCCCGCTGCTGATCTGTGTCGACAAGGTTGCTGCCAGCGGTGGTTATCTCATGGCATGCATGGCAAACCGGATCTATGCGGCGCCGTTCGCTATTCTCGGCTCCATTGGCGTGATCGCACAGATTCCGAATTTCAACCGCATGCTTGACACACACGGCGTCGATTTCGAGCAGGTCACGGCCGGTGAGTACAAACGCAATGTCACCATGTTTGGCAAGAACACGGACGAGGATCGAGCCAGGCTGAAAGAACAACTGGAAGATGTACACACACTGTTCAAGGCCGCAGTGAGTGAGTATCGGCCCGATCTCGATCTGTCAAAGATTGCGACCGGTGAACACTGGTATGGCACGCAGGCTATGGAACTCGGTCTGGCCGACGAGATCAGGACCAGCGACGAATTGCTGGCTGAGTTGGTGCAGGAACGCGATATCTATTGCCTGGCGTTCAAAGTGAAGCAGCCACTGCAGAAACGACTCATGGGTACCGTCGACGGCGTGCTGGAGAAATTCGATGCGGCGGGTTGGCGGCGACGATTTGAGGCGCGTCTGCCACGCTAGACAGGCTTCAGGCAGGGAACCCGTGCGGCTTTCCAGTGTCTGAAAAATGAGAGTTAATGCGCTGTGCAGGGGATTTCGTGAGTGTGTCGCACTTCGCTATAATGTCTGCCCGGCCCGAAGGAGTTCCGATGAATAGCAAAGTCCTGAAACGAATCGCCTACACCGCCTGTTGTGCAGCGGTGATAACATCCTGCTCGACAACGCCGTCGGGCCGTAGCCAGCTTATTCTGAAGTCGGAAGCGGCACTGGAACTGGAAGGTGCCCGGCAATTCAACATGATTCGGGAAACCGTGCCGTTGGTGAATAACCAGGATACGATCGATTATGTTGCCTGCGTAGCCAATGCGATTGTCGATACGCTCGATGGATCCGATGCAGAAATGTTCTGGGAACTGGCCATTGTCGATCAGCCGGACGTAAACGCGTACGTGCTGCCGGGTGGCAAGATCGTCGTCAAATCCGGTCTGCTGGGTGTCACCGCCAATCAGGATCAACTGGCGGCTGTCATCGGACATGAGGTTGCTCACGTTACATCGCATCACTCCAACGAACGGGCATCACGCGCCTCAGTCACCGGTTTCGGCGTCGACGTTGCCGCCATTTTACTCGGCGGTCCGTACGGCCGGAATACCAACGCGGCGTATGGCGCATTGTCTACCGGTGTCGCGTTCGGGCTGTCGAATCCGTTCAGTCGCAAACAGGAATCCGAAGCGGATCTCATCGGGCTGGAGTACATGGCAATGGCCGGCTTCGATCCGCGGGAAAGCGTGGAATTGTGGAAGAACATGAATGCGGCGAGCACGTCCCGGATTCCTCCATTTCTCTCGACGCATCCGTCCGGCGAAACGCGAATCGATGACCTGGTTTCCAGTTATTCGAAGACGCTGGCCTTATACAACCAGGCGCAGGCCGAGGGCCGATACCCTGATTGTCAGCGCTAGCTTGTAAAGGAAAGGAACAGACACCCTTTTCATGCAAGCGTCGCATTCATTCAAAGATCATTTCTCAGGACATGCCGCAAGCTACGCGGAGGCGCGCCCGACTTATCCGCAGGAACTGTTTGAGTTCCTGGCCGATCTAAGTCCTGACAGGGACCGCGCATGGGATTGTGCGACCGGCAGCGGTCAGGCCGCTTGTGCTCTAGCCGCTTGTTTCGACAAGGTTGTCGCCACTGACGCCAGTGCGGAGCAAATTCGTGAGGCGCGGGCTAACGACGGCGTAGAGTATCGCGTCGCGCCGGCGGAGGCGTCAGGGCTGCCCCCGGACTCCGTTGGATTGATCACCGTCGCCCAGGCACTGCATTGGTTCGATATTGAGAAGTTTTTCGAAGAGGCACAGCGAGTACTCGTGCCCACGGGTGTGGTCGCGTTCTGGTGTTACGGTCATTGCTCGGTTGCCGCTGAAGTGGACGGTTTGCTGCTGGATATCTATACGTCCGTTGACGACTATTGGCCGCCTGAGCGGGATATTGTCGACAATAAATATAACGACATTGTGTTGCCGCTGGCTGAAATTACCTGTCCGTCGTACTCGATGAAGACCGAGTGGACGGTGCAGCAGATTATGGCCTACATCCGGACGTGGTCGGCCAGTCAGGCAGCAGTGCGCGAGACCGGGAACGATCCCCTGGCCGGGTTCGCCGTCGAACTTGAACGCCAGTGGGGCAGCCAATCGCGTACGGTGGTCTGGCCGATCACGCTGCGAGCCGGTCGCAAGCAATGACGACGGCAGCGCGCGTCAATAGTGTCTACCCGCGAATTCTGCCAGAATAAGCCACTATTGGAGTCCGGTGGCTGATTCGTTGAACCGAATATCTCGTCAAATTCTATCTTTGTGCCTGGCGTTGTCGCTGCTGGCGTTACCCGGCTGTTCGACGTTCAATGAATTTGTGGACGGCTGGAAAACTCCCGCGCCAGAACCGCAAGCCGACATTCCGCTAACGGCGCGCGTGCCACTGGAGCCGATCAGTCGCAACGCATTTTTCCTGGAGTCTGTGCACCAGTCGGTCATCGGTGAGCCACAGCTCGTCGTGACGCGGGAAACGGATACGTTCTCGGATCTTGCGCGGGAATACGGGCTCGGTTACGACGAGCTTGTCGCAGCCAACCCGGGCATCGACCCGTGGCTGCCCGGCGCGGGCGTCGAGATACTGTTGCCGACGCAGTACGTATTGCCGGATGCGCCCAAACGGGGCGTCGTCTTAAACATTGCATCGAAGCGGTTGTTCTACTACCCGCCGGTCAAAGACGGTGAACTGATTCAGGTGATGACGTACCCGATTGGCATCGGCCGGGTTGGTTGGGAAACACCGCTCGGGGAGACGAAGCTGATCGCCAAAGCGCGCGACCCGAGTTGGTATGTGCCTGCGTCCGTGCGTCGGGAAAATGCGGCGGCGGGTAACCCGTTGCCGTCCGTGGTGCCGGCGGGGCCGGACAATCCGCTCGGCAAGTTCGTGTTGAAACTCGATATGCCGGGCTATCTGATTCACGGTACCAATCAACCGTACGGTGTGGGTATGCGCGTCAGTCACGGTTGTGTCAGGCTTTACCCGGAAAACATTGAATTGCTCTATTCCATGGTCAAAATCGGCGAGCCCGTAAGAATTATCAACAAGCCGTATCTCGCCGGCTGGCGCAATGGTGAGTTGTATGTGGAAAGCCATATACCGCTGGAGGATGACGCACTGTCCCCGGAGGAACAGCTGCAATCAATGTTTGCGGCGATAAGCTCGCAATCGAGTGCGTTTGGAAGCGAGGCCGCGAGGGAGCAGGCGCAGGCCATTGCCGCCGATGCACGCGGTGTTCCCGTCCGGGTTCTGCGTGGTGATGTTGACGATATCTATGATCGCGCGCGACTCGTCAGGAACACAGTCGAGATTGATCCGGATGCGCCTACCCTGGCCGAGGTTCGAGCGATTCTCGACGCGCCGGCGGATGAGTCCGCCATCGAAAAAGGCCGGCCCTGATTCGGCAAAAAAAAAGCAAGGCCCTGGCGCTTTGCCGGGGTCTTGCCTTGTTGTTCCTCAAACCCCCGTGGGGCTTGAGACGCTGATCTGCCAGGCAGACCAGCTTGCGATCCTGCTCAGACTGCGGTGATATTCTCTGCCTGCGGACCCTTTTGGCCCTGCGTTACAGTGAATTCGACCTTCTGGCCTTCTACGAGGGTTTTGAAACCGTCGCCTTGAATAGCGCTGAAGTGAGCGAAAACGTCGGGACCAGATTCCTGCTCGATGAAACCAAAGCCTTTCGCTTCATTGAACCATTTAACGGTGCCAGTTACAGTAGACATATTTGTATCCTATTGATTTTTAAGAGTAAATTTAGTCTTTTGAAAAGACTATTTGGCTGGAATGTAATGCTGTTACTTATGAAAATCAGGACGAGCTACTAAAATGGAGACATCGAAATGGTGTGCATAAATATAAGGCGTACCTTCAAGCTGCGCGAATTATATACGGCCAGAATCCGTAGTCAACGGTTAATCCCTGCAAATTCAGGCCTTTAATCTGCTTGCTGCCTTCTTTTTTCATCGATTGCGGGATGAACTAGGACCATGTTCCGTTTTGGCTTGGAGCACAGATTCTCGATCGCAGGATATTTATGAATTCAAGCTGTGCGGTTGACAGTGTCCCTCCGACCTCCGATATCTGTTCGATCATCTCGATGATTGACTGCGCCTGGTCGGGCTTGAATGTATCTGCGTTCCTGTTCGACAAACCATCCAGCTGGGCGCCGATGATTTGTGGCGCGCCAAGCAAATGTGCGGCTGACCCAAATAACTCGGACGCACCACGCGTGTCTAGGGAGAACTTTTCTTCGAACTGTCCCAAAATCGCTGATTTTTGTTCCGCACTTAGATCCCCTTCAAGCTTTGCAATGCCGACGATCAGGACCGCAGCAATTTGAATCGGGTCCTCAATCGAATAGATCGGGTCGCCCTCGTATTTTTTCCTCCAGGCTCGGCGATGGCGCCAATAGCGTGGATTGAGCCAACCGATGTCGACGCCGAGGCGGTCAAGCAAATACAGGACAGAAACTATCGAGCCAATCAGTCCGAGAACAATGTGCATGCTATCTCCTCTCGGTAATCTCTGCTATTTCTTGCGTCAATTCAAGCGCGAAGCAACTTCGATCATCGATCAAAATTCGTCCGGTGATAGGACAGCTAGTAGACGAATGGTGTAGCCGGTCGCTGCGGATCTTATGGCCTGAAGAACCCCCCAGAGCCTAAGGTATTGGCAAGCTCGCACCAAGTATCTGGCGGGGAGCCGGCCATTGCAAGGCAATGACCTGCAGTTTTCGTGTCAGATACTGCCCGGCGGCAAGTGCAGCGTGTTGTAGGCTGCACCGTGCGTGTAAGCCGACGTGTTCTTTGACTCAGTCTCGGCCAGAATGAGTCGCTAAGAATCTCCATCACAATTACTTTCTGATATATCCGGATGGCTACTAAACGTGAGTTTTCCTCCATCGTACGTGAAGAAACTCGCCTTCTTGTAGGTAGTAAAGCTGAACCCATCGTTGTCACCTGTGTAAGTTGTTCCGAGTTGCGGCGGCAGCGTAATAGGCACCCACCCGCTCTTCCATGCAGTGACTTTAGAGTTTGAGATGGGACTGTCTTGGCAATCAGTCACCGTCCCACGTAATTTTGGGAAACTGAACAAGCAGAAATACTCATCAATATAGCGATCGACGCTACCAGGCGAGTTGAAACGCTGGAATAACGCCATAACTTCACTTTGATCTCGTGCCATCTTGAGGGCTCCACAACATGCCAGCTTCGTTTCCGTGGCAAAGTTTTTCGCCACTGCCATCGTAATGTTTGCTTTCGCAAGTGTGGCGGACACAAAGACTCGACCAAGTATCCGCTACGCCTAACAATGGTCATATTGCGTGGCGTAGCACCCGCCAAGGGAACACTGCGCGCCGATTATTCTTGTCACCACCAAACCCAATAGCAGTGAATGTCGAAACAAAACGCGTCTAGTTCCCCTGCAAAGTAATCGACATCAAATTTGGATCCGTGAGAGAATCTCTTCCTCGGTGAACGGAAAGTCGATCCATTGTTTTTGTGAATACAACTCAGTCAGGTCGGAATAGTGTGGTGAGTCTGCTTCCTGCGATTGCGAATACGTGAGTACGCCGCCGGGTCGCAATTTTCCGTCGGTGTCCCAGGAAATGACCTGGATATAACTGTTGCCATGCACGATCGGGTTGTAGCCTTTCTCCTTGCTCAGGCCCGCAACGATCATGCTGAACATGCCGGCCCAACCCTGCCCGCCGGGGATGGGGATCTTTTTGCCATTGCGTTCAGCATACTGAATATCACCCCAGGCGGCGTCGAGTGCTACGTGGGCAGTACTCAAAGCGATTTGGCCAGTCGCCAATGATTCCTTAACGGCGGTCGCAACAGCGGTGTCCTGAATGTTGATGCCGCGAGGCGTGTTCACAGGGTCATTCGCGTCGAACGGTACTGAATACAGATTCTTGATTTTGCGGGCATTGCGCCAGAATTCGGTCCAGACCTGCCCGCCATGGCTATCAATATTCGCGGTGCGATCCCAGGCGCGTAGCGCATCGCATGATGGCGTGAGATCGACTTTGTCATCACCAAGCACGACATCCAGAGGCTCGTTATCACAAAGCTTCAGGACGTCGTCCAGCAACAATTCTGCAGCGTAGTTCCGATGACTGTATAGCACGCCCTTCAAATCGGCAGGCCTGATTTTGCTGCCTTTCGCCAGTTGTTCGCCGACAAATGTCAGTCCCGCACGGGTTCGCAATGAGCGTGCCGTTCTCTCGGGACCGATGATCGGTGAGTAGCCTTCCAGCGGTGCTGATGGATTTGCCAGCCAGAAACTGTCGTTGGAGTTTGTGACATAGTCGCTGCGTCTCAACCGCGGCATTTCTTCAGCGGGCAGCGTGCCGGCGATCTTGCTGCGCGAATCGCTCTTCCATTCGCAGGCGGCTGTCGAACCATCGAGTACGACGACGAAAGCCGGCAGACCCGCCACCGTTCTACGGCACTCGTCAATCAGTTCGGCGTCGACATTCGGCGTTGCGGAAATGTCCGCGTAAAAAGCGTCACCGTTCCGATCCGCGGCGATGGTGTTTGTCCAATAGACGCCTTGCTGACTGATGGCGGCTTCAACATCGTCGATTGATTCTGCGACGCCAAGTGCAGCGTAGGTCGCGGTGCTGGCATTGTTGTCGAGGACCGCGTCACGAATAGCGTACGCTTTCTCAGCTGTCCACGGCAGGCTGTCGCTCGCGATCAGGGGCCCGTAGTGCGTCATGTAAACCGTATGTTCTTCCGCGTGTATCTGCCCCTCCGTGTCACGCACGTCGACCGAGACTGTACGCGCTTCGATCGGGCGGTAATCATTGCCGTAACGGTATTCCATCGGGTCATCCGGGTTCAGCGACAACTCGTAGAGCGTGAAGCGGAGCGCTGTGGATACGGTATGCGTCCAGGCAACGTCCTTGTTGAATCCGATGACGATAAAATTGCTCGAATAGAGGCTGGCACCCATCAGGTCAAGTTTGCCAGGGATTGTGGTATGAACGATGTGAAACCGTGAGCCGCCTCGCCAGGGATAGTGCGGATTTCCCAGCAGCATGCCGCGTCCTGATTCCGTCACGTCCTTGCCCAGCGCGACGGCATTGCTGCCCAGGCCCGGTGGTAGCTCGAACACGGTTTCACCGTGAGCAACCGGTGTTCCGGGAGGCGTGGCACGAGTCATGTCGTTTTTGAACTGACCGAGGCCGTAGCGAATGCCCAGGCTGACCGTCAGGCGGGCGACGTCTTCAGTTGCTATAGGTCGAATCCAGGACTCGCCGCGGCAGGACGCGGGAAGAGTGTCCGCATGATCCTGCAAATAGCGATTGTAACCCGCGGCATAACCTGCGGCGTACTCGCGCATGTCGGCCGATTGTCCGTTGCCGAAGTGTTTTAGTCGCTCGTCGGTGATAATCGCACGGTGAAAAACGTCGCTTTCGATATTGCCGCTTTCGCTGCCGAGATGTGCGGACAACTCACCGTTCGCGACGGCAACATCTTTGGCGATAACGCAAACTGCGTCAGTTGCGGCGGCGTACGCGAAGCCGTAGCCAAGACTGCCCCAATCATTGGCCTTCACGTGTGGAATGCCGTAACTCGTCCAGCGAATTTCCGTGTTGTATTTGGCATTGGACGGCGTTGCTGGCGCGTCCTGCCGTGGGGAGCACGCGCTCATCGTTACGATCACAAAGAGGGACAGGGCAATTCGAATGATTCGAGGCATGGGTGAATCCTTATTGAAGTATCGTGGCAATCTATCGTTTCCCGGACGGGACTGTCCAGTGTGGCGACGCAGTCGCCAGCCTATTCTGCCTCTCGGTGCCAATAAACCATGGCCGTATTCGAGCTCACCAAGACGAACGACGGGCTGCGACATGATCTTTCCCCGGTACGGTCAGGTGAAGTAATGCAAGAATTCCTTCGGCAGTTTCGAGCCGTTCAGTGGACGATCCGCCGATTCCGTGAGTGGTAGAGAGTGGCACGTATTCCAGAACAGGAACCGGGCGGACTTGCCATCCGCTGAATCCAGATCATGCAGCATGGCGGCCATCGCCTTACCGGTGTACGTCGATTCGAGAGCAATGGCGAATTGATCGGCAGAAGTTTCAATCGCGGCGTCGATGACGGCGTTGCTGTGGGCGTAGCCGGCGCCGAAATATTCGTGGCGCAAGAAAACACGCGTGTTTGTGACAATTTCGTCAGGGAACGAGGCATCCAGACTTTTCAGCATTGCCACCGTTTTCCTGATCAGTCGTGCCAGCACCGCCGGATTCGCGATCGATGTGCGCGAAACCCGCACCGCGTGGACGGCAATCGGCAGTTCCGCAAGCGCCAGTCCGAGTGCCAGGCCGGCGGCTGTGCTCATGGTGCCAGTGGCAACGTAAATCCGATCAGGCATCGACAGTTGTTTGCTCGAAATTTGATGAGCGAGTTCGAGCCCGGCATCGATAAAGCCCAGTGTACCGAGCCAGGAAGAGCCGCCCGCCGGTACGACCCAGGCGTTTCGACCCCACAGGTGTCTTCTGAGCGTGCCGACGCGGTCGCGGTATGTGCCACCGTAGCGCACAATCTCGGTGCCAATTCGAAGATGCGTATTCAGCGTTGCCGGGATCGACGGAACCCTGGTTTGATGGGACAGAAACGCCGTGCAATCAAGCCCCAGTTTTCGTGCATACAAAGCGGTGGCGAGGGCGTGATGCGACCCGACGGCGCCGAACGTTGCGACGCGACCTCGGTGCTTGTCCAGCACAGGTTGCAATAAATACTCGAGCTTGCGGATCTTGTTGCCGCCGTAAGGTTCGCCCGTCAGGCTGTCGTCCTTGATCCAGACATTATGCGATGCTGTCCGCTTGCAATACCGCACTTCACGTACCGGAGTGGGCAGGTTCGCAAGCGGTATTTTCTTCAGTTTCCGACCCAGTGTCGGAAATCGGGACAGTAAATGCTCTGAATTCGCCATTGCGCCACAATTCAGCTGGAATACTTGCCCGGAACAATAGCATCTGGCGCGCACTATAATTAGAATTCACCCACGGATATCTGACTCGTAATCGCGGAGATAGGTTTGTCAGATGGTTTAGACCAGGGCATAACGGTCACAGAAATTTCGTCGATGGATCAACCCATCGATGTTTCCCGCCTTACCACGACCGCATTCATCGGCCGTGCGCTTCGTGGCCCCCTGAATTCTCCGCTACTCCTGCAGAACTTCGCGGATTTTCGGCGACGATTCGGCGGCATTTGGCGGCAAAGCAGCCTGGGACCTGCCGTGCAACAATTCTTCGAACACGGCGGCAAACAGCTCTACGTGGTACGCGTTACCAACAATGCTCGCGGCGCGATGATTTGCCTGCCGGCCGATCACGGTGTACTGACTCTGCATGCGCGCGAACCCGGTGCCACTGAATCGATTCGTGCGGCCGTTGACTACGATCGCATTGACGCCCAGGACAGCCATTCATTCAACCTCACGATTCAGCGTATTGCGCCGGGCAACGGACTTGTTGTTGACCAGGAAATTTATCGTCGGCTGAGTTGTCGAGCAGAGGATGGACGGTTCATCGCGGACGTATTGCTCGATTCGACCCTGGTGAAGGTGCAGCTTCCACCGCCTCCCGGCCGACCAATGGCCACCATCGGACCGGGAACCAACCAGACGTCGGAATACGTCGGTCACGCGCAGCGCGGCAACGACGGTGCGGAGTTGACGGACTACGATTTGATCGGATCGGCGACGGCCAGTAGCGGACTTTTTGCGCTGGATGAGGTGGAGCAATTCGACTTGCTCTACCTGCCGCCACCGGGCAAAGAGCACGATCTGGGGCCAACCGTGGTACTCGCCGCCGAGCGCTATTGCCGCCGGCGCGGCGCGATGTTGATACTCGACCCGCCGACAGAGTGGCGCACGGTCAGTGATGCGCTGGCTGGCGTTCGCGATGCAGGATATTCGAGCTCGAGCATAGCGTCCTATTTTCCACGGATGATTTCACGGGACGATGAGGACCGGCTGCCACGCGTGGTGGGCGGGGCGCTGGCCGGTTTGCTCAGCAAGCTCGATGAGCAGTGGGGGCCGTGGCACGATCTCGATCAACCGGGTTTCGGCTTCAATCGCAAGTTGACGCCAGCCGTTCAGTTCTCGCTGGAAGAAGGATCAATGCTGGTGCGTGAGGGTTTGAACGCCATTGCCGGTCGGACCGCAGGAAAAGCCGCTTTTTGCGGTTCGGTCACGCTGGGTTGCAGCAATCAGCTGGAGAAAAAGTTTGCCAGCCTGACGTTGCGACGACTTTGCCTGAGCATTACCAACACCATTGACCGTGCGACACGATGGGCGCTTTTCGAAGCTGACGCACCACGCGTGGCCGATCGCATTCAGGCCCAGGTGCATGCCTTCATGACCGGGCTCGCCGATCAGGGCGCTTTCGAGACCGAGAGTTACGCGGTGCAATGTGACGCGACGCTGCATGCTGGCCTGGTCGATCAGCAACGCGGTATTACCGTCTTGTTGACCTTTCGACCCGTTGGATCCGTGGAACTGGTGTCGCTAACGCTGCATCAGTCGGCGGCAGGATGCCGCGTGGCGACAACGGCGTTTGCGCCAGCGGAGTGTGCCTGAGGGCAGGTTGTCAGCGCGGCGCTCCAAAACCACCGCCGCCGGGCGTTTCTACGATCAGACAATCGCCCGTTTCGAGATGCACGCTCGCGGTTGCCGCCAGGTTCTCTGTCTCGCCCGATGCACGTTGCAGCCAATTTTTCCCCGTTTCTCCGGGGGAACCTCCACACAGGCCAAAGGGTGCGATGCGACGGTGATTCGAGAGCAGGGATGCTTCGGCCGACTCCAGGAAACGGATCTTGCGGACCGTTCCGTCGCCGCCGTGCCAAAGGCCGGTACCACCCGATTCTTTCCGGACCGTGAATGATTCGACGCGCACCGGGTAGGTCGCTTCGAGCACCTCCGGATCGGTCATACGTGAATTGGTCATGTGGGTTTGCACCGCACTGGCGCCGTGCCAATCGGGTCCCGCGCCTGCACCGCCGGCGATCGTTTCGTAATACTGGTATCGGTTGTTGCCGAAACTCAGGTTATTCATGGTTCCCTGCGATGCGGCCAATGCACCCAGGGCAGCGAACAAGGTGTCTGTTACGCATTGCGATGTCTCAACATTGCCGGCGACAACCGCCGCCGGATAGGCGGGACTCAAAAGGCTCGCTTCGGGAATTGTAATTTCCAAGGGGTCGAGGCAGCCTTCATTCATGGGAATGTCGTCCTCGATCAGACTACGAAACACATACAGGACGGCCGCCCGGGTGACGGCTTCGGGCGCGTTGAAGTTGCTCGGCGACTGCGGCGATGTGCCGCTGAAATCGATATGTGCCCGCCGCTTTGTTGAGTCGAGTGAAACACGTACTCGTATTTTTTCGCCCGAATCGAGTTCGTACTCGAATGTTCCATCCCGTAGCGTGCCGAGCAGACGGCGCACGCTGGCTGCTGCATTTTCGCGAACGAAGCCAAGATATTCCTGTACCAGCGCCAGGCCATAACGTTCGATGGCCTTTTCCAGTTGCCGGATGCCCTGCTGATTAGCCGCAAGCTGGGCTTTGAGATCGGCAATATTCTGTTCGGGATTGCGTGCCGGAAACTTTGCGCTGGCAAGCAACTGGCGAACGGCGTCCAGTTGCAGTTCGCCATTCCTTACCAAAAAAAAGTTATCGATTAATACGCCTTCGTCATCAATATGTGCGCTATTGGAGGGCATGGAGCCGGGCGAAATACCGCCGATGTCGGCATGGTGTGCGCGGGAGGCCAGGTAAAAGAGCGGTTGAGCGGGCTCTGCAAACCATGGCGTGACGACGGTGATATCGGGCAGATGCGTGCCGCCGTTGTACGGCGAATTTAACATGACGACATCGCCCCGCTGTAAATCCGGGCCCCTTGCAGCTATGACGCTGCGCACGCTTTCTCCCATTGAACCCAGGTGCACGGGCATGTGTGGTGCGTTCGAAATGAGCCGTCCTTTCGCGTCGAACAATGCACAGGAAAAATCGAGGCGTTCACGGATATTGATGGACAACGCCGTGTTTTGCAGGACCGTGCCCATTTGTTCTGCGATGTGCATGAACAGGCGATTGAACACTTCAAGTTGTACCGGATCCGGTTGCGAACCCGTTGACGCACTAGCTACATCCTGGGCGGCAACAGCCTCCCTTTTGAGAAGCAAGTGGCCCGTCTTGCCGACGACTCCTCGCCACCCGGAATCGATCACAGTGGTCGCGTTCTGCTCGATCAGCAACGCAGGTCCGTGTAATTGCGCGCCGGCTCCCAGTTGCTCACGAACGTATACCGGTACGTCTTGCCATGCTCCGTCGACCCACATTCGTGTATCGGCGACATCGCCCGTCGCCGCGGTGTCCGCTATTTTCGGTTCAGTAAACGATTGCTCGGCGCCGGTTGCTGCAATCCGGATGGTCGCGATCAGCAGTTTCTCGTTGCCGTGCGCGGCGCCGAATCGACGCTTGTACGCATCTGAGAAATCGCGCTCAACGTCCGTTGCGGTTCCGGCATCGACGGCGAGAATCGTATCTGATCCGCTTACCCGCACACCAAGCCGGATATCGAAATGCCGACTTTCCGGCGGCACATTTTGCGCAGCCAGGGCCTCGTCGCAGCTCTGCCGCAGAGCGTCAATAGCATCGCCGAGCTTGCGGATCTCACCATCGTCGAGTGGCACATCAACGGATCGCTGGCGCTCGACGCGCAGGTTGGCTAAGCCCATCCCGTAGGCAGACAGGACGCCCGCTAACGGGTGCAGCCAAATCCGTTGAATGCCCAGGACTTCGGCAACCTTGCATGCGTGCTGGCCACCGGCACCGCCAAAACAACATAACGTGAAATCGCGTACGTCATCGCCGCGTTCGATAGTAATCTTACGGATGGCATTGGCCATGCCCTCGACCGCTACAGTCAGGAAACCGGCGGCGATCTGTTCGCACTGCACGGTTGCTGCCGTGCTTCCCGCTACGTCGTCCGCGAGGGCCTCGAATTTCAAACGGACAACATCGGCATCGATTGCTTCATCGGCGTTCAAACCGAAAACCGGCGGGAAGTACAATGGCGACAATCGGCCCAGGAGCAGATTAGCGTCCGTGACAGTCAACGGGCCACCGCGACGGTAACAGGCAGGCCCCGGATCCGCGCCCGCCGAGGACGGGCCAACCTGGTAGCGGCCGTCGGCATAGCGCAATATCGAACCGCCGCCGGCCGCAATGGTATGGATACGCATCATCGGCGCGCGCAAGCGAACTCCGGCAATCTGCGAGTCGGTGCTGCGCTCATACTCACCGCTGTAAGCGGAAACGTCGGTCGACGTACCACCCATGTCGAAGCCGACGAGCGTGTCAAAACCCTCGGCCGTCGCGGCCTCCACCATGCCGACGACGCCGCCCGCGGGCCCGGACAGAACACTGTCCTTGCCGCGAAAGCGGGTAGCATCGATCAAGCCGCCGTTACTTTGCATGAACATCAGTCGACGCGGTTCACTGACTTCGCACAAAGCTTCTTGCAACTGATCGATATAACGACTGAGCACCGGCGTCAGATAAGCATCGGCGAGCGTCGTTTCGGCGCGGCTGACGAACTTGATGAGCGCCTCAACTTCATGTGACACGGAAATCTGTTCGAAACCAACCGTGCGCGCCAGCGTGGCGATTTCCGCTTCGTGCTCCGGATACCGATAACCGTGCAGCAAACATATTGCTACAGAATCAATGCCGTCTTTCCTGCATGCACGTAGTGACGCGAGTACTTCCGCGGGCAGCAACGGCTGCAGCACGGTTCCATCGGCACCCAATCGTCCGCTGACTTCAATAACCCGATCGTAAAGCGGCGCCGGTTTGCGGATGTTCAAGGCGAATATGTCCGGCCTGTTCTGATAGCCAATCTCCAGGGCATCGGCAAAACCGGCGGTAACAATGAGCGCTGTCGGTGTGCCCTTGCGTTCGAGAAGCGCATTCGTCGCAACCGTTGTGCCCATCTTGATGGCTTCAATCGGCGCCGCGGCCTGTCCGTGATCGGCCCATTCACATAACGTACGTCGAATACCTTCGGCCGCCGCATCGACGTAATGCTCAGGGTTTTCAGAAAGCAGTTTTCGCGTGCCAAGCCTGCCGTCAGGATAGCGCGTAACGATATCCGTAAACGTGCCCCCCCGATCGATCCAGAACTGCCATTGGCGTTTTGCACTCATGGGTAAACCGTAACCAAAAATCCGCACGGGGTCGAACTGACGACACTCGAAATCTGCATGTCCGGGATAGCGGCGCTACGGACGCGCGTGGTGAGGTTGGTCTCTGAGACCCGCTGCGAGTACGTCCCTGTAAGCTCGGGCCCCGCATCCCTGCGGGGCACGGTCTCAGAGACCAACCTCACCACACGCGTCCTTGATCGTGGCACGCAGGTCTTATGCATTGTCGTCAGTTCGACCCCGTTCGGTTCGATTGTTATGGTTGGGTTTGTCGAGGTAGCTAGATTGGTGAAATGGAAAATACGACGGCGGTCCTGCTTACCTTGCTGGTATACAACGCGATACTGATCAGCGTCGGTTTGTGGACAAAGGGTCGCAATCAGGGTGTAACCGACTTTTACCTGGCGGGACGAGGGCTCGGTGCCTGGACCGCGGCGCTCAGTGCCTCGGCAAGTTCGTCGTCGGCGTGGACGTTGTTGGGCGTCAGTGGCGCAGCGTATGCCTGGGGAATGCCGGCGCTGTGGATTTTTCCGGCGACCGTCGGCGGGTTTCTGTTCAACTGGATCTGGGTTGCACCGCGTCTGCAGAAATTATCGCTAAATGAAGAGGCCGTCACCCTGAGTTCGGTGATCGCACCGGCCAGACTTGGTGGACAGCGGCAACTAGTATTGCGGTTCGCCGCGGCCATCGTCGTGTTCTGTTTCGTCTTTTATATCGCATCGCAGTTCGAGGCGGCGGGAAAGGCGTTCGAGGCAACGTTTTCCCTGTCGAAAAACGTGAGTATCCTGATTGGGGCCGGCATCGTCCTTGCTTACACTATGCTGGGCGGTTTTTGGGCGGTCAGTGTGACCGATACGATACAGGGCCTGCTGATGTTTGCGGCGGCTTTATTGCTGCCCGCCGTTGCTTTGCTGGCGGTCGGTGGTGTGGACAACTTGCTGGACGGACTGGCAAGAGTGGGCCGCGCGGGGTCACCGCTGCCGACGGGCCCGATGTCCGGTTTCATTGCATTGTTTTTCGTCCTCGGCACGCTCGGCATCGGTGCGGGCTATCCAGGCCAGCCGCATGTCGTCAATCGTTTCATGGCGCTCAAGGACCGGAAGAATCTGCAGCGGGGTCGCATCATTGCGCTGGGCTGGGCCATCGTGGTGTATGCCGGCATGCTCACCCTCGGTCTGTGTGCGCGTGTGTTGTTCGGCGACCTTGGCGATTCCGAACAGGTTCTCTTTCATACGGCGCAGTCGCTGCTGCCCGCCGTGGTCGCCGGAATTATCCTGGCGGCGGTGCTTTCGGCAATCATGTCGACGGCAGACAGCCAGCTTCTGGTCGCATCTTCTGCGATATCTCACGACTGGAATCTGGGTGGGAACGAATCGTCGGATAGCCTGAAAAATGCTCGTACCACGGTTGTCGTCGTGTTGATACTGGCGACCGTTCTGGCGCTTGTGTGGCAAGCCGATATTTTTTCGCGCGTGTTGTTTGCCTGGGCCGCATTGGGCTCGGCCTTCGGACCGTTACTGATCGTCAGGTTATGTGGCTGGGAGGTTAGCGCACGGGGTACGCTCGCCTCCATGCTGAGTGGTTTTGGTCTGACAGTGATGGTGTCCCTGTTACCCGATACGCCGGGCGATGTTGCCGAACGCGTGCTGCCGTTCCTGCTGGCACTGGGCCTGGCCATGGCGGCTCGGGAGCCACGCTGAAAATATTTGCCGGGGCTGTCATATGCATCTGTCTTGCACGCCACCAATATTGCAGGAGGTCGTATGAGGGAACGTGATGGACTCGATAACAATCCGCTCGTCTCGACGCAGGCACTGGAAGCACTGCATGTTGAGCTCTATGGCTGGAGTCTGTCCCGTTGCGGCTATGAGCGGACGGCGGCGGAAGATCTAATGCAGCAGGCCTATGTCGAAATAATCAGTGGCCGGGCGCGATTCGACAATAAGTCATCGCTAAAGACCTTCATGTTCGGCGTCGTCCAGATGCTCGCGAGGACGCATTTTCGAAAACTGAAATCAATGCTGCGTCTCGTGGATGCGGTGACGGCGAATTCGCAGCAGGCCGTGACGGCATCATTATCCGTGGAGGATGATCGGTCACGCGTCGTCTGGCGCGCCGTACGCGCTTTGCCGGCACGGCAAAGAGACATTACCGAGTTGGTGTTTTGTCGTGAGATGACGATTGAAGACGCGTCGAGCGTGATGGGAATTTCAACGGGCACCGGTCGCGTGCACTACGACCGTGCCAAGAAATCACTGGCCAGGACGTTGTCCGGCCTGCAAGCAGAATTGAATACGATGGGTGATCAATATGCGTGATGACTGGATCGAGGAGGAGTTGAGCAAGACGCTTCGGCATATCCCGGACCGGCGAGTGCCTGAATTTGCGTCAGTTCTTCAGCGGGCGGAGCAGCGTCATGCCAGGGGCGCGAGACACTACAGACTCGTTGCGGCTGTCGCGGTCATTGCCTCGGTGGCCGCGGTGACACTGGTCCAGTGGCCGAACCGTGAGGAGGCGGTCGAGGACGAATTTCTGATTGCGTCCTCATTACTCGAAACGACACAGTGGGTTGCTCCGAGCGACGTGTTGTTACCGCAACATCAATTTGACATATATCGGGATATGCCTGTTTTCATGAGGTCAACCGATGCAGAGAAAGGAACGTTGTTATGAATACAGGCTTCAGGCGAGTAGGGTGGATCATTGCGTTGATGTTCGTCGTGGGCGGTGCCAGCGCTTACGCACAACAGTCGGGAATCAGCAAAGACGTTTTCAAGGGCAAGTTATTTGCACCCGATATCGTTCTTGAGCATCAGGATGCACTCGGTCTGACCAAAGCGCAGTTCACGGCAATTCGGGCTGCGGTCGTTAAGGTTCAGTCGAACGTCGCTGAGCACGAATGGGATTTGCGGATGGCGTACAGGGATGTATTGCGCGAACTCGACCGTTCTCCGGTGGACAGCGGACGGGTGCTGGAACTGGTCGATACGGCACTTGAGGCTGAAAACAAGGTCAAAAAATTGCAGGTTGCCATGCTTATTGAGCTCAGGAACCTGCTAACGAACGAACAAATGGACTATTTGCGGGAAGTGAACGGCTATTGATTGGCAGGACTGAGCCGCAGTTCGCGGCGCTGCAGGGTCCGAAAGGACTATAGTTACACTGTGTTAGAAGGGGAGAAGTATACGATGGCACGAATTAAACCTGCATCGATTGCTTTGTCGCTGCTGCTGACCCTTGCCGGTTGCGGTGGCTCCTCGGGTAATGGCAGTTCACCGCCGCCACCGCCGCCTCCTCCGTCCCCACCACCAGTGACAACGGCGGAAGCGTTTCAGTTTCTCAATCAGGCCAGTTTTGGCGCGACCGCTGAAGAAGCACAGGCTGTTATAGCATCTGGCATTGAGGCGTGGATCGATCAGCAACTGCAAGTCGAAGCATCGTTGCAATTGCCGCACTTGCGCGCTGTACCACCGCCGCAATTCCCCTTTCAACTGCAACCCGATCGCGTTGATGTCTGGTTTCGAAATGCGGTGAACGGCGACGATCAGCTACGACAACGCGTAGCTTTCGCGTTGTCCGAAATCATGGTGGTATCACAGATCGGTGCGCTCAGCCGACTGCCATTTTCCCTTGCCGACTACTATGACATGCTGGCGACAAACGCTTTTGGAAACTACCGGGATTTGATGCAAGCCGTGACCTTGCACCCCGCCATGGGTGTTTATCTAAGCATGCTCGGCAACGAGAAACCCGATCCATTGCTTAACATCAGGCCGGACGAAAATTATGCGCGCGAGCTGATGCAGTTATTCTCTATTGGGCTGGTGGAATTGAATCAGGACGGTACGCTTGTGCGGGATGCCCAAAACCAGCCGATACCGACCTATAACCAACAAATCATCGAGGGTTTTGCTCATGTTTACACCGGCTGGAATTTTTCCGGTGCGCCAAGTTTTGAGTTCGCACAACCCAATGCCTTCAATCAGACGGCACCGATGCAGCTCTATCCCTCGTTTCACGACACGGGCGAAAAGAGTCTGCTAAGTGGGGTGACGTTGCCAGCGGGACAAACCGGCGACCAGGATCTGGCCGCGGCACTCGATACCATCTTTAACCATCCCAATGTTGCGCCGTTTATTTCGATTCGGCTGATCCAGCGTCTGGTGACGAGCAATCCGTCGCCATCCTACGTGGGGCGCGTCGCCGCGACTTTTAACGACAATGGTCAGGGTGTCCGCGGAGACCTTGCGGCGGTCGTCAAAGCGATTCTCATGGATGAAGAGGCGCGGCCTGCACTGCCGATGGATCCTGACGGCAAAATCAAGGAGCCGTTGCTACGACTAACGCAGCTTTGGCGCGCCTATAACGCGACCTCAGTGAGTGGCAGATACCAGCTTCTGTCACAGATTCCTCCCGTCATATTTCTCGGTCAGGGGCCGTTACAGACGCCCTCGGTATTCAATTTTTTCAGTCCCTTTTACGCACCGCCCGGTGAGTTCCGGGATAACGATTTCGTCGCACCGGAACTTGAGATCGCGACCGAATACCAAAACACGCTGATAACCAACTACATGTTTTACCAGACGTTCTTCGCTAACTCGGTCAATGCCGCGAGCCCGGAGCTGACAGACGACGATGTACTGCTCGATATATCGGAAGAAATGGCGCTTGCGGACGACACCGACGCGTTGATCAATGCGGTGGTGGATAAACTGATGGCGGGGCAGATTTCGCAGGTCTTGCGCGACGAGATCAGCGGCATGCTTGCATTGATTGCCGATCCTGATGACGATGCCTTGCGCGTCGCAGAGACGATCTATCTCGTTGTAACGTCACCTGAATACGCGTTTCAGCGCTAGGAGAACAGCATGGCAGCATTTAACCGGCGACAATTTCTCAAAGCAACGGGCGCAGGAGCCGCGGCGGCGTTTGCCAGCTATCCTGGTGGCGCGTTTGCACAAGGCGTTGGCATGACCGCGCCGTTTAACGACTACAAAGCGCTGGTCTGTGTGTTTCTGTTTGGCGGCAATGATTCCTACAACATGTTAGTGCCGAGGAGCAACGCCGAATACGGTGTCTACGCAGCGTCGCGTCAGAACCTCGCGATTTCGCAGACAGATCTGTTGCCGATTACGCCGCAAACGCCCGATGGTGCCGCTTATGGTTTGCATCCTTCGATGGGCGGACTGCAAGGACTTTTTAACAGCAATCGTGTTGCGCTGGTCAGCAACATGGGACCGCTCGTTGAGCCCACTACCCGGGACCAGTACCTGAGCGGCGCCGCGACTTTGCCACCGCAATTGTTTTCGCATAACGATCAAATGGATCAGTGGCACACGCTCAAAGGTGCGAACGTGAGCAAGACCGGTTGGGCGGGGCGGGTTGCCGACCTTATTCAGTTGAATGTCGCCGGGCAACAGATGGCGACCAATGCGTCGTTATTCGGCAGTTCATTATTTCAATCGGCAAACGATACGATCGCCTATGTCATGGGTCCCGGTGGACCGATTCCATTCGATGGTTTCGGAGATACGACACCATTCCTGGAACAGCGGCAGGCGTTCGCCAATATCATTGGGGCTGACTACGATTCGATATACGAGCGCGGTTACGCGGAAATTCAGCGACGTGCCGTTGCATCTGCTGATCTCGTGAGCAATGCCATTGCTAATGCACCGGTTCGTAACACGGTATTCCCGCAATCGGTGCTCGGACGCCAGTTGCAAACGATCGCACAACTCATTGATGTTCGCGATGACCTGCAAATGCAACGACAAATATTTTTTGTCGGTACCGGCGGATTCGACTCCCATGACGATCAGAACATCAACCAGCCCGGCCTTCTCGGTGGCGTAAGTGAGGCGCTTACGGCTTTCTACAACGCGACCGTCGAAATAGGCATGGCAGATTCAGTGACCTCATTCACGCAGTCTGACTTCGCACGTACGCTGACTTCAAACGGTGACGGTACGGATCATGCCTGGGGTGGTATACAGCTGGCGGTTGGCGATGCAGTCAACGGTGATATGTACGGCACCTATCCGTCGCTGCAGATTGGTGGCAGCAACGATGTGGGTGGTGGTCGGTTGATTCCAACCACCTCGGCGGATCAGTACGCGGCGACGCTCGCCAAATGGTTTGGTATAGACGACGCCGATATGTCTTCGGTGGCGCCGAATCTCGATAATTTTGTGCAGCGCGATCTTGGGTTTATGTTGTAAGTCGGTCGTACTTCAGGCGAGGCTCTTGCGGAAGTGCAGAAATGAACTGTAGGAGCGTCAGCTGAGGCGCGACCGAGAATACTGCGGTTGGCCGCAGGATTTCAGTCCAGCGAATAGACCACCCGGCCACCCACAATCGTCCGCAATACCCGTGTCTCGCGAATTTCCTCCGGCGGAATATCGGTAAGGACCCTGTCCAGCAACACGAAATCGGCTAGCATGCCGTTTCTCAACGTTCCTTTGATCTCTTCTTCAAACGAAGCGTAGGCCGCTTCGTAAGTATAGGCGCGCAACGCCTGCTCAACGGTCACCTTCTGTTCAGGTACCCAGCCATGCGGATTCGCATCGTCGAGCGTGCGCCGAGTCACGGCGGCATAAATGCCCTCGAGCGGCGTTGCCGGCGCCACGAACCAGTCGCTGCCGAACGCGACGTGCGCCCCATCGTCGATTAACGCGCGAAAGGCGTAAGTCGTTCTCGCTCTTTCCGGTCCGATGACTTTATCCGCCCAGCGCCCGTCGTCTATGGCGTGATACGGCTGCATGCTTGCGATGACACCCTGAACCGCAAAGCGCGGGATGTCCTGTGGATCAATGTGTTGCGCGTGCTCAACGCGAAAACGGCGATCACGCTCCCCGTTTTGCTGTGCAACGTCGAGATAGATATCAAGCAGGTCGCGAATCGCACTGTCGCCAATGGCATGCACCATTACCTGTAATCCGGCCTCATCCGCCGCGTTGATCCACGTGCGCATGTCGCTCAATGGATTGATCAGAAAACCGCGTTCGTCCGGCGCATCGGTAAACGGCTCGAGGAATGCGGCCGTGTGCGATCCAAGGGAACCATCCATGAAACCCTTGACGCCGCCGATTTTCAGCCATTGATCACCAGCACCATTTGCAGCGAGCTCGTCACTGAGTTGTTGCCAAGCGGACAGCGGCATGACCGAATAGATGCGCGTGATCAATTCGTGCCTGCCGCGGGCGCGACGGTAAGCGGCCAGGCTGGTCCGGTCGGCCATGTCGTGTACCGAGGTCACGCCATTGCCCGCGACATGCTCCATCGCAGCCAGGACTTCGCGATCGAGCTGTGCCGCACTCGCAGGCGGAATCACGTTATTCACCAGCATCATGGCATTGTCTTTCAACACCCCGGTTGGTTTGCCGTCGCTGTCACGCACGACCTCACCGCCTTCGATGTCGGCGGTGTCCGCGTCGACGCCCGCGAGTTTGAGCGCCAGTGAATTGGCAACCGCCATGTGGCCATCGAGGCGGTAGATCCAAACCGGATTGTCCGGCGTAACCGCATCAATCCAGTCGCGTCGTGGCAACTCGCCGCCCCAGTTCTCATGATCCCAGGTGCCGTTGAGAATCCATTCGCCCGCTTGGAGGTCAGCGGCGAAATCAGCAATGCGTTGTACAAATTCTTCCGGTGTCGAAGCGTCTCGCAACTGCACGGAGGCGAGCCCGCTTCCGCCGGCAATGAAATGAACATGCGTATCGATGAAGCCCGGTACCAGCATGCTGCCTGGTATCGATATAACCTCGGTGTCCTCTCCGATATGCCGTGCGATATCGTCGCTGCTGCCCACGGCCAGAATTGTTTCTCCCTGGCTTGCGACAGCCTCGGCCCACGGCATCGTTGGGTCGCCTGTCCAGATGCGTGCATCCGTGATGACAAGGGACGCGTATTCCGTGGATTCCCGCGCACCGCAGGCCGCGAACAGTATTGCGGCTAGCAGGGTCGGAATCAGGCGCAACTTTCGGCATCGTGTTTCGAGGGCAGGCATGGCAGATCCTCTCGCAATTGCAGCAGTGATTTTCGTGAAATTTACAGCATGTTCTGTCTGCTTTCTATCGACCTCGATTTCGGGCAGTCTTGGCCGTTATGAAACTGGATCGCTTCGTCAGAATAGCCATCGGTCTCGTCGTGGTACTCGTGTTCATCATCGCGATTGCCACGTTGCTTTTTGTCACCGAGTCGGCATTGAATGTCTGGGACAGGCTGGTCACCGGGCCGCGGCTGCTGCTCTATGCCTACGTGGCGGTCATGGTCGGCTTGGTGGTCGCGGCCACCTGGCTGGTATTCCGCCTCGTCATCCGGCGCAAGCCGGGCCCTTCGATGAAACCCTCTGCGCCATTGTCCAGTGAAGAGATCGCGCGTCGTCTGCACGATGCCGATCGAGACGGTGTCGATACACAGCGGGCACAGGCGGAACTGCGGCAATTGGCGGAAAGGCAAGAGGCCGGATCGGTACATCTGTGCTTTTTTGGGGAAATCAGCGCCGGCAAGAGTTCGCTGATCAAGGCGCTTGTGCCGACGGCCAGCGTGAGCATCGATGCAGTCGGTGGTTCGACGGTCGATATTCGCCACTATCGATGGCGAAGCGGGGAAGGGACCCAGATTCTCCTGACCGATGTTCCAGGAACAGCGGGTGTCGATGCAGAACTGGATGCGATGGCCGAAGAGGAAGCGCGCCGTTCGCACGTCGTTCTTTTTGTTTGCGATGGCGATCTGACCCGGGCCGAGAAAAAATCGATGGAATGGTTGCTGGCACTCGGTAAACCGCTGGTACTCGTGTTGAATAAGTCGGATCGTTACAGTCCGCAGGAACAGTCGGTACTGATGCAACGCCTGTTCGACCACTTGAGCGACCTGGGCGGTGAAATACGCCAGGATCGTGTGGTCGCCGTATCCGCGGGAGGACAGTCGGATGTGATTGAGCGACGCAGCGATGGCTCCGAGCAGGCGGCTCGTCGTTCACGCCCGGCCGATATCGGTGTCCTGGTGGTAGCGCTCAACAAGTTGCTCGACGGCGAGAGGGCTTCGCTGGATACCAAACGGGATCGAGCGGTATTTGAACTGGCAGCGGAGAAACTGGCCGAGGCCGAAATCCAGTTTCGCGAACAGCGTTCGCAACAGATCGTGCGCAATGCGACTCGTAAGGCCGTCATCGGCGCGATGGCGGCCGTGAGCCCCGGAACGGACATCATTATTCAAGGCTACATCGGCACGACCATGACCCGCGAGCTTTGCAAGCTTTACGATGCAGCGCCACGCGATCTCGATATCGAGGAATTTCTCACCTTGAGCCAGAGTCGTGCGGGCAGAGCCGTGCCGCTGACCCTTGCGGTCGCGGGTAATGGCCTGAAGGCTTTTCCCGGCATTGGTACGGTGGCAGGCGGGCTGGTCCATGCGGTCGCATACGGTCTGATTTTCGATGCGCTGGGCCGAAGCCTGGTGCAAACGCTCAAGAAACGCGGCGAGCTGATGCCCGCTGTCGCGGCACAGGAATTCGAGGATACGATTGGTGAGTATATTGAAACGGGCGTTGAACAGGTTGCCAAACTGGCCCTGGATCAGTCGCCCGCCAAAGACTGAAACACCCGAAGACGGGGGCTCCGCGCACCTGGAGCTGGCGCGCGAGAGCCTGCGTGAACTGATCGAGGATGCCCGACTGCCCAAAGGCGTTCGCGAATCGCTGGTGCACGACTACGATGCCGTTGAGGCGATGCTCGATCGACTCGAGCACGGCCATTTACATATCGCCGTCCTTGGACGGGTCAGTACCGGAAAATCATCCTTGCTGAACGCACTCATTGGGGAGTGCCGATTTTCCGTGAGTCCGTTGCACGGTGAGACGCGAAGATCATCCATGGAGCGGTGGTCGGAAATTGAAGCGGGCGGCGTTTTTCTCATCGATACTCCCGGCCTGGACGAAGCCGGTGGCGAGGATCGGGAATCGCTTGCCCGGGAAGTCGCCAATCGGGCTGACCTCGTGATTTTCGTGTTGGACAGCGATATCACCGAAACGGAGCGTAACGCTCTCGAAATTTTGCTCGCGAAAGGTCGCCCGGTCGTTATTGCCCTGAACAAAAGTGATCTCTATACAGACGATGATGTGGACGGACTGCTGGCTTCAATTCGCTGCAAGACCGAGGGTATGGTTCAGCCACGCGATGTTCTTGCAGTAGCCGCGGAGCCAAGACCCGCGACCATCATTGAGATCGATGGCGATGGTGAGGAGCAGACATCAGCGCGTGTGCGCAGTGCGGATGTCGCCAGCCTGAGATTGCGGCTGTGGGAAATTTTCGAAGCGGAGGGGAAAACGCTTGCTGCACTGAATGCAAGCCTGTTTGCGGCCGATTTGAGCGACCAGGTCGGCAGCCGCATACTCCATGCCCGACGAGAACTCGGTGACAAACTGGTGCGTACTTACTGCGTAGCCAAGGGAATCGCGGTGGCGTTTAACCCAGTACCGATCGCCGACTTGTTCGCGGCTGCCTTTATCGATGTCGGCATGGTGGTACATTTGTCGCGTGTCTACGATTTGCCGCTCAGCCGCAAAGAAGCAGGCTCGTTGGTCAGCGTCATTGCGGCCGAGGCGGCCGCGCTGATGGGCACGGTGTGGGCGTTGCATTTCG
The DNA here is from genome assembly GCA_013151645.1 of Gammaproteobacteria bacterium. Taxonomy (GTDB): domain Bacteria; phylum Pseudomonadota; class Gammaproteobacteria; order Steroidobacterales; family Woeseiaceae; genus JAADHU01. The sequence continues at coordinate 43,286 of JAADHU010000019.1, read as the reverse complement.
TTTCCAGTGCACTCAAGGTGGGTACGCTGGGATTGTCGACGATTCTGACGGCCGGCGCACAGGGGGCGGTTGCTTATTTCAGCACCTATGTCGTGGGTCGAATTGCGGACGAGTATTTATCGAAAGGAAAATCCTGGGGTCCTGGCGGTCCGAAACAGGTGGTGGCCGAAATTCTCGACAGCCTCGACAAGGAAACCGTGTTGCTGGAGGCACGTCGCGAAATTCGTGCGCGGCTGGGTCTCGCATAGGGTGGCGATGATGTGAACGAGGCCCAGGCACAGCGATTTGAAAAAATCTGGGCGACGATTCGTGAAATCCCGGAAGGCCTCGTCGCCAGCTACGGGCAGATCGCAGAAATCGCCGGTGTACCGCGCGGCGCCCGTCAGGTGGGTTCTGCCTTGCGACACCTGCCGCCGGGTCATAACGTACCCTGGTATCGTGTGCTGCAAGTGAGTGGAAAAATTGCCTTCGGAAAAGACAGCGATAAATTCGATGAGCAGAGCAATCGCCTGCTGCAGGAGGGCGTCGCCATTGTCGCTGGCAAGGTCGACATGCGTATATATCGCTGGCAACCGGATCTTGATGAATTCCTGTGGAAACCGCGTGGTGCGTGGGACGAAGAATGAGTCTTAAATCCAGAATTCGATCGAAGGCGTTGAATGTATTGCTCGACGAGCGCGTTAGTTCCGCGAAACGTTTCGGCAGCGAAATGCGACGGCGGGTCAGCGGTAAGTCGCACGAGGTATCCGCATTCCTGCAACTCGACGATCCGTATTCCTATTTGCTGAGCACGTATCTTCCTTGTCTCGTCGAAGGGTACGATATCCGGCTTACGGTGAATCTGACGCAGGCATTGGGCGACGAGTTCATGCCCATGCCTGCGATGCTGGCAGAGTACGCGGTAGCCGATTGTCGATTGCTTGCGCTTGAGCTGGGGGTGCCGTTTCTCGACAAAGGTGACACGCCGGTCGTTGAGCATCGCCGCACACTGCTGGATGTACTCGCTGGCGAGCACGGGAACGAAGCGTTTCCCGAATTGTTTGCCGCGGCGCTGTCCGCGTACTGGCGAGGCGATGCAGAGGGCGTTGCGCGGCTGGTCGGCGGATTCGTATCGGACGGCCGCGCGCACAGCGTTATTGAGGCCAGCAATACCACGCTGCGCAAGCTTGGCCACTACAGTACTGCGACGCTGCACTACGGCGGCGAATGGTACTGGGGTATCGACCGTCTCCACTACCTGGTTTCCCGTCTGGAAGGTCTGGGTCTTCGCGTGGGCGGAAAGCCACCGCAAGCGCTGTTGGCGATACAACAGGCGGTACAGCTCAATCTGCCCGCGACCGTACCGGCCCGGGCTGAATCGCTGCCGCCGCTGGAATTGTTTTATTCATTCAGAAGCCCCTATTCGTACCTGGCACTCGGTCGGCTCGCCGCGATCGCGGACGCGTTCGGACTGCGCCTCGATATCCGTCCCGTGCTGCCGATGGTCATGCGTGGTCTGAAAGTGCCCAGGGCCAAACTGCTGTACATTGCAGCCGATGCGAAACGTGAAGCCGAGCGATTGCAAATACCGTTTGCCAGCTTCTGCGATCCTGTGGGTGCCGGTGCCGAACGCTGCATGGCGGTATTCGCCTACGCGGAGGAAGAGGGTCGGGGGACGGAATTCGTGCGGGCGGCGGGCAATGCGATCTGGAACGAGGCCATCGATGTGGCTACCGACAAAGGGATGCGTCGGGTTGCCGAACAGGCTGGCCTGTTTTGGCCGGAAGCGGCTGCAGCGATGAGTGACGAGGGCTGGCGTGACAAGGCGGAACAGAATCGAAATGCGATGACCGACATCGGATTGTGGGGCGTGCCTGTATTCAAGCTTGGCGATCTGGCGCTGTGGGGGCAGGATCGCGTCTGGTTGCTCGCGCGCCAGATCGAAGATCTGTGTCAGGATGGACAAGGGATACTCGAATGAAAAAGTCGCTAGTGGTTTTTTCGCACGGTCAGGAAAGTGGCCCCTGGGGCACCAAAATCAGGGCGATGTCCGATCAGGTTCGTGATATGGGATGCGGCGCAGAGAGTATTGATTACCAGGGAATTGCTGACCCCGCTGACAGAGTCACAAAGCTGATCGCCGCGTGCCGGGAATTCGATGCGCCGATCGTTCTTGTCGGTTCGAGTATGGGCGGCTATGTGGCGACGGCAGCGGCATCTGCGATCAATGCGATTGGCCTTTTCGTCCTCGCACCGGCTTACTACATGGAAGGTTTTTCCGCACTGACACCGCCGTCGCCGAACATCCCGACAGTGATCGTACACGGCTGGCATGACGACATCGTGCCGGTTGAGAACAGCATTCGTTTTGCCCGCGAGGCCGGTGCCACGCTACACATTGTGGATGATGGTCATCGTCTGGCGGAAAATATCGATGAGATCAATGTTTACCTGCAGTACTTCATTAACGGATTGACAAACAATTAGCAGTCACCGGAGAAAATCATGAAAATATTTTCAATACTCTTATTGTTAGTGATGGTCGCGTGCGGTTCATCCCGGAATACCGACGAAAAATCCGAGACTGAGGTTACGGACGCCGAAGCGACGGAAGAGGTTGAGAGCGTATTCGATCCGCTGGTTCAGTCCATCGATAAAGCCAACGCGGTTGAGGATATCGTGATGCAGCAGAAGCTGCAGATGGATGAGGCACTCAAGGAAATGGAAGGCGAGACCGACGATTCGAAGCCGTAAGGTGTGATGCCAGGCTTACGTGGTCTGGTGGACGAATCGTTGCTTTAAACATACAGGCGCAACTTCTTCCTTATTTCAAAAGTCAACGCTTGGTTGTGGCCGGTTTTCTGTAATATTGGCCCCCCATGAATATCGCCAGCCTACTATTCCGGCCACTGTACTGGTTCGCCGGCAGGATATTCTCGACCTGGGCTCGTCCCGCCGTACAGCCTGAGAAGCCCGCGGAGCTCTTGTCCGATCCCGGCGTGCCCGTCTGCTATGTTCTGGAGACGGGCGGGCTTGCCGATACGCTGGCGCTTGAGCGAGTGTGCCGTCTCCATGGTTTACCGTTGCCAACGGAATCGCTCTCATTTTCGGGAATCCGCGAGGGCGCTCGGGTGATTATTTTGCGCCGTATGAGCGGTTTTGTATTCAGGCGACCGCGAAGTCAGGGATCGAGGCGACTAAGGCGTATCGTTAATGCTGCCAGCGGCGCGGACAATAACGAATTGCTGCTGATACCCGTGGCGATCTACTGGGGACGATCGCGTTCCAAAGAGAGCTCCTGGTTAAAGATGCTATTCGCCGAAAACTGGGATGTCGCCGGGCGGACTCGAAAATTATTTCTCACCCTGTTACAGGGGCGTAATACCTTGTTGCGATTTAGCGAACCGCTGCCGTTGCAATCCGTCATTCACAGCGGCCTGCCGGCGGAAATAGGCTATCGCAAAGTGTCTCGTATACTGCGCGTGCATTTTCGGCAACGGCGCATCGCAACCGTTGGTCCCGATCTGTCGCATCGCCGTACGTTAACCAACGCGATTCTGCAAAACCGCAACGTGCAGCGAATCATCGCCCAGGAAGCCGGCGAAAAAGGCGAAAAAGTCGAGGCGAAAACCCGTGAGGCCCGCAAGTACACTCGTGAGATCGCCGCGCATATCTCATACCCGACTGTGCGGGTTCTTGAGCGCGTGCTCGGCTGGGTCTGGAACCGGATTTACGACGGTATCATTCTGAATCACGTTGAGCGTTTGCACGAAGTCGCGAAAGACCGTGAAATCGTGTACGTCCCGTGCCACCGGAGCCATTTCGACTACCTGCTGCTGAGCTACATCCTGATTCAGGAGGGACTGAGCCTGCCGCACGTTGCCGCCGGAATAAATCTTAATATTCCCGTTGTCGGGCCATTGTTACGGCGTGCCGGCGCTTTCTTCCTGCGTCGGAGCTTTCGTGGTAACCGTTTGTACGCGACCGTGTTTAACGCCTACTTGCATGAAATATTGATTCACGGTCATTCGATCGAGTATTTCGTCGAAGGCGGACGAAGTCGGACCGGCCGACTGTTGACACCGAAGGCCGGCATGCTGGCAATGACGATTAACTCCTATCTGCAGGATCCGCGACGGCCGATTGTCTTTATCCCGGTTTATTTCGGTTACGAGAAACTGATTGAAGGCGGCGCATTTATCAATGAACTCGGTGGATCGGAAAAACGTTCAGAGTCGCTGTTCGGCCTTATTCGTTCAATCAAGTCGCTGCGTGAAAATTTCGGCAAGGTCTACGTCAACGTCGGCGAGCCCATAGAAGTCGAGTCAGTTATCGAACAGGTCAAACCGAACTGGCGCCAGGCAACGGAAAATGGCGACGAGCGCCCACCCTGGGTCAATGAAGTCATTGATAAACTCGGTGATCACATCATGAGTGGCATCAATTCCGCGGCGGCGGTGACACCGATCAGTTTGCTGGCCATGGTGTTATTGTCGACGCCGAAGCAGGCGATTGGTGTACTGGAGTTGCACCGGCAATTGCAGATGTACCTGGACCTCCTGGCGCGCTTTCGTTATTCACCGTCTATCACGTTGCCTGAATGGTCGCCGGATCAGATCGTGAAACACGGCGTTGAGCTTGGCGTTATTAGTATCGCCGAACATCCGCTGGGTGACGTCGTCAATATGTCGGAACACGATGCCGTTCTGATGACGTACTTCCGCAATAATGTCCTGCATCTCTTCTCGATACCGGCATCGATAGCCTGTTGCTTTATTCAGGGGCGCGAAATCGAGCACAGCGAGTTACAGCGGCTCGTACGCCTGATCTATCCATTCATGAAAAACGAGCTCCGACTGCAATGGAGTTACGCGGATATTGATGACGTGACGACTGAGGCGATCGAATCGCTTATTGATCTCGATATTCTGCAGCGGGTGCGCAGAAAAAAAATCCTCGTCCGCCCGCCCGCAGGATCGGCGAAGGCCTACCAGCTTCTCATGCTGGGGCAATCAATGGTGTCGATGTTACAACGCTTCTACCTGGTGATAGCGCTGTTGGTTAACAACGGCTCAGGAAGCCTGTCTCGCCCGACGCTGGAGAAGCTTTGCCAGCAAAGTGCGCAACGCTTGTCCATGATATATGGCCTGCACTCGCCGGATTTTTTCGATCGGGCTCTGTTTCAGAATTTCATTGCGGAGCTTCGCGAGCAGAAAGTCTTGCGCCGCAATTCCGCGGGCCTGCTGGAGTTCGACGACGACATTACACAAATCGGCGAAGATGCGCGGCTCGTACTCGGCGAGGAAATTCGGCATAGTATCCTGTCGCTGACTTTTGCCGATGCGGCAGAGACTTTTGAGGAATAAAGGCGGATTCGATGCCGAACGTTGTTTCGTTTTACCAGTTTGTGGATATTGCAGATCCTGTTGCACTGCGTGATCGTCTGCAGTCGCGATGCGAGCAATTGGATTTGCTTGGCACCATTCTCGTCGCCGGGGAAGGGGTCAATGGCACGCTGGCGGGTGCCGGCGATCACGTACAGAAAATTCTTGACGGCTTGTGTACGCAGCTGGCGTTGCAGGCGCCAATCGATGCCCGCTGGACCGAGGCTGAAAACGCGCCTTTTCGACGCATGCGCGTGCGCCTGAAAAAGGAAATTGTCACGCTTGGACGGCCGGACATCCTGCCGCAGCAACGTACCGGCAAGCATGTGTCGCCCGAGGAGTGGAACGCGTTGATCGACAATCCGGAAACGTTAATCATCGATACGCGCAATCGCTATGAAATCGAAGTTGGCACGTTCCCGAACGCTGTCGACCCCGGCAACACGAGCTTTCGGGAGTTTCCACAGTTCGCCAGGGAACTGGCCATGGCCGATAAGAAACGACCGCTGGCGATGTTCTGTACCGGCGGTATTCGCTGCGAGAAAGCGACGGCACTGATGCTTGAACTCGGCTTTACCGAGGTCAACCAGCTGCACGGTGGCATCATCAACTATCTGCATAAAATCGACGCTGAGGAAAACCGCTGGCAAGGTGAATGCTTCGTTTTCGACACGCGAGTGGCAATTAACCGCGATCTTGCCGAGGGTGGTTACGTGCAATGCCACGCCTGTCGGCGGCCGCTCAGCGGTGAAGATCTCGAATCGCCAGATTATCGTGAAGGCGTTTCCTGCCCGAAATGCATCGACGAGCTCGGCACAGAGCGTGCGTTGGGGCTGGAAGAACGCCGCCGCCAGGTGCGGCTGGCGAGAGCGCGAGGCGGCGAGCACATTGGCCCGCAAGCATCAGGAAATGGTGTGCCCTGAAATCTTTGCCCTTGCCCATTGTGCGTGAAGATGAGAATGGTTATCATTTGAATCCGCAATCGCCAGACCACGCCGAATAAACACATGACCCTAGATTCATTGCAGCATGGCACACGCTATGTAATTGATGCTGTCCAATGCGCTGATCCCGTCGTCCAGCGCCTCATGGTGCTTGGCCTCGTCGAAGGTGCCGAAATCGAGTTTGTGAGCGCGGCCATCGGCGGCGATCCGCTGGAATTTCGCCTCTACGGAACCTCCATTTCCCTGCGCCGTGAGCACGCGCGTTATTTCTCTGTAGCTGCGACCGACCATGACGGCTAGCGGTACCGTAACGCGCATCGCCGTGGATCGGATCGGCGTTCGTCAGCACCCGACGGGTATCGTGGCGGTGGTGGGGCATCCGAACAGCGGCAAAAGCACGCTGTTTAATCGTTTAACCGGCATGCGCCAGAAAACGGCCAACTATCCCGGCGTGACGGTTGAACGAACCAGCGGTATAGCCCAATGTGGTCAGGTTGCCGTGGAGCTGATGGACCTGCCAGGTATGCACGCCCTCAGTGCGCATTCAATGGAGGAACGCATTGCAGTCGATGTCGTGCTGGGCAGAATGCCGGGTATCGACAGACCGGTAGGAATTATCGCTGTGCTCGACGCCACGCACCTGTATCAAGGCTTGTATCTCCTGCAGCAGTTACTGGAACTGGGTCTGCCCGTGCTGGTTGCCCTGACGATGACAGATGCTGCAAAAGCAGCAGGGCTGAGTATCGATATCGAAGCGTTGCAGGAACATCTTTGCGGGGTCACGGTTTGCCCGGTCGTTGCGACCACCGGGCACGGCATGAGCGCACTGCGTGATGCTTTGACGCGCTTGCCGCAACAGGCACCGCCAAAGGTATCCGGGTTCTGGCCGAAGCTGGCTACAGAGGCGCAGCTTCTGGCGGCAGACTTGCCCGCCTCCCTGACTCGCACCGAAATAGAGCGGGCATTGATTGATGGGCCCGGAGCGCTCGAGGCGTACGTAGTGGATCAACTGGGTGATCGTGGGCTTGAGCGGCTGAATGAAATCAGGCAAAGACTCTTCGGCGACGATCCGCCGCTTGCCGTGGAGGCACGGCACCGCTACGGCTGGGTACGCCAGGTGTTGGCAGACGTGCAGCGACACACGCCCGTCCTGATAACGTGGGAAACGCGTCTGATCAACTGGCTCAACAGGCCGGTTCCCGGCACGGTCGGATTGTTTTTAGTGATGGCCACCGTGTTTCAGGCAGTGTTCGCCTGGGCGACACCGTTTATGGATGCGATCGATGTCGGCACCGGGATTCTCGGTACGTTCGTGCTGGATAACTTGCCGCAAGGGGCCGTGGCCAGCCTGATCGCGGACGGCATCGTCGCCGGCGTCGGCAGCGTCATTATTTTCCTGCCGCAGATTTTGATCCTGTTCCTGTTCATCATCGTCCTTGAAGATTCGGGATACCTGGCGCGGGCCGCTTACCTGATGGACAGAGCCATGCGCTCCGTGGGGCTCTCCGGTCAATCGGTTATCCCGATGGTCTCGAGCTTCGCCTGTGCCGTGCCCGGGATCATGGCGACGCGCGTCATACCCAACCGGCGCGACAGGATTGCCACCATTCTGGCGGCACCGTTCATGACCTGTTCCGCGCGGTTGCCCGTCTATGCGTTATTGATCGCGGCTTTTGTACCGCCAATCGATGTTGGCTTTGCCAATTTACAGGGACTGGTTTTATTCGCTCTTTACATGCTCGGTATCGCGGCGGGTTTGCTGACAACGCTCTTGCTGCGGAAAACGGCGTTGCACGGTCCCAAACCGGCTTTCGCGCTCATGTTGCCGGAATTCCGGATGCCGAACATGCGCACCGTCCTGATGCAGCTACGGGGCCGGGTGAAGATATTTCTGCACCGTGCGGGCACGATTATTTTTACGGTTGCGGTATGCGTGTGGGCGCTCGCGTACTACCCGCAGTCCGACGTTCTGGCATCACGTCTGGTGGAGGATAAAGCGGTTGCCGCGATTTCTCTGGCAGGGCAGCCGCTCGAAGACAAGTATGCGCAACTGGAGAACGAAGCGGCCGCTGCGCAACTTGAGCAAAGCCTGCTCGGTCGTGCCGGCAAGTTTATCGAGCCGGTTTTCGTTCCGCTAGGCTGGGACTGGAAGGTTGCGGCCGCCGTCATTGCCGGTTTTCCGGCGCGTGAGGTAGTGATTGCCGTGATGGGGACCGTCTACGCGGTCGGTGACAGTGCCGATGACGCAACTCTGTCCGAACGCCTGCGATCCGCGACCCGGCCTGACGGTTCATTGATTTTTACGTTGCCAATGGTATTTGGTCTGCTGATTTTCTACGCGTTCTGTTTGCAGTGCGCAGCAACGATTGCGGTCATCCGGAGGGAGACGAGCAGCTTGCGCTGGCCGCTGTTTGCCTGGGCGTACATGACGTTACTGGGATACGTTGGGGCGCTGCTGGTCTATCAACTCGCCTCCTAGCCCGGGCTGTCAGGCATCCAGATCGGGAATCAACTCGCTCTCGAGGCGCGCAATCATGTCTTTGAGAACCAGCCTTTTTTTCTTGAGTCGGCGAACCCGCAACTGGTCCGCGAGTGGATCGTGGGATAGCCGGTCAATTAGATCGTTCAGGTTGCGGTGACTGATTCGCGTTTGCCTGAGCAGACTCAGGTCTTTGAAGGATTCGGTATCGATTTTATCGTTCATGAGTCCGGATTCTGGAGAAAACCGCTGCAAAAGGTCGCAGACGATTCGTAACTACGATAGTAGCCCACTATCCGCTCGGATGTTATGTACTGCGTTGTGCAATTCCCAGCCAATCGTGATCTTGCGCACCGATCACCAGGAAATGCGGATTCAGGATATCCGCTTTCCGGTTGTAAGACAGGCGATTGCCGTCGAGTTCGAGGACCTGGCCGCCGGCCTGCTCGACCACGGCCTGGGCAGCGGCCGTGTCCCATTCCGAGGTCAGGCCGAGGCGGGGGTAGATGTCGGCGCCACCTTCTGCGATCAGGCAAAATTTGAGCGAGCTGCCCATCGGGTGCATTTCAAATTCACCGAGAATCTGCAGAAACGTATTCAGGCTTGTCCCCAAATGCGAGCGACTGCCAACCACTCGCACCGGGCTATCACTCTCGGTGGCAACAGCAATACGGCACGGCGCTTTACCCGCTTCGCGCCGCTCGGCTCCCAGGCCTTCGCAACCGATGTAGGTTGTCTTTGTCACCGGCACGTGGACGATGCCGAGGACCGGAGCGTGATCGCGAATCAGTGCGATGTTGACGGTGAATTCCCCGTTTCGCTTGACGAATTCCTTCGTTCCATCCAGTGGGTCGATAAGCCAGTAGCAGTCCCACTGACGACGCTCTTCAAAATCGGCTAAGCCCACTTCCTCGGAAATGATCGGTATCTCCGGCGTCAACTTTTCCAGGCCGGCGACAATGCGCGCATTTGATGCCAGGTCTGCTTTCGTCAGCGGTGACTGATCGTCTTTTTTCTCGACATCGAAGTCGGTTTCGTATATTTCAAGAATCGCCCGGCCAGCTTCCTCTGCCAGTGTGACCAGCGGGTCGGTGTATTGCGTAATATTCATTTTTGTCCTTGAACCAGTGTGTTGACGGCTTGTTTGCGGCGCGCAAGTGACTTCGGCGGTGCCGTTAGCGGCGCGGCCTTCTGCCAGAGGACCTGGACGAACGCCCACCGGATCCCTGCCGCGGCTTGCCGGAGTGCGATCGTTGTTTTCGTGCCGGTTTTATAAGTCTTGGCAGCAGCGCCGGGTCATGGTTTGCAACCGGAATCTTGTGACCAATGTAGCTCTCGATATCAGGCAATGACATTACATAAGTTTCACAACCGAAGCTGATGGCATCCCCCGATGCGCCGGCTCTTGCCGTACGGCCAATGCGATGCACATAATCCTCTTTGTCGTTTGGCAGGTCATAATTGATCACGCACTGGACATCGGGAATGTGCAGGCCACGCGACGCGACGTCGGTACCTATCAGAACGGCGAGTTCCCCTTTCTGAAACTGCTCCAGCAGCCTCATGCGTTTCTTCTGCGGCACATCGCCGGAGATCGCACTGGCGTTAATCTCGTTGGCCTGCAGGTACGCCTCGATCTTTTCTGCCTCTCGTTTGGTGTTGACGAAGACCATGATGCGTCCTTCGCCCATTTCCCGCATGAGTCCAACGAGCAATGGCAGCTTCTCTTCGTTCGAGGGGAAAAAGATTGCCTGGCGCACGCGGTCAGCGGTGACTTTCTCCGGCTCGATGCGAATTAACTCCGGCTCGTTCATGTGCTCGTAGGCAAGTTCCAGAACGCGTTGCGACAGTGTGGCGGAAAACAGCATGTTCAGGCGCTTTTCCGGGTCTGGCAGGCGTCTTAGCAGGTAACGAATGTCCTTGATGAAGCCGAGGTCGAACATGCGATCCGCTTCGTCGAGAATGACGACTTCAATCTGATCGAGTTTAAACACGCCCTGTTTGAAATAGTCGATGATGCGTCCCGGCGTGCCGACCAGCATATCGATACCGTTTTCTATATTTCGGCGCTGCTTTTCATAATCTGTGCCGCCAAACGCAAGCGCGACCTTTAGACCGGTAAAACTGCTCAGCGCTTCGGCATCTTTGCCGATTTGCACCGCCAGTTCGCGCGTGGGTGCGAGGATGAATATTCGCGGTTGCCTCTGACCGTTTCGCGTCGTATCAATATTAGTCGTCAGGATGCGATTGAAGGCGGCAATCAGGAAAGCGGCCGTCTTGCCGGTTCCTGTTTGTGCCTGACCGGCGACATCGTTGTTCGCCAGCGCAATCGGTAGGGTGTTCGCCTGGATGGGCGTACAGAATTCGAAACCCGCGTCGCGGATCCCTTCGCGTAAGGTATCGTGGAGCTCGAGAGAGTCGAACTTCAGGTCGCTCAAATGGTTATCTGTCATGAGTTCACTTGGAAAATTGTGCGTTAAGGGCTTGCAAATTGTGCCCCGAAGGGGTCAAATTGACCCAATATCGACGCGACTTTCGTCGCACCTGCCAGTTTCGCTCTCCACGAATTCCAAGAGAACCCGCGACAAAGCTGCGACATATTGCCTGATTGATCAGGCAGCGTCATCCATTTTGCGTTGTTCGGCCCGTCGGGGGACAGGGATGAGCGATGTCAGCACTGATTTCAAACACAAGCATTTCGGAGGACAGAGCCGGTGAGCGACAATATTGTGCAGATCAACGATGATAATTTCGAGGCGGATGTATTGCAGTCGGAGAAACCTGTGCTACTCGATTTCTGGGCGGAATGGTGCGGACCCTGCAAGATGATTGCGCCGATGCTTCACGAAGTTGCCGACGAGTATGCGGATCGTATGACTGTTGGCAAACTGAATATTGATGACAATCCGAACACACCGCCAAAATTTGGCATCCGCAGCATTCCGACGCTGATGCTTTTCAAAGATGGCGAGGTGCACGCGCAAAAACTGGGTGCGATGTCAAAGTCGCAACTTTTGGAGTTCTTGGACACTAATCTGTGAGAGGGTACTTGGGTAATCAAACTAGAAGTCGACCAAAGCAGTCGTCACGATCAAAAAATTCCGGTGGGCAGGGCAACAGACGTCGTCGCCGTCCGAAACGTGATTCAGCCGAATTCCCTGATGACGGTACCGGTCTTGAGATAATTTCTCCGGACCAGCTGGAGATCAGCAAGAAAGCCATGAATCTGACGGACCTGAAAAACAGGTCACCGTCAGACCTTGTGGAACTGGGCGAAAAGCTTGAGATCGAGCACCTGGCGCGCGCGCGCAAGCAGGACATTATTTTTGCCATTCTCAAGGCACACGCCAAGGCCGGTGAAGATATTTACGGCGACGGGGTGCTGGAGATTTTGCAGGATGGCTTCGGTTTCCTGCGTGCCGCGGACAGTTCCTATCTCGCGGGTCCGGATGATATTTACGTATCACCCAGCCAGATTCGGCGCTTTAATCTGCGTACTGGCGATACCGTTTCCGGGCTTATCCGGCCACCGAAAGACGGTGAGCGCTATTTTGCCTTGCTGAAAGTTGGCGAGATCAACTTTGATGCACCGGAGAGTACGCGCAGCAAGGTTTTGTTTGAGAACCTGACACCACTGCATCCCAATCAGCGGCTCCTGCTCGAGCAGGGGAACGGCAGCACGGAAGACCTTACGGCGCGTATCATCGACATGATTGCACCGATCGGCAAAGGCCAGCGAGGACTGATCGTTTCGCCGCCCAAGGCGGGTAAAACGATGTTGCTGCAGAATATAGCCTCCGCCATTTCGGTAAATAATCCGGACGTATCCCTGATCGTTCTGTTGATCGACGAACGGCCCGAGGAAGTCACCGAGATGTCGCGCAGCGTACGCGGTGAAGTCGTGTCGTCAACGTTCGACGAACCGGCGAGTCGCCATGTGCAAGTGGCCGAAATGGTCATAGAGAAAGCGAAGCGGCTGGTTGAGCACAAGAAAGACGTTGTCATTCTGCTCGATTCAATCACGCGACTCGCGCGTGCTTACAACACGGTCGTGCCATCGTCCGGCAAGGTGTTAACGGGTGGTGTCGATGCGAATGCGCTGCATCGGCCTAAGCGTTTCTTCGGTGCGGCGCGCAATATCGAAGAAGGCGGCAGCCTGACGATTCTCGCGACCGCCCTGGTGGATACCGGCTCGAAGATGGACGAAGTGATCTACGAGGAATTCAAGGGTACCGGCAACTGGGAAATTCACCTGGATCGACGTATTTCCGAGAAACGGGTATTTCCGGCGATCAATATCAATCGTTCAGGTACTCGCAAGGAAGAACTGCTGACGGATGCGGACGAATTGCAGAAATTGTGGGTCTTAAGAAAAGTGCTGCATCCCATGGATGAACTTGCGGCCGTCGAGTTTCTGCTCAACAAGATGCAGGATACAAAGACGAACGCGAAGTTCTTCGAGGCGATGAAACGCTGAACACAGGTCGTCGGCGCGCCCGACGGTCAAGGTCAGGGTGTGTCCCAGCGATGCAGGGGCAGTAGACAGCCCGCTTTGAACTCGCTGGTATTGCGCGCGAGTTCGACGTAACCGTCAGTTCCGCTTAGCGCTGCAAAATCACCGGACGTATTGGTTCTGACGGGGCTCGCCCTGAGTACCCCGTCAGTGTCGGTATGCACTCTGACCGGCAGGAAATTCGTTAGCGCGGGTTCAAAAACAACCGTTTCATCGAGCACGGCAAGGTCGGATGCGCGAGTATGGCGCCCCGATGCCCGATGCAGGGCCGGGAGAACGTACTGACGGCAGCAAACGAGCGTCGACACGGGGTTGCCTGGCAATGCGAATACGGCCTGTTTGCGCGGCCCCAGGCCGAACCACATGGGTTTGCCGGGCCGCTGGCTGATTTTGTGGAATACCTTCTTCACGCCAAGATCGGCCAGTACCTGCGGTACAAAGTCGGCTTTGCCCATTGATACGCCACCGCTCAGGATGAGGACATCAGCGGCGGCCAGGTGTGCTGCGATTCTATCCGCGAGTAACTGCCTGTCGTCGACCAGGTGGTCGTGCGCGCAATCGGTAAAGCCCTGTCGTACCAGCATAGCGACGAGCGATGGCCCGTTCGAAAGCCGGATCTGATGGGGTTCGATCGGATCGCCCGCCGCGACCAGTTCGTTACCGGTTGAGATAACCCGTACGACCGGCAAACGGCCCGCCTGAATACTGCCGAGACCGCACGACGCGATGACGGCGATATCCATGGGTGTAATGGTATGACCCGGTGCCAACACTTCCTGGCCCTCGCTAAAATCAGTACCCTGTTTGTGAACGAAACGGTATTGCTGCGTCTCGTAATTCGCGTCCACTTCGGCGAAGTCGGCGGTCACTGCGAGTCGTTCTACCGGTATGACGCAGTCGCAGCCGTGCGGCAGTACCGCACCGGTCATGACTTCAATACAGTCAGCCGGATTGCCGAGTGTCTGCCCGGGATCGCCTGCGTGCTGTGTAGCCGCGATACGAAACTTTCGCCGTCCGCCATCGAGAGTCGAAAAATTCACTGCAATGCCGTCCATCATCACGCGATCGAACGGCGGCTGGTCACGCTCGGCGCAGACGGCTTGCCGCAGCACCCGACCGGCTGCATTGGCAAGGACGACTTCCTCCGTCTCAAACGGCGGTATGGATTCAGCGATGGCCGCACTCGCGTCACTGGAATTCAACAACGAAGCTTACTCACGTGTGATAGCCCGGTGTCCGATATCGTTGCGATGAAATTCGTCCGTCCAGGTGATTTCATCGGCAATCTTGTATGCCTTGTTTTGGGCATCCCGCACGGTCTCACCAAGGCCCACCACGCACAGAACGCGTCCACCAGCGGTGACAACGTCACCGTCATCGATACGCGTACCCGCGTGAAAAACTTTGTAACTGCCGTCGATACCCGCCGGCAGGCCGGAGATGACGTGGCCAGTGGCGTATTGCTCGGGGTAGCCTCCTGCGGCCATGACGACACCGAGCGCGGCCCGGGGGTCCCATGCGGCGATCTGAGTTGCGAGCGTTCCGTCGAGCGTCGCCTCGCAGAGTTCAACCAGATCGGAATTCAGACGACTCATAATGGGTTGCGTTTCCGGATCACCGAAGCGGCAATTGTACTCCAGGACTTTCGGTGTGCCGTCAGCAGCAATCATAAGACCCACATAGAGAAACCCGCGATACGGAATATCCTCTGCGGTAAGCCCACGAAGCGTCGGATAAACGATATCGTCCATAATGCGCTCCTGCAGCGCCGACGTGACGACGGCAGCCGGAGAGCAGGCACCCATGCCGCCGGTATTCGGGCCGCTATCGCCGTCATCCCGGGCCTTGTGATCCTGCGATGTGGCGAGCGGCAGGACATCGCAGCCATCGGTCATGACGATAAAACTGGCTTCTTCGCCGGATAGAAATTCTTCGACCACAATACGGCTGCCCGCCTGGCCAAAACGACCCGCACCGAGCATGTCCTCGGCTGCCGCAATGGCCTGCCTGACCGTCGTGGCAACCACGACGCCTTTACCGGCGGCGAGACCGTCTGCCTTGACCACGATGGGCGCACCCTGTGCACGAATATAATCAAGCGCCGGTTCGAGTTCTGTAAAACTTTGATACTCGGCGGTCGGGATGCGATGTCTTCGCAGGAAATCCTTGCTGAACGATTTGGAACCTTCCAACTGCGCGGCGGCAGCGCTCGGTCCGAAGCAACGTAATTCCGCCTGTTCAAAACGGTCAACAATGCCATTAACCAGGGGTGTTTCAGGCCCGACGATAGTGAGGTCAATATCCTCCGTGACGGCAAGCTGCAGGAGCGCGTCGATATCTTCCGCAGAGACAGCCACGTTGTGTACTTTTCTTTCGAGTGCCGTGCCGGCGTTGCCGGGCGCAACGATGACCTGGCTGACTTTGTCAGACTGCGCGCATTTCCATGCCAGGGCATGTTCCCGGCCACCACCACCAACGATCAGTATTTTCACGGTGAGGTTAGTGCCGGAAATGCCGCATGCCGGTAAAGACCATGGCCAGGCCATGTTCGTTGGCCGCCGCGATCACCTCGCCGTCGCGCATCGAGCCGCCGGGCTGAATGATGGCAGTGATTTTATGCTCGGCCGCCGCATCAATGCCATCGCGAAACGGGAAAAAAGCGTCTGACGCCATCACGGCGCCGGTGACAGACAATCCTTCATCGTGTGCCTTGATGGCGGCAATCCGGGTGCTGTAAACACGGCTCATTTGTCCGGCACCGATACCGATCGTCATGTTATCTTTGCAAAAGACAATCGCGTTGGACTTGACGAATTTGGCAACGCGCCAGGCGAATTGCAAATCACGCAATTGTTGATCGTCGGGTCGTTTTTCCGTGACGACCCTGAGTTCGTCTGCCACGATCTCACCGTCATCCGCCGTTTGCACCAGCAAGCCGCCGGAGACTTTCTTGAAATCGTAGCGGCGACCGGTACCAACCTTTCCGTTCCCTGTCCTGAGGACGCGCACATTCTTTTTTTCGGACAAGACGGCGCAAGCTGCTTCCTCGATTTCCGGCGCGATAATGACTTCGACGAATTGTTGCTCGATGATGCTTCGGGCCGTTGCTTCGTCCACAGGACGGTTGAACGCGATGATCCCGCCGAAGGCGGAGGTCGGGTCTGTGGCGAAAGCGCGTTTATAAGCCGCACCGATCGTGTCGTTGATGGCTACACCGCACGGATTCGCGTGTTTTACGATCACACAGGCCGGCTCGGCAAATTGGCGAATACATTCGAGTGCAGCATCGCTGTCGGCTATGTTGTTGTACGACAGTTCCTTGCCCTGCAATTGCCGCGCGGTCGCCAGCGAACCGATGACTGGCGTCTGATCGCGATAGAATGCAGCCTCCTGGTGGGGGTTCTCGCCGTAACGCAGTTTCATAATGCGGCTGCCGGAGTGCAGGAATCGCTCGCCGAGAGTCTCGTTTGCGTCCGGATCGGCCAGGTAGCGGGTGATTGCTGTATCGTAACTTGCCGTATGCGCATACGCTTTGGCCGCCATTTGCCGACGGTAATCCGGCGACATTTCTTGCTTGCGCAGCGTCTCCAGAACGTTGTCGTAGTCGTCCGGATCGACGACGACGGCGACGCCTATGTGGTTCTTGGATGCGGCACGTATCATGGCCGGTCCGCCAATATCAATATTTTCGATGGCGTCGTCCAGCGTTACGTCGGGCCGACTGATCGTCTCTTCGAAGGGGTAGAGATTAACGGCAAGCAGATCGATCGGCTCGATACCGTGTTCGGCCATGACCGCCTCATCCTGGCCACGACGGCCGAGCAGGCCGCCGTGAATGACAGGGTGCAAGGTCTTGACGCGTCCGCCCATGATTTCCGGGAAACCGGTCTTCTCCGCCACCTCAATGGCCGGAATACCTGCATCGAGAAGTTGCCGGCAGGTGCCCCCCGTGGACAAAATTTCGATGCCAAGTTCTTTTAGACCCCTGGCAAACGGGATCAGACCGCGTTTGTCAGATACGCTGATGAGCGCCCGGCGTACCGTGAACATGTGAGACCTCGGCTAGGAAATGGAATAGGTTTTCAGTTTCTTGCGCAAGGTGCCCCGATTCAGTCCCAGGATACCCGCGGCCTGACTCTGGTTGCCTTGTGTGTAGTCCATGACGGCCTTGAAGAGCGGTTCCTCGACTTCGCCTAATACCAGGTGATAAAGATCACCGGGGCGGTCGCCATTCAGGCTGGCGAAATACTGTTTCAGCGCTTCCTCGGTATGCTTGCGCAGTGGTTTCTTGTTTCTTAAGGCTTTCAGATCCTGTTTTCTCGTTGTTGTTTTTTGGACCACGTTGTGAAATTTCCTGACAAGTCGTTGTTATTGTGCATTGCTGCCGCAGGATGATTGCCGCTCAATGCGGCGACCGGTTCCTGTTTTTCCTGATGGCGAAAATATTCCCGCGTCAGTCGAAGCTGGTCGAATGCGCTGTCGACCCGTAATACCTGCGCTTTGAATGCATCTGATCCTGCCAGGCTGACGCAATACCATTTCAGGTGTTTGCGAGCCACCCTCACGCCGGTTTTCTCCCCGTAAAACCGGTACAGGCTGTCAAGGTGGTCGAGCATAATATCACGGACTTTATTTATTTCTAGCGGCGCGACTGTTTCACCCGTCTTGTGGTAATGACTGAGTTCACGAAAAATCCAGGGGCGTCCCTGTGCGCCCCGACCAATCATTAATGCGTCAGCGTAACTTAGACGCAATACTTCAAGCGACTTCTCTGCCGTAGTAACGTCTCCGTTAGCGATGACGGGAATCGACACAAGGTCCTTAATGCGCGCAATCGTTTCATATTCTGCCGCGCCTTTGAATCGGCAGGCACGCGTTCGCCCGTGGACCGCCAATGCCTGAATGCCACTTTGTTCGGCGATTCGCGCTATTTCAGGACCGTTCCTGCTGGTGGTGTCCCAGCCTGTGCGTATTTTCAGCGTCACCGGGACATCGACGGCGCCAACCACGGCCTCAAGAATTTGTTGCACCAGTGCCGGATCTCTAAGCAGTGCCGAGCCCGCGGCCTTTTGGCACACCTTTTTTGCCGGGCATCCCATGTTGATGTCGATGATTTGTGCGCCCCGCTCCACACAGAGCCGGGCGGCCAGGGCGAGCTGCTGTGGCTCCGCGCCGGCAATTTGTACGGTGCGAGGTTCGGCATCCATGTCTAGATCCAGTCGGCGCCGTGACTTGGCTGTGTTCCACAGGCCGATGTCCGCTGTCGTCATCTCGGACGTGGTCATGCCGGCACCGAACTGTCGACACAATTTGCGAAAGGGTGCATCCGTAATGCCGGCCATGGGCGCCAGCAGGAACGGGCTCGTCAATTTGTAGGGGCCGATTTTCACGTCAGAGTTTGCACCTGAATTCATCCCGACGCATCTTCGTGGTCGAGTAAATGAGTGCGGCGATTGTAAACCACTGGTGGTTGTCAGGTCAGTTTTTGAAGTCTTCGTTGGCGCAGCGCAGGATTGCCGGATCGACGCGATAACACACTTCCAGCAGAAATCCGGTCACTTCGTCGGACGGGGTAGCGATGGATATGACGGCGGTAAATTTCTCCCCGGCCGCGACCGGCCTGCGCGGATCCGAGTTACCGGCAAGGTACTCGTTGGGTTCCAACACGCGGCTGCCAATAATTTCTTCCCAGCGGTCCTTCAGCGACACGTGTACCAACGGGTAGGGCAGCGCCTGCGTCGACCGGTTCGCGATAGTGGAATAAATGGTCAGGACCTGTCCCTTCTCGTCGGTGCTGCCGTTGGTCGTTTCGAACTGCCAGCCCTTGATGTCCCACGCGGGCGTGACGGGGCGGCCCAATAGCCGATAAACAGGTCCGATGGTTTGCTCGAACAGGCCGAAAGTTGCCAGGTATTCGCGCGATTTATGCACGTATTGGCCCGCCAGAAGCAAGCTCAGGATGATCACGCCGGCGATTGCGGCAGGCCCGGATGCCGAAGATAAGCGCGAGCTGCTTTTACGGCTACGGCTGAGTACATAGGTATCCGCTAACGACTTCGGTTCGTCCAGATCGTCGGGTATCTTGCTGTCACCCTCGTCGGTTTCGATGTTTATGGCGCCGTGGACGAAATCGCCTTCCATGATAATGGTTTCGATAAGCGGCGAGCCGTCTGCACCGGTCATCGCGGCCGCGAAATCCTTGTCTTCCATCGCACGCCGCATGTCTTCGCGCATTTGTACATTAACGGTGTGTTCCAGCCGCACGGCATCGGCCGTTGCAGACTCGCTCCCGGAAGAAGCGGCCAACTCCTTTTCGATGTCGAGTTCGCCAATCTTGCCGCCGGACTCGTTCGAGACCTCCTCGTCTGCGGGGGTGTTCTCCTGCGCTGACTCGTCGCGATCCGGATCGTCGTTCAGCGAGTCCTCGATGAGTGCGATCTGGCTGCGGAAATCGTCGGCGTCTACGGATGCTTCCTCGTCCGTCGAACCGTATTCATCGTCTGCAAGGACTGTCTCGGCTTCAGCGTCCTCATTTTCGCCGGTCAGATCATCTTCGGTTTCGGGGTCGTCTGCGGTCTTGGCTTCTTCGTCTTCGGTTTCGGGGTCGTCTGCGGTCTTGGCTTCTTCGTCTTCGGTTTCGGGGTCGTCTGCGGTCTCGGCTTCTCCGTCTTCGAGTTCGGGGTCGTCTACGGTCTCGGCTTCTCCGTCTTCGAGTTCGGGGTCATCTGCGGTCTCGGCTTCTCCGTCTTCGAGTTCGGGGTCATCTACGGTCTCGGCTTTCTCATCTTCGATTTCGGAATCGTCCTCGGTTTCGGCTTCCTCGCCTTTGATTTCAGGATCGACTGCGGTCTCAGACGCCTCGTTTTCGTGGGCGATATTATCCCAGCGGTCAGACATATCTTCATCCGTGATATCGGGCTCGCGGTCAGTTGCTTCGTCGCGCAGCGCGGTGCCGTCGTCCGGGTTTGCCGTCTCATCCAAGGGGCGGGGTGCGTCATCGTTCGTATCACGACCGGCCGTGTCGGCAAAAGGATCCAGCGTGGCTGACAATTCACTATGGATCGCGGAGAGTTCCTCCTCGGCCTCCATCCGGAGTGCCGCGTTACCGGTGTCATCGATCAGATTGCGTTGCATCGACTCGGCCGGAATATCGCTAACGTCCGGGTTATCCGACGGCTGTTCGAGTACGTCGTCGAGCAGTGCCAGCCATTCGTCCGGATCGCCCAAAGCAAGGTCTACCTGGGCATCTTCAAGCACGGGCAGTTCGTCAGCGGGCTCTGCATCGCCCTGCGAAGACGGTGGCGGCTGGAAGGCCGGGGACGACGTGTCAGCGAAGGCCTCTTCCTCAAAATCATCCGGCAGCGGCGTGCTGTCGTCATAACGCTGTTCTTCCGCTGCAACATGGCCAAATTCGAGCGCGGTCTGGCTTCCGGCTGGCGCAGCGACATCGTCCGCCGCATTGTTGCCTGCTGCGGCCAGGTCCTTCTCTTCGTCGTCGAAATACCAGTCCGAGGTCCCGCTCGATTCCGCTTTATCTTCCAGATCGGCATCTTCATTTTTTTCCAGCACTCGCCATTCGACGCCCGTGTCTTCTATTCGAATTTCCTCGGGGCCCGCAAGATCATCGAGTGCCTTCAGGAGTTCGCTGTTGCGCTCCTCAAAGCTGCGTTCGTTTTCGACGTCACCAGTCGTTAAATCAGCATCCCCGGAGGCAATCTCGTCCTCGTCGGCAGCGGTCGAAACAGCCGTCAGTGGTTGATTCGTAGCGGAATCCATCGGCGTACCGGCGGCAGGTGGATTCTCGGACAGGTAATCCACCGCGTTAAACGCGCGATTGCAGCCTCCGCACTGGACACGGCCGCTGGCTTGCTGCAAAACTTTCGCCGTGACTCGAAATGCGACATGGCAATCGGGGCATTGAGTGTACATGGCGTTAGTTCACCGTCTCGTGCCCGTTAGAATCACCCAGCCGTCTTTGGCGACGGGCGCCTGGAAGTGGATCCACGGGGAGTACGCGTTGCGAACCGCATCAACTTGTTCTTCAAGAATTCCGGATAGAGCGATAACGCCATTGTTACAAACGTTCGCCGATAGCCTGGGGGCCAGTTCGATTAGTGGTCCGGCGAGTATGTTCGCGACCAGAATATCGAAAGTTTGTTGGCAATCCATAGTGTCCAGCGTCGTGAACAAACGATCGGATACATGATTTGCAACCGCGTTGCGGCGGCTCGCGGTGATCGCCTGCGGGTCAATATCGATAGCGGTGGCCATTTTCGCGCCGAGCAAGAGGCTACCGATGGCCAGAATTCCCGAACCGCAGCCAAAGTCCATGACCTCTTGCTGGCGCAGGTCGAGTGAGTCGAGCCATTGAAGGCAAAGTGCCGTAGTAGGGTGAGTTCCAGTGCCGAATGCCAGGCCCGGGTCGAGTCGAATGACGACATCGTTAGCGAACGATCCGGCGAAGTCATGCGGGCTAACCCACAGTCGTCGTCCGAATTTCATGGGTCGAAAATTCTTCAGCCACTCTCGTTCCCACAGACGGTCTTCAAGCGCTTCGATGTGGTGCTTTGGTAACTGCACGAGATTGAAGGACTGGAGAAGATCTTCCTGGAGCAGTTCGAGATTGGCCTCATACGGGAAGAGCCCTGTTATGCGCGTGTCGATCCACAAAGGCGTTTCGCCCGGCGCCGGTTCAAGCACCGGGTTGTCTCCGGCGTCGCTCAGGGTAACCGCGACGGCACCGTGCCTCGTGAGGACTGTCTCAACATCGATGGGCTGCAGAGAATCGAGGTTCATGACAAATTGACGCCAATCCATTTTACCAGGGCGGCCGGCACGCACGGCCTATGTCAGCCTTACAAGCCAAGTCGTTTTTCCAGGTAGTGAATATCGGTACCTCCCGCCTGGAACGCAGCGTGTTGAAAGATTTCCTGATGCAGTGGAATGTTGGTCTTTATCCCTTCAATGACCATCTCCGATAGCGCGCTGCGCATGCGTGCGATCGCTGTGGGCCTGTCGTTGCCGTGCGCAATCACTTTGCCAATCATTGAGTCATAGAAAGGCGGCACCCGATAGCCGCTGTAAATATGGCTCTCGACGCGGATGCCCGGTCCGCCCGGTGCATGCCAAAGCTGAATCAGTCCGGGCGAGGGCATGAAGGTCTTGGGATCTTCCGCATTGATGCGGCATTCGATCGCGTGTCCCTGAATTCGGATGTCATCCTGGGTGAAACCGAGCTCTTCTCCTGCCGCGATTCGCAATTGTTCTTTGACAATATCGACGCCCGTAATCATTTCGGTGACAGGGTGCTCAACCTGCAGACGTGTATTCATTTCGATGAAATAGAATTCATCGTCCTGATACAAGAATTCGAACGTGCCGGCGCTGCGGTAGCCCATGTCTTTGCAAGCCTTCACACAAACTGCGCCAATCGTTTCCCGTTGCTCCGCAGTAATACCCGGCGCCGGAGCTTCCTCAATGACTTTCTGGTGGCGTCGCTGCATCGAACAATCGCGTTCACCGAGGTGTATGACGTTGCCGTGGTTGTCCGCAAGTACCTGAACCTCGATATGTCGCGGTTGTTCGAGAAACTTCTCCATGTACAGCGTGTCATTGCCAAATGCCGCACGTGCCTCGGCGGCCGTGACGGTGATTGCGCTCGCCAGCGAGGGTTCAGAATGCACAACACGCATGCCGCGTCCACCGCCTCCGGCCGAAGCCTTGATAATAATCGGGTAGCCTATTTCCCGGGCGATACGCATATTTTCTTCGGCGTCGTCGCCAAGTGGTCCGTCTGAACCCGGCACGGTTGGAACGCCAGCATCTCGCATGGCCCTGATAGCGGAAACCTTATCGCCCATCAGACGAATACATTGCGCCGGCGGCCCGACAAAAACGAAACCCGATGATTCGACGCGTTCCGCGAAGTCGGCGTTCTCTGACAGAAAGCCGTAACCAGGGTGAATAGCGACTGAGTCCGTGACTTCCGCGGCGCTGATGATGGCGGGCATATTGAGATAACTGTCCGCCGAGGCCGGCGGACCGATGCATACTGTTTCGTCGGCCAGCAACACGTGTTTCAGATTATCGTCAGCCGTTGAATGAACGGCGACCGTTTTTATGCCGAGTTCACGGCAGGCACGCAGCACCCTGAGCGCAATTTCGCCGCGATTGGCAATGATGACTTTATCGAGCATGACTGGCGGGCCCGTTCAGCTGGACGTGCGCTGATCAATGACAAATAACGTTTGCCCGTATTCGACAGGTTCGCCGTTTTGCACTTTGATCGCTTTTATCGTTCCGGAAATTTCGGCCTCGATTTGATTCATCATCTTCATGGCCTCGACAATACACAGCGTGTCGCCTTCGTTTACCGGGTCGCCGACCTGGACAAAGGGGGCGGTACCGGGCGAGGTCGCTGAATAAAAAGTTCCGACCATCGGTGCGGTCACCGCGTAGCCATCGTCCTCCACTTCCGGTGCCGGGGCGACTTCGACTTGCGGGGCTGCAGCCGCGGGCGCAACCGGTGCCGCCAGCGGAAGCGGCGCAGCGAGCGGCGCCGCTTGCGGCACTCCGGTCGCGTATCGCGAGATACGGACGGAGTCCTCTCCCTCGCAAATTTCGATCTCTGCAATGCCGGATTCGTCCAGGAGTTCGATGAGTTTTTTTACTTTTCGTATGTCCATTATTTTTCCTTGGCATGATCGAGCCGCTGGACAGCGGCCCGAAGAGCAAGTTCATAGCCGTAATCGCCGAGACCAACAATACAGCCCGCCGCGATATCACTAAAAAAACTCTTGTGGCGAAACTCTTCGCGAGCAAATGTATTACTCAGATGAATTTCGATAAACGGAATATCGACGGCGAGGAGCGCGTCCCGCATCGCGATACTGGTGTGGGTGAAAGCCCCCGGATTGATAAGAATGCTGCCGACACTATCGACGTCGGCCTGCTGAATTCGGTCCACTAATTCATGTTCCGCATTGCTCTGAAAACAGTGCAGCGCGTGGCCGAGTTCGGCGGCGATCCTGCACAATGTGGTTTCTATATCGGCCAGGCCGGTCTTGCCGTAAACGCCGGGTTCACGCGTTCCCAGCAGATTCAGGTTAGGACCGTTGATGAGAAGCAGCCTGGCCATACGTTCGTTTTCAGCTCTTTTACCGAAGATGGCCGCAATACTACCTCTTTTCACGGTATTTACGCCAAATTTAACGTAAAAAGGTGAAAGTTTTTGACCAAAACGTGAATTGCACCGCCGAGCAGCGCCTGCGGATCGCCTATAAGGTCTTCAAGGCCTCGCGGGCGCCCTCGAGATTCAGATCGCCGCGCTCCATCTGTGCGAGCACCGTGGTGATTTTTTCGATGTGCGCTTCGACGATCTCGCCGATGTGGGTTTTAATCAGATCGCCGTCTGGCGATATCACCATCGTAAAGGGCAGACCGATAAAGTCGACACCGGACGATTCGGCGACAGCCATTGCATCTTCCTGTCCGACCAGGATCGGGTAGTTGAATTCGGCTTCTTCCGCATACGCGGCAACCTCATCCGGGAAATCGACTGCGATGCCGATAATTTGAACATTGTTGGCGGCGTACTTCTCCTGGGTTGCTATTAGCAACGGAATTTCACGTCGGCATGGCGCACACCAGGTCGCCCAGAAATTGATGAGCCTGGCCTTGCCATCCCACTCGGACGACTGGCGCAATTCTCCAGTGACGTCCTTGAGTTGAAAGTGAATTTTGTCATCCCCGGTCGCGACAGTAGCGTTCGCACTTTCAATAGCCGGGTTTGATTTTGTCGCGAGATTGTTCTGCAGTATGAAGCCGCCGGCCGCGATCGCGATCAACGCGACAGACATGATTACTATTTTATTTTTCATATTGTGGTATCTGCGTTAGCCGTTGTTGTTGCGTTTGCGCTAAAAGCCTGTTTTAAATGTGCCGAGAAAGCCTCCGCTTTCATGTAGCCGACAACCTCATAGCCGTTTCTTTGCTGTCCGTCAGCGCCGAACAAGATAATCGTCGGTGGACCGAAAACACCGAAATGCTGCAGCAGCTCCTGATCCTGATCGTCGTTCGCCGTGACGTCTGCCTGCAATAGTACCGTGTTTGACAGCGTCTGTTGAACGTCGGCATCCGTAAAAGTGTACGCTTCCATTTCCTTGCATGACACACACCAGTCCGCATAGAAGTCCAGCATCGTTGTTTTGCCCTGGCGTGAGGCATCCAGCAGTGCCCGGTCAAGGTCTGCAACCGTTTTGATACGCCTGAACTCGAGTTCGTGTGTGGTTGCTACGGTCGCGCCGTTACCGAGACTGATGCCAGCCAGTGGCTGCAACGGGTTGTGACCACCGGACAGTGAACCAAGCAGCATGACCGCGCCATAAATGACGGCGATCAATCCGAATCCTTTGCCCAGCTTCGCACTGCCGCCCGATTCGACCGTAATTGTTGTCAGGCCGCCGAGGAACACGCCCGCCATGAGTGTCAGGACACCCCAAAGTGCCAGCGTGATTTCGTCGGCCAGAATTCGTGACAACATCCAGATTGCAAGGCCCAGCATCATGAAGCCAAACGCATTCTTGACGGCAACCATCCACGGACCTACCTTCGGCAGCAGCTTCCCGGCCGACGCGCCAACGATGAGCAACGGAGCGCCCATGCCGAGGCTGAGGGCGAACAGTGCCGTGCCGCCGCGCAACATGTCGCCCGATTGGCCGATGACAGTCAGGGTGGCAACCAGCGGTGGTGCAACACAGGCTGTAACAATCAGTGAGGACAGGGCGCCCATGACAAAGGCACCGACGACGGTGCCGGTCTTCTGGTTGCCGCTGATCGTGGCAAGACGGCTTTGTAGCGACGATGGCATTTGTAATTCGAACAGGCCAAACATACCCATCGCGAGCACTACAAACAGTCCCGAGAACAAAATCAGCACCCACGGCGCATTGAATACGGCTTGTAGCTGCACGCCGATTGCGGCCGCCACGATACCGGCACCGGTATAGATGAGCGCCATGCCCATGACGTAGCTCAGCGCCAGGCTGAAGCCTCTCGCTGAACTGACGTCGTCGCCCTCACCGGCAATGATGCCCGACAGGATCGGCACCATTGGCAGCACGCAGGGGGTGAAGGCGAGCAACAGGCCGGCCCCGAAAAAGGTTGCGATGACCAGGTAGATACTCGATCCCGAAATCAGCTGAGCCAGTTTCGCCTGTTCGGATACCGGTGCCGCTGCGGCGGCTGTGGTGGCTGCGGGGAATGACGTCACCGTCGCGACCGCGGGCAAAGCTACCGTGAGGTCGCGAACTTGCGGTGGATAACAAAGGCCGCCATCGGCGCAGCCCTGGTAGGCCACCGCCACTGTCAGGTCCATTGCGTCAGGTGCGGCGCGCGCAATGGGCAGCAACGCGAAAACGTCGTCGTGGTAGACCTCCATCTCCCCGAACCACTCATCCACTTTTTTCTCGCCGGCCGGCAATTCCAGTTGGCCGAGCTGCGCCTGGGTTGATTCGCTGCTTACCGAGAGCTTGTCTTTATACAGGTAGTAACCGGGTGTGACTTGAAACGCAACATCGATCGTATTGCCGTCTCGCACAATCAGGACCGGTTTGAAAGCCTCATCGACCGGCAGGAATTCAGAGCTGCCGATCGAGTTGCCGAGCGTCAGTTTTGTCGCGGGCGTTGTACTGGCGGAAATGAGGCGTACGTCACTGGTCCAGGTCTGTGGCGGGTAACAAATGCCGATGTCGGCGCAACCCTGTGACTTGACTTCGACTTGCATCGACGCCGGTCGCTCGCCGATGATTGTGTAGGGAATGGTGACGAAGAAACGATCGCGATAAACCTGTTGCGCACCAAAAAACTCGTCTTCGTGCGGCAAACCCTGTGGCAGTTCGAAATTGCCGAATTGCACGGACGCGGTATTGCTTTTAAAGGAGAGCTTCTGCCGGTACAGGTAGTAGCCCTCTTCGATGGCCCAGTCGATCTCGAGTGCGGAGCCGGTGTCGCTGACAGCATAACGGTAGGCTTCCTCCGGGTGCAGGATGTCATCATCCTGTGCGGCGACCGACAGGCTCAGCAGCGCGACGGCGGCGATCGCCAGAAGTCTTTTAGTGTTGGTAAACGTCAGCATCGTCTTGCGTTTTTCCCGGAGTCAGGTGGTTTTTCAGGAAGGGGTATCAGTCAGACCTGTTTTCCAGGCCATTTGTTACCGCTCATGTGAACAAAAGCCTCTGCGGGGCACTATGCCCGAAAAGGCCTTCAACGTGCGGCTGAAGGATACCGACCGACGCGTCTCCTGTCATTGAACCAGGGCCCATTTTTGCGTCACAACACGCGCCTGCGTCGTGCTATCCGGTGATCCGCGGGCCGCGGCCCTTGAAATTTATCTCACCGCCCCTATCATTGGCACTCCTTGTGGTCGAGTGCTAATAATTCTCGACACAGATAAACTCAATAATTTGTTATCAAACAATCATTTATAGGAGATCTAACCGATGAAGATTCGTCCGCTTCATGATCGAGTCATCGTAAAGCGCATGGAAGAAGAGCGCACATCCCCCGGCGGAATCGTGATTCCGGATGCGGCTGCTGAAAAGCCCATCAAGGGTGAAGTCATTGCCGTGGGTAATGGCAAAATCCTGGAATCCGGTGAATTGCGGGCTCTGGATGTCAAGGCCGGCGACAAAGTGCTGTTTGGCAAGTACAGCGGCACCGAAGTCAAAGTAGACGGTGAAGAGCTTCTTGTTATGAAGGAAGACGACATTATGGCCGTTATCGAAGGCTAAGCGTCTAATCCACCCGATTTTGAAGAATTTAAGCTAAGAGGAATAAGCAAATGGCTGCTAAAGAAGTTCGTTTCAGCGACGACGCGCGCCAAAAAATGTTTGCAGGTGTAAACATTCTGGCCAACGCGGTAAAGGTGACCCTGGGTCCCAAAGGTCGCAATGTAGTGCTTGATAAGAGCTTTGGCGCTCCGACTGTCACCAAAGACGGTGTTTCGGTTGCCAAGGAAATTGAGCTGGATGACAAGTTCGAAAACATGGGCGCGCAGATGGTCAAGGAAGTGGCTTCCCAGACATCTGATGTCGCAGGCGACGGCACAACGACCGCAACGATCCTGGCCCAGGCGGTTCTCCGCGAGGGTCTGAAGTCGGTTGCTGCCGGCATGAACCCGATGGACCTGAAGCGCGGTATCGACAAAGCGACGATTGCGGTGATCGCCGAGCTGAAGAAGCTCTCCAAGCCGTGTGAAGATCACACAGCGATCGCGCAGGTCGGCAGTATTTCAGCCAACTCGGATCTCGAGATCGGCGAAATCATCTCCGAAGCAATGCAGAAAGTCGGCAAAGAAGGCGTGATTACTGTTGAAGAAGGATCCGGTCTGGCCAACGAGCTGGATGTCGTAGAAGGCATGCAGTTTGACCGGGGCTATTTGTCACCTTACTTCATCAACAATCAGCAGAGCCAGTCGGTTGAGC
The DNA here is from genome assembly GCA_013151645.1 of Gammaproteobacteria bacterium. Lineage (GTDB taxonomy): Bacteria > Pseudomonadota > Gammaproteobacteria > Steroidobacterales > Woeseiaceae > JAADHU01. Next base: position 14,505 of record JAADHU010000019.1, on the reverse strand, counting down.
TTGAGAATCCGCTGATTCTTCTGTTTGACAAGAAGATCTCGAACATTCGCGATCTTCTGCCGATTCTGGAAGGTGTTGCGAAGTCCGGTCGTCCGCTGCTGATAATCTCAGAGGACGTTGAAGGCGAAGCATTGGCGACTCTCGTCGTGAACAACATTCGCGGCATCGTCAAAGTGGCCGCTGTCAAGGCACCGGGTTTCGGTGATCGCCGCAAAGCAATGCTGCAGGACATCGCCATTCTGACCGGTGGTCAGGTGGTCTCTGAGGAAGTCGGTCTTTCTCTGGAGAAAACGGCGATTGACGATCTGGGTGATGCGAAGAAAGTTCAGATCACTAAAGAAAACACGACCATCATCGACGGTGCCGGACGGGCCGAAGATATCCAGGGACGTGTTGAGCAGATCAATGCCGAGATCGAAGAGTCCAGCTCTGACTACGACAAGGAAAAACTGCAGGAGCGCGTTGCCAAGCTCTCCGGCGGCGTTGCCGTTATCAAAGTCGGCGCAGCAACCGAAATCGAAATGAAAGAAAAGAAAGCGCGCGTGGAAGACGCATTGCACTCAACGCGTGCTGCGGTTGAGGAAGGTGTTGTTCCCGGTGGTGGTGTTGCATTAATTCGCGCGATCGATGCGGTTGGTGACCTCAAGGGTGACAATCACGATCAGGACGTTGGTATCAACATTCTGCGTCGATCCGTTGAAGAGCCTCTGCGACAGATTGTGCGGAATGCGGGTGGTGATTCCAGTGTTGTTCTGAATGCTGTCAAAGAAGGAAAGGGCAACTACGGATACAACGCGGCAACGGGTGAGTATGGCGACATGATTGAAGCCGGCATCCTTGATCCGACCAAAGTGACACGCTATGCGTTGCAAAACGCGGCATCGGTCTCAGGCTTGCTGTTAACCACCGAAGCGATGGTTGCAGATGCGCCGCAGGACGATGCTGGCGCGCCGGCGATGCCTGATATGGGTGGCATGGGCGGCATGGGCGGAATGGGCGGCATGATGTAAGCCATTCGCTCCCGCGAAGCAGTACCAGAAAAGCCCCGAATTTTCGGGGCTTTTTTTTGCCTGCCACACATCATTCACGGAAGACGACGGTGCTGCGGAAGCCCTGCGGATCTCGGCACAGTGACTGGCCAGTGTCATCACCAGTAAAGACCTGGCTTCCTCAATGACGACACCGAGCCATGGCACATCATACTGCTAGTTCAAGCCACCATTTCTCGGGCTGTTTATCATCGTTTTGACCAGTTTTAGAGAAGGAATACTGGCCGGAAGTTGGCGTATTCTTTGCCCTCAATTTGGAAATAATCACGGAGGACATTCCAATGAGAGTATTAACGATGAATGAAGTAAGTGCAGTCAGCGGGGCTGGGGTGGTAGATTCGGCCACAACCGGCGGGGTTATCGGGACCGCTATTGGCGCAGGTGTGACAGGCTCGCTTGTCGGGGCATCTGCATTCGGAGTCGTCGGCGTGGCACTTGGGTTTTCCTGGGGTGTTGGGTATGCGATAGGGACCGCTATTTACGACGCCATTTCTCCATAGGTCGTCGACGTAACAGTGGCTGGTCCTGATCGCGGCTCTGCAGTCAGGACCAGTCCCGTTCGCTGGCAATCAATGGTATTAGTCGGGCCAAACGTCTTTTCCATCGAATAGAATGGACGGAGGCCGCAAACAGTGGATACAACTATGACAAAAGGCAGAATAATCGGATTCTGGATCGCGATGCTGGTTTTTACCGTGGTCGCACTTTCTTATTTGTACTACCAGGGCGTTCTCCAGACCTTGAGTGGTGGAGGCTCTGCAATTCTCGTGATTGCTTTCGGCATCATCGCCGTTTTTCTCTACAAGTATGTCGCATCTCATCCGGATAAATTCGAATAAGGCGGACCGTCGTCACCCTTCGGTAGTGGAGTTTCGCCAGCACCTCCTGGCAACCGATTCGAATTGACGTTGGTGAAAAACCGACCGCGCTGCGGACGATACCACCGGCACGTGCCACGCAACGCTAACGATCATTGGTCATCGTTACGGACGGTCGTGGTTGAATTTCCCTTAGCGTTACCACATTGGAATTGTGCATGTCCGACCTTTTCAGAAAGGAAGCGCTGGAAGCCAAACGAGACCAGGGACTCGGCGATGTAATCTTGTCTCAGCCATTGTCACAGTTGTTGATCACAGGTTTTCTCGTCGCAATCGTGACCACGGCCATCCTGTTTTTGTCCGTTGGTACCTATGCCAGAAAAGAAACCGTGCAGGGTTTTCTTTCGCCGGACAAAGGAATAGTCAAGGTACATACGCCAAGACCAGGCGTTATTGGCCAGTTGCTCGTGGTGGAATCGCAAAGTGTAAAGGCGGGCGATCCTCTGCTCACCTTGCTCGGCGACACGATGACCGGTAGCGGTCAGAGCGTTGACGGAGAAATGCAGCGAGTCATCGATTTTCAGCTGGCCGAGATTCAAACACGACAGGACCTGGAGGTACGTCGCCGTGAGGCTGACGCCGAACGACTGGCGGCTGAAATTCGCGGGCTGACAGTGGAAATACGCTCGGTACTGGAACAAGTGTCGACGCAGCGCCAACTGTTGTCGAATCTGCAAAAAAACTATGACCGGCTGGGGGGCGTCGTCAAAAAGGGTTTCATCAGTACCGCAGAATATCTCGAGCGAGAAGCCGGCCTGATCGGCAATCGACAATTGCTTGCAAACTTATTGCAAAAACACGCTGCGATCACCGCGAGTGTGGAGCAGAAACACCTGGAACTCGCGCGTGTTCCGCTGGAAAGCGACGAACGCCTGTCGAGATTGGCATCGAGCCGAGCCGATCTTGAGCTTCGCAAGATCGATTTTTCGAGCAAGCGGTCCATTACGATTTCTGCTCCATTGTCCGGAAAGGTGGCGGCTATCCAGGCAATTGTCGGCTCGACGGTGTCGAGCGACTATTCGCTACTCACGATTCTGCCGGCTGGAGGAAGGCTCGAAGCGCAGCTATTCGTACCGACGCGAGCGGTCGGATTCGTAGCAAGAGGTCAGGAGGTACGATTGTTGTACGACGCTTTCGACTTTCGTCAATTCGGCGTCCAAAAGGGCACAATATCCGCAATTTCGTCTACGGTCTTGTCACCGCTTGAGACTGGAACAAACGTACGGGTGTCGGAGCCGACTTATCGCGTTACGGTGACTATAGAAAGCGAGACGGTCAATGCTTTCGGTCAGGAATTTCCGCTGCAGGCAGGGATGCTTCTGGCGGCGGATATCGTGCTCGAGAAACGTTCTTTGCTCGACTGGATTCTGGAGCCCCTCTTAAGTCTTCGAGGGCGAACGTGATTGACGCAGCGAGGCTCCTGAATTTCTCAGGGGCTCGTCGACTGACGATGATCCGTCAGGCGGAAGAGGCTGAGTGCGGACTCGCCTGCCTCGCAATGATTGCTTCTTATTTCGGTTACGAAACAAACCTCAATAACCTCAGACTGCGTCATTCCGTATCGCTAAAGGGATCAACGTTACAAGGACTTATAGTCACCGCGAGACGCATGAACATGAGCTCGCGCCCGCTTCGCCTGGATATCAAGTCCCTGAAGAAACTACAGTTACCGTGCGTATTGCATTGGAACATGAGCCACTTCGTGGTCCTGAAGTCCGTCAAAGGGGATCAGATTACCGTTTACGATCCCGCGCTCGGCAAACGACAATATACGCGCGCGCAGGTGTCGGAGAAATTTACCGGGATCGCTCTCGAGCTGAGCCCGAGTGCGAATTTCAAGCAGCGCAAAGAACAGCGAAAAATGCGACTTACCGATGTGGTGGGTAGAATCGCAGGCCTGAACGGCATTCTGATACAAACTCTGCTGTTGTCTTTCATTATTCAGTTATTCGTGCTTGCCGCACCATTCTATATGCAACTGGTCGTTGATGAAGTGCTGGCCAAATCGGATACGGACCTTCTGCTGGTACTTGCTTTGGGGTTCGGAATGCTAATGCTGATCAATGAAGCGGCAACGTTGCTTCGCTCGTACGTGATCTTGCATATCAGTAGTTCGCTGAGTTACCAGGTCGTTGCCAACTTATTCGGACACCTCATTCGATTGCCGCTGCAGTGGTATGAGAAGCGGCATGTTGGCGACATTCTGTCCCGTTTTTCGTCTACGGGTCCTATTCACGAACTCTTTGCGCAAGGACTGGTTGCGGCGTTCATCGACGGCTTGATGGCCGTGAGCACGCTGATTCTGATTTTCGTATACAGCCGCGTATTGGGGCTGGTAGTACTTGTTGTGTCGGTACTCTATCTCGTACTTCGGATGATTTTCTATCAACCGTTGCGTGCCGGGAACGAAGACAAGATGGTCGCGGCCGCGCAGGAACAGTCCATGTTTATCGAATCTATACGCGGAATTCAGTCGATCAAGGTGTTCGGACATGAAGCCGAACGACAATCGCGATGGCAAAACAAATACGCCGACGTCATCAACAGCAGCGTAAAAGTCGGTAAGCTCGAAATCGGTTTTAACGCCGCCAACGGTTTGCTGTTCGGTCTCGAGAACACAGTGGTCGTCTATCTGGGTGCCCTGTTGGTTGTGGACGGTTCATTGACGATCGGAATGCTGTTCGCATTTATGGCGTACAAGCGCCAGTTCGTCAGCAAAATATCCATGCTGATTGAACGCCTGATCGAATTTCGTCTCCTGGGTCTTCATTTGGAACGAATTGCCGATATCGGGCTGGCCGTTCCCGAGAAAGGCACTGGCGGAAGTGAATCGGTCGAGGTTATAGGAATCAACGACAGTAAGGATTCGGCAATCGATATCGACAACGTATCGTTTCGATACGGCGAAGGGGAGTCGTTGATCCTCAATGAGGTTTCGCTAACGATCAAGCCAGGCGAGATGATCTCGCTGGTCGGCACATCCGGCGGCGGCAAAACGACGCTGCTGAAATTGCTGCTTGGACTTTTCGAACCAGAGACAGGCGGGATTCGCTACGGAGGGTTACCGCTGGGTCGGTACGGCCTCTCGGAGTATCGGCGAAAAATCGGCACGGTTATGCAGGATGACGCCTTGCTGGCCGGTTCGATCGCCGACAATATTTCGTTCTTCGAAGCACAACCGGATTTTGAAAAAGTCAGGCGTTGCGCGGAAGATGCCGTGATACATGCCGATATTCTGGCGATGCCCATGGGCTATAACAGCCTGGTGGGCGAAATGGGTAGCGTTCTGAGTTCCGGTCAGCGACAGCGCGTGCTGCTGGCCAGAGCGTTGTACCGTGATCCCGAGATTCTTGTTCTCGACGAGGGAACCGCGAACCTGGATTCGACGACGGAAGCCAACGTCGTACGAATGCTCGAGCAGCTTGGTACAACGCGAATTTGCGTCGCGCATCGTGAAGCGATGATCATGGCATCGGACCGCGTAATTCTGGTGCAGTCGGGTACGCTCCATGAACTGGACAAAGATCAAATGTTTGCTGCACAGAGTGGACAGCGTCAGGGCATAGCCTTTCAGGCGACATCGTAAAGCAGCGATGCATGTCGCTATCGGCTTATTCTGAATCGGCGCCACAAACGGTAGCTTAGCAATGCGGCCAGGATGGATGCGTAAATCAGCGGTTCACGAACATCCAGTTTTACCTGCCACCAGTAATGCCAGACGCCGAGAATGCCGACAACATAAATACCGTTGTGCAATTGCTGCCAGCGGCGACCGAGTCGTCGCCTCATCGCGAGCGTTGAGGTGAGCGTCATTGTCAGCAGCAATAGCAACGCAGCGAAGCCGAACGTAATGAACGGCCGCTCAACGATATCCTCCAGAATCGCAGACATTAGAAGTCGTTGGTCGAGGATCAGCCATACCAGAAAGTGCATGAAAACATAGAAGAACGCGAACAACCCAAGCATGCGGCGAAAGCGTGTGAGCCAGTTCCAGCCAGTCAATTGGCGCAGTGGTGTGACCGCCAGCGCGATCAGTATGAAACGCAAGCCCCAGTATCCGAATCGGTCCTGAATCGCCTCGATAGGATTCGCGCCAAGACGCCCGGTGATTTCAAAGGCATCGGTCACCACCAGGACGGCAGGAATGAGGCAGGCCAGGAATACCAGCGGTTTCCAGACAAACCGGATTTGGGTCAACGTGTTCACGGTAGAAAGGACTGCCGTTTCTAGAAGTTTCGCCGCAGATTGAGGCCGTCATATAAATGTGCGACCTGTTCGCCGTAACCGTTAAACATCAGCGTGGGTTGTTTCTCGGCGAAGAATCCCGCTCCGATGCGCCGTTCCCTGGCCTGGCTCCAGCGCGGATGGGCGACGTTCGGATTGACGTTCGCATAGAAGCCGTACTCGTTAGATGCTGCCATCTGCCAGCTATTGACGGGTTGGCGAGACTCGAAGCTCATCTTCACAATGCCCTTGATACCCTTAAAGCCGTACTTCCACGGAACGACCAGTCGTATCGGCGCGCCGTTCTGATTGGGCAGCGCGTGGCCGTAAAGGCCGACGGCAAGCAGCGGCAGTGGATTGGTCGCTTCGGCGATCGTCAAACCTTCACGATACGGCCAGCGCAGACTGCCCCGTCGCTGGCCAGGCATTCTGTCGGGATCGTGCAGTGTCTCGAAGCGCACGAATTTTGCGTCCGATGTCGGCTTGAAGTGCTTGACGATGTCGACCAGCGGAATGCCGACCCAGGGAATCACCATGGACCAGGCCTCAACGCAGCGCATGCGATAAATACGTTCCTCAAGTACGTGCGGTTTGATGAAATCCTCGATATCGAAAGTGCCCGTTATCTCCGCATGGCCATCGACTTCGATGGTCCAGGGTCGCGGCTTGAAATCCTGCGAGTTGTTAACGGGGTCGCTCTTGTCCGTACCAAATTCGTAGTAGTTGTTGTAGGTAACGATGTCTTCAACGCTGTTGGGTGTTTCAGTCGTGCTGTAGTCGCCTGGAATGACCCCGGGCAATTCGGCCATTGGGCTACTCGGCACAATGGCACCGAGCGCTGAGCCGGCCAGCAGAGAGCCGCCCGCGAGCGCGCTCGATTGAAGGAACTGGCGACGATTGAGGTAGTTCGTTTCACTGGTTATCTCGGACGAGCGTATGTCGGACGGTTTGCGGATCAGCACTCACATTCTCCTGAAAAGATACACCTGCTTAGACCGTGTCGAATGGTAATTTATTTCCTGCGATTAATTGTCACATCGTGTGATAAATCGATTTGATGGGTACTGTCAGGCGCTGATTTCAGGCCGCCGATGCTCGTCAAGTTATCGAAGCCGGACCGATAATCAGAAAAAAACCACTAAAATCGCCGAATTTCGATAAAATAGCAGAAAATGATGTGTTTGCTGGCAGCGCAACAACACCGGCGAATTAAACTTCTTCATCGATTCCGCCTCTAATAAACAGGGTCGATGCGCAGCGTCGGCACCTGGCTTGAATTGCAGTCTCGCGGCCGCATTTCTGCACGACACTGGAGGATTTCGATGATTGATCCTGGCATTACCAACATTGCACGCAGCGACGACAGCTTGCCGGTTGCGACATTGCGTGTCGATTTTATTGGCGATTTCATTTGCCCGTGGTCCTATCTCGGCAAACGTCGCCTCGATGACGCATTGCTCGCGGTACGCGGACCTTCGGTGGTGAATTGGGTCGGCTTCCAACTCAACCCCGACATGCCCGTCGACGGCATGGCTTTCGACGACTACCTGTTCTCCAAGTTCGGTCGTCGTGAAACCATTCAGCCGGGCCTCGACTACCTCACGGGGGCGGGCAAGGCGGAGGGGATTCACTTTCGCTTCGATCGAATAAAGCGGGTACCGCAAACACTCGAAGCGCACCAGCTCATGCTGCTGGCGGACCAGGAGGGTGTTGATGCCTCGGCGCTGGCCGATCGAATTCTCAAAGGGTTCTTTGAGGAAGGTCTGGATATATCGGATCGTGACGCCCTGATCATGATTGGCGATCAACATGGATTGTCCGCGGACGCCGTCAAGAAAGCACTCGACGACGACCTGATGCGACAGCAGGTGCTGCTGCTGGAAGCGCAGGTTCGCAAAGGGGGCGTGACCGGCGTGCCGGATTTTCTGGTCAACCGGCGACTGTTCATCATGGGAGCACAGAAGACCGAGGTCCTGATCGACGTTTTCGATCGGGCGATGTTCGGTGAAGAAAGCGATCAACCGGTGTCCCCGACCATTAACTGATCGCTGCTTGGTTGATCTGCGCACGCTAATTTTCTACAAAGCCTTGTATTTTCCTCATACCGGCGCTAGTTTCCGCTTCAAGACGTGGAAGGGGACAAGTAGGCGGTCACATCCGATCAAAGCGAATGGGGAATGGTGCGAGCCCCACATCGGTCGCTGCTGAATATCACCCCGGAGTTATTGCCCGAAAGGCCGACCTGGCTGATTAGGCGCAATCGGCTGGCCGCCGATATCGGGCACAACGAGGCGAAAGCGCAGGCTTTCGTGAAACCGGGTGGTACCGCGATTGAGAATGACCATCGCCCCGGACGCAGTGATGCGTTCGGGGCGTTGTATTTTGGGCTTATAGTTTTATAAATCGGATCTCTAAGAAATGAGTTTTAAGGAAGTCACTGGCCGCTACAACGGTCCTGCGCTGGAAACCGAGGTTCTCGAGTTTTGGCGTGAGAAAAACGTATTCGAAGAATCGCTCAAGCAGTCGCAGGGGCGACCGCTTTTTACCTTCAACGATGGTCCGCCGACGGCCAACGGTAAACCCGGCATTCACCACGTTCTCGCGCGTGCGTTCAAGGATGCATTCCCCCGCTACAAAACGATGCGCGGCTATCACGTGCCGCGTAAAGCCGGTTGGGATACTCACGGCCTGCCGGTTGAACACGAGATCGAGAAAGAACTCGGAATTTTCGACAAGCAGGAAATCGAAGAGAAAGTCGGTATCGCTGAATTCACGCGGCGTTGCCGCGAGTCGGTCATGCGCTACATTGAAGACTGGGAAAAGATGACCGACCGCATGGGCTTCTGGGTCAACATGGACGAGGCTTACTACACGCTGGACAACCACTACATCGAAAGCGTCTGGAATCTGCTGCAGAAAATCTGGGACAAAGACCTGATCTACCGGGGTTACAAAGTCGTGCCCTACGATCCCCGTATTGGCGCGACATTGTCTTCCCATGAACTGGCGCAAGGGTATCGTGACGTTGAAGATCCGTCGGTGTACGTGCGCTTTCGCGTGCAGGGCGAAGCAAATACCTCATTTCTTGTGTGGACAACGACGCCATGGACGCTGCCGTCGAACCTGATGCTCGCCGTGAACGATGACATCGACTATGTCTACGCCGAGACCGACGAGGAGACGTTTATCGTGGCGGAGGCGTTACGCGAATCCGTCCTCGGCGACTTGCCGCACAAAGTGGTGCGGACGCTCAAGGGTTCAGAGCTCGTCGGCATGCGCTATGAGCGACTGTTCGACTACCTCAAGGTGGACGCCGAGGCTTTCGTCGTGCTGTCAGCGGAGTTCGTCAATACCCAAGGCGGGACGGGAATCGTGCATTGCGCACCGGCGTACGGTGTCGACGATCTTGCCCTCGGCCTGAAACACGGTCTGCCGATTGTGCACGGCGTTGGGCAGGACGGAAATTTCCTGGCCGAAGTCGAGCCGGTCGCCGGCATGTTCTTCAAGGATGCGGACAAACCGTTAATTCGCATCCTGAAGGAACGCGGATTGATGTTCCGCTCCGAACGCTACCGGCATAGCTATCCGTTCGGCTGGCGGACGGGCGACCCCATCATCTATTACGCCAAAAATGCCTGGTATATCCGCACATCCGACTTCCGCGAGCGGATGGTGGAACTGAACAAGACCATTAACTGGGTTCCCGCGCACATTCGCGACGGTCGTTTCGGCAAGTGGCTGGAAAATAATGTTGACTGGGCGCTGTCTCGCGAACGCTTTTGGGGTACGCCGCTGCCGGTTTGGACCGATGGAGATGAAAATTACATTTGTGTGGGTTCTCTGGCAGAACTCGAGGAGCTAACGGGCCAGAGTCTGACGGATCTCGATCTGCACCGGCCCGCCGTTGACGACATCACGTTCGAGAAGGACGGCAAGACCTGGAAGCGTGTTCCCGAAGTGATCGATTGCTGGTTCGATTCCGGCGCTATGTCCTATGCTCAGTGGCACTATCCGTTCGAAAATGCGGATACGTTCAGTGAGCGTTTTCCGGTGGACTATATTTGTGAGGCAATCGATCAGACGCGCGGCTGGTTTTATACACTGCATGCGATTTCAACGCTCGTGTCTGACAGCGTTGCATACCGGAACTGCATTTGCCTGAGTCATATCGTCGACAAAGACGGCAAGAAGATGTCGAAGTCGGTGGGCAATATCGTCGATCCCTATGACGTCTTCGACACTGTGGGCGCGGATGCGCTGCGCTGGTATTTCCTGGCGCGTTTGTCCCCGGAAGTGCAGAAACGTGTTTCAGTCGAGATCGTCGCAGATGTCGCAAGTTCGTTTATCAACACGTTGTGGAACACCTACGGGTTTTTCGTGCTCTATGCGCGACTGGACGATATCGATTTCAACGCGGCACTGCCGGTTGCCGAGCGACCTGAAATGGATCGCTGGGCGCTCGCCCTGTTGAACCAGACGATCAGTCAGTGCACCGTGGCCATGGATAACTTCGACGCCAGGTCGGCGGGCGAAGCGATTGAATCGTTCGTCGATCAGTTGAGTAACTGGTACGTACGGCGAAACCGGCGCCGCTTCTGGAAATCGACTGATCCCGAGGACAAACAGTCTGCTTATCTGACGCTGTACGAGTGCCTGAGTACGGTACACCGCCTGATGGCGCCCTTCGTGCCGTTCCTGGCGGAAAACATGTACCAGAACCTTGTGCGCGGTATCGATGCAACGGCACCGGTCAGCGTGCACATGTCGGACTGGCCGGAGACAAATCCCGATTATGAAGACGAGGCGCTGTTGTACGAGATCGGTGTGGTTCAAAAGGTCGTCGGACTGGCTCGCGCTGCACGCGGTCAATCGGGTGTGCGCACTCGTCAACCGTTGTCACGGCTACTGATCAGGGCGCCAGAGGATCGAGCGGCCAAGGCGCTGGCGCGACACCAGGCGCAAATTCTGGAGGAACTCAACGTCAAGTCGATCGAGTTTATTGCGCGCGACGCCGGTCTGGTGAACTATCGCATCAAACCCAATTTGCCGCGTATCGGCAAGCGATACGGCAAGCTGATACCGGTGATTCGCAAGGCACTCGATGAGGCGGACGGGGCGGCGATCGCCGGGGCTGTGGCCAGCAACGAGGCCTTTTCAATCGAGCTGCCCGAGCAGACCATCACGCTTGAAGCCGAGGATGTGCTGATCGAGACCAGCTCGGCGGAAGGTTTCGCGTGCGGCGAGGACGGTGGCTATCTGACGGCGCTTGATACGACGCTCAACGACAATCTGATTCTTGAAGGGCTGGCGCGCGAGCTGGTCCGAACGGTGCAGGAGGCACGCAAACAGGCCGGTCTCGAGGTCTCTGACCGAATTGTTCTCGGTGTGTCGGGGTCGGCCGGCGTGGAAGCATCGTTGGCCATTTATCGTGACTTTCTGATGGCCGAAACACTGGCACTGGAATGGAAGACAAAGCAGACGAAGCCACTTTTCAGTGCTGAACGGTCGCTGGATGACGAAATATGGTCAATCGAGATATCCAAAGGTTGACGGACTTGCGCGTACTTCCACTCATCTGCTATAAGAATAGGACGCAGGTAATTGATTGACCAAGAGTACTCAACAGGAGGTTTGACGAGGCAATGCCACGGACTACAGGAGGTAGTCAGCTTTAAAAGCGTAAATTAAGCCGCTGAGAGGTTAGAAATGCGGCCATTAAAATAAGAACGCTGGAGTAAACATGTACCACCACGCCAAGAGTTTTGGTGCCGCTGTGTCGGCGCTAGTGAGCCATAGTCACATAAAACAACGACTTGTCGAGGCCTACGAGAAAAATCTGGCAGGAATCGAAGAAGGCGATTTACCCATTCCTGTGCGCCGGGCCTTCGCCGACCTCCGTCGTAAAATGACCGCGGTCGCGCCGCTAAACGGCGAAGGGCCGATTCGTGCCTCGGTCCGCAAGATGTCGATGGAACAGGCGGATCAATGTGCGCAATTGATGGTGGATTTGTGCAGTGCCATGATTCGCTACGGCGAAGACCTGCAGGAATCGTTGCCGCTCGATACCGACGAACAACAGGGTGTGCCGCCGTTTCTGGTCAAATCGGTCTGATTTGACACTATTGCGCCGTGGAAACGGCGCGCAATAGGATGAACCCGATGATACGAATGCACCGGTTGGGCCTGTTTTTTTTCCTGGCGACAGCGATGGCCGGTTGCACCAGTGGCGGCGACAATAGCGCCGATACCAGTGCCGCGACGTCGGCAGCAAACACGGAATCCGCGCAACCCACGCTAACCGTCGCTGCGCCGCGGCCGGACATTTATGCGGAATTTCGCCTGACGGCCGACTTGTCCGCATTCAGCGATGGACAGCGACAAATGATCGGGCTGATGATCGAAGCGTCGCAGATCATGGACGAACTTTTCTGGCGTCAGGCGTACGGCGACGACTATCAAGACTGGCTGGCCGGTATAGGCGTTGATGCGACGCGTCGGTTTGCAGAGTTGAACTACGGTCCGTGGGACCGGCTTGATGATGAAGCACCCTTCATGGAGGGTGTTGGTGAGAAACCGCTGGGAGCGAACTTTTATCCACAGGACATGACGAAAGCGGAGTTCGAGGCGGCTGACCTGGAAGGTAAAACCGGTTTGTATTCGCTGCTACGACGGGACGATAGCGGTGCCCTGATGGTGGTTCCGTTTCACATCGCCTATGCGGCCGAGCTCCGCGAAGCGGCGGCTTTGTTAAGGCGCGCCGCCGATCTTGCGGAGCACGAAGGATTTGCCGATTATCTCCGGCTGCGCGCGAGGGCGCTGGAGACGGACGAATACCAGCCAAGCGATTTTGCGTGGATGGACGTGAAAACCAATCCGATCGAACTGGTCATTGGCGCGATCGAAACCTACGAAGACAGATTGTTCGGCTATCGCGCAGCGTATGAATCGTATGTGCTGATCAAGGATCAGGAATGGAGCGAACGTTTGTCGCGTTTTGCCGCCTTCCTGCCTGAATTGCAGCGCGGCTTGCCGGTAGCCGATGCCTATAAAGCCGAGACGCCCGGTACGGATTCCGACCTGAATGCCTATGACGTCATTTACTACGCGGGGCACAGCAACGCAGGTTCAAAGACGATAGCCATCAACCTGCCCAACGACGAAACGGTCCAGTTGCAAAAAGGTACCCGGCGTCTGCAGCTGAAAAATGCAATGCAGGCGAAATTTGAAAAAATTCTCGATCCGATCGCCGCCGTATTGATCGATACCGGGCAGCGCGAGCATGTAACGTTCGACGCATTTTTCGCCAATACAATGTTTCATGAAGTAGCCCACGGCCTTGGTATCAAGAACACCATCGATGGAAGTAGCACGGTGCGCGCCGCGTTGCTCGACGTGGCCTCAAGCATGGAAGAGGGGAAAGCAGACATTCTCGGCCTGTACATGATTACCAAACTGCAGGAAGCCGGGGAGTTGGGCGAGACCGACCTGCGGGATAACTACGTTACCTTCATGGCCGGCATTTTTCGTTCAATTCGTTTCGGTGCAAGCAGCGCACACGGTAAGGCCAATATGGTGCGATTCAATTTCTTCAAAGAGCACGGCGCTTTCGTGCGCGATCCGGAGAGGGGAACGTATAGCGTCGATTTTGATCGTATGCGGGAAGCCATGTCCGCGTTGTCGGAACTATTGCTGACATTGCAGGGCGATGGCGACTATGAAGGCGCGCGCGCGCTTACCGAAGGTGGCACGATCAACGCGCAATTGCAGGAAGACCTGAATCGCCTGACACAGGCGAATATTCCGGTGGATATCGTGTTCAACCAGGGTGTTGAAGAACTCGATCTGAACTAGCCGCGTGTTGCGGAACTCCATTATTTTACGAACTGCTTCGTGCGGAATCGATCAGCGGCACTCGGGCCCCTCAACGACGGACAAGATTTTTCTTGTCGAAGATCGCGAGTTTGTTACCGAAAAGGCTCGATAAATACAATCGATCACGGGTCTCGTAGGCGCCGGTGATGGCCGGAAAGTGGGTCTCTGTATCCTGCAGGTTCATCAGGATTTCGCCGTCTCCGTTGATCGCAATGATATGCGACGATGGCACGGCCGCAGGCCGGATGAATGCCGGCAGTCTTTGAATGATTTTTCGTAGCAGCGGACGGCCGGATAATGCGTCGATTAATTCGTTTCTCGGCGCGACGAGACCAATCCAGAAGCGACCATCGAGCCCGGTGTTGATGTTGTCGGGGAACCCGGGGATATTCTCCAGGACGATTTCCTGAGTACCGGCGGCGGGGCCCTGAAACCAATAACGCAAGACGCGATAGTGTCCCAGTTCATTGACCAGCAGGTAT